>JAZLGZ010000043.1:0-27722 GCA_045616585.1 Lachnospiraceae bacterium
CTCCCTTGGTACCACACGTCACTTTCTCTCCATATATCTGCCACATTTACTACAGTTAATTCCGAGTAGTTATTGGACTTCAGTTTGTACTGCAACCTTATCCCTAACTATAGCCTGATGTGATTTCTGTTCGTCAGACCAAAGATTTGCCTACACCTTCCTTCAGATTCCACCTCACGATGGGCACCCTTGGTGTTCAGCTGTATCCTTCCCACTACTAGGGCGGATTAGGAACTTTCATCCATTAGTGACGTGCGCCGCAAGGCGCACAGCAATGGCACAGCAGTCTTTTAACTGCTGTGCCATTTGAATTCTTCACGATATTTGAGTTTAACGTTTCTTATTTTGAGTCCGTCGGCACCCACCGCAATCTTTAAAAAATGATAATTTCCGACCAAAAGGCCGAAATTATGGGTTTCACTGACAAACTCACCGCCGGTCCCCCTGAAGCTGAACATCGTTCTATGCATTCCGTCAAGGGTTATCGTCACCGGAATCTGAGCCAGTTCGTCAAGCGACGAGCCTGCCGTAAGTTCAATATCAAACAATCCCGGCTTAAGTGATTTTACCGCAAATATGTATTTATCATCTTTGCGGCAGGACCATTCCGTACCGTCAAAGTTTATCTCCCCTTCGGGTTCGATGTCGAAATATTCGATGTCTTCGGGGATGATATCATCCTGCGCCTGGGCTTCTCTTCGCTCTTTAAGTTCCTCTTCGCCGATCAACCCCATTTCGTATTCCATCGCAACGGATTTAAGTGCGAAGTTCAAAATATTTTTTGCATTTTTCACCAGCTGTTCAAGCTTTAATTCTCCGCTTTCGATTCTCGCCTCAATATTGTCCTGTCGCGGAACCGTTGTATCCGCACAAACCATGAATAAATCATTTCCCGCATTCAGCATTGCAGCGTGGTTTTTCATATCAAGCGGCTGACCCTCGTCATTTGCACCGGCCCACCAGTCCGTCATTACAATTCCGTCGAAGCCCCATTCATTGCGAAGCACCTGTGTGTTAAGTTCATAAGTGCCCGCCGTCCACAAGCCGTTCAAAGGCCCATAGGTCGTCATAATACTTCTGCAATTGCCTTCTTTTATGGCAATTTCAAATCCCTTCAGATATATTTCCCGAAGCGCGCGTGCTGATACCACCGCATTTACGCTTCGCCTGTTTGTTTCCTGATTGTTGGTAATAAAATGCTTTGCCGTTCCGGTCGAACCGAATTTGCTCATTCCCAGTATTTGCGCCGCTCCCATCTTTCCCGTAAGCAGAGGATCCTCGGAAATATATTCAAAGTTGCGTCCGTTCAAAGGATTTCTGTGTATATTGATTCCGGGTCCGAGCAGTGTATCGATTCTGTTCTGTCTTAATTCCCGACCCGTCATGGTATACAGTTCTTCAATAAGGTTCACATCGAAGGTACATCCCATCAAAGTCCCGTTCGGTAACGAAAACGCTTTGGTTCCGCAGTCCATTCGAATACCCGAAGGTCCGTCCGTCGCACAAAGTGCCGGTATTCCGAGTTCCCTTAATCTTTCGGTAATTCCTCCGAACGCCGCTGCCGTTCCCGGTGTAACCTTAGGGCTGCACATTCCCTCTCCGCGCGACATCTGAATAAGGTCCGTCTGCGAAAGTTGTTTAACAAATATATCAAGCGTAACGTTTCCGTTGTAAACATCGCAGAGTTTATATAAAGAAGCGCCCGCAGCGGCTTTGTCATCACATTTATCCCCGGACATATCATCGGATTTTCCCTCTGATTTGTTCCCGGCCTTATCATCGTATTTTTCCTCCTGTTTGCTGCAAATTGCAAAACAATCCGAGCTTACGTTTTTTAAGGGAACAGCTTCAAATTCCAGTTTTCCTCCGCGATTGCTGAATCGCTCGAACTTCTCAACCGGCATAAGTGCCTGCGAAAGATGCTCGGTTACTCTGAACTCCTCAAAAAATTCGGCGATTTTTCCGGCGGTTCGCACATCGCCGCCAAGATAAAGGCTGTAAGTGCCTTCCTCAAGAACAAACGAAGCCCCCGCTCCCGTGATTCCGCTGTCATCGAAGGAAGCATAGTACGATTTCGCAACATCAATCGTCAGTTCTTCCTCTTCCATCGGCTCAAGTTCTTTTGTCTTCGCAAAGCCGACCAGCACTCTTGAAGGCTTGCCGATTTTCCCCTGAGGAGCTTCAAGATAAACCTGAACGACTTCTTTTCCCGCCCGGTCTCCGATATTTTTAACCTTAGCCAAAACACGGAGCCGTTCGGCAGTATTTTCCGACAGAACACCGGAAATATCAAACCTTGTATACGATTTGCCGAAACCGAACGGATATAGTACCTTCTCCCTTTCAAAAGTTTCAAAATATCTGTAGCCGACATATATATCTTCGACGTAATAATTCTTTTCGGTATCTCCAAAGTACGGAGTCGAGGGGTAACCTGCGGGATCTTTCGCTATGGTATCGGTAAGTTTTCCGCAAGGGTTCACCCTTCCCATCAGCACATCCGCAACACCATGTCCGCCCTCCTGGCCGCCCTGCCATGCGTATAAAACAGCCTCCGGATTGTACTTTTCAACCCACGACATATCGATGATATTGCTGACATTGAGAACAACAATCGAGTGTTCAAAATTCCTGCATGTATAATCAAGAAGCACCTCTTCCGCATCGGTAAGCAGAAAGCTTCCTTTCTCAAGCTTATTATCCAGATCCTCACCGGCGGTTCTTCCGATTACGGCAAGGCCGACATTGCAGCCCGACGATGCCGCTTTGAGCTCATCCGTCACCGGCATCTCTTTTTGGGACCTTGGAATACGTCCCCAGCCCTCTCCGTGATCGAAAGGATGCTCCGAAATCCATTCATCATATACGCCGCGCACTTTCTTCTCGACATATATATCCTCTTCCTCGTAAAGTGCCTCCGGAATTCCCACAACGTAAGCAGTATTTACCATACCGCCTGAACCCATTCCGCTTTTATAATACGTTGCCGCAATCCTGCCGAGAAGTGCCACCTTATCTCCCTTTCGAAGAGGCAGAGCCCGGTTATCGTTCTTTATTAAGACACATCCTTCTGCAGCCGTCTGTCTTGCCAGTCCGGCATATTTTCGCAGGTCCAGTTTATACTTGCTCATATCAATCGCATCCTCCTTCGGCTTTATTTGAAGTATACCATATCTTTTGCTTTTTGCACAAATAACCCGGCTGCAGAAACCAATCCGCAACCGGGTTATTTTTATAAGCTGTTGAAATTCAAATATGTAAATATATTTTACTGATACTCAACTACGTCTGCCCACTTAAGCAGGAATTCCTTGTCCTTATCGTTTGCACGGATTGACTCGGAAGCTGCTGCGATAGGCATCCACTTCTGAACATACTGCTTTGCCGTATCTGTCTTGCGGCAGAAAAGCTTCAGATACTCTTCTGCGATATCGGTATCACCCGAGAGACAGAACTGGAGATATGTAACCGCAACGTCTGCGGAAGCATTTCCCTGAGTTGCATGAGCCCAGTCAAGAATGTAAGGGGTTCCGTCTGCAGTAATCACGACATTCGAAGGGTTGAAATCTCCGTGACAAACCTTTACATGCTTGGGCATTGATTCAAGTCTTGTGTGAAGCTCGTATCTTGCGGTTGCATCAAGGTCCGCAGCACTGATACGGCGGTTAAGCTTGTCCTTAAGCTTGTTGAGCAAAGGAGCACGTTTGCTGTACATGTCAATCTGAATATCTACAAACTGCTCAAGATACTCAAGTCTCTTATCGGGGTTCTCTGTCATGAGCTGTGCAAGGGTTTTGCCCTCAATATACTCCGAAACGATTGCCCACTTGCCTTCAATTTTGGTAACTTCCAAAATCTTGGGAGTATTTAAACCGGTCTCCTCGATTCTTGCCTGGTTAAGTGCCTCATTAAGAACATCTGCTTTTGAATAATTTTCGTTGAAAACCTTAATACATTTATCGCCGTCACGATAAACGGTCTTGGTTGCGCGTGTAGCTATTACATTTGTAAGCTCCATATTGGCCTCCGTTCCATACCTTCTCGTATATAAAATTTAATTGCTGTATCGTATGTAAATATTATATCACTGTATAAGTCTTTAGTTGCACCGAAATTACAAATCAAAGTTTTTTATTACAGTTCCTTGTAGTTCTTGCCGGGGCCGTAATATGCGTTGATGTACATCTGCTTAATCTCGCTCATAAGAGGATATCTGGGGTTCGCACCTGTACACTGATCGTCGAATGCCTGCTCGGTCATCTCGTCAAGACGTGCCATAAAGTCAGCCTCATCGGCAACATAGTCCTTTATGGTCTCCTTGATTCCTACTTCAGCCTTAAGCTCATCAATAGCCTTGATAAGGTTGTTCACCTTTTCTGTATTGCTCTTGCCCTTAATTCCGAGATAATCGGCAACTTCGGCATAGCGCTCAAGTGTATGAGGATGATCGTACTGTGAGAATGTACCCATCTTTGTGGGAACCTCTGACATATTGAACTTTATAACCTCATCAATCATAAGTGCATTTGCAACACCGTGAGGAAGGTGATGGAAAGCACCGAGCTTGTGAGCCATTGAATGGCAAACACCGAGGAAAGCATTTGCGAACGCCATACCTGCCATTGTAGCCGCATTAGCCATCTTTTCTCTTGCAACCGGATCGCAGGGACCGTTGTTGTAAGCTCTGGGAAGGAACTCGAAGATAACCTTTAAGGCCTTAAGAGCAAGTCCGTCCGTGAAATCTGTTGCCATGATTGATGCATAAGCCTCAAGAGCATGAGTAACCGCGTCAATACCGGATGCAGCGGTAAGTCCCTTGGGTGCTGTCATGTGGAAGTCTGCATCAATAATTGCCATATTGGGCATAAGTTCATAATCTGCAAGAGGATACTTAACACCTGTCTTCTCATCGGTAATAACCGCGAAAGGAGTAACCTCGGAACCTGTACCTGCCGATGTGGGGATTGCAATAAAGTATGCCTTCTCTCCCATCTTGGGGAAGGTGTAAATTCTCTTTCTGATATCGCAGAAACGCATTGCCATATCCATGAAGTCAGCTTCGGGATGCTCGTAGAGAACCCACATAATCTTGCCGGCATCCATAGCTGATCCACCGCCCAAAGCGATAATTACATCAGGCTTGAAGGCCTTCATCTGCTCAGCACCGCGCATAGCACACTCAAGTGTGGGATCGGGAGCTACATCAAAGAAGGTAGTATGAACAATACCCATCTCCTCAAGCTTATCCGTAATGGGCTTTGTATGTCCGTTGTTGTAAAGGAAGCTGTCGGTTACAACGAAAGCTCTCTTCTTACCCATAACTGTCTTTAACTCATCAAGGGCAACCGGCAGGCAGCCCTTCTTCATATAAACCTTCTCAGGTGCTCTGAACCACAGCATATTTTCTCTCCTCTCGGCAACCGTCTTAATATTGATCAGATGCTTAACTCCTACGTTCTCGCTTACCGAGTTGCCGCCCCATGAACCGCAGCCGAGTGTGAGTGAAGGAGCGAGTTTGAAGTTGTAAAGATCACCGATACCACCCTGAGACGAAGGAGTATTGACAAGAATACGACAGGTCTTCATACGGGCCTGGAACTCATCGAGCTTGTCCTGTGCGGTAAGCACATTAAGATAAATGCTTGATGTATGTCCGTATCCGCCGTCTGCGATAAGCTGCTCTGCCTTGTCAAATGCGTCCTGGATATCCTTTGCCTTGTACATTGCAAGTACGGGTGAAAGCTTCTCATGTGCAAACTCTTCGGAAATATCAACAGACTCAACTTCACCGATGAGAATCTTGGTCTCCTCAGGAACCTTAACATCCGCAAGTGCTGCGATGGTGGCTGCCTTCTGACCTACAATCTTTGCGTTAAGAGCGCCGTTGATGAGAATAACTTTTCTTACCTTTTCGGTCTCTGCTGCGTTGAGGAAGTAGCAGCCTCTCTCTTTGAATTCCTTCTTAACGGCTGCATATACACTCTGGTGAACGATAACAGACTGCTCGGAAGCACAAATCATACCGTTATCGAATGTCTTTGAATGAATAATCGAGTTTACGGCAAGAACAATGTCCGCAGACTCATCTATAATAGCGGGAGTATTTCCGGCACCTACACCTACAGCGGGCTTTCCCGACGAATAAGCCGACTTAACCATTCCGGGACCACCTGTGGCAAGGATGATATCGGCTTCCTTCATAAGAAGGTTTGTCATCTCAAGGCTCGGAACATCAATCCATGAAATAATACCTTCGGGTGCGCCTGCCTCAACCGCTGCCTCAAGAACAACCTTTGCGGCTGCGATGGTTGACTGCTTTGCTCTGGGATGAGGGCTGATGATAATACCGTTTCTTGTCTTAAGTGCAAGAAGTGTCTTGAAAATGGCTGTTGATGTGGGATTGGTTGTAGGGATAACCGCACAGATAACACCGATAGGCTCGGCAATCTTCTTTACTCCGTATTCCTTGTCCTCTTCAAGAACGCCGCAAGTCTTTACATTGCGGTATGCATTGTAAATGTACTCACTTGCGAAATGATTCTTGATAACCTTGTCCTCAACGATACCCATGCCTGTCTCTTCGACGGCAAGCTTTGCGAGCGGAATTCTCTGCTTGTTTGCCGCAGTTGCGGCTGCAAGGAAAATCTTGTCAACCTGCTCCTGGGTATAGGTTGCAAATACCTTCTGAGCTTCCTTCACACGTGCAATAGCGGCTTCAAGCTTCTCAACTCCGTCAACGATTTCATAATTTACATTCTTCATTACTGTTCTTCCTCCTGAATAGTAGAATTCACTGTCATTAAATTCAGATGTGCCAGCGAAAGTGCCAGATTTTCCTGTCTTACCGTAATTCCCTCTCGGGTTTTAAGTTTGCAGGGTGCAAAATTCAATATTGCGGTAATTCCGCACGAAACAAGATCGTCGCATGCCTGCTGTGCCGCAGACGCCGGTACGGTAAGAATCGCAATCCTTATATTGTTGACCTTGCAGTACTCTTTGCATTCATCCATCGGCTTAATGAACCTCTCGCCGCCGACGTCCGCAGTTTTATCTGCCGCAATATCAAACGCAGCCCTTACCTTCAATCCGTACTCTTCGAAACCCCGGTATCCTAAAAGCGCAAGTCCGAGCTTACCGGCTCCGATAATGATTGCTTCGGTGCATTCATAAACACCCAGTGCATTCTCCAAGTCTTTAATAAGAGTTGTTCTCTCGTAGCCAACCTTAGGCCTTCCGTTCCCGCAAACCGCTCCGAGGTCCTTGCGCACCTGAACTTCTCCCAGGTTCAGTGCTCCGGCAATCTTCGTTGCTGAGATAGTGTCTGAATCAATACTTCTGACATACTGCAAATATATCGGCAGTCTGCCAAGCGTTGCTCTTGTAATATACTCCTGCATATTCTACTCCGTTTCCAAAGAGAAGTACGTCTTATACTCCTCCCTTGCATAATAGCTTACCAACCTGTTTAAATATTGGGAATAATCAAATTGGTATATCGATATTATTTTTATCGATATATGTATAATCGATAAATACATTATCGTATTATACCTTTTTTTGTCACATTTTTACAAGTCAATTCCGTTTTCTGTTTGACTGAGCTTTCTCAAAAGGCTATTCTATACTTAATAAGCTATTCGCTATATATCAAAATATATATCCGATCAGGAGGAATTTATCATGGATTATACAGGCAGGTATAAGATTTCCTCGGTTGAATCAATGGAGAAAACCGAAAACGGAGGTATCCTAATCGGCAACTTCTTCTCAATAAGATATGTGAGGGAACAATGAAGCGTATTTTAACATTCATAACATTATCGGTGCTGACTTCGTTTTGTCTTTTTGCATGTTCGGACAAAGCTTCGGACAAAGCTCCCAACGAAAGTCCGGCCGAGGGTTCATCATCATTAAATTCATCGGAATCAAACAATAAGGAGGCACCGGAAGTGACAGCCGACAACAAAGAAAATACAACCGCTCCCATCGGTTCTGCGGAAAATCTCACCGATGAGGAGCTCCGGAAATTTGCGACAGGTTCTTCATCCGAAGGTAACGCTTCGGATGTTTCGGTTTCAAACAATTCCGAAAATACCGGCGATGTCGATGTGACATCCGAGGAAAATCCCGCAGTTGAAATCACAAACGAAATCTTCGAGAAATGCCCCATTAAGGCTGCCGCCACAAGAGGCCTTGTCAAGTACGGTTCATTCAGACACGATACCTACTCTTCGACGACCTGCGGTATGGAGCGCGGCGTCAGCATTCTTCTCCCCGACGATTATTCAGAAGACAAAATGTATCCTGTTCTCTATTTGCTGCACGGAATTTTCGGAGATGAATATTCCTTCTCCAACGATTCTTCGAATAAGATAAAAGAAATCGTCGTAAATGCATACCTTGACGGAATTATCGAACAGACAATAGTTGTCTGCCCCAATATGTATGCCACCTCGGACCCCGAATTAAAGCCCGGTTTCAATGCCGAGTCCATCGTTCCCTACGACAATTTCGTGAACGATCTTGTTGCTGACCTTATGCCTTATATCGAATCGACTTATTCGGTAAAAACCGGCCGTGAAAACACCGCACTTGCGGGCTTTTCCATGGGCGGACGCGAAGTTCTCTACATAAGCCACTGCCATCCCGAGCTTTTTGCGTACGTAGGCTCCATTTCGGCAGCTCCCGGACTCACCCCCGGAAAAGACTGGGCTATGGAGCATGTCGGTTCCATTACCGAAGACGAACTTCGATATGCCGATGACGCAATTATTCCCGATGTTCTCCTTCTGTGCTGCGGCACCAAGGACTCGGTTGTAGGAACTTTCCCCTTAAGCTATCACAATATCATGGAACGCAACGGTGTTGACCATATATGGTATGAAATTACCGGTGCCGACCACGACAACAGCGCCATAAAAAGCGGTCTTTATAACCTTCTGATGCAGATGGCATGGAGCAAGAGTAATAAATAATTTTATTTGGATTGAGAAATGCTCCCAAAAACATGCAAACATATAATAAATAAGTGCGGTGAAAAAATCATTTTCTCACCGCACTTATTATTATAAATATTATTGGCTCTTGCCCTTATGTCCATCAGAAGTATCTCAGTTTTTGTCATAAAAAAAGCACTTACCTTAAAGTAAATGCTTTTAGTAGCGAAGGAGGGATTCGAACCCCCGACACTTCGGGTATGAACCGAATGCTCTGGCCAACTGAGCTACTTCGCCATATTAAATTGAACTTACATAAGTAAGTAATGGGACCTACAGGGCTCGAACCTGTGACCCTCTGCTTGTAAGGCAGATGCTCTCCCAGCTGAGCTAAGATCCCGCACAGTCACTGCAACTTTGTACCGCCGCAACATTGGATATTATATTGCGGCGGTACGATTTTGTCAATATGTTTATTTCATTTTCTTCGTTTTTTTATTACATATGCCAGGACGCCTACTGCGGCAACCGCTGCCACTGCAAGTTTCTTTCCGACAGACTTTTTGCGGATTGTTTTTCCTGCAATCGAAGGCACCGACTTTCCTTCAGGCTCAGCTACCGATTCGTTTTCCGACTTTCCTTCGGGCCCGGCTACCGATTCGTTTTCCGACTTTTCTTCGGGCCCGGCTACCGATTCGTTTTCCGACTTTTCTTCGGGTCTTTCTGCCGACTCGTCTTCGGGCTCTTTGTCGAACGAATCTTCGGAGGCTGTAAGATATGCCGGTGTATCCGTTACTTCTATCTCCTCTTCGTAAGGCTTCCTTATGGTATAAATAAATTCACAAACCGATGCTGCATCATCCCCTGCGGATGCAGCGGTAAATTTAAAGCGTACAGCCTTTCCGGATCCGAGTTCGGTCGCAACATCTTCAGCCGATGCGGCAACCGATTCGGGCAGCTGCACCATCAGTTCGAGGAATTCCTTGTCGGAAGAAATCACCTCGCATGCTCCGGATACAATATCAAAACCGCCGTTCGCATTAATTTTTCCCGCAAGAACGATAACTTCATCCTCGGCCATACTTGCTCCCGCCGCAAGGCTTTGGCTTGTCGCCGCACATACACGAAGCGAACGTCCGGCCTCTGCTTTTTTAAGAGTAATCAAAAGTGCTGTACCGGCCTCATCGACAAGCATTCTGTAGCTGAAGGCACCTCCGTTTCTGGCACTTCTTGAAGTACCGCCCTCGGTAGTACCTATACTTCCGGTACCACCCTCAAGCATATCATGAAGTTCATCGCTTTCATACTGTCCGTAGCCTGCCTGAACCGTATCGATTTTAATGTCACCGAGCCACTCATGGCGACTCACCTTCACAGACGTATGCTCCGCCGCGGTTTTCTTATCCTCAAATCTGAAATAAATTCCGTAGCGTTCCCTGTGCTGCATATAATGAGTGACAAAGGTAAGTTCATTGTCGGTACCCGTAAGCTTAAACTTAAGAATATCGCTTGCTTCATCGCGAACCATGCGGTCGTTTATATCAGCCATAAACTCCTCCACACTGCCTTCGCTTATTACTATATGATCGTTCTTCGACGACATTGCACTGAGTTCCTTCTCGGCGGGAATGGTGACATCAACACCGGTTGTGGAAGTAATCATATCCGCAGTACCAAGAAGTGCCGAAAGCACAACCGGACCGTACTTGAATCCGTAAGTACCCTCACCGTCCGGCATATTATAAGGGACAATCTTCATAGGAAGCTTTACGGTAATTACCGCTTCGTCGGTAAAATTGCCGTCAATAAGAGCAAATCCGCCCTTACCGTTTTCATCTGAGCCTATTGTTTTATAGCCGCATGCGATTCCGTCAACCTTGATAATCGCGGGTGCAGCAAGCCATGCGGGCAATCTGAAAAGAAGCTTTCCGTCGTATCCGGTATCGAAAGTAACGGTTACTTCATCATCTTCGGGAATGTTGCTCACAAGCTTCATGTTGGTACTGCCCGCATCAAGAGTCGATGAAAAATACTGATTTATAACAATACCGTCATCCGCACGGAAATAAAGGCTCTCACCGAGTTTCGAGAAATTCTCCATTCCCGTTCCGGTACAGCACCAGAACTTGGTCTCGGGCTCACCGTAAACCTTGAAATATCCGGTTGCCATAGGCTGGAAATAAGTTGTCATTCCTGTTTCGGGATTCTGCGAAGACAGGATCGAATTCACAAAAGTACCCTCATACCAGTCCGCATACTTAGCCTCTCCGGTGATTTCAAACAGAAGCTTGGTGATTTTAAGCATGTTGTAAACATTACAGGTTTCGCAGTTGGCGTTTGTGCGTTCCGCATCAAGAACATCGTCCTTGCCGAAATGCTCCCATTCGCTGTTGCCGCCCGTAATATATGTATGATGCGCGGTAACCATGTTCCAGAACGCAACAACATAATCAAGATATTCCTGTTCACCCGTAACGGTATAGCGGTTGAGCGCTCCCATAAACTTGGGAATGGTTGTATTTGCATGATGATTGTTTAAAATATCATCTCCGGGCGCCGCTGCCGCAATCTTTCTGAAGAAATTCGTATCGGTAAAAGCTTCCGCTGCAAGCTTATGCTCCTCTTTGCCCGTAAGTTTATACAGTTCGTAAAGACAGTCATTCATTCCGCCGTACTCTATTCCCAGAACGGTTGCATGAGTCTTCTCATCCCAGGATGATACTCTCTTCCAGGTCCAGTCAGCAAAATCCGATGCGATTTTAAGCGCTGCTGCCTTAAGTTCCTCTGTCTCGTCGGTATTGTCATTAAGTCTTGCAACCGCAATAAGTCCTTCAAAAATCTTGTGCGCGGTATACCACGGAACCCATGCCTCGGTAATAATATGAGTCTTGCCCTTCTCAATATTGTCAAACTGAATCTCAACGTTGTTCTTATCAAGAATACTTCCCGCAAAAATGAAGCCGGTACCTATAGCATCCTGACATTCCTTAAGACCGTAAATCATGGTCTTTAAAATATCGAGAAGCTTCCGCTGCTGCCTTGGTGTCGTATTAACGGTTTCATAAGATTTAACACATGCTGCGGCATAATGGCCGAAGGTATGTCCGGCAATAAGCATGTTCTCCCATCCTCCGTAACGCTCGTGTCCGTTAAGCGGAAGCCCCGCATTCTCCCTGAATCCGGCAATCATACGCTCGGGATCGAGTGAGGTAAGATACTCCACCTCCTTTTGCTGGGCATTCATCATATATTTATTTTCAAGTGTCACATCTGTCAGCGAATACTCTTTAAGTCCTTTAAGATTCATGGCTGTTCCTTTCATGCAAAATATTCACGGACGCCGTTTTCAAAAAATGCTTCGGCGCAGGTTATGGGCTTATTATACTCCGCGATTTTGCGCATTAAAACCGCTAAAGGTTGTACGTAGTGTAAAAATGTTATATTATATACGAATAGGCGACTGTTTTCTGTGTGATATAGTTATATATTGAGCGTTGTTCAAAAGTTTTTTCATGTATGGGGAGGCACTTTATGGAGCACAGCATTATAAGCACAACAGCCGGCAGCAAAGAGCTGCTGGTCTTCAGCAATTCGCTTGGGTTCACCTGCCATTGGTGCGGCAAGTTTACTTCCCCCGATCCTCACTGGGTACATTTGACGCGAACTCTCGAGGATTACGAGCTTATGCTGGTAACCGATGGGGTGCTGCATATAGCTGCCGACAACACCTATTATACCGTCCGCGCCGGTGAATGCCTGCTGATGTCTCCCACAGTCCGCCAATACGGCGTAAAAAGTTCCTACTGTTCCTTCCATTGGATGCATTTCGACTACAACAGCGCCCAAAACAATCATAAGCTCCGCAGCACTGCCGAGCCTTTTTCTCGCGGCGAAAGCGATCTTGGCGACGAAAGCGATCTTCTTTTTATTCCAAGGCTCTTTATTCCGCGAATGCCGGAACGTCTGGTAAATCTTTTCAACCAGCTTCAGGACTGTGACCGCCGATATCATAATGCAATTCTGAATGCATATCTGACGGGAACGATTCTTGCCGAAATTTCACTTCAGGCGCGTTCAACAGCCCCTGAGAATACGAACAAAAACCACGACCGTCTGTGCGACAACATCAGTGACTACATTCGCTGGCACATCAGCGATCCCCTGCGAATCGACGAGCTGGCCGCCTATTTCAATTACAACGAAAAATACCTGACAACCGTTTTCAAAGGCCGTACAGGTATTCCGCTCAAACAATATATTATTCGCGCAAAAATGGAGCACGCAAAATCGGTTTTGACCGAAACCGATCTTCCGGTTTCACAGATAGCATATCAGCTCAGTTTCAAAGACGTTCACAATTTCTCACACGCCTTTAAGGCTGCGGTCGGCATGCCTCCCGGCCGTTACCGCGAACTGTATCGCAGATAAAACTACCCGAAGCGTAAGCCTGCGCAGCTTATATGCCTTCAATGCCCACCATCCTGAATGCACACGAAATACATTACATACGCGTAAGTGTAACATACAGCACATGTCCTACCCTGCGTCCTTCTTCGGTTATAAGAAGCTTTCTGCCGTCAACATATATAATCATTCTGTTTTTGTAAATGGTGTTTCCGTGAAGTCCCACGGATGCATAATGCTCCTCGAAATCATATCCGAACTCTTTTGAAAGTTTGGCAAGCGTCGAACCTGATTCAAGTCCGGGGCGTCTGCTCTCAAAGATTGAAAAATCCTTATGCGCCAGTACTTTTCCCGTCTTCAGGTCAATTTCAAACATTTCCTTATCGGGGTCCGCATCCAGCAAAGTCTTAAGCGCCGCACTGTGCTGCAGCCTTCTGTTTTTTAAACGCACAAACA
Source organism: Lachnospiraceae bacterium (assembly GCA_045616585.1). Classification (GTDB taxonomy): domain Bacteria; phylum Bacillota; class Clostridia; order Lachnospirales; family Lachnospiraceae; genus RUG11977. Next base: position 13,797 of record JAZLGZ010000043.1, read on the forward strand.
GCCAGGCAGTGAAAACGGCCAGCAAAAACGCAATTCCCGCCGCGGTGTAAGCAACATACGTAAGTGTCCCGCTTTTTGCATATTCTTTCATCAAAAGATTGGTGTAGGCAGCCTCGTCCCTTGGCTTAAGAATCGCATATTCGGCACTCACCTGCTCGACGATTTCATTAAGTTCCGTATTTTTTGCATTGAGATATATGCTCTCCGAGTACGGAATCTTTACCCCTTCAAACACTCTGTAGGGCATACCTTTTGACACGTAAGCCGCATAATCAACAGCACTCTGTTTAACGAATATTCCGTATACCGCCTGCTCATCAAGGGCTTCGTAGCACTCCGAAACGCTGTTAAAATCGAGTGTATGTCCGTCGAATTCTGTACCTTTGATAAATCCCATCGACGAATTCTCGATTCCCCAGTAAAAATTTCCGATATCACGCAGCTGAGCCATCGGGCTGTCCGCTTTTACAAGCGCCACCAGATTGTTCACGCAGACAGGCCCGGTAAGTACGATATCCTCATCGGTGTAAGACCTTCCGGTATCCGCTTCGCTTAAAAGCCGATACTCCCCGTCCGACGCGGCAGCAAGCCCCAGAACCATATCAAGCTCTCCGCTTCGCAAAAGTTCCACAGCCTCACCTGCGGTAATCTCAGCTCCGTTATGCTGAGTAACAAGCTCTGCCTCACATCCGCTTCTGGCTGCAATCTCATTTATAATTCCTGTATATGTACCTTTAAGTTTTCCGTCAACATGATAATAAAGAGGATACTCATCATGCTGCCCGATCCAGTATTTAATTGTGCTCATGATAACCTCCTCCGAATCAATTTTAACCTTTTGATTTTTTTTTGGCAACCTCTCATTATCCGTATTGACAAACATTTGTTCGCATGTTATATTATGTTTGCTTTCGAACATACATTCGATTTTGTATTTGATTCAACGTGACTTAATTAGAAAGGTAGGGATTTGAGAAGCAAATCCTAATTAAGTCACGACGATCCAACGTGACTTAATTAGAAAGGAGAACATTTTGGGTGCATTCGTTTCTTATACCTCTTTCGATCACAAGACAACCGCCATCATTCCCGTTATTGCGGCTTTCGACTCGTCGGGGCACATATGTCCCCTTTATGTCCGCCTCGGCAGAATCTCTTACAAGATTTCCGACTATTTTGTTCAGACAAAGTATAGCGGTATTACCGAATTTCGTTGTAAAATAGTCGATGGAAACAGTCTTAAACCTCTTCAGCTTACTTATTACAGTACCGAAGGGATGTGGACCGTTCCCAAAGGAACCATTGCTGCCCACGAACCGGGTTAGCATAAAAACTTCTGCTTACGAAACCGGCCGGCACTAAGCCTGTCTGCATGCCAAACCATTCGGCATTAAACCCGTCCGCATGCCAAACCGGTTGATATCATCCTTTTCAGACTATGAAACAACGACAGCGCTATTATATCTGCATCGACTTAAAATCTTTTTACGCATCGGTAGAGTGCGTCGAACGCGGGCTGGATCCTATGACGACCAAGCTCGTTGTTGCTGACCCCGACCGTTCCTCAAACACCATATGTCTCGCTGTTTCTCCTGCTCTGAAGCGCCTCGGAGTGCGTAACCGGTGTCGTGTCGGCGATATTCCCTTGGATATGGAATATATCATTGCCAAACCCCGTATGCAAAAATATATTGATTATTCCGCCCGAATTTACAGCATATATCTAAGCTACATTGCCAAGGAAGATATTCACGTCTACTCAATTGACGAGGCTTTCATGGATGTCACCGATTATCTGGAGCTTTACGGCAAAACTCCGCGTGAACTGGGCAAGCAGATTATGGCAACAATTCTTGAAAAAACGGGTGTCCGTGCCACCTGCGGAGTGGGTACGAACCTGTACCTCACTAAGATTGCGCTCGACATCACCGCCAAGCACAGTCCCGACTTTATCGGCGAGCTCACCGAAGAAACCTATTGTGAAACACTCTGGGATCATCGCCCTCTCACCGACTTCTGGCGCATAGGTCATGGCATAGCCTCTCGTCTTGCAAAATACGGGATTCATACCATGCGGGCAATTACCGAAACGGACGAGGACTTCCTGTACAAAGAATTCGGCGTCGATGCGGAACTGCTTATCGACCACGCCTACGGGCGTGAACCGGTCACGATTGCCGACATCCGCAACTATCACTCCAAAGCTAAGTGTCTTTCAAACGGACAGGTTCTTATGAGTGACTACCCTTTTGACAAGGGACGCCTCATCGTCAAAGAAATGATGGATGTGCTTTGCCTTGATATGCTGAACAAGGATGTCGTGACAAGTTCGGTATCATTGTTCATCGGATACTCCGGATCCGATTTCGGAAGTCATAAAAGCATCGCATTCGCACGCGGCACAGCCTCGCTCGGTACCACCTCCAATTCAGCATCCGAATGGATTCCTGCCATTACGGATTTATACAACCGCATCGTAGACCCCGAACTGACCATCAGGCGTGTCAACATTACTTGCAATAACATCATCCACGAAGAGTATCATCAGATGGACTTATTTCTCGATACTGCCGAAGCCGAGAAAAAGAAAAAAGTTCAGACCGCCATGCTGAATATTCAAAACCGTTTCGGTCGGGATGCCCTTATGAGGGGCATGAATCTCGAAAAAGGTGCAATGACAAAAGAGCGCAACCATCAGATCGGCGGTCACAGCAGCGGCGAATAGATTATTCACACCATACTCAGCAAAGGAACAACAATATATGTCATCCGGCAAACCCAACCAACCAAGAAGTAAAATGTCCGCAGAGCAAAGGGCCAAGCAGTTCCTCCCTTTCTCTGCTCTTCCGGGCCTTGATGAAGCCCTCGAAAAGATTGAACTTGAAATAGAACTTGCGAGTCTCCCGGAATATGAAAAGTATGAATCGGCAGAAACAAATCGGCCGCCCGAATAAACCGGGCAGCCGATTGAATATCGTATTATATTTAAATTCTTACCGATCCATCTCTGTTCAAGCACATCAGATTGCAAGGAAAAACTTAACCAGGAACAGAAGCGAAAGGACATAAGTAAGCGCTGTAATCTCTTTAGCCTTTCCGGTCATTACCTTAAGTGCGGTGCACGAAATGAGTCCAAGACCTATCGCATGTCCGATTGAACCCGAAATGGGCATTGCAATCAGCATTATTGTAACCGGAGCAAGTTCCGTAATATCATCAAACTTGATATTCTTAAGTCCCGAAATCATCAGAATTCCGACATAAATGAGCGCTGACGAGGTTGCTGCAGCAGGAATTACCGCAGCGATAGGAGCAATAAACATACATGCCAGGAAAAGAATCGCTGTTGTAAGTGCCGTAAGGCCTGTACGACCGCCTGCCTCAACTCCCGATGCCGACTCGATGAAAGTCGTTACGGTTGAAGTTCCCGTAAGCGAACCCGTAACGGTACCCACCGCATCTGCAAGGAGTGCCTGCTTCATCTTGGGCATCTTTCCCTTTTCATCCAGCATATTTGCTCTTGAAGCAGTTCCGACAAGAGTTCCGATAGTATCAAACATATCAATTACACAGAATGTAATAATAAGAATTATTACGGTTGTCCAGCCTATTTCCGCAAGACCCGCAAAGTTCAGTTTAAACAGTGTATTCTCAGCCATAGGTCCGAATGCAGGAACCCATGATGCGGTTGCGAATTTCTCAAAAGGATTCATGCCAAGGCAAACCGCCTGTCCGATCCAATTCACAACGCTTGCCGCAAGCATGCCGATAAGTACCGCTGCCTTAACTCCCTTATGCGCAAGAACGACAATTATAAACAGACCGACAAACATGGTTATTACGGAAAGTACCATAAATCCCCATTGTGAACCGAGATTATCTTTTGCTGTCTTTGCGGTAAGTGAACCGAAAAAGTCACGCATCGCAAAGAAAGGTGAAGTGAATCCGTTTGTTTCGGAATAAATGCTTACGTTTGAACCAAAACCGATGTTAAGAAGCATAAGGCCTATTGCAGGTGAAATACCGTTTCTGATTCCCTGAGGAATGGCTTCAACAATTTTCTCTCTGACATTCAGTACCGAAAGAACGATAAAAATTATTCCTTCGATAAGAATGATACATAAGCAGGTTCTGAAAGAATCAACATAACTCATTCCGGTAATTCCCACAATTTCAGCGCACAAAAGTGCAAAGAAACTGTTCAATCCCATACCGGGTGCCATTGCAAAAGGCTTATTTGCGGCAAATGCCATCACAAACATACCGATTGCAGAAGCAATACATGTCGCCATAAATACAGCACTCCACAGATTGACCTCAGCTCCCTCAGCTCCGAAGTTTGTAAGCAGATTCGGATTAAGCGCGATAATATACGCCATAGTCATGAAAGTTGTAAGTCCCGCAATCAGTTCAGTTTTTACATTCGTCCCATTCTCTTTAAGTTTAAATAATTTTTCCAGCATTTTTAACTTCTCCCATTATACTCTGCATTGCCGCTTTATGTTTATTACGGCTCTGCACTTATTACAGTGCTGTATCTATTACGGCTCTGCACTTATTATGAATCAGCGATTATCCGGCCATTACCATGCTCTGTATTTTCCGCCCAATGCAAGGAACGCAAAGAAATACAGACAGTTATCATAGTATCTTCTGTCACCTTCGCGCATAGGTGTATTCCAAAGCTTCTCAATCCATCTGTATGCAAGCTCATACTCCTGCTCGGGCATGCATTCCTTAAGCTTTTTAAAATCACCGCCGCACTTATCAAGGTACTTTCCCACAACTGCCAAAAGACCTGCTGTGGTTGTCACCTGAAGGGCTACCGGATGAAGCGTAGGACTCTCAACAATAGTACCGTCTACCTCAAACTTAGAGTTCATTTTCTCACCGAGATTGTCGAGGAAGGTTATCAGACGGCGGTTCGCATCACACTGGCCGTGATCATCTCCGAACCACTCATAATCCAAGCCGATGTTTGCTGCCGTTCTGTAAGAATCACTGAAGAACCAGTCATGTCTGTCGCTGATCCACGGAACAGTCTGCTTTACGGGCGATCCGTCAAACTCGGCATATTCCGAATTCATTCCTGTTACGGGATGGCACGCCTTAACCAGGAAATCGCGGCTCACATTTGCCGCTTCCTTAAAGAACGCTCTGTCCTCTTCATTTGCCCAAAGAGCAAACAACTCATAAAAATGAGGCAAATGATAAGAAGGATCTGTGAAAGGAATACCTGCAACAAACAGAATCTGCTTGTTTTCGGGATTGAACATGGGATCTCCCTCATTACCGGGTTCTCCCTTATGAATCATGTTCGAAAGTATTTCTCTCGCATGCTTCGAGTACTCAAAAATACCTTCTCCGTCTCCCCAGCGTCTTGAAGCAAAGAACAGCGACATAGCAAAGAATTCCTCACCATCGGGAGCTGCACCTTCATCATTGTGCTTGCCGTCAAGTGCGCATGACCATGCAAAATATCCGTGATGCCAACCGGGTTCACGATGCCACATATTTGTGTATGCCCATTTCCAGATACGGTCAAATTCCTCTTTATGACCTGTCTGAACAGCCATCATCATACCATACGACATACCCTCCGTACGTGCATCATGGTTACCTGTATCTTCAAGATATCCCATATCATCGCCGGCCGGATGATAAATTCTCGTTTCCTCGCTGCCATAGAAAAAAGTGTTCCAAATTTCATCGATTCTTGCGTCAACATCAGCTTCTGTTTTACCGATCATTTCGAACAAATTGGTATACTTACCTGTTTTGTATGCGTTTCCCATGCTTCTCTCCGTTCCTGTTATTATATTTTAACTATCCGGCTGACTGCAAAACTTCCGTAGTCAGCCAATCAACCAATATATATGTTAACTGTTGAATTTTACATTTTCTCACCATTTTTGGCTTCGCTCAAACCAATAAACGCCAGATATTTCGCATAGCCGCTGCTTTTTAGCAAAAAGTCCTCCGCCCGATATCGCCCGAAGTCCCGGACAAATCATTGCGGAAGACATTTTATATAATGTTTCGATTATGCAGTTTTCATAAACTTCAGCCAATGCGGATCAACCGCAGTTTTGGATTTATATCAAACTCTTTCAAATACAGGCATGTAGTCGATAGGTGCATCTACCTTTACGGTCTGGGCTCCGTTAAATACCTCGCCTGTGCTTGTAAGCTTCCACTGTCCGGCAGGGAGGTATACCTCACGCTCAAACTGATTGAGCTTGAAAATAGGTGCACAGATATATTTGCTGCCAAACATATACTGGTCCTGAAGTTCCCAACACTTTGCATCCTCGGGGAACTCATAGAACATGGTACGAATAAGAGGTGAACCGTTTGTATGTGCCTCTTCATAAAGTGACTTGATGTAATCATGCATTGAGATTCTTACATCATAATACTTCTTCATGATTTTGTAGTTTTCCTCACCATAGCTCCAAAGCTCATTGGGCTGGCCTGTATGAAGATATCCGCCGCCCCAATCACGATTATCGAGTGCGGGAATATTGTAAGGACCACGGTCACCATGCATACGAAGAACTGCCGAATAAACAGCAAACTGATACCATCTGATAAGCAGCTGACGGAAATCGGGATCATTTACATCATCGGTCATAAAACCACCGATATCGGTTGTCCACCAGGGAATACCTGCAAGACCCATATTAAGGCCGCACTGAAGCTGATCGTAGAACGATTCAAAAGTACTGGGAACATCTCCCGACCAAACTACATTGCCGTACTTCTGGCTTCCTGCCCATGCACAACGAAGAAGGTTAACGACATTTCCGTCGCCGATCTTACTCATCTCATCATAGAATACACGGCTGTACATCTGAGGGTACATGTTGCTCACCTCAAGTGCGGGGCCTGCTGAATATCTGTAGTTTTCAAAATCATATACGCCGTAGTCAGGCTCCGAATTGTCAAGCCAGAATGCATCGATTCCGAGATCGTAGTAGTTCTTCTTGCAAACTTCCCATACATACTTACGTGTCTCAGGATTGAAAGGATCGATTTCCACACAGTCTCCCTGATAATCATAAGTCTGCGCTGCACCACGCTCGGTACGGATGAGTAATCCTCTTTCCATCATAGGATAGAAGTTCTCTGACTTGCGGTCTACGGAAGGCCAGATTGAAACGATTACCTTAATTCCCATCGAATGAAGTTCGTCAACCATTGCCTTGGGATCGGGCCAGTATAAAGAATCAAACTTCCAGTCACCCTGAACTGTCCAGTGGAAGAAGTCTATAACAATCTGATCGATCTTTATGCCTTCCTTCTGATAAGCTCTCGCAACCTCAAGTACTTCCTCCTGAGTACGATATCTGAGCTTACACTGCCACAGTCCCATAAGATTCTCGGGATACATGGGTGCATGTCCCGTTACTGCAGTATAATTTGCAAGGATTGCCTTGGGATTCTCATCCGCGGTAATCCAGTAATCCATCTGCTTTGTAGATCTTGCAATCCATTCGGTGTAATTGCGTCCGAAGGTAACTCGTCCCACTGCAGGATTGTTCCAAAGCATACCATATCCGAGTGAAGATACCATAAAAGGAACAGAAATCTGAGAATTGCGCTGTGCAAGCTCAAGCACGCTTCCCTTAAGATCCATATAAGGCTGCTGGTACTGTCCCATACCGAAAATCTTCTCGCCGTCGTTGGGCTCGAATTTAAGATTCAGACTGAAGCCTGTACCGCCGATAATGCCCTTCCACTCGCGATTAACTACCTTAAGACAACGGCTCTCTTTTGAAATAGTTCCGCCGTAAGATCTGAAGTACTCTCTTAAAATAAGCTTCTCATCTCTGAAGAACGAGATGATACCTACAAAATTAACCTCAGCTCTGAGTCGACCGTTTGTAATTGATGCATACTTCTGCATCGAAGTTCCGTATCCGTCAAAATATTCCTTTTCGAAGAAATCTATCTTTGCATTTGTCTTCACAGGCTCCTCAGTAAGCGCCCAGTCACAATCGGTAAAATCCGAAAGCAGTGTTGAGCGAACTCTGAATGAGTTCTCACCCCAAGGTTCAATTCTAAGTGTCTCGCCGTTTGTTTTAGCGATAAGCACATTGTTGTCATTAATAAAAGTCATACGCACCTCCGGTTTGTTTTACTGTCTCATTATATCTGTCGATTACATAATATACTATGTTTTATCTTGTCTTTTTCTGTGATATCTTGTCTTTTTCTGTGATATCTTGTACTTTTGCGCGCCGGCAGTTTCTATTTCGGAAGATATTCACTCTTCCATCTGTGACTTGCAATATCATCGGCAGAACCATGGTTGAGCACTTTGTCATTAAACTCTTTGTCGGTAAGCATAAAATAGTTGCCCAAAGTACGCGGATCATCGTAGTCATTATCGTTCCAGGTTATATCAAAGTGGTACCACGTACCGTCAATCTTGGCACGATTCCATACATGATCCGAGCCTATATAGCCATTCGAATACTCAACATAGTTGTTTACGGCATGATTTTCTACTCCAAGAATCTCAAGACAAAGCCTGAAGGCCGATGTATAAGCCTCACATACACCTTTGCCGTTTAAAAGCACTCCGGTAGCGTCATGCGCAGGTAAAACCTTTCCGTCTTTGCCGATAATGTCAGCCACGTACACTGAAGAATAATCATATTTGGCCATTCCGCACAATATAGCATTAATATTTTGAAGAACTTTTTCAGTGTCGCTTGTATCCTTCATGGCATCTGCAACAACCTTCTCTGCTTTTTCAAGAATTGCATTTACCGTACTGTCAGCCTCATAGCCGGTGTGTCTGAGCAAAGTAACTGCATTCCAGCCATCTTTGTAAACAGGCGTAACGGTAATGGTTGCGCCGGAATAGTCATAGCTGCAGCTGTATGCGAAAGAATTCGCATAACCCGCAAGTCCGTTCTTGTAATCGCTCCAGTCAGATATACATTGGCAGTACTTATTAAAATTCGAAAAATCAGCAGTAAAGGTGATTGTCTCTGCGCCGTTTTCCATGGCATATTGCATCATCTTCAGTAGATCCGCTTCATTTGTTATCTTTTTGTCATGAACATAATCTTTTACATATGCAGTCTTTTTATGACTGAAAAGTATGCCGTAACTGTTCACGCCGCTACTCTCGCCGCTTTCGGAGCTTCCTTTGCTGCCGTCAGTACTTTCCTTGCCGGTGCCTGTATCACCTTTGCTTGTACTGCCCGAGTTTTTATCATCCTGTACAGGCTTCTTTACGGTAATCTTACATTTGAAGGTTTTGCCCTTTGCGGTAGTGGCATAGATATATGTGGTTCCGGGCTTAACCGCGGTCACGGTACCTTTTTTGCTGACTTTCGCAACAGCCTTATTTTTGCTGCTCCACTGAGGAGTTTTGGAATAATTTTTAAGCTTAAGTTTTACGGTTTCTCCAATTTCCAGCGTCTGTGCGGTTTTGTTGAGCTTTACGGTTGCTGCCTGAACTTCGCCTGCCGGCAAAGCAGCAAACATCATCGCAAGCAGCATCACCATTGCCGCGATGTACTTCTTAATTCCATGCAATATCTTTTTCATATAACGGTAACCCCCATAGATCATATGCTTTCAAAGCCCGGGTCATCGCCGGTCGTGTATACACTTTTATTATAAAGACTTCAGTGCCTCGACAATTTCGGCAAAGCCCATTCCATGCGAAGCTTTAACAAGAATGGTATCTCCTGCCCTAAAGTCAAGAGTATTAAGCTCATTCATCAGTTCCGTCTTGGTAGCATAGTAAATCAGTTCACAATTCGAACCAGCTTTTCCGGCTGCTTCATACATGTTTTTTGAAAGCTCTCCGACGCAAACAAGCATGTCGATTCCGTTTTCCGCAGCATAAGTGCCTACCTCGCCGTGAAGTTCGTCTGCATTCTCTCCGAGTTCAAACATATCGCCGAGAATAGCGCACCTACGTCCGAGTGCTTCCTTCATCAAATCAATTGCAGCCTTGTCAGCTTTGGGATTTGCATTATAGCAGTCATCGACTACAAGATATTTATCGGTTTTAATAAGATTGCTTCTTCCGCTTACAGGCTTCGCCGCTTCGATTCCTGCAGCAATCCGATCGGTCTTCATACCAAAGTACAATCCAACGACAGTTGCTGCAAGTGCGTTCATGACCATATGTCTTCCCGTAAGATGAACCGTAGCCTCAAATTCACCTTCAATGCCGCCGATAGCCGCAACCGACTTCGTTACGGCACAGCCCAAACTCTGACCTGCTGCCGCACAGTTCATAGGCAAGTCCCTGATTGCAACGTTAAACCTGCTGCCTTCAAGTCCGAGTCCTTCTATATTCGAAGCCTCCACCGGCGACCCTTTTCCGTATCGGACAATATTAACCTGCTCAACTTCCCGTACGGTATTGAGTTTCTCGTCTTCAGCATTAAGTACAAGCAATCCTCCGGCTTTAATATGGCCGAAGACTTCGGATTTCGCTTTCAAAACTCCGTCAAGGTCACCCAGGAACTCCAAATGACAGGGCCCGATATTGGTCATAACCACTGCATCTGGTTTAACAATATCGCCGAGTCTGTCCATCTCACCGAATTTATTGATTCCCATTTCCACGACTGCTGCCTCATGCTCATCGCGCAACCTGAAAATCGTGAGCGGCACACCGATCTCATTATTGTAATTGCCTTCGGTTTTCAGAGTTTTATACTTCTGTTCAAGCACGGAAGCCACCAATTCTTTCGTACTGGTTTTTCCGACGGAGCCTACTATACCGACAACCTTAACCTCAGACATTACGCTTCGATAATATTTTGCGAGCTTTCGAAGTGCGGCAAAGCTGTCCTCCACAAGAATACAGGGACCTTTGACTTCCTCGGGCAGTTTTTCGCATATTACTCCGAGCGCATCGTTCTCAAAAACCTGATTTATAAAATCATGTCCGTCGACTCTTTCACCCTTTGTTGCAACAAATATCGCACCGGGAACTATTTTTCTCGAATCAATAACAACAGCTTCCGCCTCAAGTTCAAGACTTCCTTTTCGATATACTTCAGGGAGACACAACCGGCCTTCGACAGCCGCTTCGACGTGCTTTAAATCCATTCCTCTCATAATGCATACTTCCTAAGTGAAATTTCAATTATTAATTCACAAAGCTCGGGGAATTCGATTCCGATAGCCTTCGCCTCCTGAGGAATAAGGCTTATAGGTGTCATTCCGGGGAGAGTGTTTGCCTCGAGACAGAACAATTCACCTTTCTCGTTCATCAATACATCCATTCTTGCATATGTTTTAATACGCAGCGCCTTATAGGCGGCAAGCGCAACGTCCTGGATACGCTTAGTAAGCTCCTCGGAAATATCAGCAGGACAAACCTCAACGGTAGAACCCGCCTGATATTTATTCTTATAATCATAGAAACCGGTTTTCGGAATAATCTCAACAACCGGAAGAGGCTTGCCCTCAATAACTGCATCGGTGAACTCTCTTCCTTTAACGTACTGTTCTACCAGAACAATTGCATCGAATTTATAACACTCTTCCACGGCAGACTTGTACTCTTCTGCGTTATTAACAATATATACGCCGATCGAAGATCCTCCGTTGCAGGCCTTTACAACGCAAGGGAATTCAGGCTTGTAATCGTCGTTCGGACCGGTAAGTACATATGAGGCAGGTGTGGGAACATTGTTCGCCCTAAATACCATCTTTGTAACCGACTTATCCATCGCAAGTGCCGAGCTTGCATAATCGGTTCCGGTATACTTTATTCCGTATAAGTCGAAAGCTGCCTGAATTTTTCCGTTCTCACCGCAGTCTCCGTGAAGAGCCATAAAAACGATATCTGCAGCCTTACAAATGGCGATAACATTTTCTCCGAAGAGTTCATCCGACTGAAGCTTTCTTGATGCCTTTACAGCCTCAATATCGGGTGCCTGGGTACTTACCTTTCGTGATTTCGCAGCCCAATCGATATCTGCTTCAAAAAGGGCCCTCACACCACCCTCGGGAAGCGGTTCCTCATACCCCAAAAACAAATCAAGAAGGATAACATCATGGCCTTTACCTTTAAGCGCCTCATACACTTTTGATCCCGATACAAGCGATACGTCACGTTCAGTACTTATTCCACCGTTTAATACTACAATTTTCATATCTATCCAATCTTTAAGCATCCGTTTGAATTTAGCATACTTATCCATTTTTTAGGCCGCTACGGATACATTTTTGCATACTGCACCAATGATAAAATTATAGGCCGCACAGCAATAATTGTCAATTTATGTTGACTTGCTTTAACGTGAAGCAAAGGCTATAATTACTGTAATAAATGTGTAGTTGTTATTTGCTTTGCAGTGCATTATTTTCCACCTTTTGCAAAGCTGTTTTCAAAGGAGATACATATGAATTTTAAATGTAAAAGCTGCGGTGCCAGCATGGTGTTTTCACCAAAGGATCAGGCTATGCTGTGTCCGTTTTGCAGTCAGCTCAACAGAATGGAGCGTGTCGGCAACGATTCACTGACCGAATGCCCTTCATGCGGCGCCGAACTCGACCCCGGCAAGTATATCAGTGCTTCCAAATGTCCCTTCTGCGACAACAATATTATTTTTGATGTCAGAGTGTCCGGCGAGTACAAGCCTGACACCATTCTTCCTTTCAAGCTCGATAAATCGGACGTAGTCGAAGCCATCGACAAAGAGTTCAAACACAGGACCTTCGCACCCGCTTCTTTCCTCCATGAGAAAACTCTTAAGGACATAACGGGCAATTATGTGCCCTTCTTCCTTTACGACTATTCCGCTGATGCCGAATACTCCGGAAGAGGTATTCGTATCCGCACTTGGAACAGCGGTAATTACCAATACACCGAAAAATCATATTATGATGTCATCCGAAAGATGCATGCGGACTATGACAACATTCCCGCAGATGCATCCGACTACATGCCCGACTACATCATGGATAATATTGAGCCCTATAATTACAAGCAGCTCACTGACTTTGATCCCAAGTATCTCTCGGGTTTCTTGAGTGAAGTTTACAACAATGGTGAAGAAGCTTATGAGGAGCGTGCCCATAAAAAAGCTTCAGACAACGTCGACGCACTTATGAAGGCTTCACTGTCAAATTACGTTTCGCTTACTCCTACAGTTGACACCGCAAACGTAGAAAAGAAAAAGGTTGATTACGCTCTTCTTCCCGTCTGGATTTACGAATATAAATGGAGAAATCAGAAATACCCTATCTTCGTAAACGGCCAGACCGGTAAAGTAGTTGGAATAACTCCCATCTCGAAGCGCAAACTGCTTATATATGCGCTGACAGCCGGTGCATTTGTTTTTGCGGCATTGGAAATGCTTATCAGAATATTTTGATTCCGGTTTTGTTTGCAAAACCGAATAGTAATGGAGAAAACAACATATGAAAGACGGATATTTCAAGCAGGATCTGAAGCAGTTTCTTAAAAGCTTCAAAGTCCCTTTTGTTATTTTATTGATTATTTTTGTGATTTTTATTTTCAAAGCCGTAATCGCTCCCCGTGTTCATGAGAGCAAGCTTTATGAAAGCCCGAACACCGAGCGTGTTTACGGAGACCGCAGAGTTTTCGACAATGCAGATGCCCTTACCGACAGTGAGGAACAGTCTCTTGAAGAACACATTCACGAAGCTGAATATGAGACGGGACTGGACATTGTAATCGTAACCCTTGACGAATGTCTCCGTGATTTTGAACCGGAATACAGAGACAATTACACCATTCCCATTACTCCGGACAGATATGTAATGGTTTATGCCGACAAGTTCTGGGAAGATAACAGATTCGGATACAATGCTCCGCAGAAGCTCGACGGAAAAACAGATACAGGAGACGGTGTTCTCCTCGTCGACAATTTCCATCGTGATGAAGAAACCGGAAAAATTTATACCTGGATG
>JAZLGZ010000044.1:0-38532 GCA_045616585.1 Lachnospiraceae bacterium
TTTGTATTTAGTTTTTGTTTTCGCAGACTTAACTATAAATACTTATTAAGAAAGCTTCAACTGCCTATTTTATTAAATTTTAGCGGAAACAAAATGCTGCGCAAGATACCCTGGCAGGCCTCGCGCAGCGACTTAGTTCAACTGGAATTTTATCTGTCTAGATTATACCTAAATCATCTTAAAAAATCTTAAAAATCTACTAGTATACAGAGTCAAAAACTCTGTATACTACTTTTTTATACAGTCTACAGAAGTGATAACTCTGTTGAAAAAGGCGTATCACATTCTATAGATTTTATAACCTATATTATCTATAATTTCATTGTGCCTTTATCAATGATTGTTCAATCTATAGGTCACTTAGCCAGTATCGCCTTGCTATGTTCATACCAAACATTAAAAGGATGACAAAACTGCCATCCTTTCCTTGTTTTTCAATATGTTGGATTTTTGAAAACCATTATTTGTGATACGGTTCCCCGTTGATTATCCTGTAACTTCTGTATATCTGCTCAAGCAGAATCACGCGCATCAGCTGATGTGGGAAGGTCATGTCCGAAAAGCTTAGCAGATAGTTGGCGCGGCTTAAAACCTCAGGTGCCAGTCCCAAAGAACCTCCGATTACAAAGGTTATATGGCTGCTGCCCGAAAGCCCAAGCTTGTCGATTTTGTCGGCAAGTTCGGTCGAAGACAATTTCTTTCCTTCTATGGCGAGAGCTATTACATAGGAGTCATCCTTTATTGCTTTAATGATTCGTTCAGCCTCCTTGGCCTTGATCAGATTCTCTTCATGCTCCGAAGCTTCGTCGGGAGTCTTCTCGTCCGCAAGCTCCGTAATCTCAAGCTTACAATATCTTGAAAGTCTTTTTGAATATTCTTCAACTGCCTGAGTGTAAAATTTCTCTTTTATCTTTCCTACGCAAAGCACATTAATCCGCAGAGCCATTGTAAAGGCACCCCCATTTTTATTTACATCATTAATTTAATGATTAAACTTATATAATAAAAAATTTAGAATTATTACAGAAACACGACATATTTATAGTATATAATGCATTTCAGATAGTGATAAAACACTTTCTACTCCCACCCTATTATACGCATTAGTAGCTTGCGAAAGTTACTGGCAAAAAGCAGACTCGCCCGGAGTCTGCTTTTTGCTTTATATGAATTATCAGTTTTCGTTGTCGTTTCCCGTGCCTTCGTCCGCATCCTCATCAGCTTCATTCATCTTTGTCATGCGGACCTTTCGAATCATCTTTCTCTTGGTCTCAAGAATATCAAACTTAAATCCGTTGTACTCCACGGTTGCTTTTTCATTGTCTGCGGGAATACGTCCGAGAATCGAAATCAAAAGACCGTTTAAGGTATCGAAGCTCTCCAGATCTTCATCTTCGGGTTCGAGTCCTGTCTCCTCCGCAAGTTCCTCAAGATGAGTTTCACCGAGACACAGCCAGATTTCATCGTTGCACTGACGAATAAGCTGCTCCTCGCTGTCAAATTCGTCCTGAATATTACCTACGATTTCCTCGAGAATGTCCTCCATTGCAACGATGCCGGCGGTCTGTCCGTATTCGTCGATGGCAATTGCCATATGAACATTTTTGTTCTGCATCTCGTGAAAAAGATCGTCTATATTCTGAGTATCCGGAACATACAATGGCTTGCGCGCGATGTTTATAAGTGTCTTGTTCTTGTAATTGTTGCTTGCAAAACATTTAACAACATCCTTCAGATGGATGACACCTACAATGTTGTCAATGTCTCCTGTATACAGAGGAAAGCGCGAGAAGCTCTGCTTCGCCATAAATCTCATGGCTTCTTCAATCGGCATCTCCGAATCCACCGCAATAATCTTAGTACGGTGAGTCATGATGTCGCGCGTAAGCTTTTCATCAAACTCAATGATGTTTGAAATCATCTCCGCTTCTTCCGCTTCAAGTACACCCTGCTCTGTAGACTCGTTTACCATAGAAATAATCTCATCCTCGGTAACAATATCTTCAGCATCTGAATCCACACCAACAATTTTCAGCAAAAGGTGACATCCGCCTTCAAGAAGCATACCTATAGGCGACAAAAGCACCGTAATCAGCTTCATAAGGCCGAACATCTTAAAGAAGTACTTCTGCGATTTAAGACTTCCGAGCCGGTCAGGAATAATATGTGAAATCAACACAACAACGTACATAAAGAGAATTGTTGATAAAACCATGCAAAGCATTGCAACGGGATTCGACATTCCCGTATCCGAAGCGGCCTTAAAAATATGCCCGGCGATGTGCCTTGTAAAAGCGATACCGTCAACAATCATGGAAATACCCATCGCGGCGCGGACCGCATTCAGAAACCGCCTCTCCTTCGCTTCCTCAAACAGCAATGCTTCCTTTGCGATAGCCGCGGTTTCGGGATTCTCATCCTCATCATCGGCCAGTTTCTCCAGGGTCGTATTGCTCATATTCTCATATGCTGCTTTGGACAGCTCCAAAAAATAATCAAGAATTGTAAGTGCAGCAATAATAATCATTCCCACCCACGGGTGTCCGTCCATAAAATTAATGTTCCTCCGTATCTGTCGTTACTGTTTATATTTCGATTTAATTATACGCTATTAATATTTTAATTACATTATCCGTTGTTTGTTTCAAATCCTTTAGCAGGCCTATTGCCTAAGTTCCTTCATAACCTCAGGCACATTCCGTGCTATATCCCCGGCAGTCATGCTGTCCTGTCCGAGTTTCTCCGCCGCCGAATCTCCTGCCGCGGCATGCACATATACCGCTGCCGCTGCCGCCTCAAAGTGTTCAAGTCCCGCAGCCAAAAATGCTCCTGTGATGCCTGCAAGAACATCTCCCGATCCTGCGGTTGACATGCCGCTGTTGCCGTTTATGTTCAGGTGTCTTTTATTGCATCCGGCGACCAAAGTCCTTGCATCCTTCAGCACATAAGTTAGTGTATTATTATAAGTGTATTCATCCGCAGTGTCAAATATGTGTGACTTCAGATAAGAGCCCGAACGTCCGGTAAGCCTTGAAAGTTCGCCGATATGCGGTGTAAGTATCGCAGGCCCCGCAATAAGCGCGGCAATGTCTTCGGCCCTATGGTCAGGTACCATACCTGCAAGTATATTTAGGGCATCGGCATCAATGACCATCGGCTTCCCGCACTCCAAAACGGTTTTAAATGCTCTTACAGCCGCTTCCCCGGTTCCCAGCCCAGGTCCGACAAGCACCGTACTCGCCCACTTAAGTCCATCCCCGAGAACATTTTGAATAAGTTCTCCGTGAGCATCGAACAATACTCCCGTCATTGCCTCGGGCTGCTTTTCATTAAGCAGCTTTACCGTATCCTCGCAGGTGAGTACTTTTACCATACCCACTCCGGACATAAATGCCGCATGCGCCGCAAGATAAGCGGCACCCGCACAGCCTTTGCCGCCGCCTATAATCAGCAGTTTCCCGTAGCTTCCCTTGTTGCCCGAAGCAATTCTTGCGGGAAGCTGTACTTCTTCTTTCGAAGCATAATATGAAACCGGTATATCATTAAGACTGCGAACAAAAGCCTCAACTCCTTCGCTTACTATCGCAAAGCCCGCATCTTCAACATACACTTTTCCCGCGTATTCGGCTCCGGGATACATTAAAAGCCCCTTCTTCATAAAGCCGAAAGTCACCGTTACATCGGCCCGAACCGCAAACTTCAAAACTTCTCCCGTATCTGCAGAGATACCGCTCGGAATATCTACCGAATAGATTCTCTTTCCGCATGAGTTAAGCAATGAAACGACTTTGGCATAGTCACCCTCGATATCTCTTGAAAGTCCGATACCGAACATTGCATCTACGAAAGCATCAATGGCATCAATTTTCCCAAAACCGCTCTCATCTTCTTTGAACAATTCGCAAAAGGAGCTGTAATCCAAAGGTCTGACCGAACTTTTCACAGCCGATTTAAGCTGCGCACGGACCATTTCATTAGGCAGTGCTTCTTCATCCGACCATGCAGGTGCAGCGAATACTCTGTATCCACGCATGGCAAGGATTCTTCCGATTGCCAGTCCGTCGCCGCCGTTATTCCCTTTTCCGTAGATCACACAGACCGTGCTTCCCTTCGGAATATCTTCACAAATATGCCCTGCAACCTTCAAAGCGGCACGTTCCATCAGGACCGCAGAAGAAATACCAACCTCATTTATTGAATAATTGTCAATTTCACGCATCGATTTCGAAGAAAGAGAATAGCTCATTTATAATACCTCCGTCCTGATTTTATTATACTTCATGGGCTCACAAAGTTGCAACACCGCCTAGGTTTTGATAGAATATATAAGTGGCATTTTGTGCCGCATTATCACTTGATTTTTTTCGTATTAATCAGAGAGGCAATATACCATGATACTGTCATGTCAAAATATCAGTAAAGCCTTCGGAACGGACGTAATATTGAACAACATCTCGTTCCATATCAATGAACATGAGAAGGCTGCAATCGTAGGCATCAACGGAGCCGGAAAGTCAACTCTCCTTAAAATTATCATCGGAGAAATGAATGCCGATTCGGGTTCCGTAATAATCTCGAAAGGTACTACCATCGGATATCTTTCCCAGCAGCAGGACCTTACTTCAGGCAATACGATTTACGATGAAGTAATGTCGGTAAAGGCTGACATTATTGCTATGGAGGAAAATATCCGCCGTATCGAGCATCGCATGAAAGAGGTTGAAGGTGACGAGCTTGAGAACCTTTTAAAACAATACACCGACCTTACTCACCGATTTGAAAGTGCAAACGGATATGCGGTTAAATCCGAAGTTGTCGGAGTATTAAAGGGACTGGGGTTTGCAGAGGAGGATTTCTCCATGCAGGTTGCCACTCTTTCGGGCGGACAAAAGACAAGAGTAGCTCTTTCGAAGCTGCTGCTTAGTTCCCCCGACATCATCATGCTCGACGAGCCCACAAACCATCTTGATATGGAATCCATTCGCTGGCTCGAAGGCTTTTTGAATTCCTATCAGGGTTCCGTTATCGTGGTTGCCCACGACCGTTATTTCCTCGACAAAATCGTTACAAAGGTTATCGAGCTTGAGAATGGTCACGGAGAAATGTTCCTTGGCAACTACAGTACTTATTCCGAGAAAAAACAGTCCGAACGTGCTGCCAAGCTTAAGGCATATCTGAACCAGCAGCGTGAAATAAAGCATCAGGAAAAAGTAATCGAAACTCTTAAGTCCTACAACCGCGAGAAATCCATCAAACGTGCGGAGTCCCGCGAAAAGATGCTGGACAAGATCGAACGTCTCGAAAAGCCCGTTGAATTAAACGACAAGATGAACATTATACTCGAGCCGAACATTTTAAGCGGCAACGATGTATTGTCGGTAAAGCATCTTTCAAAGGGCTTCGACGGTGTCAGTCTTTTTAACGATATCAGCTTCGAAGTCAAGCGCGGTGACCGAGTCGCCATCATCGGCAACAACGGAACCGGCAAAACTACAATGCTAAAGATTATAAACGGCATTATCTCTGCGGATTCGGGTGAATATAAGCCGGGAGCCAAAGTCTACATCGGTTACTACGACCAGGAGCATCACGTACTGGATCCCGACAATTCAATCTTTGACGAGATTCAAAATGCTTATCCCGATGTTGACAATACAAAGGTGCGCAATCTTCTGGCGGCTTTCCTTTTTACGGGTGACGATGCCTTCAAGATGATCCGCGACCTCTCCGGCGGTGAAAAAGCAAGAGTTTCGCTTGCAAAGCTTATGCTCTCCGACGCCAATTTCCTGATTCTTGACGAGCCTACGAACCACCTGGACATTACCTCAAAGGAAATTCTGGAACAGGCGGTTTCAAGCTATACCGGAACCATCGTATATGTTTCTCACGACCGCTATTTCATCAACAAAACCGCTACACGTGTTTTTGAGCTTGTTGACAAGAATCTCGTCCAGTACGAGGGCAACTATGATTATTATCTTGAGAAGCGCGACGCGGTGATGAATGCAGGTTTTTCAAGCGGTTCCGGCCGCGCGGTTGTCGCTTCGTCAGCCAGGCCCTCGGCATCATCCGCTGCCTCCGCTCCTGTTTCGCAGAGCAAAACCGACTGGGAAGCCCAGAAAAAACTCGGCGCACAGAAGCGCAGACTTGAGAACGACTTCGCAAAATGCGAGGCTGAAATAAATAAAATCGAAGCCAGAAACGCAGAAATCGACACCTGCTTCGACGATCCCGAAATAGCTACCAATTCATTCCGTCTTCGCGAATTAACCGAAGAAAAAGAAAAGAACGAAGCTTTGCTTGAAGGGCTGATGGAAACTTGGGAGGAACTGTATGAAAAGCTTAATGACTCTGGTGATTCCGTGCTTTAACGAAGCCGAAGCGCTTCCTTTATTCATGGATGCAGTAAAACCGATTCGCGATGAACTTGTAAAAGAAGAAGTCTCTACCGAATTGATTTTTATCGATGACGGTTCTTCGGATTCAACCCTTTCCTTACTCCGCGGCTATCACAGTGCCGACGAAACCGTACGATATGTCTCCTTCTCCAGAAACTTCGGAAAGGAAGCGGGAATATATGCCGGACTAAAAGAGTCCAAAGGAGACTATGTAGTTCTGCTCGATGCGGATTTGCAGCATCCTGTTGAGTATATCCCGGTAATGTATCATGCCGTAGAAGGGGAAGGACTCGATTCAGCTGCAATGTACCGAGTCCATCGAAAGGGTGACGGTATATTCCGCTCCTTCTTCTCCAAACGATTCTTCAGGCTGCTTAACAAGCTGTCGCATCTTGACCTTGTTGACGGTGCTACCGACTACAGGCTTATGTCGAGAAAGATGGTAGATGCAGTCCTTTCCATGAAGGAATACAACCGTTTCAGCAAGGGCATATTTAACTGGGTGGGTTTCAGCACCAAGTGGCTTCCATATACCGACGTTGCCAGAAGTGCAGGCAAATCAAAGTGGTCCCGGCGAGGCCTTCTGCACTACGGTCTTGAAGGTATGTTCGCTTTTTCAACCGCACCTCTTACAATTTCCTTTTCCCTCGGTGTGATTCTTTGTGTACTCGCCATTTTGTACGCAATCTTTACGGTTGTCAAAACACTGGTTTTCGGAGATCCGGTAGCAGGCTTCCCCAGTATATTTACAATGATTCTTTTGCTTGGAGGAATACAGCTTCTTTTCCTCGGTATTCTTGGACAGTACATGTCCCGAATGTACCTTGAAACCAAGAACAGACCTATCTATATTGAAAAGGAGAAAACATAAAGAATACCCCTTAAACATTTCGTGCTATTCTTCCGATTGTTTAAGGGGTATTTTCTTTTATTACCTGGATACTGCATTTCTGAATGCAGCATTCCCGCATACTATTTTCTTGCGTGCTTCTTACTCTGCTTTTCCTCGTACATGTACTTGTCTGCCTCGATAATGCACTGAGTAATTCCTGCCGAACGATTGAATCTCGCGTATCCCATGCTGGCCGACAATTCATATTTTTTATCTTGTGTTTCGTTGTAAAGTCTTATACGCTCGCGAATCTTCTGTTTGATTGCCTCCGGGACACTGTCCTGATTTCCTATAATACAAACCGTAAACTCATCTCCGCCGGTTCTTGCTGCTTTTACAGTCTCATCCTCGGCACAAATCTCCTTAAGAATATCCGCCATTGCCCGCAGAGCATTGTCGCCTTCGTAATGACCGAAAGTATCGTTGATATACTTCAAGCCGTCAAGATCAAGCCCCATAATATAAAATTCGTTGAAAACTTTGCCGGTTCTTCTTCTGTGAAGAATACTTTCCATCTCGCGTCTGTTGTAAAGTCCGGTAAGATGATCGTGTCGGCTCTCTTCTCTGAACTTCAGGTATTCCTTGTTACGGGCAAGTCTGTCGATTCTGTCAAGTCCCGCAGAAAAGCTCTGCAGCCAAACCATGAAGAAACGCTCAAGTTCCTCCGGCTTTCTTGTTTTTACAACAAAATAACCCTGACTCTTTGACTTGCACTTAATAGGAATAACATAAAGCGGCAATCCATCTTCTCTTAACCTATCCGGAATAATCAGCTTTCTGTCAAATTCCTCATTGAACATTTCACAGCTGCTCTCATCATGCGACATGATTCCTCGCAGTATCATTCGGTCCGAAAGCTTGCAAAAATATTCCGGGTTAAATACATAATCGTCTTCCGTATCCTGCTCCACACACTGGCAGAAATAGATATATTCATACGGAAAGTTGTATGAAAAACGGAATGCGGTCATCAAGAGCTCGTCAACGCTGATTCCGTTGTCAAAATCGGAATTCATATAAGTGGTCTGTACTATTGCATTATCAAGGTATGCGCACTTACTGTATAACTTTTTGCAAAGGTTCGAATCATTTATATGCGGACACCCGCATGAGCCTTCGAATGCAGGAGTAACCGACACATATGTATCTCGGTCAACCTTTTCCCCCGCAAACAGTCTTTCCATTACATTAATTGCCATATCGCACATATCGGGAACAGCCATGTTCATGCTGGCGATTCGAGGCTCGTACATCTTCGCCTCGTCAAGGTCGTCAAAACCGGTTACCGCAACATCCTCCGGGATTCTGCATCCGCGTTTTATAAGAGCATTCGCTACCGAAATGGCCATGTAGTCATTTGCACATACTATCGCTTCGGGCTTATTTTCGCCGGCGAAAAACCAGTCCACAGCTTCTTCACCTTTAAGGCGCCAGTAGTCGCCCTCGAAAACCATATGGTCATCGACGTCAAGCCCGTGATCGTCCATCGTCTGGTAATAGCTTCCGAGTCTTATCCTTGCATCCTCCAGGTCCATTCTTCCGGTCATAAAGCATATATTTTTCTTGTGATGTACATCAATCATATGCTCGATAACAGTTCTCATAGCTCCCGCATCATCAATCAATATGCTGTAAAAGCGTTCATCACGGCATCTTAACGCAACAACGGGGCAATGTGCCTCAGCTTCGATTCTTGCAACGAGATCATCGTAAAGACCGTCCTGATTAAGAGAATCCGGGCACACAAACAAAGCATCAAAAGTGGAAATATCAGGTATGTTGACAACCGAATCTTCCCAAGTCTTATGGAAAAAACGGTCTCCGCTGCCGACTATGTTAGAATAAATTTCAAGCTGGTATTTGTCACCGAGCTTTTCACTCATTGACGATGCAATTTTGGACAGATACTCCGTAATTACCGTTCCTATAAACAATCCAATACGCTTTTTCATAACACTTCTCCGAATTTTTTGCTTATCTGAGTCTGGTTCCCTCAAACCTTCCCCTGGTTCGAAGATAATAGAGAATATAACCTATTCTATCATCCAAAGTAGTCTTCGAATCACCTATTATATCAAGTGAGATTTCCATATTAAGCACCGTATGCTCGTCGATTTCATTCGCATGTTCCTCGAGAATTCTGTGTTTCTCCATCACAGAATCGGCATCCAGAAAGTCCGCCAGCACCTGAGGTATAGACCCGGTATCTTTCTCCGCATTAATATTATTAATCTCATCCATAAAGTTACCTTCTCCTTCTTGCAGCATCTTTTTTCTGACGCTGAGCCAGATAATAATCCGCATATTCGGTTGTGATCAGTCGGTATTGAACCAGTCTCTCAACCTCATCAATAAAATCATATCTTATCAGTTCATCATCGTCTACCATTAACTGCAAAATACTTCCGATCAAATTCTGATATTCCTGCTGCCCTATGACTCCATCGGTCCAAAGAACCCTGGCTTCATATGAGCGTTTAAAATAATCGGAGTATTCCCCGCTGACCCCCAGATTATCAAAAATGCGAATGGCAAATTTATACTTTTCCCGAAGCGCTCGCAGAGACTTCGGCGTAATCGCTACATCTTTGCCGAGTACATACAGGTTCTTCGCATAAGTGCTGCGCCCGTCACGTCCCTGTGAAGAAACAAAAGTCGGCATAACAGGCTCAAACTCTTCGTAGGCAGCAAGCTCATTCTTGATGCTCTGATATGCTTCCAGGTCTTTCTCCGGGACTTCCCTTCGGTAGCTTACCTGCAAAAATTTATTGAGCGGCATTGTCACCACTCTCTCATTTCCTTCAAAGAGCAGGAAGCTGACCACGTTCTTCTTCACCCAGCACCAGGCGGGAGTTCTTTCGGTCGCAAAGTTCTTGCTCTCATCGATAACCACCGGAATGTAATCTTTTTTTACCTTATATCTGTGGATGAATTTCTTCATCGCTTTGCGGGTATATTTTGAATAGTCATTCTGCTCCGGTAAGTCAACCCCGTCATCATCATCAAATCTTACGCGCCGTACCGCATTTGCAATCTCATCCTGTCTCGAATAATCATCACCGGAATCTCTTCTCTTTCGACTGACTTCCGATTCATCGATAATAAATTCGTCGAGTCTATCCTCGCCGATTTCATCGTCATCGATATCAGCCTCGTCGGCGTCGCTTTCATCTTCGTCGCGTTCGCTTGTTACCACCGTTACAAAAAGGATCAGAAGCAAACCGATAATAAGGCTTACTCCTCCGACAACCAGCTGGGTGAGCTTAAATTTAAGCATACCGACTGCAGACAATGCCGTACCTACCGTAAGTAAAACAAACACCAGCAGTAAATACAGTTTTGTCCCAAGTGTACCGTATTTAATTGTTTCCCAAAGATTTTTCATACGGTCTCCAAACTCCGGTCAGAATAGCTGCTCCCTATCGACTCCGAATCAGTTTAATTCAAGTCCGAGAAAACCCGGTCCATTATTTCGGCTGATAAAATTTTACAATCTCATCCATCTTCGAGTGCATATTGTCATAAAGCAAATCAAGTATGGTAACTGCCATCATTGCCTCAACAACCACCACATTTCTCGGTACCGAAACAGTATCATAAAGTTCCGATGCAGCAAATACAGCCGGATTGCCTTCCGTATCAACGGTATTCTGGTCAAGTCCGATAAGCGGAGCCGGTCTGAAAGCCGCTCTGACAACAAGCTCCGAGCCGTCGCTTATTCCGCCGAGAATTCCGCCTTCATGGTTAGAGGTCTTTACGACCTTATCTGTACCGGAAAACGAATCGTTCTGAACACTTCCGCTGGATGCGGCAGCTTCAAATCCATCACCGAATTCAACACCCTTTACCGATCCGATTGACATTATCGCATAGGCAAGCTTTGCATCAAGTTTATCAAACACCGGCTCGCCAAGTCCTGCGGGAAGTCCCGATACAACTACCTCTGCAACACCACCTGCGGAGTCCTTGTTTTTAGCAACTTCCAAAAGGTATTCCTCTGCTGCTGCAGCCGCCGAAGCATCCGGCATATGAAGAGGATTGGATGCGAGTGTTTCTGTAGAACATGCGGAATACTTGATGGAAACCGGTCCTATCGAGCGAACATAAGAACAGAAGCTGATTCCGAGCTTGTCAAGAATCGCAGCAGCCACTGCACCCCCGGCAACTCTTGCGGCCAAATCTCTGTCTGAGTCGCGTGAAACTGCTTTTTTATCGGTCACACCGTATTTTGCGCCGTACGAAAAGTCCGACAGACCGGGTCTTAATACAACAGCCTCATCCGCATCAGCTTTATCCTTAATTGCCGAATTCATAATTGTCATGGCTATAGGTGCTCCGGTAGTCCTGCCGCCTACAATTCCCGAATTTACGGTAACATAATCATTCTCATGTCTTTTTGCGGAACTCATCCCCGCAACAGGCTTTCTTCTGTTTACATATGCCTGGATATCATTCTCGGAGAGTTCAATTCCTGCCGGCACTCCGTCAACCACAACTCCGATTGAATTTCCTGAAGCCTCTCCCCAGGATGTGATGCTGAAATTCTTTCCAAATGTTGAACCTGCCATATTATTCCTCCTAATCCGGGTTCAGTTTGCTTTGAGAATATCCTCAAGCATCCTGCTGCCCTCTTCAAAACCGGTGAACACTATCCCCTTCATTCCGACTGCTTCCGAACCTTTTATGTTGGCCGGAGTGTCGTCGAGAAATACACATTCCTTTGGATTGAGCTTGTATCTTTCAAAAAGAATATTGTATATACGAGCTTCAGGCTTTAATACTTTTTCCCGGTAAGATATTACCATTCCGTCTTCCAATCCGAAGAACGAAAAGGCTTCGTTTATATAGTCAAAGTGGTCTCCGGAAAAATTGGAAAGAAGATATATTTTATATCCTCTGTTCTTTAATCCGAGAATCCAGTTTCTTGAATATTCATACTCCGTCACAAGTTCTCTTCTATCGCGGAAAAAATGCCTGATTTCTTTTTCGATGCCGGGATCCGAAGCTATCATTCCGGTAATAATGTCATCGAGAGTCATGGCTCCTTTATCGACCTCGGACCAAAGAGGACTCTGCGTGGTAGCTTTTGCAAGTCTTTCGGCTGTTTCGCCTTCATAACCCAAATCAGCTATAAAATTCTTCCAGCGGAATTCCGCCAGGACATTACCTATATCAAATACAACGTTCTTTATCATAAAAATCTCCGTATGGTAAATCGCATATTGTAATGCATCATATATTTTCTATCTGCCAGTCAATGGTTTCCAACCCGTTTGATTTTAAAAACTCATTGGCTTTGCTGAAATGCCTGCATCCGAAAAATCCGTTATATGCCGAAAGAGGACTCGGATGTGCCGCAGTAAGCACAAGATGCTTTGGATTTGTAAGCATCTTTATCTTCTGCTGTGCGGGTCTGCCCCAAAGCATAAATACTATTGGACGGTCTATCTTGTTGACTTCAGATATAATTGCGTCTGTAAACTCTTCCCAACCGCAATGCTGATGGGAATTTGCCTGATGTGCCCTGACCGTAAGAACCGTGTTTAGCATCAGAACACCTTCATCAGCCCACTTTTTTAAATAGCCATTGTTCGGAATATAACATCCCAAATCATCCTGAAGTTCTTTGTATATATTCTTAAGTGAAGGCGGAGCCTGATTTCCGGGAAGAACCGAAAAGCATAAGCCATGCGCCTGATGTTCATTGTGATAGGGATCCTGTCCGAGAATAACACACTTAACATTTGAAAGAGGTGTGTAGTGAAGTGCATTGAAAATATCATCAGCCGGAGGATATACCACCTGAGTCGAGTACTCATGTTTCACAAACTCAAAGAGTTCGCGATAATACGGCTTCGCATATTCACCTTTTAATACTTCTTTCCACTCTCCGGATATTGCTGCCATAAAACACTCCCCTAAAAGCCGTTATTGATTGAAATAACTGTCAATGCCGTCCGCGATTCCCTGCGCTATTTTCTTTCGGTAATCACTGTCCTTCAGCTTCTTATCCTCTTCTTTATTCGAGAGATATCCTATCTCAACGTGTGCCGCGGGAATCTTGGTCCAGTTAAGTTCGGAAAGATTGTCATTAGCTATAGGTCCCCAGTTTTTTGCCGAAACAATATTTTCCATCCCCTTTAAAACGGCACTGCACAGCGCCTTTGAGCTGCTGCTGTAAGCCGCTGCGTAGCTGTTGTCCGCCGAAGGATAGAAGGCCATAATACCTGCGATTCCCTCACGTTCATCGGCATTGCCGTGAATATGAATTACTGCTTCGCCGTTATCGTTTGCAAATCTTGCGCGCTCCGCATCACTCATGGAAAAGTCATTCTCTTCGCGAATCATAACAACCGAATAGCCGCGCGAAATGAGTTCATCTTTAAGCAGCTTCGCAACCGCAAGTGTAAGCTCATATTCGGGAATATCGGTTGCAACACCGGTTGCACCGTATGAAATCTTTATTTTGTTCTTCGACGCTCCCGGTCCTATAGGCTCTTCTCCGCTAAGCTTTGTCTTCTGATGTGCAGCATTAATTACTATCGTATGTGCACCTTCATTCAGCAGAGGTTCGGAATCAGCCCCCGTGGATTCAGCTTCAGTCCCGATTATATCTGTACCGGTGCCGGCAGCTGCCCCCTGTTCATTACCCGAAACTGCGCTTCCGGTATGTGAGGCTGCTGCATCACTTTTATCACCTTTGTGTTCCTCAGATTGACTTCCCGATTCCGCATCATCTGATACAGGCTTATCCGCATCATCTGAAGAACCATTGATATGTGAACCGTTTTCGGTTTCATCGGCGTTATTCGGGTTCTTTGTATCCTTGGAATCACCTGACTTCACATCCGATTCGGCCGCAGACTCTGCTGCCTTTTTTTCACCCGCCATAAGAATCCCGGCACTGACAGACATAACAAGAATAACACCGATAAATATAGCGGCGGATGTTACAATTCTCATTAATCTTCTGTTCATACCAATCTCCGTTCCGGCCTTTTGTGCCTGTCTTCATCATCTGATATTCCGGCCAAAATACCCCGCCGAATTATAATTCATATTCCAAAATGCTTTTCTTTATGCAACATAGTTTATACCCAGAACACTTTACCTGCCGGAATACATTTTCTCATAATATTCAAGATAGTCTCCGGAAGTAACGCTTTCGAGCCACTCCGTATTGTCCAGGTACCATCTGATGGTTTTCACAATACCCTCCGCAAACGGAGTTTCGGGAAGCCATCCGAGTTCCTCATGAATCTTTGTCGGGTCGATTGCATATCGTCTGTCATGTCCCTTGCGGTCCTCTACATACTTAATCAGAGTCTCGGGCTTTCCGAGTTCCTTACAAATAAGCTTAACAATATCGATATTTCTCATTTCGTTATGTCCGCCAATGTTGTAAACCTCTCCGACACGACCGTTTCTCATAATCAAATCGATTGCGTGGCAATGGTCTTCGACAAAAAGCCAGTCACGGACATTTAAGCCTTCACCGTAAACCGGGAGTTCTTTATCATTTAGCGCATTGTTTATCATCAACGGAATGAGTTTCTCCGGAAACTGATACGCACCGTAATTGTTGGAACAACGGCTGACACTTACCGGTACGCCGAAGGTTCTGTGATATGCAAGAACAAGCAAATCCGCCGAAGCCTTTGACGCAGAATAAGGGCTGCTGGCCTTAAGCGGCAGATCCTCGGTGAAGAACATGTCAGGTCTGTCGAGCGGTAAATCCCCGTAAACCTCATCCGTTCCGACCTGATGAAATCTTTTTACACCATATTTGCGTGCTGCTTCGAGCAGGCACTGAGTTCCGAGTACATTTGTTTTCACGAAAATCCCGGGATCGTTTATCGATCTGTCCACATGGCTTTCCGCAGCAAAATGAACTACTATATCCGGCTTCTCTTCTTCAAATAAAGAGCCCACAAGTGCCTCATCACAAACATCTCCCTTAACGAACCTAAAGCGGGGATTATTCATCTCCGCTTGTAAGTTGCCAATATTTCCGCAATACGTAAGTTTGTCAAGACACACAACCCTGTCCTCGGGGTGTTTGTCAAGCATATACTTTACGAAATTTGCTCCGATAAATCCGGCTCCGCCGGTAACCAATATCGTCATAATAACCTTTTCCCGCACCTGCTTATATTTATTCAAGAACCTGCGTCCTCAAACTACAGATACGTTATTGCTGCACACATCAGGCTGTTATTTCTTCTTGCCAAATATGCTTGAGATAATGATAAATACAATAACAATTCCCCAGAAACCGAGCTTTGCAAGTTTTGATAAAATCTTGCCTGCAAGTCCGAGTCCCCAGTCAACTATTCCCGTGACAGTACTTGCAGCGCTTTCTCCAAATGCAGCAATACCTTCAGCAAATGTATCGCTTCCACTCTTTTTGGACTTTGCCTCACCCTCGCCGGCACTGTCATCGGCTTTCGAATCCATATTACTACCAATAGACTTCACAATGTTCAGAATTTTCTCATTAATTCCTTCTGTATCATCGGACCAATAATAATCTGACAATTCATCCTTAAATCTTCCTTCAATACTAAAGAAATCATCGCTGTTTCCGAAACAAACATCTCCATCCGCCAAGGATATAGCAATCATCAAGGCATGTTTTCCAAGCTTTAATTTTGAAGCTTCCTTCTGTGCTCTTTTTGCTAATTTGGTATCATTCTCAGCAATATAGAATGCATAATCGATTCCGTACAGTTCACTCCACATATTGGTCTTTTTGGTAATCTCGTCTATAGTATCCTGTGTAAGCATACCCGATTTATCATTAACCATCTTAGGCTTTTGCTTCCATCCGAATACTATCGCAAGCACCATGCAGGTGATCATGAAAATCCACGCAACCGCTTCGTGCGCAAAAAATCTTTTTATCATCCTTTAAGCTCCATAAGCTTTGCCTTAAGTTCGCCTTCGATACGTCCAAGCTCAACCTCGGCTTCCTTACGCTTCTGCTTTCCTTCGGTCTGAATTCTCATAACTTCATCAAGAGTATTGATGAGGTTCTCATTTGTAGACTTAAGAGTCTCGATATCAACAATTGAACGCTCAGCTTCTTTAGCAGTCTCGATAGTTGCCATCTTAAGTGTTTCGGAATTCTTCTTAAGAAGTGAATTGGTCATCTCGGTAACTGCAGACTGTGCTGCTGTAGCCTCTCTGCTGTGTGCGATACCGAGTGCGAGTACCATCTGTGACTTCCAAAGAGGAATGGTATTTACAATTGATGACTGAATCTTCTCAACCATCTGAGTATCGTTGTTCTGAAGAAGTCTGGTCTGCGGTCCGAGCTGAACGGAAATCATTCTTGTAAGCTCAAGGTCGTGAAGTTTCTTCTCGAAACGCTCGCAAAGATTTGCAAAATCATTGTAACGCTGAGCATCTTCCTGAGCTCCTGTCTCTTCGGCACGCTTACGAAGTTCTTCAAGTTCACCGGCGCGAACCTCTGCAAGTCTCTTCTTACCGGCAATGATGTACATTGTAAGTTCCTTGTAATACTTGAGGTTGAGCTCATACATCTGATCGAACATGGCAATGTCCTTCATAAGTGTAACCTGATGTGTCTCGAGCTTCTCAACAATCTTATCTACATTTACTTCTGCCTTTGCATAGCTGGCCTTCATAGCCTCAAAATCATGCTTCTTTCTCTGGAAGAAACCTGCAATACCCTTCTTCTCTTCCTCATTCATGGTCTTGAGCTGAACAACAAGTGCCGAAAGGTCTTCACCGATTTCGCCGAGATCCTGAGTCTTTACGCTTTTAAGAGCGTTCTCGGAGAAAGAAGCGATATTCTTCTGAGCAGATGAACCGTAGCTCATAACCATGTTCGAATCTGTAATATCAATCTTCTTGCTGAAGTCATCAACAACCTTCTTCTCTTCTTCGGAAAGCATGGACTCATCTACGATAACAGGTTCTGCCTGCTTCTTTTCGGGCTCTGCTGCAGCAGCCGCAAACTCAGCCTGAGCTGCTGTTTCAACGGGTGTAAGTGTAAGTGAAATCTCGGGAGCGGCAGGTGCTGTCTCGGGTTCAAGTGTTAAGCTGGGCATGTTGTTGTCTGTCATAATAATTCTCCTTGTCTGTTGTATTATATTACAGATATTTTCCTGTACTCACTCAAAAATATCTGCTCGCATTAGCATTTGCTCAAAGCGTGAGTTTACACATCATCGCTTTAGTGACCTTGTGATGCGGTAATATCATCCGAAAGACCTTCCTGTGAGAGGAGACTTTCCATTACCTTAATCTCGGTTGTAACATCCATCGCCTCATCGGCATACAATGAATCGAGCTGTAAGTCAAATGACTCCAGTGCCTTATCCATCATGAGCTCAACCTGTTCCTTGGTACCGTCTATATTGGTTCCGGAAATACCGGTATCATCCATGCGGTCATAGGAGTTCAAAAGCTTGATCGAAGTCGGAAGATAATAGTTGAAAAATCTTCTGACCTGTGCTTTTTTGTCCGGATGAGCGATAACAAAATCAACGATTTTGGTCGTTACTTCTTCAAGATGGACAATCTGTGCGGATACCTTGGGATCCTCGATCGCATCGTCGAGGCGTCGCATTTCGGCAATGGCTTTTTCTTCGTCATCAAGCATCCTGTCTATTGCACTGTCCCCGGTTCGCTTTCTTTTGGGAACATTGTACTTTTCACTGAGTGACTGCTCGTTCTGTCTCTTAAGCTCTTCGGCAAGTTTCTTTGCCTCCTGCTCCTTTTTCTCGGCCTCCAGCTTCGCATTCTGTTCCGCTCTGGCTTTCTCAAGCGCTGCTTCTCTGGCTGCCTGCTTTGCAAGCTTGCGGCGCTCCCACCACGAAAGCTTTACTTCGGGTGTGGGCTGCTCGTAGCGTTCTTCGGGCGGAACCGACAACTGACTCGGATCCACATCGATAACTTTTCCGTTCTTCTCTACGGTAACCTTATGTCCGTAAGGTCCGCCATGGTCCATCGTATATCTGTAATGCGATGAATAAGGATTTGCAGAGCCGGTACCGCTTGAAGTGTCTACCGTACGTCCATCTCTTCCTCTGCGTCCCGAATCTTTGGCAATCTGCGCCAGAATAAATCCGATAGCACCGATGGAAATACCAAACATCAAAAGAATTCTGATGAGGCTAAAAAGCGGGAAACCGAAAATCGAGCAAAGCCAAATTACACCGATTATGTATAAAGTCTTCGGTAACTTCTTTTTTCTCACTTTACTTTTCCTTTCACTTTCTTCTTTTTATCTTCTGTTTTATCAATATTTTACTAATTTATAGACTAATTGTAAAGCATTTGTAAGTGCACTTTAGGGTCGTTTATTTCGCATCCTTGAAGTTCCGGGACGCAGATAAGTTATCAGTCAAAAAAGCGCTCAATTGCACTCCGGTTCGCTTCTTCCGAAAAGAAACGAGCCGGCCCACCTAAGGACCGGCCCTTATTCATTTGCT
Source organism: Lachnospiraceae bacterium (assembly GCA_045616585.1). GTDB lineage: Bacteria > Bacillota > Clostridia > Lachnospirales > Lachnospiraceae > RUG11977. The sequence goes on from JAZLGZ010000044.1 coordinate 18,753, forward strand.
TTGTGATTTCAGCAATAAATCAGTTATGTTTTTTTGCTTCGGCAGTCAGATATGCTCTTTCGTCAATGCCTATGGTTCGCAGTATCAGAACACATGCAAGACATGCTCCGAATGCGGCTGCATCAACAATGTAAAATATAATGTCGCCCCTTAAGAAGAGCCAGTCACCTGACGGAATTCTGTATACAAAATCACCGACAAAAGCAACCAAAGTGAGCACGATAATCCCACCGCAGGAATGAAATACTCTTAATATTCCCCTCTTGTACTGATCTCTTGTCATCGGTTTTGCATTGAATTTGAAATTCATAACCCCCATCAAAAGGTACATTGACGGAAATAATGCTACCGCAAGAGGAAACATTACAAATGCGGAGTTTTGTGAACCGTGAATAATCAGCTGAGTGGATACCACTGCCAGAACCGTCAGTACGGCAAGCACCGCACAAATAATGAGTCGCGGTCTGACAACGGATGCAGGAGCAGAAAACGGAACTTCGGGGCCGATATATACTATCTTATCTTTCTCTCTGCCCTTTTCATCGACATACGTTTCAATCGTATAATCGTCGACGTACTCCATACCCCTTCCAAAAAATGCTTTTTTCTTCTTCATAAATCAGTTTGTACCGGAAAACAGAAACAGTGTCACCAAGAGGACTATGCATATCATAATGAAACAGGGAATCGCAATTACAAGGACTCCCGAAATCCACATGGCAAATCTGTCACCGAACCCGACCTCTTCGGTTCTCTCTTTATATTCTTCGTATTTGTCTTTTTCTTTTTTCTTAAATAAACCCATTATGCCTCAGTCTTGTTAAGTTCAAAAAGATAGTTCTTGTCTGCATCAAGCTTGCGCTCAGGATAATGGCAGGCACAGAAATGTCCGGGCTCGATCTCTGTAAGTGTGGGAGGAACTCTCTTACACTTATCTGTAGCAAGATAACATCTTGTACAGAACTTACATCCTGCAGGAGGATTTACGGGACTGGGAATATTACCCTCGAGAATGATTCTCTCCTTATCCGCAGAATCAGGATCGGTTGTGGGAATCGAGGAAAGCAGAGCTACCGTATAAGGATGTCTGGGATCTTCGAAGATTGTCTTCTTGTCCGCAAGCTCAACAACGTTTCCAAGGTACATAACCACAATACGGTCGGAAATAAACTTAACAACCGAAAGGTCATGTGAAATGAACATATATGTAAGGTTCTGCTTTTCCTTTAAGTCCTGAAGAAGGTTGATGATCTGCGACTGAATCGAAACATCGAGCGCAGATACACACTCGTCACAAACAACGAACTTGGGCTGTACGGCAAGTGCTCTCGCAATACAGATACGCTGACGCTGTCCGCCGGAGAACTGGTGAGGATAACGCTGAAGCATATACTCCTGAAGTCCGCAGTTCTTCATGGTCTGAACAATATATTCACGCATCTTGGAAGATCCGTGTCTGAAGAAGTGATGTGTAACCAAGCCTTCCTCAATAATCTGACCTACCGTAAAACGGGGGTTAAGACTCGAATAAGGATCCTGGAAAATGATCTGAAGATCTTTTCTTAAGAAACGCATCTCCTTATACTTAAGTCTTGCAAGATCGATACCGTTGTCGAGCATCTCTTCGTACTTTGCGAATTCAGTGTCATTGGCATACTTGCTCTTAACCTTATCAAGTTCGGCCTTGTATGAGACGATAACTTTGTCGAACTCGGCAATGCGCGCATCGAGTTCTTTAATACGTCCCTCAACTGCCTCTGCCTTAGCCGAAGCCTTTTTGTTCTCGCCCGATTCAGCCTCAAACTTATAGTGCTCAAGAATTACATTCTGAGCCTTTTTCTTCTCGATGATTTTATTGCGCTTCTTGTTCTCGTTGTAAATCTTGAGAAGCAGCTGCTTGCCTTCCGCATCATCATGAACGTAAAATCCGCCAAGGATTTTTACAAGATCGCTGACACAGGTCTGAACCTCACAGCGGGCAATGTTGGCATCCTGCTGAAGATAGAAATCCGCATTGTCCTCGCCGCCTGCGGCTTCAACCTTTGCCGCAAGTTCTTCGGCCTTTGCAGTTGCCTTATTGAGCTTCTTTCTGTATTTTGCGGAATGCTTGATGGTATCTGCAACATAATCAGGTGTCAGTTCATCAAGAGTTGTGCCGTAGTAAAGCGTACATCCTGCTGTCTGAGGATAGAGCTGAAGAAGTACACGGCCGAGGGTTGACTTTCCGCAGCCCGACTCTCCTACGACTCCGAGGGTTTCACCCTCATAGATATCAATTGTAATGTCTTCGTTTGCACGAACGTACAGCTGCTGTCTCTGAAAAAGGGAGGACTTGGCAACCGGGAAATATTTCTTAAGATTCGTGATTGACAGTAATTTTTTTGTGTTCGCCACTGTTTCTTTCCTCCATATCAGGGTAGAAGCATCTGATCTTCTGATTCTCTCTTACATCTACAAGATCAGGCTCTTCTTCTAAGCATTTCTGTGTACAGTACTTGCAGCGGGGTGCGAATTTGCAGCCCTTGGGAAGTGCAAGCGGATGAGGTACAACACCCGGAATAGGCTCAAGTCTCTCACTGGTAGTCTCAAGTCTGGGTATTGAGTTCATAAGTCCCTCTGTGTAGGGATGGCTCATCTTCGGATTGCCGAAAATAACCGATGCGGGTGCATGCTCAACTACCTGTCCGCAGTACATAACCGCAACGTCGTCCGCCATCTCGTTGATAACACCGAGGTCGTGTGTAATGAAAATAATCGAGGCATTTGTTGTCTGCTTAAGATTATTCATAAGCTTCAGAATCTGTGCCTGAATTGTAACATCAAGCGCGGTTGTAGGCTCATCCGCAATAAGAATCTTGGGCTTGCAGGCAAGTGCCATCGCAATCATAACACGCTGACGCATACCACCCGAAAGCTGATGAGGATACTGCTTGATAACAACCTCAGGATTGGGAATCTGAACATCATAAAGCATTTTAACCGCATTCTCATGAGCTTCCTTTTTGTTCATGCCCTGATGAATTCTGAAAGGCTCGGAAAGCTGTCTGTCGATAGAGAATACCGGATTTAAGCTTGTCATGGGCTCCTGGAAAATAACCGAAATATCGTTGCCGCGGATTTTGTTCATTTCGGAAATGGGAAGCTTTGTAAGTTCCCTGCCCTCGAAGATAATCTCTCCGCTCTCGATATATCCGTTTCCGTCAAGTAGCTGAAGGATACTCATGGCTGATACCGATTTACCGGAACCCGACTCACCTACGATACCGATTGTTTTTCCGGCTTCGAGGGAGTAGGATACGTCGTTAACAGCCTTAACTGTTCCTTTTTTTGTATGGAAAAAAGTATGTAAATGTTTTATTTCAAGTAACGGCATTTTTTGTGCTCCCCCTTATTTATCGTTTGATGACTTAGGATCCATAACATCTCGTAAAGTATCTCCGATAGTGTTGATACAGATTGCTGTCAAAATAAGGATCGCAGAAGTAAATACCCACTGCCACCAGAAGTTAATCGCAGCTGTCGCATTACTTGCACGGGTAAGCATATTGCCCCAGCTGGGCTGAGGATAAACTACACCGAAGCCAAGGAATGAAAGTGAAGTCTCGGTCTGCATGGAAGCCGCAAAACTCAGTGTCATGTTTACAAGAATAACCGAAATAACATTGGGAAGAATGTGCTTGAATGCAATTCTGTTTCCCTTAACACCCATCGCCTGAGCAGCTGTTACATACTCACTCTCACGTGCAACAAGAATCTGGGCACGGGTGATCGATGCGAAACCGGGCCATCCGAGTACTCCCAGAATTACCATCATCAGCAACAGCTTCTGGCTGCTTGAAATAGCAACCTGAGCGAGCAGTGATGACATAATCAGGAAGAAAGGAATGGTAGGAATCGAACTGAATACCTCGGCGATACGCATGAGAAGGATATCAACCCAGCCTCCGCAGTATCCGGCAATACAGCCGATAGATACACCGATAATAATCTCGATAATAACTGCAACGGCACCGAAGGTCATGGTAACACGTCCGCCGGCTACTACTCTCTCTGCGATATTGGCACCTGCATCGTCGGTTCCGAAAAGGAAGCCCTTAAGGCCCCATGCTCCGGCAAGTTTTCCGTCCTCGCCTACAGCATAGTTCTGGAACGAACCTGAGAAAATATCACCGGTCTTCTGTGCTCTGATTTTCTCGGGAACCTGAGTCTGATCGTAATGGTCTCCGCCGAACGAGTATACATTGCCAAGATTGGTAAGGCAGGTGTAATGATAGTTACCTGCGACAATCTTTACAACTTCTTCACCCTCAAGGAACTGAGGAACATCGGTACTGTCCGCAAGGAAGTCACCTGTAAGTGCGATGGAACCGTCGCTTAAAAGCATACAGATACTGTTTGTGCTTGCTGCAATGCTCTTGATTGTTCTTCCGTTAAGGAAAGTAAACATCTTTTCACCCTTGTCGAAGATGCTTAACTTGGCTACATCGTAAAGACCACGGGTTCCTGTATAAACGTTCATGCTCTTCTTATCAAGACCTACAACATAGTTAAGTGTGAAGTCAACATCTACGATGTTTGTCTTGTCAAGGAAAGACTCCATATTGGTATAGCTGTTTTTGTTACCCCAGATATAAAGGGTACCGTCATCCATAAGAACTGCGGAAGCCTGATATCCACAGGTAACCTTCTTGATATGTGTAACGTCAATCTCGCCGTTTACAATTTCCTCGGGAACGGGAATAAGGTTGTCGTTCTCAAGAACCTTCTCGTCTCTTGCATACTGTCCGAAACGATTGCTGCCCCATCCATAGAACTTGCCGTTCTCATCAAATGCGATAATATGATCGATACCGGCCGCAACCGCAACGATCTTGGCATTCTGAACTTCTTCGGGTATATCCGAAACATTTACACCTGTAGCACCGATCTTGCCGACACCCCAAACATAAACCTTTCCGCTGTTTGACAAGCCTACCGAGAAACTTCCGTAGCTGTCGATATCCTTGATATCGTCCGCAAGTTCCTTCGGAACCTTTGCAAGTGACATAGAGGGAGGTAAGTTCTGAAGTGTTGTCTCTGTGTATGCATCGTAGTATTTATCCATGAAACTGGGTCCGATAAATACAATCAGGAACATAATCAAAACAACAAATACCGAAAATACCGCAAATTTTCTTGCGACGAATCTCTGGAATACCTGACGTGCGGGACTTACGATAAGGTCCGAATCATCAAGTGCCTTAGTCTCATCGCTCTCTTCTTTTTTATCATTAAACCATTTGTCCTCATATTTTCCGCCCATAAACCAACGGGTAAACCAGCGCGCAAGAGTACGGAAAACATTCTCTGACTTCTTCTTTTTAGCCATATTTTCCTCCTTACTTACTGATTCTTACTCGAGGATCAACCAAACCGTAGCAAAGGTCAATCACAAGGTTAGAGAACAATCCGATGAATGTGTAAACAACCTCAAGGAACATAATCATATCGTAGTCGGCTGTAATAATAGAGTTAAGGAACAACTGTCCCATTCCTTTGAAGCCGAACATACTCTCAAGAATCATTGCTCCCGAAATAGTTCCGAAGAAACCGCCTACGATAATCGAAACCATAGGTACCATAGCGTTTCTCCAAGCATGTGAATAAACTACAACCTTCTCGCGAAGTCCCTTTGCTCTTGCCGTACGGATACAGTCAAGGCTGAGTGCGTCGATCATTGAAGCACGCGCAATACGTGTAATCGATGCAAGTGAACTGAACACAAGACAGATTGTGGGCAGAATGATGTGGTGCAGCTGATCTTTCAAAACCGCCCAACCGGTATAATTGCTGCCCGGCGTCTTCATACCCGAAACCGGGAACCACCCGAGAATCGAACAGAAGAACACAATAAAGATGATGTATATTACGAAAGACGGCGTCGAGAAACCTATCAGAGAGAATATCTGAGTTCCCCGGTCGAACCTGCTTCCTTTCCTCGTCGCACACGCAATACCAAGAGGTATTGTAATCGCAAGTACCGCAATCTCGGTAACAAATCCCAACAGGAACGAGTTCCTCATCGGCACGCCTACTACCTCAACTACAGGAAGGTTGTGCTCGTACGAAAATCCGAAATTGCCCTGGAAGATACCATTGCATTTTCCGTCGTAGAAAGGATATACACCGAGCCAGCGCATATAAAGAATCAGATTATTGTCTACGTCTGTTCCGTACAATCTCTGATATTTCAAATAAAGTTCCTGGAATTTAGCTTCTGCGTCCTCGCCGGACAGTCCCTTCTTCAGACCCTGCATTTCTGTTCTTGCATCCGTATATGCTCTGTTCGCAGGCATCATACGGTAAAGGCAGAACAGCAGGAAAGTAAGAATAAGGAATACACCAACCATATAGACGCAACGCTTTGCTATATATCTTCCCATCTCTTATCCCTCTCATTTTTAAGCGATATTTATAATAAACACATAAAATGCATTATTTCCCAAACATTCATGTGAAATATTCAAAATTATGTATAAAAATTAATGCCATAAATCGTGACAAACGCATCCGACGATTAGCGTCGGATGCGTTTGCACTATTTATTAAGATTATAAAAATCTAAATTAATTACTTATTAAGCCAGAAAATATCAGCTGAATCCTTGATGTAGTACTGTGAATAATCATCGTACATTGAAGGATCAATAGTCATGTTGAATGCAAAGTCATAAACTGCTGAGTTGAAACCTGTAGCAAAGTTGAATGCACCATACATAGGAGTACCTGCATAGTATCCGTAAACTGCTGCCTGATAAAGCTCGTCAAGCATGGGAGCGAAGTCACCGATTGTGTTGTAAACAACCATACCTGCTGCTGCAACGTTGTCGTTAACCTTGAATCCTGTCTGGAGAAGGTCTGTGAACTCGTTGTCAGCTGTACCATACCAGTTGATTACAAGAGGCATATAGTAATCGCCGTTAACCTCAGTTGTCTTGTAAGCGCCATCAACTGACTGGAAGTTCTTATCCTTCTCGTTGATGATATCGCCGGGGATCTTCTTGTAACGAACGCCTGAAGTATAAGCCTCGCCGTTTGCATCGTATACCCATCCTGCCTGCTCAAGAACTTCGATAGCGCTGTCTGCTGATGTAGCATAAGTGTTAAGAAGCATACCCTGAGCAACTGCTGCCTTGTACATCCATGATCCTGAATAGTAAGGTCCGTCTACAACACCGCCGTATCCGCCTGTGAAGTCCTTAGCGAACTTACCACGGTTCATACAGAATGCAATAGCCTGACGTACTTCAGTGAACTGTACAGGACCAAAGTCAGCACGGAAACCTAACTTTCCGTAACCTGCACGGCTGTAGTGAGTATAAACATACTTTCCATCGCTGCCGTCTGCAAGAGCAAGAGCCTCATCGGTAGCGGGACCACCGGTGATACCTGAGATAACGTCAAGACCGCCGGCCTTGAAATCCTCAAGCTGTGTAGCCGAAACAACTCTCTTGTAAACGATCTTCTCGATCTTGGGCTGAACACCCTCGTAGTTGCCCTTGAAGTAAGGGTTCTTAACAAGAACTGCTGTGCTGTCTGTTGTATCGAATGACTCTACACAGTAAGGTCCTGAATAAGGGAATCTAGCATAAGCCTCTGCTGAGGTGTTTGTACAAATATCATTGATAGCTGCTGCCATCTTGTAGTTGCCATCAGCATCCTTCTCATAGAAGCTGTCTGAAAGGTAACATCCTTCACCGTCATCCATGATGTCTGCATCACCGATCCACATAGCTGAGTAGCTGGGTCCGAATGAAGCATAAGTGATGTCGTAGAAGTAAGGAATGTAATCTGCAGGAACAGTTACAGCGAAGGTGTACTGGTCAAGAAGACGAAGACCCTTAAGAGCCTTTGTACCCTCTGTGCTGCCGGGACCTGTGTAAAGGTGATATCCTGTCTCGCATCCAAGTACTGTCTTACCTGCCATCTCACGGCCTGAAGCCTGAGTTCCTACAGGTGAGAAGAATGCAAGTGAATTTGCAAGGTAATCCTTAGCTGTTACAGGGCTGCCATCGCTGAATACAAGGTCATCCTTGATGGTGATGGTGAATGTCTTGTTGCCTTCTGCATCAACTTCCTCAGAATGTGCAGCTACAACATTCTTATTCCACTCATATCCGCCGGCCTTGTTCTTTGATACAGTCTCAAGACCTGAAGTAAGCTCCTCGATATCAAGGTCAGATGCTCCGGGTGATGACTTGCCGTATGAAGCATAACGGAACTGTCCTGAAAGCTCAGTTGAGTTACCGATGATAATGCTCTGATCTTCCTTTGTTGATGTCCAGTCGATAAGGGCATCTGAAGGATCCCAGTAAGGGTTGGTGGGGAACTGTGTTACGCCCTCGATCTGTGCATTGTAAAGATCGTAGTACTCATTTGAGTAAAGGGGAACCTCAGGAAGGAGGTAGTTCCAACGTGTGATGTAAAGTCTCCACCATGCAGCGTAAACATCATCCTCTGTCTTGTAATCTCCACAAGGTGTGTTGTTGTAAACCATAGCCATTGTGAGGAAGTCAAGACCTAAAAGGTGAAGCTCACCGTCTACATTGATGTAACCGAATCCTGTGTCAGGATCCTCGATAACATCATCAATAGTAATGTCCTTGCCAACCTGCTCGTATAATGCGGTATAGTCCTTACCGTATTCATACTTGTCAAGTGTCATAACGTCGAATTCGTCGCACCAGTACTTCTCAACGGGATCAACTGTAGTAGTATCTCCGTCTGAAGGTGCTGTGGTGTCGGTGCCTGCAGGTGTAGTTGTGTCTGTAGGCTGCTGGGTAGTATCAGTTCCCTGGCTGGGTGCTGATGTAGGTGTTGCGGGAGCATCGTTCTTCTTTCCGCAGGCGGTAGAGAGAACCATAGCTGCAACGAGCATGATAACTACCAGACTCTTTGTAACCTTTCTCATAAAATATTCCTCCTAATTTAGTAGCGATATCAAAGATTCTGACCATGAAAAAAGCAAAGCGGGTATACCGTCATTGGTACAGACCTCTTTGCATAAATACATAAATGAAAATCTTTATCAATTCGCCCTTATGCGTTGCCATTATACAAGAAAACCCTTCAAAATGTCAATCATTTTTTGTGAAGTATGTCCTAAAAATCTTCACGCAGAGTGCAAATGCCCGCTGTAAGCGTACAGCGGGCATTATGATTTAGGGTCTTGTAAGCTTGATTTCCCCATCCTCAAGAGCAACTTTTATCTTGTTATCCTCGAGTTTGAGTTCATCGAGCATGTGTCTTGGAACCTGAAGTCTGCCGGCTCTGTCTAGGATTACATACTCGTCCTGAGTATCCTCCTCCATCCAGTTTACCTGACCAGCTTCGAAGCTCCCCTGATATTTGTCACGAAGTATTCGCTCCGAGCTTATCTTTCCGTCTCGAATCGCCACAACACGATTAACCTTCTTCGAAAGCTCCACGTCGTGGGTAACTATTACGATTGTCTGATTGTATTCGCTGTTGAGCTTCTTGAATACATCAAAAATATAATCCGCAGTCTTTCTGTCAACGGAACCCGTAGGCTCATCCGCAAGCAAAAGTCTCGGCGAATTCGCAAGTGCAATCGCAATAGCGATTCTTTGCTGCTCTCCTCCCGAAAGCTGTGAAAGCCTGCTGTTCTTTCGATGAGTCATTCCGACCAGATCGAGAAGTTCATCCGCTCTCGCCTTCCTGTCTTTTGTATTTGTCAGAAGCATGGGAGTCACAATATTTTCAAAGGCAGTCATGTACGGAAGCAGATTTCGTCCGTTGTTCTGCCATACAAAACCTACAGTACTTCTTTTGTAAAGGTCTTTTTCCTTCTGGTTCATCTTAAACAGATTCTTGCCGTCCACAAAAAGCTTGCCCGCGCTCGGCTCATCAAGGCCTCCGAGCATGTTGAGGAAGGTCGACTTTCCCGATCCCGAGTTACCGATGATGGCGGTGAGTTCACCCTTTTCGACTCTCAAATCAAGGCCCTGCAAGGCAAGCACCTCAAGATCGCTGGTCTTGTAGATCTTAACAAGATTTTCCGCAAGGACCATGGGAGTATTCTCTTCCGGTGCCGCCGCGCTGACGGTCTTTACTTCATCTTTATCTTTCATTCCGGATAAATCCTTTCATCAATGATTGCTTATGCGATGGTTCCCTGATCGATTGTATAGGCTACATCGCCCGCGGACATAAGGCTTGTATCGTGTGTGGTCATAACGATTGTTACGCCCTCTTCTTTTACCAGACCCTTAAAGATGTTTACAACACTTATTGCCGTCTGGCTGTCCAGCTCCGCGGTAGGCTCATCCGCAAATATTACTTCGGGGCGATGCGCTATCGCACGTGCGATGGCTACTCGCTGCTGCTCACCGCCCGAAAGCTCCTGAGGCATGTGATGCGCCCTTGCGGCAAGTCCGACCATCTTAAGACATTTTGTTACTCGGTCGGCACGGTCTCCTTCGTAATTTGCGAGCCTGAGTGCAAAATCAACGTTTTCAAATACCGTCATAATCGGAATCAAGGATACCGACTGGAAAACAAACCCGAAATGTTCGCGGCGAAGCTTACCTTTGTTCTCCTCACTCATTCCGCCGATTTCGCTGCCGTTAAAAAGAATCTCTCCGCTGCTGGGTGCATCAAGCGCTCCGAGCATATTCATGAGTGTAGTTTTACCGGAGCCCGAAGGTCCTTTAAGAATCGTTAGGGCTGCCTTGGGAATCGTAACGTTGATATCCTTAAGTACGTGGAGCTTCTCTCCGCTCGCAAGGTCGAATATTCTGTTTACGTTTTTGGTTTCTATAATGTTCATTTTATAAATCTCCGTAATATCTGAAACGAATTAGTCCTCACCAAGCTTAAGAGCCTGTGAAATCTTCATCTTGAATACCTGGTTAATAAGAATTCCGATACAGATAAGGAACATTGCTGCAATAATAATTACGAGTCGTGCAACGTCTGTGCCCTTTGTAATAAGTTCAAGCGGCAGAACGCTGTCCGAAGCCGCATAGGCAATCTGAATGATGGGAACATATAAGGTCGAAGCCAGCCATCCTATAAGCAGACCGAATCCGATTCCGAACAATCCCGTAAATGCCTGTTCGTTGATGAGCATCTGGATAATCTCTCTCCTTGTCATACCCATAGCTCTGAAGATACCGAACAGAAGCTCTCTTGAGCGAATCGAAAGCATCCAATAGATTACATATCCGATGGCGCAAATCAAAAGAATTGTAATAAAGCTCATTGTCAGGATTCCGTTTGTTCCCTGGAACAATGGCTCCGTAGCTATGGCATTCTTAAGTTTAACAGCATCGACCAGTGAATATACGGGAATCTTTGCATTGTCGGCGAACTCATAGAAACGCTCGGTATCGCCGCCCATGTTTATCCATATCTCGTAGGGGAATACTCCTACGCTTTCCTGTACGGTCGAAAGATGTCCGACTATCAGGTAGTTCTCCACACTTCTGGTGCTCTCGTCTTCAAGAACCTCGATTGACTCGGGCATATATCCGGGCCAGTAATCGAAGAATCCGTAAACAACCGCATCGAGCTGTCCCTTTGCATAATTGTCGGCAACATTATAAGTAATCTTGTCACCGATTTTAAGACCGAGCTTGTCACGGTAATTCGAAGAGAGAAGAACCGCACGGGGATTGGTTGAAAGCACGTTCAGATAATCATAGAAATCATGCTTTAAAAGTCCTGCCGGAACATCCGTTGTCTCACCGAATTTTTTGGTTTCAATCGCCATAAGCGATGAGTCGTATTTTTTATCCGAAACCTTGAGGGATACCTTGTCGGTTTTGTAAACCTTTGCGATTCCCTCGCAGTCGAGCTGTCCGTATTTTCCGAAATCAGGCTCGATGTAGGCAACGCTGACATCGGGATGAGTTTCCGCATATGCAACGTTGTTTCTCCAGTACTCTGTCATTACGATGTCCGCACCGGTAGTATAAGTCATGTTCTTCTCGGCGTTCGCAAGAATGGTTCTGGCAACGGTTGTATTAAACAGACCGAAGGCAACGGTAAGCACAAGGAATACCATAATGAAGGCCTGCTTGTTGCGGGTTCTGATCAGCTGAAGGAACGAAGTATATGCCGCGGGTTTCCATTTATTCTTTCCGATAGAATAAATACCCTTAACCAAAAGCCCGTGAATTCTTAACGACACCATTCCCGCTCCGACAATAAACAGCGAAGAGCTGATGAACAAAAGCGGATCGAGTGTCTTGCCCGAAATCACTCGAATCAGCATTTCTTCCTTCTGAAGACTGAAGGTATACAAACCGTAAAGCGCTATTGCGAGGATGATGACATCCAGGAAAAACTTCTGCCAGAAAGGCTTGTCCTTGCGGTTTTTCTTACGTTTTACCGCTACGATGCTTACCTTGTCACGTTTGAACACGGGAAGCAGTGTCATAATCATCGAAGCGGCTACGGCAATAAGTCCGTATATGAATACTCTGCCGTCATATTCGATTGCAAGTACTCTTCGCGAATCGAACTTAAGGAACGCACTCGACGCACCGAGCACCTTGCATATAAGTCCTCCCAGCGGCAAACCGACAGCAAACGAAACCGCCGAAAGAATCGCCGACTGGTAGAAATACATTGCAAGTACCTGACGTTTTGAAGCGCCGCGGCTCTTTAAGAGTGCAATTTCGTTTTCCTCCATCTCAAGCATCTGTCTTGATATCATGAAAATGAAAGCGCACAAAAGTACTATTACGGGTATCTGAAGTATCGAAAGAGTAACCGATACCCGTTTCTCTTCGGAAGTATATTTATTTACAATCTCGATGAAATCGGGATTCTCGATTGCGGAATAAACGGTCTTGTATTTATCAACCATATAAGAAGTAGTGTTAAGAACGGTAGGAATGTTCTCGGGACGGAACTTCTTGTAATCGAGCAGAAGCGTTCTGTACTCATCTACCTGATAGGTCTTAAAATTCTCATCAAGGAATATCGATTCGAAAAGATCGGGATCGATAATCAGGTGCTCATTGTAAGAGTCGGGACTGTCAATCCAGTAATAATCCTCTTCCTTATCATTTGAGAATACTCCGACGACACGAACCTTTACGGGCTGCTTGTTGTGGTCGAAGAGCATCTCGAATTCATACTCATGACCGATCAACATGTTGAACTCAACCATCGTACTCTGGCTGATAACCGCTTCGATAAAACCATCCTCGGTAACAGTCGGACTGTACCAGTTTCCGCTCATAATCTGCGCATGGTTCTTAAGGTTGCTCAAAGAAGCCACGGAAAGTTTATCAATGTCGCTGTAGCTGTCATGAATCGATAAAATCTTTGCCGAACCGGTAACCGTAGCGCGGAAAATCTTGTCCTCAACCGCAGGAATACCGTAGTTTCCCGGAAGTGAGCCCATATATTTTCTGGTAGCCACCATCTGATTGCGTCCGGCATTTTTACGCAGACGTCCGGTCGATCTGACAATCATGGGATAGGTATTGTTCTCCTCCATATATCCCTCGAAGCCGTCAATGAGCATATGACGTTTTGACGCCTCCTGATACATGGGGTGACTGACTGCAATAGCAACAAGAAGTATGTTACCGATAATCAGACTGGCAACCATCCACTTTTTATGTAAAATTCTCTGTAAGACGAGATGAAACATAAATCATTTCTCCGTTCTGTATCAATTTTGTGTCCCCAAAGTGAACCAATTACTTAACAACCACTACATCTCCTTCTTCAAGGCCGTCGATTACCCAGTAATCCGTAGTATTTACACCGCCCGTGAAGATGTATCTTTTAACACTCATTCCGTTCTTGAAAACATAAACGTAGCTTCCCTTTGAATCGGACTTGACTGCCTGCTTGTTCACCATAAGCGCATCCTTGGTGCTGATTGCATTGAATCTGATTGCAACCTCGTCGCCTATCGAAAGCTGAGTGGGATCTCCGACAACCTCAATATAATCATCACTGCCCACAAGTCCGGGTGAAAGAATTGGGCTCTTTGAACTAGACACTCTTCCGGCAACCGTAATGGCATTCGAACCTGCTCCCTGAGCAATAACAACGGGCATGTCATAAGTAAGCTGCTCGTTGCCTCCGTATACTCTGAAACGGATATTCTCGGTATTGTAGATGCTGCACATGTAAGAGTAGCCGCTGATTTTATCGCCCTTTCTGTAACGGTTGATGTTGCTGACGGTACCGTCCATGGTCGCATAGATATACTGCTTCTCGTTCATCTCCTCATATGCATTGAGAGTGTTTCTAAGAGACCCAAGATATCCCTCGCGATCGGCACGCTCTTTCTCGTACTTTACCGAAAGTCGGTTGTAAAGCAACTCCGCGGTTCTTCTTTCCGACGCACTTGCGGCATTTACCATACGGTTCGAATAATCCTTTAAAAGCGCCTTGTTCGCGTCAATAAACTTCTCGAGGTTTTCTTCCTCTGCAGCGATATCGATTGCCAGATCTTCGATTTCGATATTCTCAACCGAAACCTTCACCTCCGCTATGGGGTCACCGGTATGAACATACGAGCCGTTTCTTACGAGATACTGTTCGAAAGTAACGGTTCCCGAATCGATTCTGTTGAATACATAAGCAACGTCATCATATACAATTGATGCCTTGCAGGAAGAAATGGCATTAAACTCTCCTCTTCTGACAACGGTTGTATTCACACGGTCCTCGTACTGCTGGCCGATGGCTTCAAAATAGAGTTCATTGTCGCTCTCGTTTGCTATTACGGGTACCGACACTCCTACCAGGAGCATTACTGTCAGAGCCAGTGCAGGAAGTCTTAATTTATTAATTCTTGACATAAACACTGTCTCCTTCCTTAAGTCCGTCCACTATCTCAATGTAAGTGGCATTTGAAATACCGATTGAAACAGTCTGCTTAACCTTAACATTATTCTCAACCTTATACACATACTTAACGGCATTGTCCGTATAAACCGCATTTACCGGAACCACAAGCACTTCATCCGTGGCATTTGAAACGGCAATAACCGTCGCATACTGTCCGGGATAAAGCTTTTCGGTTGAAGAGCTGAACTTAAAAACCGAAACGGGATCGATGTTGTTTGCGCTCAGGAGCTTCAATTCTTCCTTATCGTAGGGTTTATAATCGATATCGTATTTTTCACCGTTGATAAGCGCATAATACTCATGAAGCTTAGCAACGCTCTTCTCACTCATAAATTTGCAGGTAAGCGTAAATTCTCCGTCCGCTTCAAGTGCACACACCGGAGTACCTGCCGAAAGATAGCCTCCCGCTCTGACGGAAGTGATTGCCATAACCGTGCAGTCTCTGGGTGCGGTGATATATGTATAGCCTATATCATTTTCCTTCATAAGATTGAGGCGGTCGATTTTCTCCGAAAGCTTAAGTTCCGCAAGTTCCTTTTCATGTTTAACTCTAAGTTCGGTTTCCTTGACATTTCCTCCCGAAAGTTTCTCAAGCTCAAGCTCTGCGTCAAGGTACTTAAAGTTTTTCTCATTCTCCTCTTTAAGCTCCTGAATTTCCTCCTCAAGACTCGCGATAGCTCCGTAATTCTTGCCTACAAGCGCAGCGATTACTTCGCCTTCCTCCACGTGCTGCCCGGGCTCCACGTAAACACCGCGGATGTAACCGTCGATATCGAAGCTGAGTTCCTCTGACGAAGGCAGAATAGCCGCATCGTATGCTGCTATATCCTTTAACGCACGTCTTTCAACAAGCGCAACATCCACACCGGCATTCACCGAATCGATGAGTGCAGGCCGAACGACTTCCTGCTTGCTGCAGCCGCACATCAGCACAGCAGCAAGTGTAATACACACAAAACGATTTATCTTTCTCATAATAGTCACCAAATCCAATGCTTATTTGCTTTTCAGAATAACCGAGGCATTTGCTTCAATTCCCCCGAGAATCTCGACGGTGCTGTCACCGATAAGTCCTGCCTCTATAACCACAAGTTCTCTGACTCCGTTCTCGTTAAGAACATATACATAATGCATATCTTCGGTTCCGAAAACGCTGGCTCTGGGAAGCACAAGTACCTGTTCTCTTCTGTCAATGGTGATTGTGGCATTTGCACGTGTTCCGACAGACAGCGAGAAATCAGGTTCATCAAGTTCGAAAACAACCTTCTTGTTCTCTTCGTCTATTGCGGTAACCGATGTTGCGTACTCGACTCCGCTTGAAAGAGTAACAACCGCCGAATCACCGATTTTGACATAATCAACTGCATCTTTGTCTGTAGACATAAATGCACACATGCTTGTATCGATAAGGGTAATCGCCGTAGTCTTTACGTCCGCAGTCCATCCCACCAGGTCATCATGCATGGACGCTACGATTCCGTTCATCGGAGAATAAATATATGACAGTGAAATCTCTTTCTCGCATTCCTCATACTTTTTTGCATGATATTCCAGATCCGATTCACACTTTACGATTCGCTCCTCGCACTGCTGTTTTTCAAGGATATAATCCTCACGGTCTTTAAGACTTGTTGCAGGGCCTGAAATCATCGAATCGTACATGGCTATATTTTCTTTCTCCTGCGCAATCTTCAATGTATTTTCCTGTATACGCTCCTTTGAAAGAATTGACTGAGATTCGAGTGCGCTGATATCGAGCATGGCAAGAAGCTCACCCTCGGTAACCTCATCACCCTCATTGACATATACATTTGCAACTCTTCTGCCGCCTACCGCAAAGCTTAACTTGGCTTCGTTGAGCTGAGAATAAATACAGCCGATTCTTTTTGTTGATACTACATCCCCTGTTTCGGCAGTAGCAAGAGCATAGGAATCCGCAACATTCTCTTTTACGATTTGAACCTTATACTCTTTTTCTTCCTTCGGTATAAGTCCGCAGCCTCCGAAAATCAGTGCGGAAACAAGCACGACCGATACCGTTTTAAGCAATCTGTGATTTCTCATTTGTATCCTCATTTGCAATTTATCAATAACGATTTTTATTTTTTCTCACTAAACACCAGTCTCGATTTTATATCAGCTTTATTCGCGGTGCAAGACCGCATTCCACCTTTGACTTGCCAAATCTTGTGAATATGTGAGCCTTTCGACCGTTCTTCTTCAGTTTTTGTTAAGTTTGTCCGGCAGATAAAAGAACAAACAGGAACTGCATTTATTCGCAGTCCCTGTTTAATGAATCCGATTATTTGTCGGGATAATCTTTTATGCAGTCGTAAAAGAAGTCATAACTTCTTGACCCTGCATAAAAACCGTCAGAAACAACATATCCGCTGCGGTCCACCTAAAGAGTTTTCTTTGATTTATTAAGCTTAACAGCTACGGCGGATGCTTTTACTCCGGTAAATATAAATATCATCATTTCACACTCTCAGTGAGTTTCCGTTCTCATGCTCCATTCTCCAGCTGATACAACGCTGAAGGTACTTTACATAATCGGGATTCTTGCACATTCCCTTTCCGGGTACATCGGAAATCTTGGCAACATCCATTCCGTTGCAGGCGGTCGTCTTCATAACAATATTAAGCGCAGGAACGCAGGTATCATTCGAAATAAAGGTTCCGATTCCGAATGCGGTCTTCGCCTTTTTGTCGAAGTATCTGAAAAGTGCTGTCGCCTTCTCGAAATTCAGACTGTCACTGAAAAGCAGTGTTTTGGTTTTGGGATCGATACCGAGTCCCTCATAATGAGCAATCATCTTATCGCCCCACTCGTAAGGATCGGCGCTGTCATGCCGTACACCGCTGAAAAGTGTGGCATAGGTAAGCTGGAAGTCCTTCAGGAAGCAGTCGGTAGTGATAGCATCCGTAAGAGCAGTTCCGTTCAATACTCCGTATTCCTTTACCCAGGCATCGAGAGCATACCAGTTTGAATATGCCGGATTGTGCTTGTGGTTTCCCTGTCCGACACACATTATCCACTCGTGAGCCATAGTTCCGACAGGAGTGACTCCTTTCTTCCAGGCCAGATAAACATTCGAGGTTCCGACAAATTTCGAATTCTTATATTTATTCGCATTCAGGCTCAATTTCTCAACAGCAAGCGCCTGAGCCTCGGAAGACAAACGCCTTCTGAGACCGAATTCGCTGAATGCTCCAAGTTCATACGTACCATCTATGAGTCCCGCAATCTTTGCGTCAAGACGTTCCTTAAAGCTGTCCATAAGCTCATCGTAATTGTAAGCCATTCTGAAATATACTTCATTGACTATCGCAAGGGTCGGAATCTCATACATCGAAGTATTGAGCCAAGTGCCCTTTGTCTCAATGGTAAGTCCGCATTCAGCGTCCCTTCCGAATGTAAAATCAGCGAATCTTGGTTTCCAAAGCCTTAAAAAATCCACATACGAACCCTTAATCCATTTAATGGCATTAAGATACTCCAGCTCTTCTTCTGAAAATCTCAGGTCACAGTAAAGTTTAATCTGATGTTTGATTTCCTCTATCATTTCATCCGAAAAATGAACATCGGTATTTCTGCACTTGAAAGACCAGGTAGTCTTATAGTCCGAAAACTGATGATAAATGGCCTGTCCCATTGAAAACTTATAAGCGTCTGTTTCAAGAAGACTCGTAATAATCTGCTGCATAGCTCTCTCCGTTTTTAAAGATTGTTACGGAATTGAATAACAACAACCGTACCAATCGATATTTTTAACCATTATATCATCTCGTTTCAAAATGTAAAATATAAACAAAACCGGGAAAACGCACACCAAAAAACGAGGCCACATAAATGTGACCTCGTCCGCCAAGCCGCATGCTGCAGCAAAATATATGTCTGTAAATTATTTGTTTGCTGCCTGAACTGCTGTGATTGCAATAACACCAACGATATCGTTAGCATAGCATCCACGTGAAAGATCGTTTACGGGAGCTGCAAGACCCTGCATAACGGGACCGTAAGCTTCTGCCTTTGCAAGACGCTGAACAAGCTTGTAGCCGATGTTTCCTGCATCAAGGTCAGGGAAGATAAGTGTGTTAGCCTTGCCTGCAACAGGTGAATCGGGAGCCTTTGAAGCACCTACTGAAGGAACGATAGCTGCATCAAGCTGAAGTTCGCCGTCGATCATAACGTCAGGATATGTCTCCTTAGCGATTCTTGTAGCCTCTACAACCTTGGTTACATCATCATGCTTTGCTGAACCCTTTGAAGAATGTGAAAGCATAGCAACTCTTGCTGCCTTGCCGGTAAGCATCTCAAATGACTTAGCTGAAAGACCTGCGATTTCTGCAAGCTGCTCAGGATTAGGATTCTGATTAAGTGCACAGTCACCGAATACGAAGATTCCGTCCTCGCCAAGCTCGCAATCAGGAACTACCATAAGGAAGTAAGCTGAAGCTGACTTAACGCTGGGAGCTGTCTTAAGAATCTGAAGGCAGGGACGAAGTGTGTTTGCTGTTGAGTGGCATGCGCCTGAAACAACGCCGTCTGCGTCACCCATCTTCACCATCATTACAGCGAAGGTTGTATTGTCTGTAGTAAGTGCCTGAAGAGCTGCCTCAGGAGTCATTCCCTTTGCCTGACGAATTTCAACAAGCTTATCAACATATGCCTGAAGCTTCTCTGCTGTCTTAGGATTGATAATCTCTGCGCCTGTAAGATCAAGATCTGCGCCAAGCTTAGCGATATCATCAGGATCGCCGAGGATTACAACCTTTGCATTGCCTTCCTTAATTGTTGTAGCTGCTGCCTCAAGAACACGTCTGTCCTCACCCTCGGGAAGGACGATAGTCTTAATGCTCTTTCTTGCACGTACTTTAATGTCATCAATAAAGCT
>JAZLGZ010000045.1:0-35363 GCA_045616585.1 Lachnospiraceae bacterium
TATGCCTTACTGCAAAAAATTAGTCAAGGTCTGCTGAAGTAAGGACTGCGGGTGAAGATGTCTCTGCCCAAGTAACCTTACCAGAAGCATTTATGCTAACAGTAATCACTGCACCAGACGTTTTTGTCTTTACAGTGTCAACGGCAGTAGTAGTTAATGCTGCAATGCCTAATACTTCGCTAACTTCATTTGTCCATGCATCTACAGTAGTCGCTGCGATTCCCGTATTAGAAATAACAATACTGTTTGAGTATCCAGTCTTTACTAATGCAGAAGCTGATTTATCAGTTAATGCTGTCTGACCAGCTGATACAACTGAATCTGCAGTCTGTCTATCTGATGCAATTCTTGAGTTTCCAACCCACTTCATAATCTGGGGAGCAAGAGCTACAGCGATGATAGCCATGATAAGTACTACTACGATTAACTCAACGAGTGAGAACCCTTTGTTATTCTTCTTCTGTGTTTTCTTCATAAGAATTAGTCTCCTTTTTACTTTTTTATCTTAACCCGTTAATTCTTAGGCTCCCACAACCGTCAAATACACGGAGTTAATTCAATTTAATAATTTGTTTTTCCTTTACAGGTTTCCAAGGTTGCCATACATACTGATCATAGGCTGGTACATTGCCAGAACCATCAAACCGATAAGTCCGCCGAGGATTACGATTACGAAGGGCTGGATAAGCTCTGCCATGGAAGCGGTTGCCTGCTCGGTCTCCTCCTCGTAGTAGTCGGCTACCTTGTCAAGCATGGACTCAATATTACCTGTCTCCTCGCCGATAGCGAGCATGTTGTGAACCATGGAAGGGAATACATTGCTCTTGCGGATAGGGACCGAGAGCGGGATACCCTGCTCTACCTCGGTCTTCGCATTCTGAAGAGCATATTTGTAATGGATATTTGACATAGTCTTTGCAACTATCTCGATAGCCGAAGTAATGCTCATACCCGAGGATACCAGTGTACTCATGGTACGTGAGAACTTCGCCGAGTTCGTCTTGAGGTTCAGCTTGCCGAATACAGGCAGCTTAAGTGCTATTCTGCCGTAGATTTCCTTGCCTTTGGTAGTGCTCGAAGACCACTTGAAAAATACTACCAGCGCCACAACAATGGCGATGAGTAAGTACCACTTCGTAAGCAGGAAATCACTGATTGCCATAACAATAAGTGTAGCTGCGGGAAGTTCGGTTCCCATATCAGCAAACATGGTTGCGAACTTCGGTACTACAAATGTAGACATAACGATAAGTACCACCAAAGCCACGACGATAACCGCGATGGGATATACCATCGCCTTTCTTACCATTCCGCTCAGCTTTGCAGACTTCTCGAACTGAATACCCATTCGCTGAATACACAGGTCCAGATTACCGGATGCCTCACCGGCTGCGACCATGTTTATCATCATCTCAGGGAAGAGCTTCGAAGACTTGCTCATGGCATCGGCGAGAGTTTCACCCTGCTGTACGAGCTCTCTGGTCTTGTAAAGAGCCTTCTGAAGAGTTTTGTTGTCGGTCTGCTCCGCAAGCATACGAAGCGCCTCTACTACGGTTACGCCGGCATTCAGGACACTCGCAAACTGACGGCAGAATACTGCCAGGTCACGGTCCTTTACCTTCGGCTCACCAAGCTGTATATCGCGGTTTAGTACGCTCTGCTGACGAATGGATACGATGGTCATACCATCCATCTTCAGTTTGGTTCTGACTGCTGCCATATCGCCCGCAGACATACTTCCCTTTATCTGTTTTCCTTCTTTGTTTATTACTACATAAGCAAAATCTGCCATGGGTCCTCCAAAATTGGTTTTCAAATAAGGTAAGAGCGTCGCAAAAAGTACGTTGGTACATCGTGCTTTTTGCGACGCTGTGTGATTTCTCTTGAATGAGAAATCACTACATAAACATTCTATTACTTAACGCGCCGGGATCCTGAGCGTAACCGATGGCCTGCTCACGGTCTATATAACGGTTTACATAAAGCTCGAAGATTGCATCGTCCATTGTCTGCATGCCGGCCTTCTTGGAGGTCTGCATGGAGCCGCTGATCTGATGAGTCTTTCCTTCACGGATGAGGTTTCGAATCGCGGGTGTTGCGAGCATTACCTCGAACGCTGCCTTACGACCGCGGTTGCCGGTCATAGGGATGAGCTGCTGCGAAATAACACCCTCAAGTACGAGCGAAAGCTGGCTTCGAATCTGTCCCTGCTGATAAGGAGGGAATACGTCGATGATTCGGTCGATGGTGCTCGCAGCTCCGATGGTATGAAGTGTCGAGAACACAAGATGTCCGGTCTCGGCAGCGGTAATGGCTGTTGAGATGGTATCAAGGTCACGCATTTCTCCTACCAGGATTACATCAGGGTCCTCACGAAGTGCAGCGGTAAGTGCATTCGAGAAGCTCTTTGTATCGGTTCCGACCTCACGCTGGTTTACGATACTTCTCTTGTGAGGATGAAGGTACTCGACCGGGTCCTCAAGAGTAATGATATTGTAAGCATACTGCTGGTTGATAAGGTCTACCAGCGATGCAAGTGTTGTCGACTTACCGGATCCTGTGGGGCCTGTTACAAGGACAAGTCCACGTCTCTTGTGAATGAGGTCACATACAGGCTCAGGTATTCCAAGAAGCTCGGGTGTAGGAATCTTCTCTCCTACAAGTCGAATGGTAACCGCAAGCGAACCACGCTGATGGTACACATTCGCACGATAACGTCCTACTGACGGAATCGAATACGAAAAATCGAGTTCGCCCTGCTCCTCGAACTTTCCTATCTGAGCCGGAGGCAAAATGGAATATGCCAGTGTGTGAAGGTCGTCGGGCAAAAGCTTCGGTCCGTCAAG
Source organism: Lachnospiraceae bacterium (assembly GCA_045616585.1). Lineage (GTDB taxonomy): Bacteria > Bacillota > Clostridia > Lachnospirales > Lachnospiraceae > RUG11977. Next base: position 2,847 of record JAZLGZ010000045.1, read on the forward strand.
ACTGATAAGCTCGCCGAATACTCGTACCTTGGGCGGCACTCCTACCGTAAGATGAAGATCCGATGCTTTCATCTCAGCTGCTATTTCAAGTAACTCATTTACTGTCCGCATTATTCTTCATCCTCCGCATATACTATTCTCTTTAACTCTTCAATCGATGTAGTGCCTTCTTTTACAAGTCGTCCCGCACTGTTCTTCAGGGTACTCATACCCTCCGCAAGTGCTGCTCTTTCGATATCCTCCGTGGTTCCCTTGTTCGCAATAATGTTTCTGAGCTTGTTGGTGATGGGCATCATCTCGTAAACACCGATTCGTCCGCGGTAACCTGTTTCATTACACTGTACACATCCTCGCTCGTTGGGAGTCCAGATAGTAAGAGGCTCGCTCTCGGGTACGCCGAGAAGTCTCTTTTCATTTGCATCTGCCTCACGATGCTTTTTGCAGGCAGGGCACAGACGGCGAACAAGTCGCTGAGCGATAACACCTACGGTCGCATCCGCGATGAGGTAGTTCTCGATTCCCATATCCGCAAGACGTGTGATTGAAGCTGCTGCCGAATTGGTATGCAGTGTCGATACTACCAAGTGTCCTGTGATAGACGCGGTAACGGCGATGTTCGCTGTTTCCTCGTCTCGAATCTCACCGATCATGATGATATCCGGGTCCTGACGCAGGATAGAACGAAGGGCTGTCGCGAAGGTCAGATTTGCCTTCGGATTTACCTGTACCTGGTTGATTCCGTCGATATTTGCCTCGACAGGATCTTCGACTGTGATAATATTTACGTCCTCGGTATTGAGTTCGCTGAGGGCCGTATAAAGTGTGGTCGACTTACCGGAACCTGTAGGTCCTGTTACAAGGATGATTCCGTTGGGATTCTTGAAGATTCGGTCGAATACCTCAAGCTCCTCATCATTAAGTCCGAGCTGCGACTTGTCGCGAGAGAGGTTCTGCTTTGCTGTAAGTCGCATTACGACCTTCTCACCGAATACGGTAGGCAGCACGGATGCACGGATATCGTACTCAACACGGTCTACGATACTGGTGATTCGTCCGTCCTGCGGCTTTCTCTTCTCGGAAATATCCATGCCGCCGATAATCTTGATACGGGTGATGAGTGCGGCAAGCATACTCGTCTGATACGATCCTACGTCCTTTAATACACCGTCGATACGGTAGCGGACTCTGATTCGTGTCTCGAGAGGCTCGATATGTATATCGGATGCACGGGAACGTACACCCTGTTCAATAATCTTCTTTACAAGAATAACGATAGGCGCGTTTTCAACGGCCTCGTCGGCTACAATCTCGGTCTTGCTCTCTTCTTCCTCACGGCCTCTGCTGTAAAGGTCCGCAACAGCCTGAGTCTCTGCATTACCGTAATATCTGTCGATGGTAGCCATAATCTGGCTGGCTGTAGATATCGCAGGTGAAATCTGCATGCCGGTGATAACGGTAAGGTCGTCGATAGCCATAATGTCCATGGGATCCGCCATCGCTACCATGAGGTACTTTGAATCGAGGGGGTCGAAGGCATACGGAATAACCGTGTACTTCTTCAGAATAGAGCTGTCAGTAACAAGCTTTAGTACCTCTCCGGGGATTCGCTCCTTATTCAGTTCGACGAGCTCATATCCGAGCTGCTTCTTAAGTACCTTCGCAATATCCTCTTCGCTGACCTTGTTCATCTCGACAAGGGTAGCACCGAGCTTGGTTCTGGTCTGTTTCTGACGTTCCAGTGCCTGACTGATGTCCTCTTCGGTTATAAGGTTTTCCGCCAAAAGCATATCACCGATACGCTTCTTTTCTCTCATGAATCCCATAGGTTTTTCTCCGATTCGTTTCTTTTTATTTTATATCCCCAATTTCAGAAGTATGGTCGGGGGGGCAGTGCTCTTCTTATCACGCTTCCGACGTGTTTGCCATTCAAATGCGGCTCTTGCTGACTGATGCGATATGCTCGCGGAAGGCCGATCGCTTACGAGTTCACCGCAATATACTCGCGGAAGGCCTGCTGCCACTGTCCTGCGTGTGCCTTTCTCCAATGACTCTGATGGTCACCCGAAGCCGACCACTGAGTATTCTCCCTCAGCCAATTCTCCAGCTCCTGCGCATTATGCGCCTTCGCAATCCCCGTATATACCGTTTCGGTAAAATATTTTTTATCGTAGAAGTATGCCACTTCATTATCAAGTATTTCGATTACAGTGAACTTTCCGAAATCAAGCAGTATGGTATTAAGTTCCGGCTGCTGCGACACTGCCGCTTCGCCCGCAAACTCATACCAGAACTTCGACACAATATTGTCGCCGAGTATCTTTCTTATTTTATACTTGCTGGTCCAAAGGTCGTACTTCTTAAGGTTGCCGGCAGATACTCCGCCGAGCGCTTCCTTATATTCGCCGCTGCCCTTGTCTCCGGTAATGGAGAGGAAATCCTCCAGCATAGGCACGAAGCCTTCCAGCTGAAAGTCGTCCATAACATTCAGCATGTTCTTCAACAGTCTGGTCTTGTTGTCGACTCCGAATTCCTCGGTCATGGACATCAGCTTGTTTGCGCCTAGCTTCCTGTATTCCTTTGCATTGCACACAACAACGTAGAGTTCTGAGCACCTGTAATACAGCTCCGACTTCTCCTCTACACCAAACTTAGCGAGTGCGCCCGCATAACCGCCCTCGGTCTCCGAAGCGATCATTCCCGCCTCATTGTTTATATACTCCGGAAGCTCGCCCTGGCTCATGGCATCGAGCATAGGTTCGCATTTGATTCCGTAGTGCTGATTAATTGAACTTACAAAGCTTTTGCTGGCCCTAAGCTTTTTGAACATCGGGCGGAAATTTGCATCATCGTAGTGCTCAAAGCACTGCTTATATATCGGCAGAGAGCTCGATACATCGAGGTCCTCCAAAAGTGCAAGGCTCAGAGTCTCTTTTTCCGAATCGGCCGCCTCCGTAAACAGATACTCGCACAAAACTGCTTTCTCCTGCGGCTCCAAACAAAAGCCCAATCCTGCAGCCTGCTCAGGTGGAAACGTTCCCATCTTAGCAAAAAGCTGTCTTTCCTTATCACCGAGTACTGCCGGTGCATTCCTGCGTTCTTCATCGCGCCGAACTCTTTCTTCGCGCGCTGCTTTTGCTTCGGACACAGCTCTTTGAAGGTTCGCTGTGCTATACATACGCCGGTCTCCTTTCACATTCGGTCACGTTGGTTCTTCGTGACTGTACTTACCGCTCAGTTTCCGAGTCCTCGAATAGCCTTGGGAAGTCGTGCTGCTGCCTCGTTCACTTCCTCGGTGGTCTTGGCAAGAATCTCTACGACTTCGCCGAGCTGCTTATCAATCGTCTCAAATACTTCGGTAACAGACTTGCCCATATTTGCATTGAAGCTTGCAAAGGATTGCTCCATACTTCCGGCTGCGCTGTTGAAGTTCTTCTCCATGGTACCGGATACTCCCGAAAGGGAATTCTCGATATTGCCTGCAACTGCCGCGAACGACTTCTCCATATTCGCAGTAACGCCGCTGAAGCTCTGCTCCAGGTTGGCTGTAGCTGTCTTCATGCCGCTCTCAAGTGTGTTGGTTGCAACTGACATTGTAGAATTAAGCTTTTCGGTTGCAGCTGACATTGTAGTATCAAGCTTTTCCGTTGCAACTGACATTGTGGTATCAAGCTTTTCCGTTGCGGCTGCCATTGTGGCATCAAGCTTTTCCGTTGTGGCCGAAGTATTGCTCTCAAGCTTAGCGTTAAAGTTATCGAATGAATTAAGAAGCTTTTCATTAACATCCGCAAAGGTCTTCTGCATATTTGCATTAACCTCAGCAAAAGACTTCTCCATATTCGAGGTAAAGCCTGCAAATCCTCCGTTCAGTGCCTCGCTTGCTTTCGAAAGCGACTCACAATAACCCGAAATGGTATTGGCTGTAGTCTCCATCTGCGCAAACATTGTCTGGTACTTCGCCGCAAGTTCGTTGCCTGCCTTGGTGAAATTCTCGGTCCATGAATTCTGGAGTTCAAGCAGCTGCGCCGAGGCATTGTCCAGAACCTGCTTCTGATTGTTCACAACTGCTTCTTCGCGTGCCACAAGGTCTGTCGATCCCTTGCCGATTTCATAATATAAGTTCGCGAGTTTGTCCTGGGTGTCCTTCACTCCGGCGAAGGCCTTCTGACAATCCTCGGTCAGTGATTTCTGAGTTTCAAGCTGCGCCTGCTGAACAGTCGCAAGCTTCTCAATCGCCTGCTGCTGTCCCTGCGCAAGATTCTGCATATTCGTCATAGCCGAAGTAACATTCTCAATGATTGTCTGCATTCCGCGAATGCTCTCCGCCATATCTGCCGCAGCCTTGTCCTGCTGTGCGCGACTCTCGCCGAGTGCAGTCTTTATCTCGCCCGCAAGATTCTCAAATACAGGCTGCATGGTCTTCGATATACTCTCTGCAATTGTCGAAGAAATTCCGGAAATAATCTCTTCCGTCATTTCTCTGTTCTTCTTGTCGTCTCCGAATAAAGCCATTGTGTTCCTCCTCACCCCACGTGAATGTATGCTTTAAAACTCAAATTTGCATGTTTATACAAATCCACTTTGTTATTCTTAATCAAATCCGCTCTGTTATGCTTATGCAAACCCATTCTTTTAGTAACTGTTTTCGTCGATTTTACTCAGTTCGCAAACCATACGTTTCAAATATTAATATATTCCGACCCTGAGTCGCTGAATATCACTCTGCAAAAACTGAATCTATCAATATCATAAGCTCGAGCACGCTGGCGAAATCTTCGGACAGGTCCTCCTCCATCCACTTGAGATTGCCCTGCCAGCTCGCGTTCTGTCTGAACATGACGCGCATCTTGAGCGTTGCAAGCTTGCCCCTCGAATCGTGCTTGTAAAGTGTCGTGGACGGTGCCATCTTCACACGCACCACCGGCGGATGCTCTTTCTTCTCTTCCGGTGTCTCGAGGCTTCGCAAATCCATGGTCGCATGAGGGTATCCGAAAGTCTCGAAAATATCATCCAACTCGCGTATCATTTCCATTCCGCTGTCGAAGAAAAGTGCCTCTCGATAGTACGCGTTGAACAAACGACCGCGTATCTCACCGCCGTCGTACTCGTCTACACATATGAGTATATAGCACATCTCATTCTTGACGCGCGAGGCTCTGGAAATAGACATAGTTCCCCCATGATGATATTATTGTGTAATTATACACTCATGCGAGAAAGTTTTCAATACATTTTCTTCACCATTAAGCAAAAAAGCGTTACATTTTTGCTTTTGAGAACATTTTGTGGCGATCCTTCGTATATTATACAACATATATACACAGAAACGCGAATAGCCATTTGGGTTTCCTGCTGCGGCATTGAGGACAAATAAAAAAGGCACATGAAAGAAACAATCTTTCATGCACCTTTTTATGCGCGGACTTATTCGTCCATAACTGCATTTTTGAATTCACTGATACTGCTAACCCGAACAGCAGTTTTAATCCATTTCGTTAATATATAGTCATCCTTTTGCGATCGAATAAGATTGCTCAAAGATTCAGGAACCTCGCCCAGTTCTTCCAAAACAGCAAATAATGCTTCTGCTTTTCCCTCAGACCGACCTTCCGCCAGGCCTTCTGTTCGACCTTCTGTTCGACCTTCTGCTCGACCTTCTGCTCGACCTTCTGCTCGACCTTCTGCTCGACCTTCATATAATCCTTCAGCACGTCCTTCCATACGTGCCTCATCTCTCTCCAATTCAAGCTGTCTGTCAAACGTATAATCCATCTGTGTCACTTTGATCACCTCTGATCTGTTATTTTTAAGAAAATCAGCCAATACATTTTCTTGTATACACCTGTTGATTGCACGGTCGATTGCCTTGTCCAGTTCCTCATAATCCTGCTCTTTATGATAAAATCTCACATACTCTACAAAGGTCATGTAGTCTTTCAATATTCTGCAATTGGATAAGAGTTTTTCATTCTTGCCAAAGTTAATATTATATACCTTACAAACAAGCTCCAGTTCCGGATCTTCTACCGGTCTGTCAAAAGCATCTGATAACCTCATCGTATATTCCTCAGGTTGATTTTCATCACCATTATAGAACACCGCAAACTTTGGCACCGGAATCTTTACAAGAGTTTTGCCGTATATATTGCGATTTTTCACTATCTTTTGAAGAATTACCGAAAAATATATCAGGTTTCGAACCGGCATATTAGGACAAACCGTAGACTGATGTTCATAAATGCTGAGCGCCGCATCTACAACGAATGCACAATCATTCCTTACCGTGAGCGATACTCCCTTGTCCAGCGTGCGAATCTCCACTGCATCGGCATCAGTATAGTCGGTTCCGTTCAATGCATTATAAACCGATAATGCATTTTCTTTGTTCTCCATAAGCATGCTGAAGACATCACTTTTGTACTCTCTGTTTTTGTTGTTCATAAATAACCTCCTCTTGCAGGAGATTATTTACCTAAAATCCCCTGCCAAATAAAAAATAATGAGATTAAAGCAAGTATTTCAGGGATAAACTGACAAATTAAATAAAGAATGTGAGACTGCTAGACACAGATTAGAGTACTCTGCGCACCCGATTGGTTAACCAACTCTGTGCCTGCTTTAATATAGAAATTTTGCTTTACATTAATAATCATACAACATAAACGAGAATGATTCAAGTCTATCTGACAGATAGGATACTCGTCCGACAAGGTAACACAGTCGCGAGCCAAAGGACACTCCCCGAACCAAATCATCATTCTGCCAAATCCAAGTACCCGGCAAGGAAGCGGCACACCTTGTGTGCCAAACAGCTACCTTCCCAATGTCAAAAAACAAAGGCGTGTGAAAGCTCACACGCCTTTGAGATAGGATTTGATTCAAATTGAAATTACTTAAGAGTAACCTTAGCTCCAACTTCCTCAAGCTTCTTCTTGATATCCTCAGCCTCAGCCTTGCTAACAGCTTCCTTGATAACCTTGGGAGCGCCGTCAACAGCATCCTTAGCTTCCTTGAGGCCAAGTCCGGTGATCTCACGAACAACCTTGATAACCTTAACCTTCTCAGCGCCGGCTTCTGTAAGCTCTACGTTGAACTCTGTCTTCTCTTCCTCAGCTGCTGCTGCGGGGCCAGCTGCTACAACAACGCCTGCTGCTGCGCTAAGGCCACCCTCTTCCTCATGAGCCTTAACAAGATCGTTAAGCTCTAAAACGGTCATGCTCTTGATAGCATCGATAAATTCCTGTGTTGTCATTTTAATTTCCTCCATTGAAAATTTAATAATTATGTCTGCGTCGAATTATGACGCTTTGAGTAATGTGCCAATTCGTAACGAATTAAGCGTTCTCCTGCTTCTTCTCTGCGATCTGATTAAGAACACGAGCAAGATTGGTAACAGGTGACTGGATAGAACCAAGTAACTTGGAAATGAGAACTTCTCTTGAAGGGATGGTTGCGATAACCTTGCATCCTGCCTCATCGTAGTAAGTACCGTCGATAACGCCGGCCTTGAACTGAAGAGCGGGAGCATCCTTCATCTTCTCAGATAAAACTCTAGCAGGTGCTGTAGCGTCTGTTGAGCAGATAGCTACTGCTGTAGGTCCGTCAAGAACCTTGTCAAGCTGAGCGTAATCAGTTCCTTCGAAAGCTCTCTTGAGGAAGGTGTTCTTATATACCTTATAAGTAACGCCTGCTTCTCTTAATGCCTTACGAAGAGCTGTGTCCTGCTCAACTGTAATTCCGCAGTAGTTAACAACAACGATTGCCTTAGCGTCTGCAACGTAGCCCTTAATTTCATCAATGATGGGGGCCTTAAGTTCAACCTTTGCCATTTGAATTTCCTCCTATTTTTTTCTTTGGGAGGCGATTCTATAAAAAAATCGACTCCCCTGCCTGAACAGGAGAGCCGTATAAGTCATAATAATATACAAATACATTCTCTTCCTCGGCGGGCGACCCTTTCGGATTCTTATATGTCCGGAAAGAGTTCCGAACCTACCAGCTGTCTTCGGGCAAGAGTTGTGATCACTCACAACCTTGGGTATAATACCACGCTTCGGAAGGATTGTCAATAGTTTTTTGAATCGCGTTGCTCACTTACGTGCTTTGCTGGCGCAAAGTTCGTTCGCTTGGATGGCCCGCTACTATCGTTCACTTCGTTCACTTTCGTACTTCGCTTCGCGAAGAGAGCGGGCTTGGATTGACGTGGACGGTTATATGTTTGATGATGGGGTGCGAAGCTTCGACGAGATCGTGCACCTTTTCCGCGATTGCATGCGACTGATTGAGCCTCAGTTCGCCGTCAACCGCTATTTCGATTTCGGCATACACACGATTTCCGAAATTTCGGGTGCGGAGAGTATCTACGTTGCACACGCCGTCAACCGAAAGGATTTCTTTCTCCAATTCGGCCTCGAACTCCGCTCCGCACGAGCGATCGACAAGTTTATCGATTGCATCCTTAAAAATTTCGTACGCGGCTTTTATGATAAACAGGCAAATCACAAGGCTCGCAATCGAGTCCATCATGGCCACACCGTGTTGTGCGAAAAGAATTCCGACCAATGCTCCGATTGACGAGAGTGCATCCGAACGGTGATGCCATGCGTCTGCCATCAGCGCCGTCGAGTTGATTCGCTTTGCTCTTATCACGGTAAATCGATACATACCCTCCTTCACCACAATTGAAACTACCGCTGCCCATAATGCAAGCACCCCGGGTACGACCACACTTCCCGTCTCTCCCATTTTGACAGCCTTCGCGCTATCAATAATGTCGATCACTCCGCTCCTTCCGATAAAAAATCCCGTAATGCACAAAACATTAGCCAGCAATATTGCTGCGATCGGCTCAAATCTTTCGTGCCCGTACGGATGATTCTCGTCGGACTCCTTCGATGCAATATTGATTCCGATGATTACAATAATCGAGCTGAATACATCCGATGCAGAATGAATCGCATCCGAAACCATTGCAGCCGATGATGCGAATATTCCCGCCAATAATTTGAATACCGACAAAATCATATTCGCCACTATACTTATCACTGATGTGTTGACTGCCACTTCTTTATCTTCGTTGGCACAATATTCACTTTTCTTCTCCATTCTCCCAAATTCCCCCACTTTATGTTCCTATTTGTCCTCTATTTTAATTTTGTTTGTATTCTTTGAATCTTTTCAGGCATCCGCACCTATTTCATTTGTGGAAATCCGCAATCCTGACTCCTAATTATCCAAGCACATCCTAATCGCATGTCTTACAAAAATGTCCTTATATTATATACTCAAAAAAAGAGTTCTTCAAGGCACATCAAACTTGTTTTCATCTCTTCTACCACAATTATCTGCCGAATTCCCTCATACTCTGTCCCTCGCCGATTATCTGCCGAATTCCCTCATGCTCTACTCCTCACCGATCATCTGCCGAATTGTCTCATCTACCATCCTCAAATCCAGCGCCTCACTGTAAGTTTCAAAGGTTACGAACAAATTCTTGCCAATAACTATCCCGTTGTCTGCATACAGTTTCACCTTGTGAACAAAGTCTACCGCATACCGCGGGTCATCCATCCTTCCTGCATGTTCCAAGTACGACAGTTCTCCGGTGCATAAATTCAAAGCTGTAAAGTCCGGATATACTGTTTTCGAAGTCCCATTGCTGCACATCAATACCAGCGGACGTTCATACTTGTACAGGATTTTGTCTCGCTGTTGGTATAAAAGATTAGCAATCAGCGCCTCGGATTTTGATCGAACCTTCTCCCCTTGCTGCGTAGAAAAAGTCTTGTTTTCTTCGTGATAAGTATTCCCTTCGTAAATCTCTGTTCTCCACACCTCCAAAGCCTCCTGAACATCAGGTCGTAAGGGTCTCACAAGGCTCCGTCTCTCTTTCGTAATGTGATGATAAGCCTCCTCCTCTTCCTTCGGATGATAATTCTTCAGAAAGTATTCTACAGCTGTAAGCTCCTTTCTCAAGGATTTCTCCACCGCATGATAATACGTCTTTGCAGCAAGTCTTTCGAGTTCGATGCTCCCATTCTTCTTTGATATATATTTTTCACGATATCGTCCGGATTCTTTATCTTTAAACAGACAAGTGTAAAACGGATGCCCTCCTTTCCCTTTCAGATGGCACTTGAGAGTCCCTTCCGGCTCGTGTTGTTTAAATGTTTCAATCTTTTCCAGCTGTCTCTGCAACTCGTCTTTTCTCTTTTTCGCTTCGCGTAATAATTTCATTCGTTCTCCTTCTCTATATTAACTTGTAGGCAAGCCTCGGCTATTGGCCCAACCGGACGACTTTCCTGAAGCTTTAGGGATATTAACTTGTAGGAAAGCCCCAGCGATTGGCCCAATGGCAGCATTTTCTGAATTCTTTTGGGATATTAGCTTGTAGGCAAACCCAGGCTATTGGCCCAACCGGACGACTTTCCTGATGCTTTTGGGATATTAACTTGTAGGCAAGCCCCGGCGATTGGCCCAACAGCTCAACTTTCCTGAAGCTTTTGGGATATTAACTTGTAGGCAAGTCCCGGCAATTGGCCCAACCGGACGACTTTCCTGAAGCTTTTGGGATATTAACTTGTAGGCAAGCCCCGGCAATTGGCCCAACCGGACGACTTTCCTGATGCTTTGGGGATATTAGCTTGTAGGCAAACCCAGGCTATTGGCCCAACCGGACGACTTCCTTGAAGCTTTTGGGATATTAACTTGTAGGCAAGTCCCGGCTATTGGCCCAATGGCGGCATTTTCTGAATTCTTTTGGGATATTTGGCTTGTAGAATAGCCGAATGATAATAGAATTTAATTCCGGCTGAGGCAAAGCCCCAGCCGGAATCGATATTTTAGAAATTAAGCATCAGATATTAAATGTCTGATTTCCGGTCTCTTGTCCCGGATTTTCGAGTATCAGGATAGACTCCCTATCTCCTGTCCGTTCTCAGATTTATCAGGATCAATTCCATATCTTCTGTCTGTTCTCAAGATACTCTTATCTCTTATTTCTTCTTTCTCTTGTACTCAACGTGAAGGAGCTCATGCTCGCGGCCGTCAAGAATGTTCTTGTACATGTTCTCAAGAATCGGGTTGTCAACTGCGCAGCGGATGCTTCTTGACTTATCAGTCTTGTAAAGTCCCTGGCCACGCTCTGCACGCTCGTCACGCTGTACGTAGGGCTGTCCGCCGCCACTGATACAACCGCCGGGACATGCCATAACCTCGATGAGGTCGAAGCTCTCGCCGGCCTTTACGCGCTTGAGAATCTTCTCTGCATTGCCGAGTGAGCTTACTACGGCAATCTTGAGGTTTTTCTCACCGAAAGGTACCTCGAATTCCTTGATACCATTCATACCACGCTCACCCATCTCAGCGATTTCGGTAAGCTCGTTTCTTGTCTTTGCAGCAACTGCATGACGGATAACTGCCTCAGTAACACCACCGGTAACACCGAAGATAAGTCCTGCGCCTGAGTACATTCCGTAAGGGTTGTCAACTGCTTCGGGCTCAAGCTGATTGAAGATGATACCTGACTCCTTGATCATACGAACAAGTTCCTGTGTTGTAAGTACAACATCAACGTCGGGCTGTCCCTTATGCTTGAACTCATCACGCTGTGCCTCAAACTTCTTTGCGGTACAAGGCATGATAGCTACATGGAACATCTTCTGCTTGTTCTTGCGAGCCTGATCCTTAAGGATAGCTGCGAACATCTCCATGGGAGACTTGCAGGTTGATACGTTGGGCATAAACTCGGGATGCTTGTTCTCAACGTAACGAACCCATCCGGGACAACATGAGGTCATGATAGGAAGCTTCTCGCCCTTTGCCTCACGCTCAAGGAACTCTTTGGTCTCCTCAAGTACGGTAAGGTCTGCACCAACCGATGTATCGTAAATCTCGTCGAAGCCCATTCTTCTGAGAGCTGCAACGATCTGACCCATAACATTTGTTCCGTTCTCAACACTGAGCTCTCTGCCGATTCCGACACGAACAGCAGGTGCAACCTGAACGGTTACGCGAACCTCGGGATCCGCAATGGCGTTCCAAACGGGAGCGATGTTGTTCTTTACTACGATTGCGCCGGTAGGGCAAAGTGATGAACACTGACCGCAGCCTACGCAGTCTGTCTCTGCAAGGGGCTTGCCGAATGCAGTGCTGATTACCATCTTTGATCCACGGAATGCGAAGTCGATTGCTCCTACATTCTGTACATCGTTACACATTCTTACACAGTCACCGCAAAGGATACACTTGCCCTGATCGCGAACGATACTTACTGATGAAGTGTCATCTGCTTTGGTTGACTTTGCGTGGTTGGGGAATCTTACGCCCTCAATGTTGAATCTCTGTGCAAGAGCCTGAAGCTTACAATTGTTGCTGAACTCACATGTTGTACAATCACGGCAGTGGTTGGCAAGAATAAGCTCAAGGATATTCTTACGATACTTACGAAGTCTTGCGGTGTTGGTCTGGATGTTCATTCCTGCACGGGGAGGAGTTGAACAAGCTGCCTCAAGACCGCCTTTTTCGTTCTCGAACATACACATTCTGCAGGCACCGTAGATTGAAAGGTCTGAGTGATAGCAGAATGAAGGCATCTTTACGCCAATCTTACGGATCACTTCGAGGACATTTCTCTCGCCGTTAATTTCGACGCGGATGCCATCTATAGTCATATACTGTTTCTCAGTCATTTTAACTCTCCTTAATTGCGTGGAACTTACATGTGGTTACACATGCACCGCAGCGAATACACTTGGTTGTATCAATCTTGAAAGGCTCCTTAATCTTTCCTGAAATAGCGCCAACAGGACACTGACGTGAACACATTGAACAGCCCTTACAAATCTCAGGATCGATCTGGATTGTCTTGAGCTTCTTACAAGCACCTGCAGGACACTTCTTGTCGTAGATGTGTGCCTCGTACTCGTTTCTGAAGTTCTTGATTGTACTGATTACAGGGTTGGGAGCTGACTTTCCGAGTCCGCAAAGTGCGGTAGCCTGAATTGTCTCAGCAAGCTCCTCAAGAAGCTCGATGTCGCCATCCTTGCCTTCGCCTGCAACGATTCTCTCGAGAATCTCAAGCATACGCTTTGTACCCTCACGGCAGGGAACACACTTACCGCATGACTCATTCTGTGTGAAGTTCATGAAGAAACGTGCAACCTCAACCATACAGGTCTTATTATCCATAACAACAAGTCCACCGGAACCGATCATAGCGCCGATCTTCTTGAGTGTATCGAAATCAAGGGGAAGATCAAGGTGATCTTTTGTAAGACATGCACCTGAAGGTCCACCGATCTGAACAGCCTTGAACTCGCCGTCGCCGCGCATACCGCCGCCGATATCGAAAATAATCTCGCGAAGAGGTGTTCCCATGGGAACCTCGATAAGACCGGTGTTGCTGATATTTCCTGTAAGGGCGAATGCCTTTGTTCCGGGGCTGTTTGCAGGTCCGATTCCCAAGTACCAGTCTGCACCATTGTTAATAATCTGTGATACGTTTGCAAATGTCTCAACATTGTTAAGTACGGTAGGCTTGTCGAAAAGTCCGTGCTCAACTGTTCTGGGAGGCTTAACTCTGGGGAAACCGCGCTTTCCTTCGATTGATGCCGTAAGAGCACTACCCTCACCACAAACGAATGCACCTGCACCGCGTGCGATGTGCATATGGAAGCTGAAGTCTGTTCCAAGGATGTTGTCACCAAGGATACCGAGCTCCTCTGCCTGTGCGATTGCGTTCTTAAGTCTTCTTACTGCAAGAGGATACTCTGCACGAACGTAGATATATCCCTCTGTTGCACCTGTTGCGATACCTGCAATCATCATACCTTCGAGCATACGGTGGGGATCACCCTCCATTACGCTTCGATCCATGAATGCACCGGGGTCACCCTCGTCACCGTTACATACGATGTACTTGGGGAACTCTTTCTGGCGAGCAACCTGTGACCACTTCTTGCCGGCCTGGAATCCTCCGCCGCCACGTCCGCGAAGATTTGATTTGGTGATCTCATTGAGAATCTCATCTGAAGTCATCTCAAAGAGTGCCTTCTCAAGTGCTGTATATCCGCCGATAGCAAGATCCTCATGAATAGAATCTGCATCGATACGTCCGCAATTCTCAAGTACGATTCGAGTCTGCTTCTGATAGAAGGGAATCTCATCCTGCTTCTTGTATACAACGCCGTTCTTCTTGTATGCAAGACGCTCGATACACTCACCCTTTACGAGTGTTGTCTCTACGATTTCCTCGCAGTCCTCGAGCTTAACCTTTGTATAAAGCCATCCCATGGGATCGATACGAAGAAGGGGACCCATCTCACAGAAACCGTGACATCCGCTCTTCTTAATACCGATTGAATCATCATGAGGCTCTTCCTCAATATTTACTTCTACATCAAGTCCACGTGCCTCAAGGAGTTCCTTGATTTTGTCGTAGATTTTCATTGATCCGCCTGCAACACAGCCGGTACCGCCACAAACGATAACCTTAAGCTTCTGTGCCTCGTAGGAAGCTGCATAAGCCTTACGGAGTGCCTGTAACTCTTCTCTTGACTTAATTTTCTTTGTCTTAGGCATTAGCTTCTCCCTCCTTAAGTTCCTTTATAAGTGCTGACGCCTTGTCAGGAGTCATTGCAGGATGTACCTCATCGTTGATTGTCATTGCAGGTGCAAGACCGCATGCACCGAGGCATGATACCGTCTCAACAGTAAAGAGCAGGTCATCTGTTGTCTTCTTTGACTTTGACAGACCAAGGTCTGTATAAAGTCTCTCGAGAATCGGGAGAGATCCTCTAACGTGACATGCTGTTCCATCACATACCTTGATTACATACTTTCCCTTTGCTTCAAGCGAGAAGTTCTCGTAGAAGGTTGCAACACTGTAAATGCGTGCCTCCGCCATATCAAGTTTCTCGGCAAGATAAGGGAAGAACTCCTGAGGAAGGTAGTGATACTGTTCCTGAATGTCCTGAAGAATCGCAATGATTGCCGACTGCTTGTAGTCGTGAGCCTTCAGAATTCCGTTAACCACTTTCAAATCGAATTTAGCTCCCATATCGTTCCTTTCATTATTACCCATCCGGGCCGGATTTTAATCGTTCCATACGCTGATTCATATCGATACATAGCATATCGATATCATAGTGCACGAATCTAAGTCAGAATCATATCACAGAAGATATAAAATTTCAATAAAGTCGGCGGCGGTTATAATTGACTAACTCGATAATTTGTAAACCTTGTACATTCGTCTTCAAATCCCAACAGTTCTTTTATGCAACTTTTTAAACTCGTGTATCATGTAACGATACGCGTGTCTCTTTTTACAATACACCATTTTCTTTTTGTGTCATTTACCGTTCGAAATCGTTTGTTCGAGGCCCTGATTGAACGAACACAGTCTGTCTTAGAACCTTCCCACTGTTTGCACAAAAAAACCGCCGCACCGAAGTGCAGCGGTATAAAATACGATATTTAATTACCAAAGCGTGTGCTTTGCAATTTAATTCATAATTAAGCGTTGAGCTTGTTTGTGTTGAGCTTGATTCCGGGGCCCATTGAAGAAGCGATGGTTGCGCTCTTGATGTACTGTCCCTTTGCAGCTGCGGGCTTAGCCTTAACGATAGCTGAGATAAGTGCCTCTGCGTTCTCTGTAAGCTGCTGCTCTGTGAAAGATGCCTTTCCGATAGGGCAGTGAACAAGGTTTGTCTTATCAAGACGGTACTCAATCTTACCTGCCTTAATATCCTTGATAGCGCCTGCTACGTCCATAGTAACGGTTCCTGCCTTGGGGTTGGGCATAAGTCCCTTAGGTCCGAGTACACGACCGAGACGTCCTACAACACCCATCATGTCGGGAGTAGCTACTACAACGTCGAACTCAAACCATCCATCGTTCTGGATCTTGGGAATGAGCTCATCGCCGCCAACGTAATCAGCACCTGCTGCCTCAGCCTCTGCAACCTTGGGTCCCTTTGCAAATACAAGTACACGTACTGTCTTACCGGTTCCGTGAGGGAGAACTACGGCACCACGAATCTGCTGATCTGCATGACGTCCGTCAAGACCCATACGGAAATGTGCCTCGATTGTCTCGTCAAACTTAGCAACTGATGTCTTCTTAACTAAACTGCAAGCATCTGCTACATCGTAAAGAGTTGCCTTATCGATGAGCTTGGCTGCTTCCTGGTATTTTTTTCCTCTTTTCATGTAAATAACCTCCTGGTGGTATTAGCGGATCCTCGTGAATCCTTCCACTTCTTTCAAATGTGATTTTTTCTTAGTGTCAAGTTGAACCGGATATTATCCGTCACACTCGGCTCATGCCTGTGTATCAGTTCAACAAATTAGTCCTCAACTACGATACCCATCGAACGAGCGGTACCGGCAATCATACTTGTTGCAGCCTCGAGGCTTGCTGCGTTAAGATCGGGCATCTTCTGCTCTGCAATCTTAGCAACCTCTGATCTCTTAATGGTAGCAACCTTCTCCTTGTTAGGACGTCCTGATGCTGACTTAAGGTTGCAAGCCTTCTTAAGAAGAACTGCTGCGGGAGGAGTCTTTGTGATGAAGCTGAAGCTTCTGTCTGCATATACTGTAATAACTACAGGGATGATAAGATCACCCATCTGTGCTGTTCTAGCATTAAATTCCTTTGTAAACTGTACGATGTTAACACCGTGCTGTCCAAGTGCGGGACCTACCGGAGGAGCCGGAGTTGCCTTGCCAGCCGGAATCTGTAACTTAATGTAACCTGTAACTTTCTTAGCCATTATTGTCTCCTCTTTTCATTATCGATTATTCGAATATAAAAAATTAATTATTGGATTTAACATCTGTAAATCCGAGTTCAACAGGTGTCTCCCTGCCGAACATATCAATACTGACCGTAACGGTCTGTGCCTGTAAGTCAATCGCCTTAACATAGCCCTGGCTTCCCTTCCATGTACCATTCTCAATGGTAATGGTATCGCCGACTTCGAAATCAAGTAAGATTTCGTCGGGTCTGAAGCCCATGCTTGCCATGTCTTCTTCAGAAAGCGGTACAGGTTTTGATCCGGGTCCTACGAAGCCTGTTACACCACGTGTGTTTCTTACAACGTACCATGTTTCATCATTCATAATCATGTTGATAAGAACATAGCCGGGGAACATCTTCTTCTGAACTCGTTTCTGCACTCCGCTCTTCACTTCGATGACATCCTGAAGCGGAACCCTAACTTCCAGTATCTGGTCCTGAAGCCTTCTGTTTTCAATTGTCTTTTCAAGGTCTATTTTGACTTTGTTCTCATAACCCGAATAGGTATGAGCAACGTACCAATTAGCTTCTGCCATATCTACTCCTATCTCTTATCAACCTGCAAACGGTAAAAGTCTAAGTAATTCACCAATTCCGGCATCGAGCAATGCGATGATAGCTCCCAAAAGAATAGAAATGATAACAACAGCACCGGTCTCCTTAATAAGACTGTCCTTTGTAGGCCAGGTAATCTTCTTCCACTCGGACTTTACGCCCTTGAAGAAGCTTTTCTTTGCAGGCTTGGTATTAGCAGCTGCCTTTGTGTTTTCTGCCATAATAACCGTCCTTTCTGTTACTTGGTCTCCTTGTGCAGAGTGTGTGTCTTGCAGAATCTGCAATACTTCTTTGTTTCCATTCTGTCAGGATGATTCTTCTTCTCTTTCGTCGTGTTGTAGTTACGCTGCTTGCACTCTGTGCATGCTAATGTAATCTGTGTTCGCACAACTTCCACCTCCGTTTTCTGATACTCACGGGCAATGTGGTATGTTGCCCATGGCTGATTTGTTAAGCCCATGCCACAATTCTTCCTTCCAAAGCACCCTCGGAAAAGGACTTTCCTAAAAAAATGCACACAAAAAAAAGAACTGTCGCCAGCCTCACAAATATAACATGAATAATCAACTCCGTCAAGTCCCTAATTTCAAGCTTTTCGGCTTTATCCGCAATAAAAAAACTTGTCTGACCGAAACAGAATAAAATTATACGAAGATTCTGCCCTGCACAGTACAGATAAGTATTGAAATCTCGGGATTCAGAGGGTATATTATTCTTGTTTTACTTATTTATAAAATATTATAAGGTAAAATCGTCTATAAAAGCAAGCTGTTACATAAGCTGAAAAATTACGTAAACTGAAATTACCTGTAAACGCACCCCAAAAATCGGAGTTATATATATGAAGAAACTTTTTGCACTTCTGCTCGCGCTTTCGCTCACGGTCGTTCCCGGCGCAGCAGTCTTTGTTCCCTCCGGCTATCCTGCCGCATCGCCGGCAGCTTTTGCCCCCGATGAGCATCCCGCTTCGTCTGCGGCAACCGTAATTTTAACTCTCTCCGACGATTCCGACGAATCCCGGAACATTCCTGCGGCCTCGAAATCCGATACGGACTTCTCCCTGATGCTTGGTTCTCCCTCGATTAATATTACTTACCGCGACGACAGCTTCATCATTCTCGACCATTCGGGCAGCGAAGAGGAGATAACCGATTTCATCACAAATATCAGGAAATGTCCCGAAGTACTCTGCGCAGAGTTTGACCGCAAAGTTACGCTTGCCCAGGCTTCACCGCTTTTAAGCAGGGATTTGAACGATACTTATATTTCAGCCCAGTACTGGCTCAACAACATCGGCAGCTACAGCCGTTTTTCCTCGTCCGGTGTTTACATCGATACCGAATCGACAGTCGATATCGACATCGACGCCTTCGAAGGCTGGGACTTTTACGATCCGCTTGTCGCATATTCCTCATCGGTGGTTGCAGTTATCGACACGGGCATAGATTACACACATCCTGACCTTGTGGGCTCGATGTGGATCAACAAAGATGAAATCCCCGGCAACGGTATCGACGATGACGGCAACGGTTTCATCGACGATGTTTACGGTTGGGATTTTTATAATGAAGATTCAACCGTTTGTCACTATTCTTTCAGCGAAGCCCACAATGCTTTTCTGGCTTCAGAGGCTGACAACGACAATCACGGAACACACTGTGCCGGAATCATCGCCGCAGCGGCGAACAATTCCACAGGCATTGCGGGTGTCGCCTCCGTCGGCAATGTAAAGCTCATGTCTCTCAAGGTTTACGGTGGTGCCGATCGTGAGGGCAATATGTCAAACGTGATCAAGGCTATCCATTACGCTGAAGCCATGGGCGCAGATATTTGCAACATCAGCTGGGGATACTACGATTATTCCACAGCGCTTTACACCGCCATCAGACGCTCTTCCATGCTTTTTGTGTGTGCAGCAGGAAATGACGGAATCGACAACGACGAGCTTCCCCTTTACCCCGCAAGCTACGATCTCGATAATATTATTTCGGTTGCATACCTTGATGCCAACGGAAAGCTGACCTCCACTTCGAATTACGGTGCAGCTTCGGTGGATGTGGCAGTGCCCGGAACCAATATTTTCAGCACGGTTGTCGGTTCCTACAAAAGTATGTCGGGTTCTTCCATGGCTGCCCCTCAGGTCACCGGTATGGCAGCTTTACTTTACACCTACGGAAAAGGAATCTATCCCGCTTCCGTACGAAATGTAATAATGAACGGTACCAAAGTTATCGAATCCTGCTACGGCAAGACCGTCACCGGAGGCATTCCTTCGCTGTTATATATTTTGACCGGTACAGAGCTGCTCGGCTTCGATGAATTCGCTCCCAGCATAAAATACTCTGTCGGTTTTGACAAATCAGACATCCTGCTGACTGTTTCCGCCAACGACAACGGTCCTTCGGGCACAAGCAATGTTCGCTATTTCACCGGAAAACGGAGCACGGGTTATTTCAAACACGGTACCGCAGGCACCGCCGTTTCGGACAATATCATTCGCCTTTCGAAAGCCGGAACTTATACCGTTTTTGCCCGCGACAACGCCAAAAACGAATCGATCAGAACCATAAAAGTTCCCGACGATGTCGTAAAACCCGACATTTCGGACTTCGCTGTATCGGTAAACAACAAAATGACCAAGATTACCGTTTCGTTCAATGTTTCCGATTCGCAGTCCGGCATCAGAAGTGTTAAGTACCTTAAAGGAACCCGCTCAGAAAAGGATTTCAAGTCAAAGGATGCCATCGAACTGACTCCCGATGAAAACGGTGATGTTTCGTTCACGGTTACAGAGCAGGGCCGCTATTCGATTCTCGTCACGGATTACAGAGGCAATTCAAACCTAAGCAAAGTATATGCCACAATCCGCAAGGCAACCTCAGTCGCTCTGAACAAGTCAAAGAAAACACTTACCGAAGGAACCAAATACAAGCTTACCGCGACGCTCACCCCGTCAAACTCAACCGACAGGCTGACCTTTGCTTCTTCCGACGAAGAAGTGGCCCGTGTTTCTTCCAAGGGTGTCGTAACCGCAGTTGCTCCGGGTCAGTGTAAAATAAAGGTAACTACCTCAAGCGGCAAAACCGCGACCTGTAAAATAAAGGTTTCGCCTGCCGGTGAAGAATAAAGGAGTTTAAATGTCCAAGAAAAACAGAACCAAGCGTCTGGCGATGGCAGGCGTTTTGATTGCACTGGCTTTCATTTTCAGTTATGTCGAAAGTCTGCTGCCGTCCTTCTCCGGAGTTCCCGGCGTAAAGCCCGGTTTCTCCAATATCGTAACCATGGTTGCGCTTTACGCAATCGACTGGAAATATGCGGTTGTGATTTCACTGGTTCGAGTCGTGCTTTCCGGTTTGACTTTCAACGGAATGGTTGCCATGCTCTACGGCCTGGCCGGTTCGGTCCTGAGTCTTATCGTAATGATTGTCCTGAGCAAGCTCAATCTTTTCAACACTGCCGCAGTCAGCATTGCAGGCGGCGTTGCCCACAATATCGGCCAGATTCTGGTTGCCTGGGTGCTGCTTAACGGTGCAATAGTATATTATCTTCCGGTGCTGCTCGTCAGCGGTGTAATCGCAGGTCTGATAGTCGGTGTGATTGCCGGTTTCGTAATATCAAGGGTTAAAAAGATGTCAATAAAATGAGCCGCACAAAAGTGCAGCTCATTTTTATTTACACTATATTCATTTAACAAATCGCTTACCCGTTATTCGTTCGCTTTCATAGCTTCGATTGCTGAAATCTTTGTAGCCTTAACCGCAGGGAAGAATCCCGACATCAGTCCGACCAGCAGTGCGAAAGCCGCACCGAACAAGGGAAGCCAGAACGGAATCACGGAAGCTTTGGTCACCGCTCCGCCCATTCCGTCACTCATAATGGCACCGAATATCGATCCGCCGTATTTGTTGATTGCCCATGAAGCAACATAGCTGAGACCGATTCCGACAACTCCTCCGATAAGACCGATCATTCCGGCCTCAAACAGGAAAAGCTTGCGCACATCACTGACTTTACATCCAAGCACCTTCATAATACCGATTTCACGTGTTCTTTCATAAATCGACATGATCATGGTATTGGCAATGTTGATAGCAGATACCAGCATTGCAACCGCTCCGATCGCACCGAGCACCAGCTCGAGCATTTTCGCCGTCTCCTGCATGGGAGCTATGTATTCCATCTGCGAAGAAGATTTGAGTCCTAGCTTTTCTATCTCTTCCTGAACTCCCGTAACATTGTTCATGTTATCAACATTGATACGAATATTCTCAAACGACGAAAGACTGGCTATAGCTTTCTTTCGATCATCGATTTTAAGCGTATTTGCATACTTGGTATAGAGTTCCTTATAGAGCTCTATATCCATAAAAATGTACCAGCTGGCCTCCGAGTATCCACTCTCAAGCTGACTGATTTTCTTGCGGTTTGCAAGATTGTACGTAAATTCCTTCTTTCGGGGATTGGGCTGATACTCCGTGAATGACATTTCCAGCTTGTCTCTTTCGAAATCAAACTCCTTCGTCTGGGAAGTTCTGCCGCTCCAGTAATAGAGCTGGGTAATAGCTTCAGGTCCGACATAAACCGTGCTTGCGGCTTCTTCCTTGGTCGGATATGTTCCGTCCTCAAGAGCGGGATACCCGAACTCCTCATAACAGGACATATCCATAATCATAAGCGACGGCCAGGCCTGATATTTCCCCGAACTGAACTGTGCACTCCAGCAGTTGATAATAGGAGTAACACTCTTAACATGTTCAATAGCCTTCAGCTGTTCCACCGTTTCATCATTTAAGGTCTGCTTTGTACTGGTCCACTCACCGTTCTCATTCTGAGAATAGGCATATGCACTGACATCGATTATTGTCATGCTTCCGTTCTCAAGGACCGATTCCTCAAAGCCTTTGTTCATACCGATACCGATCGATACCATTACAACAATCGAAAGAGTACCGATAACAACACCCACGACAGTCAGGATTGTACGGGCTTTTCTTCTGAAAAGATTTCGCAGACCCATTTTAATAAGGTCAATAATCCTCATCGTCGTTTTCCTTTGCTGCCTTTTTCTTCTTTGCCTTAACTGCGAATATAACAATAACTGCAACTACTGCGGCTGCGGCCACACATACAAGAATAAATACCCAAAGATTCATTCCGAGAATCTTCTTGCCGGTCTGCTCGCCGCCCTCCTCTTCAAAGCCGGGCATAAACATGCCTTCATCTTCGAAACCGGGCATAAACATGCCTCCGTCATCAATCATTCCGTCGCCGAAATCACCGCCGGCGAAGGGATCGTTTACGTATGCACTGAAGTTCTGTGAAAGAGTTACCTCATCGCCGTTGCTGTCTTCAAAATGAACGGTTAATACACCTGTAGCATCGCCGCCCACCAAAGCAACAACCGAGGGATTGACGTATTCCTGGCTGTAGCCCGAGATAGCTCCGATGTAGCTCATGTTGCTGTTGTTTGCAAGTTCGAAATCTCCCTCAACGGTTACATATACGTTTCCGAGAGTTGACTTACCCATGTTGTAGAACTCAAAGCTCAAATCTACGGGAGATCCGACATTAATGCCGTCCCACGCATCAATCATAATATTCTCGATAACAGGTCTGTAATTCTCTATTGCACGAAGCTTGATGGCGTTTTCTTCGTTTACGCCGCCCTTCTCCTTGTCAACATCCGACATATCATCGTATTCATACTCGAGGAGAAGCTTGAGTGTATAATCTCCGGTGGCCGCATCAGCCTTAGCCTTTAATGTAACTTCCTGAGCGTACTCCTGTCCTGCCTCGATAGCATCGATATAAAGAATATTGGTTCCGCGGGAAGGTGAGAAAATACCTTCATCCTGAATAAGGGTAATCTTGATATTCTTTGCTGCCTTAACAGCATGTGTATTCTTCAAAGTAAAGCTGAAATTGAATTCCGAGCCTGCCTTCAATACTTCCTCGTCGGTTCCGAATGCGCTTACAATAAGCTTGGGACGTCCTACATCAGCCGCACCCTTTGACTTGATTCCGAGCACGTAAATATTCTCGTTTACTGCCTGGGGAGTTCCTGTCTTGTCGAGGTAATCAACTCCGATACCGAGTGTTGCGGTTCCCGAAGGAATTGTATCCGAACACTTTAAGGTAATCGATACTGCCTTGCCGGCACCGGGATCGAGAGAACCGATTCTGTTATAAGGATCGTTTGTAACCGCCTCAAATCCGCTTCCGCCGAGATTCGAGCCATATACTCGAACATTGTCGACAGCTGCGTTTCCGTCGTTCTTTACTGTAAATGAAACAGTAACGTTCTCGCCGGCAACGGGGCTCGCGGGTGACTGTGTGATATTAAGGATAGAGATTGCATTCTTAAGCGCACCGTCCTCAAAAGAGCTGTCTGTTCCGGTGACTTTTATATAAACGGTAACGTTGTTTGTATAATTCTTGCCGTTCTTGTCTTTGTAGTTTACCGCAAACACAAGCTCATGAAGGCCTGCAGCGGCATTCTTTGAAACGGTGAAAGGAATCTGTACGGATGCACTTTCGCCCTTCTTCAAATCCTTGCATCCTACGGCATCCGTAGTGAATTTCTTGGTAATACCGGAAGCTGTATCCATTCCTGCTACGCACTTGACATTCACGCCCGATGCAGTCTCAACACCGATATTTTTGAGGTTCAGTGTGAATACATCGTTGGTCATACCGGCTACGGACTTGTAGTTGTCGTCTGTGGTGGCATCGACAACAGGTGCATTCTCATCGCTGATTTCCTCTCCTGCCGAAGGAACATTGATATATACAACCAGGTTCTTTACATGCTCTTTATTCTCGCTGTCAACATATGAAACAGTAAATCCGAGCTCATGAAGGCCCTCGGCCGCATTCTTTGAAACCATGAAAGGAATCTCTACCTTCTTTGATGCTCCTGCCTTTACGGTTCCGACCTCAAGAATCTCCGAGGTATCCTTTCTGGTAATTCCAGATGCGGTATCCATACCTGCGGTGCAGGCTACCTTCACGCTTGTTGCCGAGCTCTCGCCTTTGTTGCTCAGTTCAAGAGTAATCTTGTTTTCACGCTGAACGGCCACAAGCTTGTAGTTGTCCTCTGTGGTTACTTGAATCGAAGGGAGCTTCGAAGCTCCGCCCTCGTCCTCAGGACGTACGATTGTTACATAAATATCATAAACGAAGGGGCCGAGTGACTCGCCCGACTTGCTCTTTCCGTTAAGGGTAACTGTAATCTTGCCGGTACCGGGATTCGCAGTCTCGGGAACTTTTACCGGAATATCAACCGTAGTAGCTTCTTTAGCTCCGATATTTCCTACCGCAAGCTTGCCGATTGCATAATCGGGCACAAGTCCCGAATCCCCGAAATCAACCTGTGCGGTGGTATTTAAGCTTCGCATATCACCCTGGTTGTTAATGTAAATCTTGGCCTTCAGCGAAGCACCGGGCTTTACGGTGTCCGAATATACAACCTTTGAAGCCACAAGCATCGCGGGCTGAAGTTCAAACTCATTGAGAGTTACGATGGATACGATTTCGAAAACATCATTGCCGCCAATGTACGGATGATCTGCGGTTCCGTATCCCATGAGCTTAATGGTGTTGTATCCGACCTTCAGTTCCTCATCGGCATAGACATCCATCACAACTATTGCCTTATATCCGTTGTAGAAGCTGTGTCCGCCGCTTTCTCCGTTGAGCTTTGTATCCTCGCCGTAACTGTCAAGCATCTTGATATTGCTTACGGAAATAAGGGGATTTGAGCATTCTGCGGATACTCTCATAAGTCCGAATCCGTCATTAAGAACACGAATCGGAACTTCTACATGTGTAGTCTTTCCCGGGACGATGCCTACCAGCGACTCCAATCCGCCGATAACCTCCGCACGCTTGGTGGGTGCAGCTATATCGCCTCCGCCGAAATCGTCCTCATCGGCAAGCACCCCAAGGCTTCCCAAAGACGAAACAATCATTACGGCAGCGAGAAGCACTGCTGCCATTTTCTTTAAATACTTACTCAGTTTGTTCATCACTTTTCTCCTCCACGCTTTCGATTTTACCGTCTTTTACGCGTATTATCTTATCCGCATACGCTGCAAGCGATGTATCGTGTGTTACCATTACTATCGTCTGATTGTGTTTTTCCGCCATCTCTTTAATGAGCTCCATAACCTCAATGGTTGTTTTCGAATCGAGGTTTCCCGTGGGTTCATCGGCAAACACTACTTCGGGCTTTGCCACAAAGGCCCTTGCGATTCCCACTCGCTGCTGCTGTCCGCCGGACATCTCTTTGGGCTTATGATTCATACGCCCCTCAAGCCCAACCTTTTTCAAGATGCCGGAGGCCATTCTTCGCCGCTTCGACGCCGGTACCCTCTTAAACACCAACGGAAGCTCAACATTTTCGAGTGCGGTCATCGATCCCAGCAGGTTGTACGATTGAAACACAAAGCCCAAGTGCTCCTGCCTGAATCGACTGAGCTTATTCTCGCTCATCTTTTTTATTGACTGCCCTTTGATGAAGATATCTCCGGCGGTCAATTTCTCGATTCCTGCCATCAGATTCAGCAATGTGGATTTACCGGATCCGGAAGTTCCGAGCAGACAACAGAACTCGCCTTCGTTTACCGTAAAGCTGACTCCGTCGACCGCGCGAATACGTTCCTGTCCCATGCGATAAACCTTCTTCGCATCGCGAACCTCAATTATGACTTTCTTTTCATTCTCCATAATCTTACGACTCACTCTCTCCCTTCCCTACAAATTTCATCTGACCTTACCCTATTAGACGAGACCGATTCAACATCGGTTCCGCTTTTTATAGAAATTTTTCACTATTCCTAATTCTTATTCTAATAAACATGAAGATTTCATGCAATGTCTGCTTTGCGTCCGGGCAAAAAACAACGGAGGATTGGCAAGCTCCAACCCTCCGCATTCAGCAAAACCTTGTTCGTCTGTTCTAAGCAGATTCAAATTTCAAATGCCTTCAATATATGACTTGATTACGTCAACAGCCTTGTCGATTCCGACATGACCCGAGTTGATGCAAAGTGAGTAGTTCTCGATTCTTCCCCACTTCTCACCCGTATGGAAGTTGTAGTAGTTCGATCTCTTCTTATCCATTTTAAGAATCGCATCTTCGATCTTCTTCGGAGACATTCCGTCGATTCTGATTGCCCGCTCCGCACGGAAAGGAAGATCGGCGTAGATAAAAATGTTTACTACATTGTCGAGTTTGCGAAGAATATAGTCGCCGCAGCGTCCTACGATAATGCAGGGTCCTTCGGATGCACACTTGCGGATAACCTCTGCCTGAGCAAGGTAAACCTTGTCATCGAGTGAAAGATTCGTATAGCCGACTTCCTGACTGCCGAATACCGCAGTACCTCTCGCGATCGAATAAAGAAGACTGCTGTGAGCTCTCGACTCAGCATTCTCAAAGGTTGCCTCAGCAAATCCACTGGCTTTTGCGGCACGTGTAATCAGCTCATTGTCATAAAAAGGAATACCCCAGGCCTGTGCAAGCTTGGCTCCGATTTCTCTTCCGCCGCTGCCGTACTGTCTGCTGATAGTGATTATTTTATCCATAAGCAACCTCCAATCTTTTAAACATAATCAGGCATTGTTTTTGATAATATTATAGATTTCGTTGTACTGCTGCTCCAGCCTGCCGTAACAGGCACGGCCCTCATCGGGTTCTCCCGCACGGCATCTTTCAACCATATAAGCTGCGGTATCGTACAAAGGAGTAAATCCAAGATTGCCTGCAACTCCTTTGAGTGTATGGGTAGTCTTTAAAAATGCCTCATCGTCTTCCATAGAAGGCTTTACCTGCGAAAAGCTGGGATCGTCAAGGAATTTGTTAAGAAATTTAATATACATCGCTTCGTTATTTACAAATCTCTCAATTGCCCCTGCAGTATCACAGCCGTATGCCGTAAGTTCTTCAATAACCTTTGCTGCCATGGGAATCTCCTTTCAATAATTGAATTTGTAATACAAATTACTCTATAACATAAAATTATAAGTCGAATATTCCTTTTTGGCAAGTATAATTAGACTTCTTACGCATACGAAAACCGTAGCGTTTATTCATCAAAAACATACTGCAAATTCGCTGCTTTATTTTTGTATGGTTTATCGATTCTTTATAGCTCAGTTCAAATAAGAAAGCGATGATAAACCTTCGAGAAGGTTGTGCTTTCTTGTATAAATGTACGATCCCTCAAGAGGTCCGTAATACATGTGAACGGGATCGTAAACATACATCTGAAGCTTTCCGCCGTCCTTTATAACCTGTGTAACGATACAGACATGGTTGGCTGTCGAATTACGGAGGCAGATTCCCTCTGGATGGTCCTCAAGGAGACGCCTCAGATACTCTTCAAAACTTATATTTTTCGCTTTTATTTCTTTTCTTACGGTTTCGGGCTCGATTCTCGAAGCAGTATACTGAACGTTCGAGTACTTTGTGCTCTTGTAAGTTGCTCTCCACCAGGAACCGGTATCTCCGCTGTACTCATATGCAGGCCTGTCCGGATGCTTTGTACAGGTCTTCTTTTTAACATTGGTGCAACCCGTTCCGGCAAATCCGTCAAACATGGTAAAGGCATCTGCATATCCGTAATCGTAAAATGCACGACGATTGAGCAGAGTAACCATTGAACACATGTTACAGATACCCGTCAGATGCGATCCGCCGCCCTTTGAGGCTCTGCAGCTTTGCTCAATGCACACCGCAAACTCATTCATCTCTTCCGCTGTCGGGAACGGACGCTGCTCGGTAACCGCTTCTGAGTATATATAATCACCTTCCGCGGTAAAATACCATACATTATCAAGACTGTTGACAACCGACGCACATACCTTAATGGCATCGTTGCGGTTTACGGCTCTGGTCGCAGTAAACTTGCTTCCGGGTCCGTTTCTTAATTCGGTTCCCGCTTTTACGGGATATACTTCGCTTTCAAAGGTTTCGTAGGTCATCTCGCGCTTGCTGACCTTTATCTCACACTCACCGAGCTTTTCACCCTTCTTGTAAGCCGAAACCTTGGCCTTGCCTGAGCCTACGGCTTTTACAACACCGTTTGAATCTACGGTTACAACCTTTTTCGAAGAAGTCTTCCACTTCACCTTGCCTTTAAGATTGTTCATCCACAGCTTACATTCCATTCCGATGTCCATCTTCAGGGAAGTACTCGATATCTCGGGAAGGATAGGTATTATCTCTTCACCCTCGGGATCCTCGTCCGCATCCTCAATCGGCACACAATAACTCATGTAAACCCATCCGGACTCGTCATTAATAAGAACGTTTCCCCAATCCTCTTCAAGCTCATAAATCAATATGGGTGTTCCGTTCGGTATGGTTGCCACAATCGGGAACGAAGTAGCCGGTCCGCTTCTGACATTCAGATTAATTCCATCGGTTCTAACTATAAAATTTGCTTCCACTTCTGCCTTTGCCGTCAGACCGCTTCCCAGGTAAGACCAGCAGACAAGCATAAAAACGGCCGCAGCAACTAATGCTTTCTTCAGCTTCATGATGTTTCCTTTCCGATAATATCCCCAAATCTCAAAACAAACAAAAAAGCTCGTAACCCTAATGGTTACGAGCTTCAACACTGCGGAGTAAGGGACTTGAACCCTCACATCTGTGCGATACATGATCCTTAGTCATGCCTGTCTGCCAATTCCAGCAACTCCGCATACCACGCTTACCTCAGCGCGCTAGATTATAATATCACCTGTTTTGTGATATGTCAACTACCTTTTTAAATTTTTTGTTATCATTTTTTTGCTGCCCTGTAAGACACTCTTTCAGTCGTCCTCATCATCAGGCTCCGGCTCCTCTTCGGCATATGCATCGGGATCGTAAACAATCAGATATGTGCCGACCTTAAAAATCACAACCTCCAGCACATTGTCATCTATTATTTCTTTGTTGGTTCTGCCGACAACACTCTTTCTGTTGGGAGTGTAATAAATATCGGTATACTCCGCTTCCATATCTTCGGGAAGGGTAATTCTGACCGTCATGGGCAGATACGCTTCATCATCGCCATCCGTAAACTGATAATCGAAAGCACAATACCATCCCGTCTCAGTTCCGAGCTTCTTGTAAGCCTTGGAGACCTTTGTTTTCTTCACCAGCTTTCCTGTTATGCTGTTTTCATCAAGCATTTTCGGAAGTGCTGTCGAAACATTGAATACTCTTCCGCCGCTTTTGATAGTAAAATCCGAAGTCAGGTCAAACCCGGGAGGCGCAACTTCAATTCCCGGAACATTAACCGTTACCTTAAAATCTCCGTAATAGATTTTAATAGGATTGTCACCGATATACCGGATTGCACTGTCATAAATATTGTAGTCCTTTATTTCCTCTTCGGTATCGTCGTTATAAATAACCGTTACTTTTAAATCGTCAGTGTTAATGTTGTATCCGTATTCAACTTCAGGTCCGTTATATTCTGCCTTGAGTCCTTTCACAGTCCTTTGTCCGACGTCAACCTTTACGGTTCCGCGTTTTCCGAGATATTCAACTTCAATCATATTCTCGCCGACCCTTTCAAAAGAATCCTTAAGAATAGTGAAGGAAGATATTCGCTCCGATGACAAAAATGCATCATCATATACAGCCATTACCAACAGGTCTTCTTTATTTATTTTGTGATACTGCACCAAATCGGGACCGATATAAGAAACACTCAATGCCTTTACCGGCTTAAACTCATCTACATAAACGGTGACAGTGTCCACCATATTCTTGTACATTACGCCCAGTGTCTGCTCTCCGCTCTCGTTAAATGCTTCGGGCACAACTGTATAATCCGATACCTTCTCGGTGCTTCCGTCACTGTAAATCGCGTAAACAGTCAGGTCTTCGTCGCATACGCCGTTGAACAGACCAAAACGCCTTTTATTCAGACCTACCGAGAGTGTCCTGAGTACCTTGCCGTCTGCATAAAAATATCCGGTACTGCCTTTGTATATTACAATCAGTCGGTTGAGTCCTTCGGTTTGAATAACCTTATCAGGAACATCGAAATCTTTTTTATCTACGATTATGTTGCTTCCGTCATCAAAGTTCGCAAAAACCTTGAGTTTATCAAGATCAATTTCATCTCCTACAACAACGGCGCTGCCTTCGTAATAGGCGGTTACCGAAGTAACACGAACAGGAATCGGTGTCGGCGTAGGGGTCGGAGCAGCTTCTGCAGCATTAACCACGACAGACTCCGCAGCATCAAAATCAGACAGTGTGCCCCATAAAATAAGGCCGACCACTGTCACAAGCAATGCAATTCCGATTATTCTCACGTGCTTTTTTCCGGACATATATTTATTCTCCATTTGGGTATAATACGACATTTCACTGTATATATCGGTTTTTTTCACCAAAAACTTAACAGCCTCTCTCCCCATGAATTCATCACTGCAGAGTATTGAAACTTTATGTTTTCATATATATAATGAATTGAGTGTCAAATAATTAATACCAAATACATTCGAAAGAAGGATCAGATATGGATTACAATCAGATGAGTCTTGAGCTTTGCGAAAGCAAGCGAGGCAAGCTTACAGTTACACCCGTTTGTGCCGTTACCAACCGTGACGAATTGTCTACAGCATACACCCCCGGTGTTGCAGAGCCTTGCCGTGAAATTCATAAGGATGTTCACAATGCATATAAATATACAATTAAAAGCCATACCGTAGCAGTGGTTTCAGACGGAACCGCAGTTCTGGGCCTCGGAGATATCGGACCCGAAGCAGCAATGCCCGTTATGGAAGGCAAGGCAGTTCTTTTCAAAGAGTTCGCAGGTGTTGACGCTTTCCCTATCTGCCTTGATACAAAGGATACCGAAGAAATCATTAAAACAGTTAAATACCTCGCCCCTACATTCGGCGGCATCAATCTTGAAGACATCTCAGCTCCCCGCTGCTTCGAAATCGAGACCAGACTTAAGCAGGAGCTTGATATTCCCGTTTTCCACGACGACCAGCACGGTACCGCTATCGTAGTTACCGCAGGCCTTATCAGTGCCCTCAAGCTTGTAAAGAAGGATTGGGCAGATACCAGAATCGTTATCAACGGTGCAGGTTCGGCAGGTATCTCTATTTGCCGTCTGCTTCTTCAGATGGGCCCCAAGGATATCATTCTTGTAGACCGCCAGGGTGCCCTTTGTCCCGGTGAGGATTGGATGAATCCCGTGCAGGCACAGATGGCCGAGATTACCAACCACGACAAGGTACGCGGACCTTTGAGCGAAGTTATCAAGGGCCGTGACGTTTTCATCGGCGTTTCAGCTCCCAAGATTGTTACTCAGGAAATGGTTGCTTCCATGGCTGAGGACGCCATCGTATTTGCAATGGCAAACCCTACTCCCGAGATTATGCCCGAGGATGCCAAGGCTGCCGGCGCAAGAGTTGTTGCCAGCGGTCGAAGCGATTATCCCAACCAGATCAACAATGTTCTCGTATTCCCCGGTCTTTTCCGCGGCGCATTAATGGTCGAGGCAAAGCAGATTGTCGAGGAGATGAAGCTCGCTGCCGCAAAGGCTATTGCTTCTCTTATCACCGAGGAAGAACTTAACGATGAATACATCATCCCCAACCCCTTCGACAAGCGAGTTGCCGATGTTGTCGCTGCTCAGGTTGCAGAAGTCGCAGAACAACTTGGCATTGCACGCAAGCCCGGATGCAGAACACTTTAATATTCTGCTTGCATTATAGTCAAATACTGTGATATAATCACTTTTGCTGTACAGCAGTGAATGCGGAAGTGGCGGAATGGCAGACGCGCACGGTTCAGGTCCGTGTGAAAGCAATTTCATGTGGGTTCAAGTCCCATCTTCCGCATTGGTGTAAGAGGCCTAGAATACTTGAGAAATCAAGTGTTCTGGGCTTTCTTTTTTGGAAAATTGGATGATATTGTGGGGTTCCCTGAGGGTTCCCTGTGTTTCCACAGGGTCTTCCCCATCCATAGAATCTAGAATCGCCCTTACATTGTCTAAATAATCCTTCTGCGCGAAACTGTAATATCTCAGGTTGGTCTCTATAGAATGACCAAGCATCGCTGCTCTATCAGCAACAGATACTCCCTTTGGAATCAACACATTAGAATTAAGTGACATTCTGAGTGCATGGTTATTAGTTACATT
>JAZLGZ010000046.1:0-22431 GCA_045616585.1 Lachnospiraceae bacterium
AAGCAACAACAGGCGTAAGGTTCTCGAGGGTAAAGGAAGTATATCTCATGAGCAGGCTATCGAAAAGGCTGCAAAGGAATATGATATCTTCCGTGTGCGTCAGGATCAGGAATATGTATCAGAATTTGATAAACAAACCGAGAAATATTTTAAGGGTGAATAGCAAACAGCCGAGGCGGTAACCTTTCGTTACTGCCTCGGCTGCAATTCTTAGCAGCCATAGTGCTACCTCCAATTTTAGATTTTCTTTGTTTCATACCGCTTGAAAACGTCATTTACAAATATTTTCTAAAAATCCCTTAGTAGCACCGCCTTTACAGCAGTTCTTTTTTTACGGCACTTTCGCCGATAATCTTAATGTTGTTTTTTGAAAGTAAATCTGCGGTGACACCGTTTCCTTCGGTAAGTACACCGCTGAAGGTACCGTCGTAAACGGTGCCGAAGCCGCAGGAAGGGCTTCTTTCTTTCAGTACAGCGGTATTGCAGCCGAAAAGCTTGGCAAGTTTTAAGGCCTCTGCGGCACCTTTATTGAAGGCTTCGGTGACATCTGCTCCTGCGCAAGTGATTACCCTGCCGTCAATCTGTTCAGCCGGGTCACGGGGAGTCGCAAGACCGCCGAGCTGCTCGGGGCAGATAGGAATAAGGTGATATTTTTCTTTTAATTCTTCGATTTCGGGAATCAGTTTTCCGTCTCCCTTGTAGCGCGTGCTGCAGCCTAAAAGGCAGGCACTTATAAGAATACTTTCCATATGCTTCTCTTTATACTTTCTTTTGTTTTTTGCAAAAATTGCCCTGTTTTAAGTAAACAGCAATTACCTGCAAAACTATTATAATACAGGCGAAAAATGTCGGCAACTTGCCATTTGAGGCACCATATTGTATAATCACACTGATAATAAGGCGGTTGCAAAACAGCAGCATCGAAAACCATAGAAGCAGTGGTATTTTTACACTTGGGACTTTGGGGCTGCTGAGGATCATATTTGTATATAATAAATATATTGAGGAAAGGGTGATAATATGAGCGATTTCCCGGAAAATAACAATAACGAGATTAATCAGAATGTCGAGGCTCAGACATATATTTCTGCAGAGGCGTATTCTTCGGTTGAGAATTCTGCTATGCCGTCTCCTGTCAATGAAGAGAAGAAAGACAGAAGAATGGGAGTTATCGTTGCGATTATTGCAGCGGTTGTTGTGCTCATTGCGGCAGGAGCTACCACTTATATATTCGCAGGAGAAGTGCTCGCAAACAAGTTTGCTATGATGACCAAGAGCGATGTGAATTATTTTAAGTGGGTTGCGAATAAACAGGTGAAAAAGACCTTTGCACAGAATAAGAAGGCTTCGAAAAACGGAACAGGAATGATGAGCCTTGAGGACATTAACGCTAAGGGCTTAAACGGAAGAAGTTCGGTGAAGTTCCATGCGGAAGAGGAGTTTTTCGATATGCTCAACATATATCCGTTCAAGGATATGGAGCTTGGTTTCAATTACACTTACAAGGACGGGGATATTGCTTTCGGACTGGAACCCAAATACGGAGACAAGATACTTGCAAATCTGAATTTCCTGCTCAATCTTAAGCAGCATAAGCTGATGGTTCAGCTCCCGACCTACAGAAGCGAGATAATCGATTTATCGGCAGTTGCGGAAGAAGGTTTCGCTCAGCTGGATGAAATTGATTTCGAGGCTGCTTCCAAAGAGTTCACAGAGGAATTTGAGGAAGTGATCAAGTACATTCAGCCGATTGTTGATAAAGCAAATAAGGATCCCGAGGCATTTGCAAAACGTTATTTGTCTGCAATCATCGATTCTGTCCGAGATGTCGAGGTGGTAAAGGACAAGAGTGTCAAAGTCAATAAGGAGAACAAAGAGTTTACCGACATTAAGGTGAACGTTAAGGGAAGTGACCTTGCCGATCTGATTGATGAATTGACTGAAATGATCTGTGATGATGCGGAGTTGAAGCTTACTTCACAGCAGAGACAGGAGCTTGGTGATGCTTTAAAGGAAATCGATTCTTCGATCGCAATCGTGCTCGATATGTATGTCGATAATAAAGGAAACATTGTAGGTTGCGATGCCGGCGTGAAGGTCGCAGCCACAAAGGTATCTGTGGAAGTAATGTCATACACCGAAGACGGTTATCCCGCGCAGCAGTTTGCATTAAATGTGTCGGGTATAAAGGCTGTTGAGGGAAAGATTGTATCACGGGGTGATGATGAGAACGTTGATACTGAGGTAACGCTTGAACTTGGTTCGCTCATTCAGTCTCTGCTCGGTGACAACGGGAAATGGTCGCTCGGTATAAGATTTACAGGTACGGTAAACGATGCCTCGATTACTTATGCCGTAAACAAGAATAATAAGCTGTTCGCCAGTCTTGGAATGTCAACAAGCATCTCGGACTATAAGGCTCCTCTTGTTGATGCTTCGGCAAATCCCGTAATCGATGCGGACGGACTGTTAAACAGCGATTATGTTTCGATTCCTGATATTATCAGATTTGCCCTTAACATAGTGGAAGCAATCGATGAGGATTATATTTACGAGGCCATCAACGATGCTCTGAGTGAGTATGGCCTGCCCTACACGGTTGAAGACATAAGAAACCTTCTCGACCAGGGATATTTTGATATATTTGATGATTCTCTTGCGGGAATTATAGATTCAGCTTCAGGCATTGGTGTGCCTGAAGCTGCTCCGATTTTAGAGTATATTCCGACTCTTGTTTCCCCTCTGCCCGAAGAATATACAGCTTCGGACTGGGAGCTTCCCGCAGAGGATGCGGTGCTTAATTACTCAAAGTTTGATTTGTGGCAGTATGCTTCCGTGAAGAACTATAAAGGACTTGAGTTTACTGTACCTCGTCCGGCAGAGACGGAGGAGTTGAACCGTGAAGAGTTAAAGAGAAATTATATCAATTCGTTCGGAAGCAAATACAAGCTTGATGCATCGTCGCTTGAGACTCAGATGGGTGATGGAATTTTGTTTGACATTGTACCGATTGTCGGCGGCTTTGCGATGAATTTTTACAGTTATAACGACTGCTATGCTCTTCTCGGAAATTATGAGTACGGAGACGGTCTGGATGATAAAATCCTGGGAATGAAAGTCGGAGAAACCAGAGATGTGGAGGCGACTCTCGATGAACGATACGGAGCCTTTGAAGGAACTTCCGCAACGTTCAGACTTAACCTGAAGGATATTGAGCGTTATATTACTCCTGAATGGAATGAGGATTTTGTATGCGGAAATCTGGGTTTCTCTTCATTGGAAGAACTTGAAGAATTACTTGTTGCGGATGCCTTGGGACAGGGTGAGCTGGACAAAGAGTATGCAATATACAGCCTTATAAGTGATGCTATGGACGCCTCGACTTTTTATCCGATTCCGGAAGGCATTTACAACAATCTTGTGCAGAGTGCATACAACAGGATATATGATTATACCGTTGGCTTCGGTATGCGCCCCGAGAACTATTATACCGAAGACATCGCCGACAGCAATGCACTTTGGGCTTTCGCCGATGCTCTGAACCGGGAAGTAACCGATTCCGCACTTCGCGCATCATTCTATGCAAGCATTGCAAAAACGGAAAACATCACCGCAACAGGCAGCGAAGTCCGTGACTATATCACTTCCAATTATGATATCGATCCCGATACGGAACTCGATTTTATTAAGCAGTACATCACTCTCGACGAAATTACAGACTACATTATCGAAACTAAAATCGAAGCTTTGATTTTATCGAATGCAAACATCATCTATGAATAAACAAAAGGGCTGAACGTAGGTTCAGCCCCTTTTGTTTTAGATTTGATTGTATTGCTTCATGATCTTGCGGATACGATCGGTGGGATCGAGGAACTCACTGATACTCTGGTCGTGGTTGAGAGTATCGATGAGGAGTGCAATGTACTTGCTCATGTCGGCACTTAAGTAGTACTCGCGGGAAAGAAGCTCGGGAGTCTGGTAAATGAGGTTGGTGGTAACAACTCTGTAGATGAGACCTGACTCGTAAGCTTCGTCGAAGCGTGCCATACCCTCCGTGAAAAGACCGAAGGTCGAGCAAACGAAGATACGACCTGCACCGCGGCTCTTAAGCTGCTTTGCAACGTCTAGCATACTGTCGCCTGAAGAAATCATATCGTCGATGATGATTGCATCGCGGCCGTCAAGAGGACTGCCGAGGTACTCATGAGCGACGATGGGATTACGTCCGTTAACAATCTTTGTATAGTCACGGCGCTTGTAGAAAAGACCCATATCGACACCAAGAACGTTTGCGAAGTAAACCGCACGCTCCATAGCGCCTTCATCGGGGCTGATGATAATCATCTTATCGGGCTTGAGCTGGATATCGGGAACATTGCGAAGCAACGCCTTGATAAACTGATAGGTAGGCTTTATTGTTTCGAATGTTTTGAGCGGAACTGCATTCTGAACTCTGGGATCGTGAGCATCGAAGGTAACGATACTTTCAACGCCCATTCCGTAAAGCTCCTCGAGTGCGATAGCACAATCGAGAGATTCGCGTGTGGTACGCTTGTGCTGTCTGCTTTCATAAAGGAAAGGCATGATAACCGTAATTCTTCTTGCCTTGCCGCCTACAGCTGCAATAACACGCTTCAGATCCTGGAAATGATCGTCGGGTGACATGTGATTGGGATGGCCGCACACATTATATGTAAGGCTCCAATTGGTAACATCAACAAGGATGTAAAGGTCGTCTCCTCTTACGGATTCGTTAATAAGACCTTTGGCTTCACCGGTTCCGAAACGGGGGCACTTTGAACTGATAAGATAGTTGTCACGCTGATAGCCTGAGAAGGCGATGGTGGATGCGTGTGCGTTATCTCTTGTGTTTCTCCAGCTGACAAGGTAATCGTTAACCTTGTTTCCCATTTCTTCACTGCTCTTAAGAGCAATGATTCCTAATTTTCCTACAGGTATGGTTTCGTAAATTACGTCCTGCTGACCCATGGATAACCTCCGAAAAGTTTTATTTTATTTTCTTCTTATATCGCTGCCGATTATTCGAAGAAAAGTGTAGTTCTGAGCCAGTCGTGAGAAGATACGCTCACTGTAGCGTGCTTCGAACTGTTCAAGACTCAGGTTCGTCGAAATAATCGTAGGATGCTGTTTGAGATGGCGCTCGTTGATGATGGTATAAAGCGCCGAGTTGGTAAATGAATTCGACATTTCGGTTCCGAGATCGTCAATAATCAGAAGATCGCAGTCAATCAGGTAATCCTCGGAGAAGGTGACCTCCTCGTTTGAGGCGTCGAAGCCGAATTTGCATTTCTCAACGTAATTAAAAAATCTGAATGCCGTGTGATATACAACCGTATATGCGGCATCGAGAAGCTCCTTGGCAATGCAGTTGATCAGGAAAGTTTTTCCCAGACCGGTATTGCCGTAGATGAGCAGATTATTATACTCGGAATCAAATTTGTCAATAAAATAATGCGCCTTTTTAACAACTTCTTCAATATTCTCGCGTGGACTCTTCATGATGTTTCCTGCCTTGCGGAACAATTCAGGCGTATCTGAGTAAAGAGAAAAGTCGAAATTATCGAAATTTTCCTGTTTTATGATTTCGCGTACATTCGATTCCGAATAAATCAGACGCGAAAGCGCGTTGCTGAAGCATTTGCATCGCTGATTGGTGCCGGGCATAAAGCCGGTATCCTTACATATCTCACACTCGAAATGCGGGGTGAGATAATCGGGAGCATAGCCGTTTTTAACAAGAATATCTCTCTTGCGGGCTTCGCGTGCAAGGTTGTCTTCCTCAAGACCTTTAAGGGCTTCGTGATTGCCCATAATGGCCAGTCTGGCGCGTCTGGCGGAGTCTGTGGCAATGCTGTTATCAATGTCCAGAATCTCCGGGCAGTTATTATAAATCTCTTCCGTACGTTTGTCTAGCAGATATTTTGCCCTCATTCTTCGCGCATCGAAGATGTGAACAATCTCATCATACTGATAATTTGCAAGTCCCATAATTTTCTCCGTTAATGATTAGAAATCCCCGAGTTTCTTGCCTACTAGGCTGTCGTAGTCCTCCGAAGAATATGTTCTTTGAGGGTACTGGTTGAATTTGTTCGCACCTGAAGTCTGGGTGCGTCTGACGGCTGCTGAGGCTGATGCCTTGCTTGCGGCACTGTGAGCCTGGTCGAGTCCGGCAATATCATCCACCGATGAAGCACCGGCCTTGTGCCATCCTTCGAGAATCGAGTCGGCATAGGTGAAACTGGGCTTGCCGGTCTGAATAAGTGTGCGGTTGCAGGCCTCTTTTATGAGCTCAACGCTCATTCCGTAGCCTATTCGCCAACGATCGATAAACTCGAGCTCAAGTTCGCCGAAGTTTCTGGAAATGCCGAAGGCTGATTTGACAGCCGAGCATTCTTTGCTGCGGGAGAAAACTTCCGCTCTCGCTTTTTCAACCGTGTCAATGCCCTTTTCGGTCCAGGAGATAGCAACCTTTTCTATATAAGAATTGTTTTTCTTATCTTTAAATATACAGTAGTCGTACAGGAAGCGGATGAGTTCGACGGGAAGACCGAGCTGTTCATATATAAAAGCGGGAGTCTGCAGGTCGGAAAGTTTCATGGTGCATCCGAGCTTGTCCTCGATATAATCGATAAGAGTATTGAAATCGTCATACTGCTTGAATACGGTGATTTGTGAAGCGGTATAACTGGGTTTTGTATAAACCGGTGTGTCTGCGGTCTTCGTAGCTGAAGATTTGGGTTCCGGAATCAAAGCTTCGGAAGCCGCGACTTCGATTTTACGGGAGCTGTTGCTTCGGGTTGTGCGTTTCTCGACAACGGGTTCGGGGTCGAACATCACAATGTTGTCCTCGGGAATCTGGTTGGAGAGAGGATTGATGGTAATGCCGCCGATCTGTCCGTCCTGATCCCACGATATATAAAGAAGCTTCTTTTTTTCCCAGTACTTAAGCGCCTTTATAATATCCTTCTCGGTTTCGTCGAGCTTGTCGGACAGACTTGCAACGGAAAAAGACATGGAAGGGTCGCCGAGACAACGTAAAAGGTAAATATAAACCTTTACGTACGAACCGTTGGCGTCTGCCATGTATTCATCTATAAATATGTTGGAGATTCGTGTAATCTGAACCTCGCTTCCGAATGAAAGCTTTATAGGTCTTGTCATAATCCGTCCTACCTCGTTTTCGTGCAGCTGTGCCCAAAGAGGTGCATAAAATCTCTTCTGTGAGCATGGGAGATTATAGCATGAAAAAAAATAATCGCAAATGCCGGAAAAGGTATGAAACAGCTGTCGAACGGGGTTGTGCATAACGTGGACAAAATAATCCCCAAGGTCTGCAAAAGACTGTAAAATAAAGGTTTCGCGGCCTTGGGGAAAAGTGGATAATTCGTATGTGGATAATGTGGATAAATCAGTTGCCAATCAGGTTTTCCGCAATGTTTACAACATCTCCGGCACCCATGGTTATCAACACATCGCCTTGAGAACAATTCTCCAAAAGAAATGCCTCAATTTCTTTGAAAGAGGGAAAATAGTAAACTTCTTTACCATACTTATCACGGAGTATTTTGACTATGTCTTCGGAGGAAATTCCGAAGGTGTTTACTTCTCTTGCGGCATAAATATCTGTCAGAATGACCTTGTCGGAAACCGCGAGGGCATCCGCGATTTCTTCGGTAAATTCAGCGGTTCTCGAATAGGTATGAGGCTGGAATACAGTCCATAAAACCTTGTGTGGATAGCGCTTTGCACCTTCGAGGGTGGCCTTTATTTCGGTGGGATGATGCGCATAATCGTCAATAACGGTGAAGCCGTTGACCTCGCCCTTCTTCTCGAAGCGGCGTGCTGCTCCGCGGAAGCTTTCAAGTCCTGTCTGAACGCTTGAAAAGGCTATGCCCGATTCAAGAGCCATGGCAGCCGTGCCGCAGGCATTGGCAACATTGTGGATTCCGGGAACGGACAGCTTTATGCGGCCGAGTTCGTTTCCTCTTGCGACCAGGGTGAAGGAAGCGTATCCGAAGTCGTCGAAGGTGATATCTTTTGCGGTATAGTCCGCATCTGCCTTTTCAGAGTAGGTGACAATAGGACATTTAACGGAAGCGAACAATTCTTCCCGGCCTTCGATACCGCTGTGAAGAACCAGCAGTCCGTCTGCGGGAAGCAGCTCGGCAAAACGTCTGAAGGAATCACGCATTCTTTCGGGTGTTTTAAAATAATCAAGATGCTCTGCTTCGACATTTGTGATAATGGCGCGGGTAGGATGGAAGTTCAGGAAGCTGTCGGTATATTCGCAGGCTTCGATAATGAAATTCTCGTCATTGCCGATACGCATGTTTCCGCCTATTGCGCCGAGAACGCTTCCGACGGAAATTGTGGGATCGAGTCCCGCAGCAAGGGCAATCAGTGAAAGCATCGATGTTCCGGTAGTCTTTCCGTGGGTTCCTGCGACCGCAAAATTGTTTTTGTAGCGGAGCATAACCTCACCGGCGAGCTTGCCTCGCTCGATGGACGGGATACCGAGTCTTTTGGCCTCGACAAGCTCCGGGTTGTCGGGCTTGACGGCAGCCGTGAAAACAAGCAGCGAAGCATCTGAAGGAACGTTTTCGGCTTTCTGCGGTCCGTAAGCGATTTCGGCACCGAGTTTTTCGAGTCTTGCACTGACCGGAGACTGCTTCCAGTCGGAGCCCGAAACCTTAAAACCTTTATTAAGCAAAAGCTCGGCAAAACCGCTCATGCTGATGCCGCCGATACCCGTGAAATGAACCTTCGCGGGATTGCTGAAATCTATGTAATTCATTGTGAAATAACCTCCGTGGGATTTGTCAAAAATATTATAAATATATTGCCTGATTATGTAAAGTTTATTCCATTTTTGCCTAAACTATGGTATAATAATCGAACATAACCTATTTATGGAGGTGATAGTTTGATTCGCAAGGAAATGATCGCCATGTTGCTGGCCGGGGGTCAGGGTTCCAGACTTGGAATTTTGACGGCAGATATGGCTAAACCTGCTGTAAGTTACGGCGGAAAATATCATATTATCGATTT
The DNA here is from genome assembly GCA_045616585.1 of Lachnospiraceae bacterium. Classification (GTDB taxonomy): domain Bacteria; phylum Bacillota; class Clostridia; order Lachnospirales; family Lachnospiraceae; genus RUG11977. The sequence continues at coordinate 9,073 of JAZLGZ010000046.1, forward strand.
TCCTCTCAGTAACTGCATCAACTCAGGAGTTGATACCGTCGGTGTTCTGACACAGTATCAGCCTTTAAGACTCAACACCCACATCGGAATCGGTATTCCGTGGGATTTGGACCGCAATATCGGAGGTGTAAGCATACTTCCTCCCTATGAGAAGTCCGGCAACGCAGAGTGGTACACCGGTACCGCAAATGCTATTTATCAGAACCTTCGTTTTATGGAATACTACAATCCTGAGTATGTTCTGATTCTCGGAGGAGACCACATCTACAAGATGGACTATGAGATGCTCCTCGATTTCCACAAGGCAAACAACGCCGATATTACGCTTGCTACTTATCCTGTATCATGGGAAGAGGCATCACGTTTCGGTCTTGTTATTACCGATGAAAACAAGAAAGTAATTGACTTTGAAGAAAAACCTGCGAAGCCCAGAAGCAACCTGGCTTCAATGGGTATCTATATATTCTCGTGGAAGGTTCTTCGTGATGCGCTTATCGAGCTTTCGGATCAGCCCGGCTGTGATTTCGGAAAGCACATTATTCCTTACTGCCACAACAACGGTGCAAGGATTTTTGCATACGAATACAACGGATACTGGAAGGATGTAGGAACTCTTTCGGCTTATTGGGAGTCGAACATGGAGCTTATCGATCTGGTTCCCGAGTTCAACCTTTACGAGGAGTTCTGCAAAATTTATACCAAGTCGGACAAGATTCCTCCGCAGTATGTGGCTTCAACAGGTGTTGTCAGCCGCAGTATAGTAGGAGAAGGTGCGGAGATTTACGGCGAAGTATACAATTCGGTTATCAGCCCCGGTGTTATCATTGAGGAGGGTGCCGTAGTATCCGATTCAATTATCATGAACGACACTGTTATCGGTGCGGGAACAAAGATATATAAGGCTATTGTTGCCGAGCAGGCACACATCGGAAGCAGCTGTGAGCTTGGTGTGGGCGAAGAAAAGGACAACAAGCAGCATCCCAATATCTACTGCAACGGACTTGTTACCGTAGGTGAGGGTGCGATTATTCCCGACGGCGTTAAGATCGGAAAGAACACCGTTGTAGCAGGCAAGACCACTCCCGAGGATTATCCGGACGGATGGCTTGAAAGCGGAGAAAGCCTTGTCAGGGGAGGTGCTGAGAAATGAGAGCAATAGGAATTGTACTTGCGGGCGGCAACAGCAACAGAATGCGTGAGCTGTCCAACAAGCGTGCGATAGCGGCTATGCCCGTAGCAGGCAGCTACAGAGCCATCGATTTCGCACTCAGCAGCCTTTCAAATTCACATATTCAGAAGGTAGCGGTACTTACCCAGTACAACTCACGTTCGCTTAATGAGCACTTAAGCTCGTCAAAGTGGTGGGATTTCGGACGTAAGCAGGGAGGTCTGTATGTATTTACACCTACCATTACCGCCGACAATTCATTCTGGTACAGAGGAACAGCCGACGCTATTCATCAGAACCTTCGTTTCCTGAAGGACAGCCATGAGCCTTATGTTGTAATCTGTTCGGGTGACTGCCTCTACAAGATGGATTTCAATAAGCTTATCGAGTACCATATCGAGAACAAGGCTGATATTACAGTGGTTTGCAAGCGTGCGGATGCAGCAACCGATATTACACGTTACGGCATCATCTCAACAGACGATGATATGCGTATCACCGCCTTCGAAGAGAAGCCTTTCTACTGCCGTGAGGCTGAGCCCTTTATTTCGACCGGTATTTATGTTATCCGTCGTCGTCAGCTCATCGAAATGATCGAGAAGAGCATTGAGGAAGAGCGTTACGATTTTGTTCGCGATATAGTTGTCAGATACCTCAGTGTTAAAAAGGTATACGCTTACGAGCATAAAGAATACTGGAGCAATATCGCATCGGTAGAAGACTACTACCGTACAAATATGGAATTCCTCGACAAGAACGTAAGAGATTACTTCTTCAGAGAGTATCCCGATGTTTATTCAAGAATTGACGATCTTCCTCCCGCAAAATACAATGCAGGTTCTTCCGTAAAGAACAGTCTTGTAGCGAGCGGAACCATCATCAACGGAACAATAGAGAATTCGGTTGTATTTAAGCAGGTATATATCGGCAACAACTGCACCATCAAGAATTCCATCATTCTTAATGATGTTCATATCGGTGACAACACTTACATCGAAAACTGTATTGTTGAGAGCCGTGATACCATCAGACCAAACCAGACTTACATCGGTGAGAACGGAAAAGTAAAGATTGTCGTTGAGAAGAACGACAGATATATAATTTAAATTTTGTCCCCGTCCCTTCGGCCGTTCAGGCTTTTGGGGCGGGGCTTTTAAAGCGGAAAAGAGGTTTGTATTGTGGCTTCAGGAAGAAGACAGAACAAAGGCGGAATACTAACCGGAATATGGATTGCCACGGCCGTTGCCGCAATGGTCGTAACGGTTATTTATTTGGGCAGGCTCCAAAGCATGTATGCCGCATTGGATAAGAATACAGCGCCCGCAGCACAGGTTAAACCCGGACAAGAATCCGGAACGGATGCAGAGGGCGGTCAGATAGATTTTGAAGAGGGAGCACCGAAGGATTCGGCCGATAAAAATGATACTTCGGATGCTTCGGGACAGAAGACGAATAATGCCGAAGCCGGCGCGGATGTTACCGGACATTCTAACGTCGATTCGGGGACTGCGGGTGAAGCAGCGGAATCCGGACAGGAAGCCGGAGAAGAGACTGCAGGTGAGACCGATTCGGATAGCGATAAACCCTACTATTATGCCAAGCTCGATCCGTCGAAGCCTATCATTGCATTGAGCTTTGACGACGGACCGAGCATGTACACCGAAAGAATACTGGCTGCACTCGAAAAAAACGGAGTGAAGGCTACCTTCTTTATGGTCGGATACAATATAAAAAGCTATCCCGAAAGAGTAAAAATGGTCTATGATGCCGGCTGCGAGGTTGCGAGCCATACTCTTGACCATGAGAATCTTAACAAGTGCAGCGAGCAGGTAATAAAGGATCAGGTCTACGGCAACGAAGATCTTATCAATACCATTGTACCCGTAGGGCAGATTCCGCTGCGACCGCCTTACGGCAATTGCAACGAGACGGTAAAGAAGCTGGTTGAACGTCCTATGTTTAACTGGTCGGTAGATTCCCTTGACTGGAAGTCGAGAAATGCGGATTCGGTTGTTGCGGAGATTAAGGCAAATGCAAGCGACGGCTACATTATCCTGATGCATGACTTATACGAGTCAACCGCGGAAGCTGCGGAGAGAATAATTCCATGGTTATTGGAAGAAGGTTATCAGGTTACCTGTATCAGCAATATGTTTGAAGCAAGAGGAGAGGCTACGGAGCCGGGACATCTTTACAGATTTGTAAGTCCCGCACCCGCAGCATCGGAGGAATAAAATGAAAGTTATTTTCGGGCTTGGGAATTTCGGCAGAGAATATGCCGGAACACGCCACAATGTCGGATTCGATACCGTTACGAGTCTTTCGGACAAACTCGGTATTCGTCTTGATACAAAAAAATATAAGGGTCTTTGCGGATTCGGATACATAGGCGCAGAGAAGGTTATTCTCGTGCAGCCTCAGACCTATATGAACCTCAGCGGCGAATGTGTCAGAGCGGTCATCGATTTTTTTAAGCTCAGCAACGAAGACATTATCGTCGTATATGATGACATCAGTCTGGAACCGGGACAGTTAAGGTTAAGAAGAAAAGGAAGTGCGGGAGGACACAACGGCATCAAGTCAATTATCGCACATCTCGGAACCGATGAATTTGACCGTGTAAAGGTCGGAGTCGGAGCAAAGCCCGAGGGCTGGAATCTGGCGGATTATGTCCTCGGAAGATTTCCCGAAGCCGAGCAGGCAACCATAAGAAAAGCAGTCAAGGAAGCTGCGGAGGCATGTGAGGCCATTGTAAATGACGGAATGGCTTCCGCAATGAACGTATATAACCGTAAACCGGAAAAGGAAAAATGATGAATGCATTTACGCAACCCCTAACTGAATATTCGGAATTTCAAAGGCTTTGCGAGTGCATTTCCACCGGAAAGCTTCCTGCCCGTGTCAGCGGCTGCGTTGATTCCCAAAAGGCGAATTTTATAGCGGCTGCGGGTGAAGGAAGAAAGAGAAAGCTGGTAATAACCGACAATGAAATAAAGGCCCGTGAACTGGCAGCGGACCTTCTTTTGTATGATAAAAATGTTCTTTTTTATCCTGCAAAGGACATTATGTTCTATAGTGCGGATGTTCACGGAAATACCATTACCAAGGAGCGTTTAAAGTGTCTCAAAAAGCTTGCTGCGGACGAGCCTGTGACAATCGTAGCATGCGTTGCGGCAGGCATGGACAAGGTCATGAAGCCTGAACACATGCTTCGCTATATGATTCATATAGATACCTCAAGTGTTATAGACCCCGATGCTCTTTCATGGGACCTCACCGAGATCGGCTACGAGAGGCTGCCGCAGGCAGAGAACCCCGGAGAGTTTGCGATACGAGGCGGAATCATCGACATCTACCCGCTTGCGGAAGAGGTACCTTTCAGAATCGAGCTTTGGGGGGATGAAATAGATTCCATCAGAATGTATGATCCTTCCAGCCAGCGATCTATTTCAAATGTTGACGGCTTCGATATTTTTCCTGCGTGTGAGTATGTCTTTTCACAGGAAGAACTTGATAAGGGCCTTGAAAAAATTGAAAACGAAGCAAAGAAAAGGGTTGCGGAGCTTAGGAAAGAGTTCCTTACCGAAGAGGCAGCCAGGACAAGAAAGGCTGTTGAAACCTTCAGGGATAACCTTGAGTATCTGAAAAGCAGAGTATCGATTGACAGTTACATAGATTATTTTTCGGATGATACTGTATCGTTTTTTGATTATTTTACAGGTGACGATTCGTTGATATTTATTGACGAACCTGCGCGTGCACTTGAGAGTGCTAATGAGTGTGACGCTGAATTTACCGAGGGTATGAAAGCCAGAGTTAAGGGCGGATATATTCTGCCCGGTCAGACGGGTGCGGCATATTCTTCGGAGTCGCTTTTTGTAAAGCTTTCACATGCTCCTGTCGTGATGCTCAGCACCATGGAATACCGGTTCGCAGAGATACCTGCGAAAGAGAACCTGGCTATATCGGCACGCCCTATCAGTTCGTTTAACAGTGACTTTGAGGTCCTCGTAAAAGAACTGACATCCTGGAAGAAGAACGGGTACAGAGTAATTCTTTTGACTGCATCAAGGTCAAGGGCACAAAGACTGGCCAATGATTTGCGCGAATACGAACTCAATGCGTTTTGTTCCGAGAATGATGACAGACTTGTTCAGCCCGGTGAAATAAAAGTTTCTTCAGGAACAATTTCGCGAGGTTTTGAGTATCAGATGCTCAAGTTTGCGGTTGTCAGCGAGAGTGATATATTCGGAAAACAGAAGAAGAAAGTTAAAAGAGCCAAGCTCTATGAAGGAACGAAGATTCCTGATTTTACCAAGCTGGAGAGCGGTGATTATGTTGTTCACGAAAGCTACGGAGTCGGCATTTACCGCGGAATCGAAAAAATCGAAGTCGAACGCGTGGTGAAGGATTACATAAAGATTGAATATGCGGGCGGAGGAACGCTTTACGTTCTTGCGACTGCAATGGATGCTGTCCAGAAATATTCGGGTCCCGAAGGCAAGCATCCGAAGCTTAACAGACTCGATTCACCGGAATGGAAGAATACAACGACGAAGGTTCGCGGTGCCGTAAAGGATATTGCGGAGGGGCTTGTAAAACTGTATGCCGTCAGACAGTCAAAGCAGGGCTTCAGCTTCGGAAAAGACACGGTTTGGCAGAAGGAATTCGAGGAGGCCTTCCCCTTTGAGGAAACAGGAGACCAGTTAAAGGCAATAGAAGAAACCAAGAGGGATATGGAGTCTTCCAAGATTATGGACAGACTTATATGCGGAGACGTCGGCTACGGCAAAACCGAGATTGCTCTTCGTGCAGCCTTCAAGGCGGTCATGGACGGCAAGCAGGTAGCTTTTCTGGTACCGACGACCATACTTGCACAGCAGCATTTCAGCAATTTCGTGCAGCGAATGGCAGCTTTCCCGGTTCGAATCGAAATGATGTCCAGATTCAGAACCGCCGCGGAACAGAAGAAGACTCTGGAGAAGCTGAAAGCAGGAGAACTGGACATAGTTATAGGCACTCACAGACTTTTATCGAAGGACGTTGTGTTTAAAAATTTGGGGCTCCTTATTGTGGATGAGGAGCAGCGTTTCGGCGTAACTCATAAAGAGAAAATCAAGCAGGTCAAAAACGATGTGGATGTGCTTACGCTTACCGCCACACCCATCCCCAGAACTTTACATATGAGTCTGGTGGGAATTCGCGATATGAGTGTTCTCGACGAGCCCCCGGTTGACAGGCAGCCCATACAGACTTTCGTTATGGAGCACAACGATGAAATTATCAGGGAAGCCATCGGAAGAGAGCTTGCGCGCGGCGGACAGGTTTATTATGTATTTAACCGTGTAAACGGTATTTCGGAGATGACTTCAAGGCTGGAGAGGCTTATCCCTGATGCAAATATTGTATATGCACACGGACAGATGAGCGAGCACGAGCTTGAAAGAATCATGCTCAGCTTTATAAACGGAGACATAGACGTGCTTGTGTCGACGACTATTATTGAAACCGGTCTTGATATTTCGAATGTAAACACCATCATTATCGACGATGCCGACAGGCTCGGTCTTTCACAGCTTTATCAGCTCAGAGGACGAGTAGGCCGTTCGAGCAGAACTGCATATGCATTTTTGATGTACAGAGGCGGAAAGATACTTCCCGAAATCGCCGAGAAGCGCCTGGGTGCGATCAGAGAATTTACGGAGCTTGGAAGCGGATTTAAAATCGCTATGCGCGATCTCGAAATCAGAGGTGCCGGCAATATCCTCGGAGCCAGCCAGTCCGGACATATGTCGGCGGTAGGATACGACCTTTACTGCAAGCTTTTGAACGAGGCTGTGACCGCCATCAAGAACGGTGAAACCGATGTGAAAACCTGGGATACCACGATTGACATGGATATGGATGCATATATTCCTTCGGAGTATATTAAAAATGAACTTCAGAAGCTTGATACTTATAAGCGAATCGCAAATGTAAGTACCGAAGACATGCTGATGGACATGCAGGAGGAACTCACCGACAGATACGGCGATATTCCTGTTGCGGTAAACAATTTGCTGAAGATTGCGGTCTTAAAGAGCAGGATGCATGATGTATATGTAACCGGAATTATTCAGAAAAAATATAATGTAAGGCTCAATCTTTATGACAGGGCAGAGCTTGATGTGGCTAAGTTCCCTAAGCTTATGGAACGCTTTAAAGACCGGCTGAAACTGGTGCCCGGAAAGGTTCCGAGGCTTGAGTATACACTCGAGGACAAGAGTCATAAAAAGAACAGCACACCTTCGACTGCAGAGGTTTTTGCGGGGCTCAACGAGCTCGCCGATGCACTCGCGGAAATAGTAATCAGACAGGAAGAAGAAAAATGACAGTATTTGGAAAAACCACCGAAAAGAGACGTGCTTTTGCCGTTTCGGTGATAATGCTTTTGGTCATAATGCTCTTGCCGGGCTGCGGACTTAAGGAAATCGCCGAAGACGATGAAGGCACCACCGGAATGGCGCAGCTGACGGTTGATTTTCAGGATGATACCGTATTTACGGTTGCGGACAGCAGAGTCAGCCGCACCGAATGGTATCTGTATGCGCTGCCCAAGATTTCCGAGGCTGAGAGTATGTACGGAAAAGATATTTGGAAATATGTAGTGGATAACGAAGGCCGTACTATGGCAGAGGCTCTTCGTGAAGAAGTCAAGAATCATATTATCTACATTAAAATCGTATGTCTTCAGGCTGACAGACTCGGTGTTTCACTAAATGAAGACGATCAGATGGATATCAATATCCAGACCGACGAGTTTTTGAATAAGCTTACCCCGGACCAGATGCGAAAATATTGCATAACACCTGAGATTGTTAAGGGAATATATGCAGACAATATTCTTGCAATGAAGGTTTACGAGAATCTGACTCTCAATATGGACACCAACATCCCGGACAGTGAAGTGCGGCATATGGTACTGGAATACTGCATGGTGAATAAAAGCTATGAAAACGAAGACGGAGAGTTTGTCGACTATACCGATGAAGAACTTGCCCGGATTCGTGCCGACCTTCAAAGCTTTGCCGACAGCGCCGCGTCGGATCCGTCGATTACGAGACTGTCGGAGACCGGAAACGAGAAATATAATGTAACCGAACTGGTTGCGGACTACAGTGAACTTGTTGAGAAGCTTCCCGGACAAATTCCTGATATAGCTTTTAATCTTCGCCAGGATGAGATTATCGGCGTGTACGAGACTGACGATGCGCTTTTTGTACTCGATTGTGTCGAAAGGACCAATCAGGTGATGACGGATGCCGCAAGGGTCAGAAAAATCGAAGAAAAACAGACTGAACTGTTTGAAAGGGAATATGCGACCTGGGAGTCGGAAATAGTTATTAAACTGAACTATAAGGTCTGGGATTCTATAAGTGTAGAATGATGACCGTTTGCAGATGGTATCAGCAGCAGATAAACGATAGGATCAAAAAAATATAGTATCCAATGAGGAATAAAGAAGGAAAACGTGAAGAAGAGCAGAGCAAATAATCCGAACCCCCAAAAAGTTATATATATTGCAATAGCCACGGTATTCTGGCTGCTGGTATGGCAGCTTCTGAGTATGGTGGTTAAGAGCCGTATTATTCTTCCGGGACCGGCGGATGTGGTGAAGGCCCTTGGCGGGATGATTGCTACAAAGCCCTTTTGGAAGACGGTGCTGAATTCGTTTTTGCATATTGTTCTGGGCTTCGCGGCAGCAGTACTGGCAGGTACTCTTCTTGCCGTTGCCTCCAGCGTATGCAAGCCCTTCGAAATACTTGTATCGCCTTTGATGAGGCTGATTAAAGCGGTTCCTGTTGCTTCGTTTATTATTCTTATACTGTTGTGGATCAGTTCGAAAAGACTGCCCTTTGTGATATCCTTCCTGATGGTTTTGCCGGTTATATATGTCAATGTAGTATCGGGAATCAGGAATGTCGATTCGGGGCTTCTTGAAATGGCGAAGGTTTTCAGAATCGGCAGCATCAAAAGAATAAAACATATTTATATACCGGCGATTGCACCGCATTTTGTATCTGCGGTAAAGGTTGGCCTGGGATTTTGCTGGAAATCGGGAATTGCGGCGGAGGTTATTTCGCTGTCTCCCAACACTATCGGAAGCAAGCTTTACGATTCGAAGCTTTACCTGTCGACGGACGAACTGTTTGCCTGGACTGTGGTAATTGTGGTTATCAGCGTGCTGTTCGAAAAGCTGGTGATGGAGCTTTTATACGCAGTCAGCGGTGTGGACCGGAGTAAGAACTGAAGTTATCTGAGTGTGAATGACCGAATGAGGAACAGATGCGGTAAGGTACAAGCGGGGTAAATCATGAGCGATATAGTTTTAAAAAATGTTAAAAAAAGCTTCGGCGCAAATGAGGTTATAAAGGATTTCAGCCATACTTTCGCAGGAGGCTGTTCGGTGGCAGTGATGGGAGCCTCGGGAGCGGGAAAGACCACCCTCATTAATATGATAATGGGACTTTGCGAACCTGATTCGGGAGAGATTATTATTCCTTCGGGTGAGCGATTTTCATGTGTATTTCAGGAGGATAGGCTGATTGAGCACCTGAATGCGATAGAGAATATCAGACTTGTTTTCAATCGTGAAATAGATTACGGCGCAATCAGAGAAGAATTTAAATGTGTAGGTATCGGAACAGAAGATCCTGAGGAACTTAAAAAGCCGCTTTCACAGTTCAGCGGCGGAATGAAGCGCAGGGTAGCAATAGTTCGTGCAATGATGGCAGAGACTGACACCGTTATCCTTGACGAGCCCTTCAAAGGACTTGATGAGAAACTGAAAAAAGAAGTTATGGATTATGTGGATGATAAAATAGGGGCCTCAAAGCTGATCCTGATAACACACGATCCCGATGAGGCCGAATATCTTTGCGATGAAATTATAAGAATCTCCTGAGTGCCAGGATGTCTTCTTTGGTGGGAAGACCAACGGAGAAGGCTGAAGCGCTGCCTGAGGCAAGTCCCGTCTTAAGTGCGTTCTCATAGCTTCCTGTTTCAAGCCAACCGCTGATAAATCCGGCGAGCATGGAATCTCCGGCACCCACAGGGTTTACTACCCGGCCGCTCGGAGCATCGTGCGAAATAAGCTCTTTATCTTCTGTCAGAAGAACAGCGCCCTCATGGTCAAGCGAAATAAGTACATTTCTTGCACCCATGTCCTGAAGCTTGCGAGCATATTTTTCGACATCCGCGCGAAGAAGCAGCTTGGTACTGAAAAGCTCTTCGAGTTCCTGTCGGTTCGGCTTTATAAGAAAAGGTCTGTAATTTAACGTTGAAAGCAGAGCTTCACCGGTTGCGTCTACAACTGTAGTAATATTCTTTTCTTTTAAATAATCGAGAATATACTGATAGGTAAAGTGAGGGAGTCCTGCAGGGATTGCTCCGGCAAGAACGAGTACATCACCCTCATTCAGGGCATTGAGCTGATTATAGAGGCAAAGCAGGTCGTCCTTTCCGATAAAGGGGCCGGGAGCATTGAGCTCTGTAGACTCAGGAGAACAAAGCTTTACATTAATTCTTGAAAGACCTGATTTTAAATGAATAAAATCTGTACGGCAGCCTGCTTTTTTGAGGCTGCTTTCTATTTCATCTCCTGTAAATCCGGCAACAAAGCCGAGCATTATGCTTTCGGTTCCGAGAGTATTAAGCACAACCGATACATTGATGCCCTTTCCTCCGGGATAAATCTCGGTACGGGTGGCCCTGTTCATGGCTCCGGGGCGAAGACCGTTCATCTCCATAACATAATCAAGAGAGGGATTAAAAGTAAGCGTGTAAACCATAGCATTAGACTCCGTTGTTTTATTCATATTCAATTGTAATCCACAATGTGTCAATTTTGTGGTTATTGCCAAAAAAATGAAGATAATTCCGAGGTACCTGTCCGCGTAGCGTATTGAAATAACAATGCCCCGGGAATATAATAAAAACAGTGTGAAATGCGCAGAAAACGGCGCATCAGCAAACATAGAATTATGAATAGGATAGGAGAATATCATGCATATTACACTTACAGGAAACCTCGGAAGCGGAAAGTCGACCATCAGCAGGCTTATGTCCGAAAAATACGGCTATGAAATCTACTCTACGGGAAAAATTATCAGAGAATTTGCTGCGGAGCGAGGCATCAGCGTACTTGAGATGAACAAGCTTATGGAGAAGGACAATTCCTTTGACAAGCAGCTCGATGACCGTGTTCGTCAGGTTTCGATCGAAAGAAAGGACGATCTGTTCTTTGATTCGAGACTTGCATGGTATTTTGCGGTAGATACATTTAAAGTATTCCTTTCCGTAAACATCGATGAGGCTGCAAGACGTGTATTCAACGATGACCGCGGAGATACCGAAGCTTACAAAACACAGGACGATGCAAAGGCTAAGCTTATTGAACGTGCATCCACCGAGGACAAGCGTTATAAGGATATTTACGGAATCGAGTATTTTAAGATTTCAAACTATAACCTGATTCTCGACTCAACTTTTACAAAGCCTGAGCTTCTTGCGGAGGTTATTCTTTCGGAGAAGCAGAGATATGAAGCAGCTGTGGCTCGAGGAGAAAAGCCCGAGACAAGAATCCTTATGTCTCCCGCAAGACTTGCGGGACTGAAGGCAGGCAACCTCGAGGATAACGGGAAAATCCGCGAAATCGATGCCGGTGTGAGCATGAGAATAGAAGATTTTGATGTCGTGTACGGCGCAGACGAAATCAAGCATGCTGCAGAAGATGACTATGAGTTCGTTGTAGTGAAGGGAGTTACCGAATGACACTTACTAGGGAGGCTGTACTTGAGGAACGCATTCAGCTATATGGGCGCGAACAGGATAAAACCGATGTTTTTAAAAGCTTTTTACAGCTTGCTTTATGTATAGGTGTACTGATTTTCTCCGTGCTTGTTTTTGAGCCGATAGCCATGCTTGCTATTCTGTGGACTATCATTTCAGCCGTACAGTTTTTCAAGCACCTGAAACAGCACAAATATGCAATGGGAGATCATCCCGAGAGATACCGCTTTGTAAAAGGCAAATTCCTCGCCAGCCATGATATATCAAATGATGAAGGTGAGTATCTCGGAACCGCCGTGGAATTCAAACTTAATCAGGACGAATCTTTCTCACTGAGGGGAGGTTCAAGAAATTCTGCTCTGTGGAAACTGGCAAAACCCGGTGATGATATAGTTGCGGTATTTACCGGAAAAACTATTTTTGAATCCGTTGTATGCTATGACGGAATCTGTGAGCTTGAGAAGGAGGACCGGCTTACTCCCTATGAGATGTTTATACTTAAGGGCTACTCGGGAGGATATGAGAATCTTCCCATGACTTCTTATAAAAAGTTCCGAGTGGCCAGAATTCTCACCGGAATCGGGTTATATCTTGCCTATATGTATTTAGCCTTTGCGGCATCTGAGCGATATAACTTTACTGATGTGCAGGAGAGTACATTGGCGTATGCTTTTTTGGGACTGGTAATCATTATTTATTTTTTAATCGATCAGGTGCAGATGAGAGCTTTGGCACGTTGGGAAAGTGAAGTAATGAGCAAAGGAACGGACTGCGATTTGCGGGGCAACATCGGTTGTGCAGCGAGAGTACTTGAACTTAACAACAAGAATAAAAAAGTTAAGAAGTATCTCGGAAGAATTAATCCTTTCCTGGCTGATTATTTGAACTATGGCAGTTTGCCTGCGATGGGAACGAACTATTGGACACAGCAATAGGCGGATTTGTGAAATTTCTTTGTAGTTTGGCTTCTTGGTTGAGGCTGGCCACAAAGAAATTTTTCTTTTTTGAGTAATCCTTGTGTTTTTGCTTGTTGGGGATGGGTTGCTACAAAGAAATATGTTTGCTTCTATGGATTTCTTTGTGTTTTGAGTTCTTAGTGCTGGGTTGTTACAAAGAAATATGCTTGCTTCTATGGATTTCTTTGTTTTTTGGCTTCTAGGAGATGTTTGCTGCAAAGTATTACGCATTATCAGGCTTTTTGGGCGAGTTTTGTCGGATTTGCCTGCTGCTTTTGATTCTTTCCGGCATAATCCTTGTCCTTACTCCGGTAATTCTTCGCCTGCTTCATATATCATTCTGACATCTTTTTTTCTGCCCCCAATAAGTATCCAGCTTGCCAGCAAAGCGATCGAACCGCCAAT
>JAZLGZ010000047.1:0-3024 GCA_045616585.1 Lachnospiraceae bacterium
GCCCCAACGGCACCTGCGGCGTAATCGCATTCGCTGTTAAGGGCGGTCGTGACGTTGCTATTAAGTTCATGGATTCGCTGAAGCTGACCTTCATTGACACACATGTTGCCGATGCAAAAACAGGTCTTCTCCATCCCGCAAGCCACACCCATCGCCAGATGTCCGATGAACAGCTCCTTGCTGCCGGTGTAGCTCCCGACCTCATCCGCTTCTCCGTAGGTCTCGAGAACCCCGACGATATCATCGCCGACCTTGCTCAGGCTCTCGCCCTGCTGTGACATTGGGGACGTTTCAAAAACAGAAAACGACCTTGACAGTGAGCTATATTCACCGTCAAGGTCATTTTTAATGCTACGTCCCCAATGTCACATGGAGCGGGGACTTATTGACTTAAGGATATTCTCAAAATCCTCGAAAAACAGTTCGCTGTCGTCGCTGTTAGGCGAAAAATTACGGTAAGTCACAAGTACAAGCATATGTTTGTGGCGGAAAGCAACTATGTACATATCCTCGACATTCTCGCTGTACGGAATTGCAATTGACAAACGATAGCATTCTTTTCCGGTATCGTACAGTGTGGTATACTCCTCGCTCTTTATACAGGACTCAAGCATCATATCATATGCTTCGCTGTTGAATGTAGGCTCACCGTTCTCATCGGTATTGTCAAAATCGTAGAAATCATAAGCAAAATAATATTCCTTCATGTTCTCTACCAATTCTTCGATATCCGCCTCTTCATCCGGATCCTGCAGATAATCGAATGCAACACTTCCGTCTGCGAAGTAATAATATGCAACATCGCCGGCCTCGAGCACCTCACTCCAAGCCTTCGGAATCTCAAAATCAATCAGGTTTTTATACTTACACTTCTTTGTCTGTTCGCTGCGATAACGTGAATAACTCGGCTGGAAGAGATTCTGATAAACCAACATTGAAAGACCATATGACACCATCGGGCAATCAAGCTTTTCGGAATAATCAGCATAATTGCAATAAATTCGCGCCTTCTCACCTACCTCGGGGAAGGTTGAAAACAACTTCAGATTATCAAATCGTACCTTCAGAGATTTAAGTGAATAAAGGTCATCCTTATAAAAATCATTCAGAGTTTTTACAAAGTAAGGCAGTGCGTCAACAACTACTACCGGGCCCAACCTGCTCTCAAGCGAAAACACTTTGATATTCTCTTCAAGCTCCTTCAGAAGATCCTCCGGAACATCTTCGAGTTCCATTTCCGCAAGTTCTTTTGTGAAATCCTTCACATCCAGCATTTTTACCACTGTACCCTCAACATAGTAAACTTCTCCCTTAAGTTCCTCTGCATCGGGCATATAAGCAGCATCCGGCATCTCAACTGCACGTTCAAAAAGAACCGAGTTGCCTGCCTCCGCAGGAAAACCTACATAATGATCATTCTCGTTCTCCTTGTTAATGTACTCAGCAGAATTATCATCATACAAAACAGAGTCCTTCGAACTATTACTATCCTTTCCCGCAGCATCTTTTGAAGATGCTGCAGCATCGTTCTCACCCAGCAGTTCATCCGCAAAAGGATCCTTTATCGGCTCAGGATTCTCGTCCTTTTTCGAGCAGGCCCCCAGCACGGAAACCAGCATGACAACGACCAGCAACATTGCAAAAAAACGTTTTTTCATTTGTCTCCCTCCCTTATAATCAAGTATTCTTTGTTCAAAAATACAGCTTCCCTACATTTAGGTATTCTTTGTTCAAAAATACGGCTTCCCAACATTTAGGTATTCTTTGTTCAAAAAAACAGCTTCCCTACATTTTCTGTTATATCAACAGATTAATAGTACATATTAAATCCGTTCTTCAGGCAATCACTGTAAACCTCTCCCGCTTTTTCCAGGGCAGGTATCATGTAATCCTTGTTGAATCTCACAACCGGAATACGGTCATATGCGCGCATTCCCATATGGGTCAGCGCCATTTCCATGTGCTGCAGACACTCAAGCGTTCCCCTTCCCGTTCCGCCTGCACAGGCAACCAGCATACATCTCTTGTCAGCCAGAAAATGATTCTTTGTCGCTTCCATTCTTCTGAGTCTGTCAACAAATGCCTTCAGGGTTTCAGTCATATCTGACCAGTAAACAGCAGAAACAAATGCAATTCCATCCGCTTCGCAAAGTTCCTTATAAATATCTGCATAATCGTCCTTCAAAACACATTCGCCTGACTTATTGCAGGTTCCCCACCCGTTTCCGCAGGCTCTGCAATGCTCGATTTTCTTTTTATTCAGATGAATCTCACTAACCTCCGCACCTGAATTTACAAGTCCCTTAATCAGACTGTCCTTTGCTGCTGCAGTCAAGCCATCGACATTCGGACTTGACCATACTACCGCTACCTTCATATTAATCCCCTTTCAAAATATAAATATAATCTTTATCAACACTGTTTGTTGCCTACCCCAACTGCGAGTCCCCAATACTTTACAAATATTGAAGCATATTCCGTATTGCTATCTTAATAATCCTGTTATGTGTTTCTTTCAGATGATATCCGCCCGAAATATGCGGCGTAATAATAATTCCCGGTGCAGACCATAGCTTATGATCCTTCGGTAAAGGCTCCGGGTCCGTAACATCAAGGCCCGCTCCGGCAAGCTGTCCCTTTTCAAGTGCCTCACAAAGAGCATCCGAATCCACCGAAATCCCTCGTCCGACATTCAAAAAATATGCTCCGCGCTTCATATGAGAGAAAGCCTCGGCGTTGAACAATTTACATGTTTCAGGAGAACCCGGTAAACACGATGCAACTATATCCGCTTCCTCCAGACACTCATACAAGCTATCCATTGTACATATTTTTTCAACATACTCCGGTTTTTCGCCAACATTTCTTTTGATACCTGTAACCGAACTTCCAAGTGCATTCATTCGCTTAGCGAATTCACTTCCGATATCTCCCATGCCGACAACCAAAGTTTTCGATCCGTAAATCGAACGCACTTCGCCATAATCGGACCATGTCTGCTTTTCCTGACTGAGTCTGTACATA
>JAZLGZ010000048.1:0-15996 GCA_045616585.1 Lachnospiraceae bacterium
ATTGCCGTTATAGGCCGCAACAAGTTCCCCGTCCACATAAAACTCTGCGGTTCCGAATTTTGAATTGTTGGCTGTCTTATAATTAAGCAGCAGATTCTTGCAGGTAAGCTTTAATGTAAGCTTACCGTCTCCCGAGTTTTCCGTATGAGCAAAGTTATTCGGGAAACCGCCTCTCGAAGCAAAGTTAAGATACTGTACGGCAGTATCGGTTTCGCAGAATCCTCCGAGACTGAGCTTAACGCCTTCGGTATCTGCTGATATTAATGTATTTTCCATAAAATCCAGCATCTTTTTGCTTGTTTCCGGAATTTCATTTTTAGCATCCGCTTCTTCGGCATCAACAGTCTTTAAAAGATGCATCAGGCAGTCTCTCATGATTCTGTGACCGTAAGAGGTGGGGTGATACTCATCGGCGAAGAATAAAACATCATCAATCTTTCCAAGTTTAAAGGGTTTAACGATTGCATCCTTTATGCTGACCATGGGAAGTTCATAATGCTTTCCGGCCGGTACATAAAGATCCTGTAAGTTCCATTTATTTTTAAATACCGCAAAAAGCAGAACAACCGCGCAGTCGTCATTATCCTTAAGTGCCTGACGAATCATGCTTTCGTAAGCACGTCCTCCGGTACACTCCTGCCAGTCGTTTACCGAGAACTCGATAATCAGCAAATCGGGATCCGCACCCAATAAGCCCCTTATATCCTGACGGTATCTCATAATACCTACGGATGAAGGTGTCCCTGATAATCCTGCATTTACAAAATGAACGTTGCTGCCGTCACCGGGTGCAAACTCTTCCTTAAAGGACTGTTCAAACAGATAAGCATAACCTTTGCTGTAAGAAGAAGGACCTGCACCTTCGGTAACCGAACCGCCGATGGCTGCAATATATACATCTTCTCCGTTCCTTGCCTTTTCTATGGTATTCTTTAATCTTGCATTGTTGCCCGTCGAAAAAAGAGAAGCTTCAAGCATATCCTCGTACCAGGTATCATCTTCAGGAACAGGGGTAGCTGTGGGTTCAGGAGTCGCCGTAGGTTCAGGAACCTCGGTGGGTTCGGGCGTCACATCGCTGTCCTGTGAAAGCTCAACCTCTTTCGCAGCTTCTCCTGATGCCGAAGTCTGATCGACCACAATCTCTTGTTTACCGGACTCACCCGGTACGGCAGAATCGTCTTCTTTCTTTGAACACCCGATGTTCAATACTGCTGCCGCAACAACCAGAGCAATCAACAGCATTAGTTTGTTTTTCATAATCATACTCTCCTTGTATATCATCCTGATAATAAAATACTTACTTTGACAACTTTTTAATACCGGGTGCCGCCTTCGCAAGTGCAAAATAGCATGCCGCTCCGGCAAGACCTCCGATAAAATTCAGAATAATATCGTCTATATCAACCGTTCTTGAAATGAAAAGCTGTACAAACTCAATAAAGACCGTTATGCCAAAAGCCCCCGCTATTATAAAGAAAGGCTTTTGCTCCCTCTTCCATAAAAGCGGTCTCATAAATCCCCAGGGCATAAACATCAAAGTGTTTCCCAGCACATTCATTATAAAATGTTCACGGTCATCATAAAGATACATCAGCCTCAGATTGTGAAAAGGCTTGAGGCTGATGTCACGTCCTGTAGCAAGTCTTTGTCTTGCACTCTCAATCATATCGGAAGGTATCGAATAGATACCGCGGAAGGTCATGTAAAACATTCCGGCCATAAAAACAAAAAACAGTCCCAGGAGCCATTCCCTTTTATGCGCCGTCCTGCCGGTAAATCTCCAGGGTCTCCGAATCAAAAGATAAACAGGTGTCAGTATTATGCATGCCGAGAAAAAAATCAGCACATATTTAATAAGCATTACTTTTTGATTCCATTCTTTGCAGTCTCAAGTGCTTCGATTACTTTATCACACCACTCGTCAAACTCGGGATCCTCCTGCTGACACTCAGGATGCGAAAGAACATACTCAACGGTACGCTTGATGCCTTCCTCAAAGCGAATATTCATTGCAAGTCCGGGTACCGCACGCTTGAGTTTTGAATTATCGAAAACAACAGAATTTGATTTATCACCGATAAGGCTTCCGGTAAAGTCATAGTCCGAAGCATCGGCAAGAAACTGTGAAGCTACATAATAAGGCTTCAGTTCAACACCGAGTGCCTTTGCAACAGTCTTGTAAATCTGGTTCCAGGTAAGTGTCTCATCATTTGTAATCTGGAACACCTCTCCGACTGCATGAGGATTGGCCATAAGTCCTGTAAAGCCCTTCGCAAAATCCTCATTGAAGGTCATATGCCAGAGGCTGGTTCCGTCTCCGTGAATAATAACAGGCTTACCCTCAAGCATTCTCTTGATTACCGAATAGCTTCCTTTGTTGCCGTGAACACCGAGCGGCACCGAACGCTTGTCATAGGTATGGCTGGGTCTGATAATAGTCACGGGGAAACCGTTCTCACGGTACATCTTCATGAGATACTCTTCGCAGGCAATCTTGTTGCGTGAATACTCCCAGTAAGGGTTCGCAAGAGAAGTTCCCTCTGTAATAACATAATCCGAAGGCTGCTTGTTGTAAGCCGATGCAGAACTGATGTACATAAACTGCTTTGTGATTCCGTTAAAAAGTCTGAAATCTCTTTCAAGCTGTGCGGGAACAAAGCCGATGAAATCACACACACAGTCAAACTTTCTGTCGCCGATTACGCGCTTTGCATCTTCCTCGTTGTTGATATCCGCAATATGAAGCTCGTCAACACCTGCAGGCAATTCCGCATGACGATTTCCTCTGTTGATGACGGTCAGATGCCAGTCACTGTTCTTCGCAAGAAGTTCGGTAATTGCCATACTGATCGCTCCTGTACCGCCGATAAATAATGCTTCTTTTGTCATATTCTCCTCCAATTCCGGGCTGTGCCCTATGTATATCCCAATAATCATTCTTTTGACAGTTCACTGTGCTGTCACTATTATTATTTCACACAGTATTAATCTTGCAAATGTTTTATCTTGTCAAGGTTTTGTCCCGTCAATGTTTTATCACAGTCAAAACTAGTTCGGACTCATTCCTTTAAGTGTCTCAAAGAGTTCCAAATCGCCTGCCGTAACCCGTATATTTGTGGCAATGGTTTTTCCGTCGGTTCCGGTAATCGAAATCTCAACAACATCTCCTTCAAGAATTCCTCTGCTCTTTACGGCAGATAAAAATCCCGGAAATCTCGGATGAGCAGCTGTGAAATTATCCCAAGCCTTTTTCATTTTCAACATTCCGCCAAAATCCATAATCGTTTATCTTTACCTGCAGCCGTCACACAGCGGCCGCAAACCCCTTTCATAATATTGGCACCAACATATATAGCAGCCATACCGTTTCTCAAATACGCTGCATTACGATTGGTTGCCTTCCCTGCACAGATTCTTATGATGCCATAAAAAAGATTATCACAATATCCATTCCGGCGTCTAATCATTTAAAAAGCACCGCTAATCATAGTAAACCAAAATGCCGTTTTTTTCATTGACGCAGGCTCGTGAAATGAGTAAAATGCTTTAGGATAATAACGCGAGTATCGGAGGCGTTTTAATGAATAAAGATCTGACAACCGGCAATCCTCAAAAAGTCCTATGGGCCTTTTGTCTGCCTCTTTTCGGAAGTGTTATCTTCCAGCAGATGTATAATATTGCCGATTCGCTTATAGCGGGAAAATATATCGGTGAGGAAGCTCTTGCAGCTGTCGGCAACAGCTATGAAATTACACTTATTTTTATTGCGATAGCGTTTGGCTGCAACATTGGCTGTTCGGTAATCACATCCAGATATTTCGGAGCCGGTGATTATCGAGGCATGAAAACAGCAGTATCTACATCAATGATATCCAGTGCAGTTGTATGTGCTTTCCTGATGCTCGGCGGTATTCTGTTCTCAGAGCCGCTGCTTGTTGCCATCAGTACACCGCAGCACCTGTTGAACGATTCAAAGCTCTACCTTGACATTTACATTTGGGGACTTCCCTTTGTATTCTTTTACAATATTTCCACAGGTATATTCTCTGCCCTGGGGGATTCAAAAACTCCTTTCCTCTTCTTGGCAGCCTCGTCCACGGGAAATGTGGCTATGGATATCATATTCGTAAAAAACCTCGATATGAAAGTTGCCGGAGTAGCCTGGGCAACCTTTATCTGCCAGGGAATAAGCTGTATTCTCGCCCTGTCGGTTATATTCGTCCGCCTGTGGAAGATGAAAACCGAAGGTCATTTCAAGCTCTTCGGTAAACAGGCCTTCCGTTCCTTTATTGTTGTGACTGTACCGAGCATGCTTCAGCAAAGTTTTATCTCTTTCGGCAATATCATTATCCAGAAGGTTATCAATACCTTCGGCTCCGGTGTAATGGCCGGATACTCCGCAGGTGTTAAGCTGAACAATCTTGTGGTGACCTCATTTACAACTATTGGAAACGGAATATCAAATTTCACTTCGCAGAATATCGGTGCAAAGAAAAACGAACGAATTCACGAAGGTTTTAAATCGGGACTTAAGCTGATGTACCTGCTTTCGATTCCCTTCTGCATCCTTTATTTCGCAGGTGCAGAAATGCTGGTAAAGCTTTTCCTTAAAGAACCCTCCGCTGATGCAGTTCATTCCGGAGTTCTTTTCTTAAGAATACTTGCTCCTTTCTACTTCATAGCCGCATCAAAGCTTACGGCCGACGGAGTGCTGCGCGGTGCAACCATGATGAAAAAATTTATGATTGCAACCTTTACCGACCTTCTGATTCGAGTAATCCTTGCAATAATCCTTGCTCAAACCTCATTGGGTTATTTGGGCATCTGGACAGCCTGGCCGATCGGATGGGCCGTAGCAGCGTCTATGTCACTTTATTTCTACTTTACATCATTTAAAAAGCAGACCTCTTAATGCGGTCTGCTTTTTTCATTAATAATGGTATCCGTAACCGTAGAATGTCTTTTCGTCCTTTAACAGCCAGCGAGTAGTTGACGCAGAATCATCGAAGGTTACATCACAGTAAAGAGCCTTACCGTCAATATATACGCGGTTCCACATATGAAGCCCTTCCTCACCGGGTGCTCCCGCAAAACCTTCGATTGTATCACACTCGATTCCCGCTCTTCTGCACAATGTCTTAAAGAGCAATGCGTATGCCTGACATACGCCGGTCTTGTTGTCTAAGAGACCTTCCACAGTATATGAAGCGCTCTTGAAAGTATAATCATACTTATATGCCCTGCACATATAATCGTGTATTGCCGTTACTTTCTCTTTGTCTGACATTCCCTTCTTTATACAGCTTTTAAGAATATCATCAATAGTATCACTGTATGCATTGACCTTCTTGCTTGCATTCTTCGCCGCTGCAGGATTCTTCGAAATCTTATCCAGCGCATAGTTTGTTGCATAGTCCATATCAAATGTTACAACGTACATCTTCTTCGTGCTGTCAAAGTCATATGCCGCATCAACATTTCCGTGGCGATATTCCATCCAGTAATCTACCGCATAGTAGTTTATTATGTTGTAGATATCCTTATCGCAATAGAACTCAAAATGCTTATATAAGTTATCACAAGCATCATTAAAGGCAGAATAAGCATCATCCGGAGTCTTTAATACCATTCCGGGCTTATATTTTGTACCGTTATCGGTAAATGTGGTGGCTATCAGTTTTCTGCCCGCAGGAGTTTCATCATTGATATCTTTTTCAGGAATAACACCCGCCGCAATCTGTACTACTCCGCAGAGAGTATCATATATCTTAACTGCAGGATTATCCCAGCCAAGATCCTCCTGAGTAAATATACCGCCATTTACAAAAACATATGATTCGTTCTGAGCACTGAGATTATGCAATGAACAATCGAACAATCCTCCGTTTATCGTCACAGCTGCATCACTCCATATCGGGCGAACAACAATATTGCAGCTGTCTTCACTGCTTCCGCCGAAGCTGCCTCCGTTTATTGTCAGTTCCCCGGAGTTAACACAAACACCGTCAACATCTGCGATAAAGGAGCCATGATTAATCTCAACTTTTGCATTCTCAGCATTAACGCTTACCGCCCCGCAGCCTTCAAAGGTTCCACCGTTAATAACTGCACTTTTTGCGTCAGCACTTATATCAAGGGCATCGTAAAAATATAACCAGGGCGCAGAATCATAATCCTCTGTATTTACATATTTCCCTCCGTAAACACTCAGATTGCCGCCCAGCATAAGGATTGCCCGACTCATTCCGTTAAAGGTTCCGCCGTACAGTTTTACATTTCCGCCTTCAATGCACACACAATAACTTACGGCCGCATATCCTCCGCCGAAAACATACAGCTTACCCTTTTTACAGCCGAGAGCCTCCTGCCCTCCGAGGTTTGCCATCGTACCCTTTCCCTTTGTATCAAGTACATAAAGGGTGCCCCCGTTAACCATAATCAATCCGGATTTATCCAAGCCGTTCCCTGTAATTGAATGGCCGTTCAGATCAAATCTGTACTCGCCCGAATTTACTGTAACGGTTGTATTAAAATCTTTAATATCCTTTATAAGACGTATACTTCCGCCTTTTCCGTTTCCGAATGCTGCGGCAAGCTCCTTGGCATTTGAAACGTCCGTAACCTTGCCTGCTTTCTTTACCGTAACCGTACACTTGATTTTATATGTTGATGAAGGTGCATATTGGGTCTTCGGTGCCTTTATGGTTGCAGTTACAGTAGCCTTTCCGGCTTTCTTTGCCGTAATCATACCGGTCTTTGAATCAACCGATGCAACAGATTTCTTGTTTGATGAATAAGTTACCTTACTCTTTTCAGGTATATCAGATGGTAAAAGCTGTACCTTCTCACCCGTAAGCAGCGTAACCTTTTCAAAGTTCAGCACACCTTTTCCGGGCTTCCAGTTAACAGTATACTCTCGTGAAACCGCAGTATATGCTGAATCAGTCTTTATAGTTGCAGTAATTGTAGCCGTTCCGGTCTTCTTTCCGGTAATGACAGCCGAATATCCTTTATCACTTTTAACAGCCTCAACCGAAATAATTTCGGGATTGCTGCTGGTCCACGCTGCTTCGATAAACTCACGGCTTCCCGTAAACAGATTAACGGTTTCAGACTCACCTTCGCCTATAAGCTGTGAGGACCGCCCGTCAATTGCATAAGAATCTTCAACAAACCACAGTTCTAAAGTATAGTCTTTTGTACTTAAATCATTCGCCCGAAGAGTATACTTAATATCTACTCGCTCGCCGAGAAGTTTTTTCATTGCCTTGTCACTTCCCGTAAAGGTGATTACTCCGTTATGAATTTCAACAAGCTCATCGATATCAAGTTCAGTTTCAGCAGTAATCGAATAACTTATTTGGGCAATATTTTTGACAGAGCTCGTCTGATCGACCGAAAAATCCCACTTCACGCCCGACTTGAGTTCTGCGAAAACTGCTTTTTTACCGGAAGCAGCACCCTGATAAAGATAAACAACATTCTTGGTCTCTACAGCTTCCTCAATGGTATTGTAAGTTTGAGCAAATGCCTTGACTGCAGATTCAGCTCCTATTGTAACTCCCGCTACAACAAGCAAGGCGCACAATATATTTACCCATATGCTACACTTATTTATGTAATTCGTTTTATGCATATTTGGTTCCTCCGCATCGTATCGAAATTCTTAAAAATCCCATCCCTTAAGTCCGACACCGAACCTATCGAGATGGGATTCCCATTTTATTATTATACTGACAGCAATA
This sequence comes from Lachnospiraceae bacterium, assembly GCA_045616585.1. GTDB lineage: Bacteria > Bacillota > Clostridia > Lachnospirales > Lachnospiraceae > RUG11977. Next base: position 7,746 of record JAZLGZ010000048.1, read on the forward strand.
CTGTATTACTTAACTTTAATGCTCTTCTTTGCTGACCAGGCACTGTATATCTTCTTTCCGTTCTCGTCAAGAACATACGCACGCACCTGAACATAATACTTCTTTCCTGACTTAAGCTTACTGATTGTCTTCTTATTCGAAGTCGATGACGCTGTCTTGGACTTCGACATGTTCTTATTTAATGAATAACGAATCTGATATCCGTCAGCTTCAGTCTTCTTTAAAGTAACCGTAAGACTCTTTGCCTTTGAAGAAGCAAGCTTGCTGACAGAAGTCTTTCCTGCCTTGGGTGTCTCTTCTTTGACTGCAGGCTTCTTATGTGTAATCTTTACATCCTGACTCTTAATCTCAGCAGTATAAAGTGTCTCACCGTCTTCGCCCGAAGTCTCAACAACCACAATCTTGGCGCCATTCAAATCTTCGTTCGCACCAATCTTTATAGGCTCGGGATTTGATGAATCTACAACCCTAACAGCACTCTTTCCGCTGCCTGCTCCAATATTCAGATTCACACCGTCTTCAATTACGAGCTGAGTATCCGTTCCCTGTGCACGAACCAAAAGACCTTCCTTGCTGTCGGTACCTGTTAAGTTAAGTGTTCCTGTTCCTGAAATAGTAACTGAAGCATTGTATTCACCTGATAATGAATACAACTGTGTCATTGTATTGGTTCCTGAAATCTCAACAGTAAATGAAGAACCCATAGCCTCTGCAAATACAGCAGATCCGTTGTATCCGTCAATCTTTAATACATTCTCGGAAGGTTTATACTCCAATCCTCCTACACTCTTGCTTGAAGATGAGTGTGAATCGAACAAAGGATCACTGTCCGAAAAATCAGGTGCTACAACTACAAGGTTTGAATACTTTGCAGGATCAGGCATAGCATCAGGACGCTTAGGCTGATCCGGTGTCTTGGTAACTTCAGGAGCAGGTGTTGCAGCAGGTTCCTCACCCTTCTCCCACTTTGCAGTTAAGGTGTACTCATTGGAATCATTCCAAGCAGCCTTGGGAATATCATTTAATACCGTAATCTTTGTCTCACCGAGATACCATCCCTTGAAATCATAGCCTTTTCGCTCAGGAGTATAGTCTATCTCGGCATTAAGATCAGATCCCTTATATCTGAAAATCTCATTTTCTTTACCGTCGTATCCGAAATCCAAAGTGATTTTAATCTCAGCATCTCTCCAAACAGCAGTTGCCTTAGTAGTGCCGCTTGCAACCATCTTCTTTGCAGCAGACCAGCTGACAGAATCAAGCTGAGCAATTACTAATTCATCCCCTACTGACCAAAGTAAACCATCTGCAGGAGTTTTCCAACTGTCAAAAGTACTTCCGAGCTTAACAGGAGCAGTATATTCATAGCTGTAATTCTTATTTGAGAAATAAAATGCGGTTTCGTTCTTTGCACCACCGGGTAATACACCTCCGGCGAGGTCATACTTAACCTTAAAATAATCTGCACCGAGTGCCTCGACTCTTACAGGAGAATTGAAGGTATTGTAATATGTCTCTCCTACAAATCCGTGTGAGCACTTAACATCTGTCTGAATGAATTCAGAACCTTTTTCTCCGTAAACAAGAACCGGGCCGGCAGAAACAGTTGCTTCCTTTGCAACAGTTTTGGTCTTAAGAGTCTTCTTACCGGATTCGATCACATAATATTCTACTTTTTCATTCTTTGCAGAAACTGATGACACGTCACCCACAAATTTAAGTCCGTTGCTTCGGTGGTAAACTTTACCCTTAAAAAACGGACAATTCTTATCAGGGCAGCCTATAGAATTTACATTTTCTTCGGTATTTACAGGTTTTGAAGTAATAACAGAGCCCGAAAATACAACCGTCTTGGGCAAATAAGACGAAGAAGACAAATCATATGTAACCTTCTTAGATGAAGGTTTAGTGCCGTATACACTTACTGATGCTGCGTAAGCTTCAGTATTTGAGCCCAAGCATGCAGCAAACAAAGCCAATGACATAAATACAGGGACAATTTTCTTCATCAGTCGTTTAATAGTCATACAAACCTCCGTTCATTTTAAAAACCATGGACAAACTTTATATTTACAGAAAATTATACACTTCAAATTGCATTTTTGTCAAGTGTACACGTGTGCTTTGCCTTTTATGAAGCGCATATTCAATTTTCGTTACTTTTTTGTAATATTTTAACAAATTCTAATCGTCATTAAGCAAGTTCAATCCTGCTCGAACTTGTCAACTATCTATTCACGTAAAAAAGCTCCCGGTCCGAAACCCGGGAGCTTTAAATTCAACACAAAAGTTGATTCTCAATTATTTGTAGAGGTCTACAAGCTTCATAAGATGCTCGTAACGTGCCTTAGCAGCTTCCTCTGACTTAGCGAACAGAGCTGTTGCTCTCTCAGGGAACTTAACCTTAAGTGAGGTGTAACGTGTCTCATTGTTAAGGAATGCCTGATATGATCCATCTCCATCCTTAGATGTAAGAGTGAAAGGATTCTTGCCTTCTGCCTTAAGAGCAGGATTGAATGAGAAGAGGTTCCAGTAACCTGCTGCTACAGCTGCCTTCATCTCATCCTGGCAATGGTTCATGCCGCCCTTAACACCGTGAAGCTCACAAGGAGCGTAACCGATGATAAGTGAAGGTCCGTTGTAAGCCTCAGCCTCAGCGAGAACCTTAACAGCCTGTGCAGGGTTAGCACCAAGAGCAATCTGTGCAACATATACGTAGCCATAGCTCATAGCGATCTCAGCAAGTGACTTCTTGCCGATTTCCTTACCTGCTGCTGCGAACTGACATACCTCACCGATGTTCGAAGCCTTAGAAGCCTGTCCACCTGTGTTAGAGTACATCTCGGTATCGAATACCATAACGTTAACATTCTCACCTGAAGCAAGAACATGGTCAAGACCGCCGAATCCGATATCGTAAGCCCAACCGTCACCACCGAAGATCCATACAGACTTCTTGCTGAGATACTGCTTCTTCTCAAGTACTGCTGCGCAAAGCTCGCAACCCTTAGCTGCGTTCTTCTCGAGTTCCTTAATAAGAGCCTTAGCTGCTGCAGGATTCTCCTTTGTGCTGTCCTTGGTCTCAAGGAACTTAGCGATAGCTTCCTTAGTTGCCTTAGGAGCATCATCCTTAGCTGCGATCTCGTTTAACTTAGCGATAGCCTGCTCACGAAGAACCTTCTGTCCGATGTACATACCAAGACCATGCTCAGCATTGTCCTCGAACAGTGAGTTAGCCCATGCAGGACCCTGCTTGCTGTCCTTATTAACAGTGAAAGGTGATGTAGCTGCGGGGCCACCCCAAATTGATGAACATCCTGTTGCATTAGAGATGTACATCTGCTCACCGAAGAGCTGTGTGATAAGACGAGCATATGAAGTCTCAGCACAACCTGCACATGAGCCTGAGAACTCAAGGAGAGGCTGGTTGAACTGTGAACCCTTAACGGTGTTCTCAGCGGGAGCCTCAGCCTTACGGCCAACGTTAGCTACTAAGTAATCAAATACGGGCTGCTGATCTGCCTGTGATTCCTGAGGAACCATCTTGATAGCCTTAACCTTGTCAGGACATACAGTTACACACTCGCCGCATCCCATACAATCAAGAGGAGATACGCTCATTGTGAACTTGTACTGGCTAGCCTTAGGCTTGGTATCAGCAAGCTTAATGTTCTTAGGTGCCTTCTTAACCTCGTCCTCTGAAAGCATGTAAGGACGGATGGTAGCATGTGAACAAACGAATGCACAGTTGTTACACTGGATACACTTCTCAGCATCCCACTCGGGAACCATAACTGCGGTACCGCGCTTCTCGTAAGCTGCTGCACCGAGTTCGAACTGACCATCTGCTCTGTCTGCAAATGCTGAAACAGGAAGGCTGTCACCATCCATAAGAGCGATAGGATTCATAAGCTTCTCTACCATCTCTACGGTTGCTGCACGTCCTGTAAGCTTCTTAGCCTTTGCAGTATCCTTAGCTGTTGCCCATGATGCGGGAACCTTAACCTCATGAAGAGCGTCCTTACCTGCATCGATAGCCTTGTGGTTCATATCAACCACATCCTGGCCCTTCTTGGCAAACTTAGCTGTAACCTTCTCCTTCATGTGCTGAATAGCCTCAGCTGCAGGAAGAACGTTTGCAAGTGTGAAGAACGCTGACTGAAGAACTGTTGATGTTCTCTTGCCAAGACCGATCTCGCCTGCAATCTTAACAGCGTCGATTGTATATACCTTGATGTTGTTCTCAGCGATATACTTCTTTGCCTCTGCGTTGAGATGCTTCTCAAGTTCCTTATCTGTCCACTGGCAGTTGATAAGGAAGATTCCGCCGGGCTTAACATCCTGAACCATCTTATAACCCTTGATGATGTATGACTGCTGATGACATGCAACAAGGTCAGCCTGATTGATGTAGTAAGGGCTCTTGATAGGCTTGTCACCGAATCTCAAGTGAGAAATTGTGATACCGCCTGTCTTCTTTGAGTCATACTGGAAGTATGCCTGAATATACTTATTGGTGTAGTCACCGATAATCTTTGTCGAATCCTTGTTAGCACCAACTGTACCGTCTCCACCGATACCCCAGAACTTACACTCTACAGTGCCGGGTGCTGAAGTAATAGGTGCGGGCTTCTCCTCGGGAAGTGAAAGGTTGGTAACATCATCTGTGATACCGATTGTGAATCTCTTCTTGGGATTAGCCTTCTTGAGCTCCTTGTATACAGCGAATACTGATGAAGGGGGAGTATCCTTTGATCCTAAGCCGTAACGTCCGCCTGTAAGAACAACATCATTAAGACCTGCCTCACGAAGAGTTGTGGCAACATCAAGGAATAAGGGCTCACCGAGTGAACCGGGCTCCTTTGTACGGTCAAGAACTGCAATCTTCTTAACTGTCTTGGGAAGAACCTTAAGGAATGACTTTGATACCCAAGGTCTGTAAAGGCGAACCTTGATAAGACCTACCTTCTGCTTCTTTGCTGTAAGGTAATCGATAACCTCCTCAGCAACGTCACAGATTGAACCCATAGCTACGATTACGCGATCTGCATCGGGAGCACCGTAGTAGTTGAAAAGGTCATACTTTGTACCAAGCTTCTTGTTAATCTTCTTCATGTACTTCTCTACTACTGCAGGAAGTGCCTCGTAAGCTGAGTTACAAGCCTCACGATGCTGGAAGAATACGTCACCATTCTCATGAGAACCGCGCATAGCGGGCTTCTCGGGATTAAGAGCATGCTCTCTGAATGCCTTAACAGCGTCCATATTGCACATCTCAGCGAGATCCTTGTAATCCCACTTCTCAATCTTCTGAATTTCGTGTGATGTACGGAATCCGTCGAAGAAGTTAAGGAAAGGAACCTTACCCTCGATTGCTGCTAAATGAGCAACGGGTGAAAGATCCATAACTTCCTGAGGATTTGTCTCTGCTAACATAGCAAAACCTGTCTGACGGCAAGCATATACGTCACTGTGGTCACCGAAAATGTTAAGTGACTGAGTAGCAACTGTACGTGCTGATACGTCGAATACGCAGGGAAGCTGCTCACCTGCAATCTTGTACATGTTAGGGATCATAAGGAGAAGTCCCTGTGATGCGGTAAATGTAGTTGTGATAGCACCTGCTGCAAGTGAACCGTGAACAGTTCCTGCTGCACCTGCTTCTGACTGCATCTCTACAACCTTAACCTGGTTGCCAAAAATGTTCTTCTGACCTGCTGCTGACCACTGATCAACATAGTCTGCCATAGGGCTTGAAGGTGTGATGGGGTAGATAGCTGCAACATCGGTAAACGCATACGCTACGTGAGCTGCTGCTGTATTGCCATCCATTGATTGTTTAGCTCTGGCCATAATAAACCTCCTTAAAATTTTGGGCCATATAAACCCAATATGGATTTATTCTAACATACGCCACCTTAGTTGTAAAGAAAACATTGCGCCTATGAATGTTAAAAAATATGAAATTTTGCTGCGCCTAAACTGTCAAAAAGTACAGTCTCCACAGATAGAATAACAACAACACAAAACGCAAAGCACGGAGCAAAATCTGATATGACACAGTTCGAAAAAGCTTATATCATAGTAATGAGGGATACTTTACGTATTCCAATATCACAGAAAGGAAGCATGTTTCCGGATTCCGTCAAGCATGCAGAGCGCTTTATGCGTACCGTATCGAAGTATGAATAATTTCAACATTCTTAATACCAACGCCCCCGGCAATCCCTTCATGGGAAGCGATGCCAGACAGTATGTTATGCCCTCCCTCAGCTGGGTTCGTGTATACCACAACGTTACCGATGAAAATTATGCAACACACTGGCATACCTCAATCGAGGTAATCATGCCCTATGTAAATTCATATAAAGTTACCATCGGCACTTCAGCCGAAACAACCCTTATTAACCCCGGCGATATTTTCGTCATTCCGCCCGGAGAACTGCACTCTCTTTCGGCACCTCAGGAAGGTGAGCGACTCATTCTTCTGTTTGACTATTCACTGCTTTCGAATCTCCCCGGTATCAATTCTCTGATTGATTCGCTCCATCCCTTCAAGCTTATTGCAAAGAAGGATTACCCCGAAATCAGTCAGACCATAAGCACCGTACTTAAGGAAATCGAGTATGAGTTCTTCCATGACAATGTTTACCGCGACGCAACCATCTACTATATGCTGGTTAAGTTCCTTACAACTCTCGGGCGCGCAAATATCGAAACCATGACTCCTTTCCCGAACCTTCCGGCTTCACGCCAGCACGAATATGTCAATAAGTTTATGGGAGTATGCAACCACATAGACGATCATTTCACCGAAAATCTGCCCATTGAGAAGCTCTGCGAAATCACCGGTCTTACAAAGAGCTACTTCTCAAAGCTTTTCGAAGCTTTCACAGGCCTTACTTACAGCGATTACCTCAATCAAAAGCGAATCTCTTTTGCGGAGAAGCTTTTGATTTTCCCCGATTTATCAACCACCGATATCGCCATGAAGTGCGGTTACAATTCACTGTCAACCTTCAACCGCGCATTCAGAAACATAAAAAAGTGTTCCCCTACCGAGTACAGAAGCTTAAACGCTCCCACTCCTTCGGAGAACTGATTCCGGGCAAAGCATCTTTTCGTAGAACATTAAACAGCCGTCACAGACGCAAAGCAACCCGTTCAAATGCAAAATAACAAACAAAAACGGTGCATATCAAGCTGATATGTACCGTTTTTGTTTGAATTTTATAAGGTTGTTTATCTGTTCTTATAACCTGTAACTCCGATTACTTTAACATCATCCACTTTATAGGTAGTTTTTGTAAGTTTAACCGACTCGCCGGGATTTAAATATGAACCGTCATGTTCGGTTGAGTTAACATAATATCTGAGATAGTCAGATACTTTTCCGTCCTTGTAGCAGGCAACGAAAACAACAACATCATTAGCGCATGCGTAACCGTTATTTGTAGCATTCAATGTTACGATATCATTCTTGATACTTACATCTGTATAGATGCTGTTGCCTAAAGACTCAATAGTAGCTTTCTCTTTAATCTTATAAGTAGCCTCAACATCCGTTGCTTTGGAATCAACCATCGCAATATAATATTCGTTGGCTCCTGCCCCAAAGAAATATAAAGAAGCAGTCTTTACCTCAATCACATTGCCGCTTTTGTCTACAAAATTAAGTGATACATCGGCATTGATGCTGTAATCCGAGCCGTTCTTAAACTCAAGAATAAAGGTTCTGTATTTTCCGGTTTCCCATGTGTATTTCGTAGTAAGCTTAATCTTTTTTGCAACAGCTTTCTCACTGAATTCATCAGGATAAACCTTGCTTGAATCAACAACATTTACAACACAGGTGTAAGTCTTGCCGTCGTTGGTAGCAAAAATCTTTGTTGTTCCGGGCTTAACCGCCTTAACCTTTCCCTTTGAAACAGTTGCAATGTTCTTGTTTTCCGTCTTCCACGAAACGCTGCCTTTTGCACTGTTGAGTTTAAGTGTAATAGTGGAGCCAACCTCAAGAAGAAGCTTCTTCTTATTGAGAGCAACTGCAGCCTCTGCATTTGTCAGAGGGAGAAGCACATTAATCATCAGTGCCAGAACCAAAAGTAACGCAAATTTCTTTTTCATTTTTCTGCTCCTTTCATATTCGGTCACGTTGATTCTTCGTGACCTCATTAGGATTTGCTTCACAAATCCTTACCTTTCATATTCGGTCACGTTGATTCTTCGTGACCTCATTAGGATTTGCTTCACA
>JAZLGZ010000049.1:0-5920 GCA_045616585.1 Lachnospiraceae bacterium
GTTATATCTTTCTCTTCTATATATGTAATCCGGTGATACGGTACGGTACAATATTATCATCAGATTGGAGGATTTCTATATGAAGAAATACGAATATGTTAATGTAAAAAACGCCAAGATGTTTACGGCAAAATGCTATGAGCACCGACAGATAATAGATGAATATGCCAAGAAAGGTTATCGTTTTGTAACCTTTATTCCTACAACCCTCGAAGCATATGGTCGAATTACTTCCTATGACCTTGTCTTTGAAAAGGATGAAGATCAGCTATTCTAATATGGTAAAGGAGAAACTACATATATATGGATTATAATAAAGAACGCGCCGAAGCAATTGAAGCGGGCAAGAGAGCAAAAAGAAGTCTGACCAATGCACTAAACGCTTTGGACAGTGCGAGAACCTGGGGAATATTCGATATCTTTGGCGGTGGATTAATTTCCTCACTCGCAAAACATTCTAAAATGGATGACGCTTCCGAATATATAGAGGAAGCAAAAGCAGACTTGATGGCTTTCAGCGATGAGCTTGATGATATTCAGGAGTATGCCAACATAGATTTGTCTACGGGAGACTTCTGGGGATTTGCAGACTGGTTCTTTGACGGGCTGTTTTCCGACTGGGTTATGCAAGACCGTATCAACGAAGCCAGAAGCCAGGTACAGAATGCAATCAGAAAAGTCGACAGCATTATAAGTCGTTTATAATATATTTTTTTAAAGTCCCGGAATGAAAAAATCCCGGGACTTTTTCATTAAATCGCAGGGTGCAGAAAAAATACGAAATCGCCGTTTTCCATCGCCAATATTAGAAGAAAGTAAATGAAATTGTAGTAAATTTGTAGTAAATAGTAAAAAAAGCGGCCTCCCGTGTGTCTGGGAAGCCGCATAAATACTGGATTTTTACTTGTCGATACTCTTCATAGTAGGGATTGGTAAAAGCCCCGGTACATCTGTCTGCGACAGGCTCCGTAGAGCTCCATCCAAATGCATTTGGCCGTTTAAAAATCGGTCCGTCCGGCTCCGTCTGTATCCAAATCCGTGTTGTCAACGCTGTAGCAACCCTTCGGATATAGGTCTTAAGACGTAACGTCCCAATCCGTCTAATAAAGCAAAAATGACATCTTTGTTACTTCTTATTTTACCACATTTTTTAGTCAGGTAAAGATTTTTCCGTTGATATTTCCCAGAACTTCCATCTTTTTTTCTTCGGTACATTCCGCATAGATATCCATGGTCGTGGAGATATCCGCATGTCCCATGATTGACTGGATAACCTTGAGGTTCGACTCATTTTCGCAAAGCCTCGTACAGAAAGTGTGCCTTAAATGATGTGCCGAGAAGTCGGGGAGAAGGGCCGGTTCGCGCTTTTCCTTTTGCGCAAGTATGGTCTCTTCGTCGTTATAGCCCTTAATGATTCTTTTGATGGCCGAGTTCACCGCTGTCGGTGTATACACTCCTCCGGAACCTGCGACAAACACGAAGTGCGAATAACCGTCAACCGAGTAGTTTGAGAATCCGATACACCTTGAGATTTCGTACTCTTCCAGGAAGGCATCGTAAACCTCGTCAACCATCGGAATCGTACGGGTACCGGCTTCGGTCTTCGGTGTCGAAATCTTCGCAGCGCACTTCCCGTACCGGTCGGGATGTGTTGACATGCTGTGGTTTACGCTTATGGTTCTCTTTTCAAAATCGAGGTCTTCCCAGCGGAGCCCCAGGAGTTCTCCCATACGCATTCCGGTGCCGAGAAACACTGTCATCATCGGAAGCCAGCCTCTGCAGTCGGGTGATTTCTTTGTATAATCAAGAAATGCTTTCTGCTGTGGAATCGTAAGTGCATGGCGCTTGGGCTTAACCCAGATATTACTCTTCTTGATTTCACGCATGACTCCGTCTGCTGGATTTGTTCTTAATACTCCGTCCCTTACCGCCATTGCCAGTGCCGGGCGTATTACATTATTGATGGTTTCGAGTGTGTTGGCTGCCATCCTCTGCTCCGAAAGAAGCGAATAATAAAAGCACTTGATATCGGTATACTTGATTTTGCAGATTTTCTTTTTCCCAAAGGTATCCATTACGAAGTGTTCGTACCCGTACTTGTAATTGACGTAGGTCGATTCCTTCAGGTTGAACTTCTGTGCCATAAACCGGTAATACACGTCATTAAGTGTAAGGCGTTCCGCTTCGTCCGGGTTGATGCCGTCCTCCAGCTCACGCTTTATTACCTTCTCCTTCTTTCGAAGGTCTGCCAGTGTCTTGGCATAAACACAATGCCGCTCTCCTTTGAAATCTGTATATGAATATGAATAGCGGCCATCACCTTTTCTTTGACATTCCCCCTTGTACAGTGCGTACCCGCGGGAATCCTTTCTTGCTGCCATATTTTTCCTCCTTATGAATATAGGAAGAAACAACCTCATCCATCCGTATTTCCTTCCGGATTTTTTTAGCCTTTTGGCAGCATCTTTGCCTTCAAAAACACGTTACACATACATTGTATGTAAACATGTTTTGTGCCGTCAAGTGCTGATTTTAAAGGCTTTTCGGTGTTTCTTCCTATCCTTGTCCGTCATCGTCCGTGTGTGTAACGGAGATTGTGTAAATATTTTTTACGAAAATGATTCGTCGCGGAAATTCTCCAGATACTCATCAATAATCTCAGTGTTAACTAGAACCGTTCTCTTGACATGGTATACTGCGCCGGCATCCTTGGCGAGATCCTCAAAACTGTGTATGCCCATCGAATAGAGCATCGCACCTTCCTCGTAGCGGACAAACTTCTTTTTGCCGAGCGCTACCTGCTGTTCAACATTACTTATTGTTTTTCTTGCGTACATGTCTGTCCCCTCCTTAGAAATACCGTTCTTCATATTTAAGCATCAATGGAAGCATGAATGCCTTCAGCTTCTTCTTTAAACGGTAAAGCTTTTTGCGTACCGATTCAGGTTCGATTGCAAGAATCTCCGAAAGTTCTTCAACCGACTTCTTTCTGCTGACATATGATGAAAGAATAAATCCGTCATCTTCGCTCAGCTTGCCGATACGGTTCTTGAAGAGTTCATACTCAAGTCTCAGAACAAGCAGTTCATAAAATCCGTCCTTTATTTCCCGTGTATCCTCGATTCCGATAAGAACGCTGTCGGGAAGTCTGTAATTTCTGACACACTCAAGTGTATAAACCCGGTCTTCTGCCTGGCGTTCAGTGATTCCTCCGTTACTTCTGCTGGACATCACCGCAACACCCAGTTCTTCATTATTGTGAATGCTGTTCTCGCGAAGAAGATTCACACGCATCGCCAACGCTTCCTGCTGTGACGAAAGGATCCTTGTTATGTTCTGAAAGTTCATGTAAAGGTAATCCACTCTTTCTCCTGCGCTCATTCCTATGTACCATCCGAATATTTCTCTGTTCATCTCTGTAATCTCCTGTTCTAAATGGAGTTACAGACATCTCGATGCCGGTGCCGTCGCACCCAAAACCGGTTCTGTGTAACTGCTCGTCGCTTGCTACAAGATTAGTTTAGGGTTTTGTCCATCAAATGTCGTTCACGGATTCTCGAACTTTTTATGCAAAAGTTCGGGGATATCGAACTTTTTAAAAAAAGAAACGGTACCACCATAAGTTGGTGATACCGCTATAAATCAGAAGCATAACAATTGACTGCCACTTGTTCTGCCCGTTAGATCGATATGATTCCGGTTATACGGGATAGTAAATCATTAGAATTATTCATTCTCTTTATTTTTACGATTATGATATATCACAATCGACCACAATCCAAAAAGACCGCGCAATCCAAGTACAACAAATATCTTATCTGCATTATTTTCTTTTGCATCAGGAAGTGCGTGAAGCACTGTCCCACCACTATTAGCATAGGCCTTTTTAGCCTTATCGATAATAAAAAATATAGTCCGGCATCCATATTCAGAATAATATCGGCTTATCTATTTCTTACGATCTACTGTTCTGTTTTCCTTTCCATAACAAGACCGGATCTACTGATTCAATTTCGCTATGATATTTGCCACTTCCTCGGGTTTATCAGCCTGCGGAGTATGACCGCATCCCTTGATCTCATAGAATGCCTTATCGGGTGCCGTTATATCTTCATAATATTTTCTTGCATAAGACGTTGCACAGGTATAATCCTGCTCACCGCTTATGAAATAAACCGGCACTTCAAAATCAGTTCCGTATATTCTGATATCATTTGCCACTTCTCCCCGGAAGAAGTATTCAAGCAAAGCAGGATAGCGTTCATACATTTTCTCAGAGCTCGAATTGTCAATAAACATCCATCTCATATCATCAATGCCAAGATACGGAGAAAATGCTCCGTGAATAAATGCTCTTTCCGGTACATCGGGGGTATTATAGGGTGCTGTAAGCGAACGCAGTTCTGTTATTGTGAATCCCGGGTCAGCCTGAAAGGCGTGAAAAGCGGCATCCAAAGCCGTCACATCATCACCGGCCTTTATTGCCTCGCTTCTTGCGTGTTTATACCCTTGTTCTTCTGCCGGAACGAAATTCGCAACCTGTCCGATACAGATTGTCTTTTCTATTTTCTCAGGATGAAGAAGGGAGTATCTTACAGCTAATACTGTTCCCCAGGAATGTCCGAGAACAGAAACCCTTTCTTTCCCGAATCGGTCACATGCGTAGTCTGCCAGCGCATCAATATCTTCGAGGAGCTGTTCTACCGTAGCCGTTTTACCGTTAGCATCATGGTTCTTGTTCTTGTAATAGGTTCTTCCGCATCCACGCTGGTCCCACGTGATATATGTATAATCATCAAGGAGATAATCCATATAAGAATAGTCCATCATTCCGTCAGGACCGCCGGGCCCGCCATGAAGAAGAATAATTACAGGATTGTCCACGTTTCTTCCCAACATTCTGATAAACTGCTTCTGACCGTTCAAATTCACATAGCAATCCTCAAAAACAGGAGCGGGAGCGCCTACAAATGCTTTGACAAATTTGAAGTTCTTGATTCCGAAATAAGCTGTAGTCGCCAGGACAAAGGCACATCCGATCACAGCCCCAAGAACCTTGAGAATGCGTACAGGCAGTACTCTCTTTTTCTTTCCGACCGCTTCGTTTCTATCCTGAAGGTGAATTCCGATATGACCGATTCCCAGAATCGTCACCGCAAGCATAAGAAGTGAATTTGAACCGTAAATTCCCAACACGAAAAACGCAAGCACAGGCAATGTGGCTCCTGCCACCGGCACTCCCAAAAATGAAGAATAGAAATCCTTCATAGTCCTTTCGCTTTTGAAATACCGAATCCAATACAGTTCATAGAAAACCATCAAAAGAAACGATATGCCGAGAATTATTAGCGAAGATACCGAGCGGGAGCTTAAATCAATATTGAAGTCACTGAAAATAAGAACCAATACCGTAACCAATGCCTGCCCGATCTTCTCAAATACCCAAAGTGCTTTATTCTCTTTCTTCGCTGACTCTTCGTATCCCAAAGGCTTGTTCTTCGTCCAAATGATATTAGGTACAAACAGCATCAAAAGCCATATCAAACCAATATATGAAAATCCGAAATGAAACATATCAATCACCCTCCTCATTCGTGCGTGAAACGCACGGTTTCCTTGCTCATATCTTAACTTAGTCTATGTGCATCCTCATTTCCAAACAATGATATGAAATAATCTATATATTTATTGGCCGTTTCAAGCACATATTGTTTCTTATCCGGCTGACGGTCACAAATCTGGATAAGCGCCGATATCGGAGTTGTATATGCAAGTGAAAGCATATCAACATCAGTCTTTTTAAGTAATCCTGCCTCCATTACTGCAGTCAAAAATGCTCTGTTTCTGTTTAAGCTCATTAAAAACAAATGATTTGTAGCATCAACAGCCGTTTTCTCATTACGAAACTGCTCAATCGTCA
>JAZLGZ010000050.1:0-2724 GCA_045616585.1 Lachnospiraceae bacterium
CGAATGAAAACATGACAGATGAGGAACTTGAGGCCATCGCACCGTGGAGCGAGGCTGCCCAGGCAGCCTGTAGCAAAACTCAGGAATAGAAAAGCTTACGGAAGCCGGAAACGGCTTCTTTTTTTGAGGCTAACACCCTAATGCAAATTTCGGCTCAACGGTGTAGCCTTTTCGTTTTGAACGGTTTAAGCGTTTTGCTTCACCGGTACATTGATTTCGGATAGCGGTGTAGCTGTGGTATATTTCTTCTTGTAGTAAATACAAGAAAGGAGCATACGCTTATGCAAAACTACACTACTATCATTGGCGTTATAGATATGCGTGAACGTGGCATATCTACTAACGACTGCAGAAGCCGGTACGGCATCGGCAACAGCACGCTGACTCTGATTATGAGCCGTTTCAGAGACTGCGGTAAAGATCTAAACACGCTCAAACAGATGGAACCTTCCGAGGTGGAGGAACTCTTTTATCCTAAGGAGAACATTCTCCGCAAGGATGTCAAGCTGATGCCTGATTACGAGTCCATTTACCAAAGGCTTACAGTTCCCGGAAGCAAGGCAAATCTGTTCTACATGTGGCTCAAATATAAGCAGGATTGTCCTGCAGGTTATCAGTACACCCAGTTCTGCAAACACTTCAAGACGTTTGTAGAGAAGAATTATGGCTCGGACGCAGTCAGCATGGTTGTTGAACGCATCCCCGGCGAAAAGGTGTACATCGACTGGATCGGCGACCAGCCGGAAATACTTGCAAACACAGCAACAGGCGAAATAAAGAAGGTTCACTTCTTTGTTACAACTGACGGTGTAAGCAACCTAATCTTTGCGGAAGCCTTTGAAGATGAAAAGCTTCCCAACTTCATCGCAGGTACAGTTCATGCACTTGAGTACTATGGAGCAGTTCCTAAATACCTTGTGCCAGACAACCTTAAAACAGCTATTACAAAGCATACAAAGGACGAGCTCGTAATCAACAGTGCCTATGCGGATCTTGAGAACTTCTATGACGTAGTTATTCTTCCTCCGCCGCCACGCAAGCCAAAAGGAAAACCGACCGTAGAAAAATACGTTCAGTTCCTTGAAACTCATTTGTTGGAAGAACTCAAAGAAAAGGTCTATTACTGCATCGAGGACATAAACCGTGATGTCCGTCAAAAAATAGCGGCCATCAACAACGAGAAAAAGACTGCAACGTCTGTCTCAAAGATGGAATCATTTCTTCGATACGATAAACCACAGATGAAGCCACTTGCCGGTGAAACCTTCACACTGTGTGATTATAAATACTTCGCACATGTACCGAATAATTACCATCTCTTGTATGATGACCACTATTATTCAGTATTGTACACTTATTACAACCAGCCTGCAATCCTTAAGGCCACACTTGGAGAAATAAGGATATGCGATAAAAACAATAAGCTCATATGTACTCACAGACGCTCTTACAAAGATTTTCCAAGATATATAACAAAATCTGAGCACATGAAACCGGAACATTTGTATTACAAAGAAGTCAATTCTAAGGACGGTGCTTATTACAGAAGGTGGGCATCTACCATTGGCCCATATATGTCTCAAATGATTGATCGAATGCTTCTTACTGCCGAGCATGAAGAACAGGCTTATAATAGCTGCAACGGCATACTTCACATGTGCACAAATGAGTCTAAGCTTGTTGTGGAAGATATCGCTAAAACCTGTCTTGAGAGCAATGCCTGCCGTTATTCTTACTTTAAGAAGCTGCTAAAGCATGAAGAGAACAAACCAAAGTCTCTGCAATACAAACCGACTCTTCCTGAGCACAACAACCTGAGAGGAAAGGAGGTTTACAAGTAATGCAAAAGCAACTTACCATAGAGGATTATGAAATCTGTAACAAACTTAAGAGCATGCGCTTTTCTGGTATGTCAGAAGCACTTGAAGAGATTTTCAAGAACCCTAATGCTGACCTTCTCCCCTTTAGAGACATCATAAACAAGATAGTAGATGCCGAATGGGACTTGCGGTACAACAAGAAGCTTAACAGATTTCTGAAAAAGGCGACTCTCAAATATCCAGGGGCTGATTTCGACGATACTATTTATGACCCATCTCGTATGCTTGACACCAGGGTTATAGAAGAACTTGCCAAATGCGAATGGATTGAGCATGGACGTAATCTTATTGTCACCGGTCAGACCAGTTCCGGTAAAACATATCTTTCCAATGCACTTTGTATTTGTGCTCTCAGACGATTCAAGACCGTCAAGTACATCAAAGCCAGCCAGTTGATCAATGAACTTGCTAAGGCTGAGAAGTTTGATAATTATCAGGACGTAGTGAACGAGTATGCTGCCTATGATCTTTTGGCAGTAGATGACTTCGGACTTATGAACCTTGATATCAATCAGTGCCGCAACCTTTTTGAAGTGTTTGACAGTCGGGATCCTTATAAATCGATACTGGTTATATCACAGTTCCCGGTATCGTCCTGGTATGATATGTTCCAGGAACATACTTATGCTGAAGCGTGCCTTGCACGTCTTCTAAATGATGCCTACAGGCTTGAAATGAATGGCAAAAACATGCGCAATATTGAACCTATAAACAAGCAGTCGTAAACGACTGACAAAAAACACACCGTTTGAAGCGAACCGCCCGGACCGCCGAAGCGAGAAAGGCGGTCCGTTCAAGCGTATTTAGCAGGTTTGAGGAGAATGTAGCTACTGCAATCAAACCT
>JAZLGZ010000051.1:0-22861 GCA_045616585.1 Lachnospiraceae bacterium
GAAGTCACTGATTCCACTTTGGGAAATCTCTTCTTCACTGCCGTATCGCTTTGTAATCAATCCGGGATAATCGCTTTTCAAAATTTTGAGCAATTCAAAGGCCATCTCTTCCGGATACAGAATCTCGTCGTTAATAGACCCTACAAAAGCAATCTTAAGTCCTACGGACTGATCCTCAAACTTGGGCCAGAGAATTCCGGGAGTATCAAGCAGTTCAACATCTTTATTCAGTCTTATCCACTGCTTTCCCTTTGTAACTCCGGGCTTATTTCCGGTTTTTGTACAGTTCTTACCCGCAATCGCATTTATAAAAGTCGATTTACCGGAATTGGGAATTCCGGCTATCATAGCACGTATCGGCCGGTTCTTAATGCCCTTTTTCAGATCCCTTGCTATTTTATCCGCGCAGGCCTTACGTATGATTTCAACAGTATCTTTGATTCCGTTGCCGCTTTTCGAGTTAACAACATTAACAAAAAAGCCCCTGCTTTCGTAATACTGCTTCCACTCCGCTGTTCTGTTCCTGTCAGCCAGATCCGCCTTGTTCAGAATAATAATACGTGATTTATTGGCAGCCATTTTATCAATGTCGGGATTCTTGCTGCTGTAAGGGATTCTCGCATCAAGTATTTCGACCACCGCATCTATGATTTTTAGATCTTCCTGCATTTGTCTTTTTGCTTTGGACATATGCCCGGGATACCACTGATATACCATTTATTCCTCCATATTGCCGCTTTCGGCGTCTTCTGTTTCTGAGTCTTCCTCCGTAACCTTATCATTCATATTAAGCTTATTTACAAAAGCAAATTTGTTTGTTCTAAGCCATGCTTTACCTATAATTTCATCAAAAACAACATTACCTACGTTGGTAAATCTGCTGTCCTCACTGTTATTTCTGTTGTCTCCCAGAACAAAATACTCATCCTCATCAAGCAGCATATTCTCAGATGCTAAGCCCTCGATAAGAATATCATCGACTATCATAGGTTCATCAAGGAATTCGTCATTAATATACACTTTCCCTTCGGCTATTCTGACCTTTTCACCCGGAAGTCCTATGACTCTGCTAACACAGTAATAACTGTGTTCTTTACCGTCTTTCTTAAAAACCACAACATCGAATCGTTCCGGCTTATCAAATTTATATGCCAGTTTATTTATAAGAATTCTGTCATCTGCCTCCAGAGTAATATTCATGGAATTGCCGACAACATTCGTCTTTTCAAGTGCAAACGCGGAAATCATCCATGCAAGTGTAATAGCAAGACCTATGGACACAACCCATCCCACGGTTGCAAAAATAATATGACGCCGTTTTTCCTGCCTTTCGGCACGGTCGAAATCATAATCAAGACTCATTTCAATACATTCCTTTGTATCATATTACACATATCCAATCTATTTTATTTTACTATTTCACTCATAAATTGGCAAATATATTAAGTGAAAAAAATAAAGCCGCACTCAGATGAATGCGGCTTCAAAAAACATCAGCGAATAACTTCCTTAACCTTAGCAGCCTTACCTGTTCTCTGACGGAGATAGTTAAGCTTTGCACGTCTAACTTTACCGTGTCTGATAACCTCAACCTTTGCTACAACGGGTGAGTGTAAAGGCCAAGTCTTCTCAACGCCAACACCACCGGAAATCTTTCTAACGGTGAATGTCTCTCTAGCGCCGCCATTCTGTCTCTTTGTTACAACGCCTTCAAATACCTGCTGTCTTTCACGGTTACCTTCCTTAACGAGTGATGAAACTCTTACGGTGTCACCAACTGCAAATGCAGGTACTTCGCTCTTAAGCTGAGCTGCTTCAATGTTTTTAATAATGTCGTTCATCTGAACCTCCTAAAATTCTGTGTTCTTACTACGTCGCCAAAACCCGTTAAGTTCAATGCTATGTACAGCGGAACATCAGTAGTCAATTAAAAACTATATCACAAGAGAATTAAACTTGCAAGCATAATTTTTCAATCAATAACTTTTTTATTATCCGACGCAAATTCCCGTAAAAATTTTCGGTCCTTTTTATCCAGTTCAACCTTTTCAAATAAATCCGGACGTCTTTGCATCGTTCTTATCAGAGACTGTTCCCTCCGCCATCTCGCGATATTGGCATGATGACCCGACAACAGCACTTCCGGAACTTTCATTCCCATAAAATCTTCCGGACGGGTATACTGTGGATACTCAAGAGTATTTCCCTCAAAGCTTTCGTCTTCCGCGGAGGAATCATTGTTTAATACTCCGGGTATTAATCTCGAAACCGCATCCATTACGGCAATGGCAGGCAGCTCACCGCCTGTCAGAACAAAATCGCCGAGAGAAATATAATCATCAACTTCAAGTTCAAGTGCACGTTCGTCAATCCCCTCATAATGACCGCAAAGGAATATCAGGTTTTCCTCATGACTCAGTTCTTTTGCAATATCCTGATTGAAAGTTCTTCCTATAGGACTTAAATAAATAATTCTGGATTTTTTATCTTTATGAAGTTCTTTTGCATACTCACATGCACGATAAACCGGTCCGGCTTCCATCACCATTCCGGCCCCACCGCCATAAGGATAATCATCAACACGGTTATGCTTATTCTCAGAAAAATCACGAATATCTATAACATCAAGACCGATTGCTCCGTTTTCTATTGCACGTCCCATAATACTGGTAGACATACAGCCTTTAATCATTTCGGTAAACAATGTCAACACTGTAAAATTCATAAAAGTCTCCTAAAGCAATCAAAGATCAAGAAGACCCGGCAAAAGATGAACAATAACCTTCTTCTCGTCCAGCAATACATCAAGAACACATTCTTTAGTGACGGGAATCAATATCTCTTTTCCTTCCGGACTCTTTACAGAATATACATCATTGGCTCCGGTTTGAATAACATCTTCGAGTTCTCCGATACAGTTACCTTCATCGGTTATTACATTAAGTCCGATAAGATCACAAATAAAGTTCTCACCCTTCTTTAGCGTAACCGCATCCTCGCGGTCGATCAATAAATCCTTCTGACGAAGTTTTTCGATTTCATTGCGGTCATCAATCCCTTTGAAATGCAGTATAACCATATTCTTAAAGAACTTTACTCCATCTATTTCAACAGGTCTGATCTCTTTACCCAAATCTATATAACATTTTTTTAACTTCTTAAATCTATTAGGATCATCAGTTGTCGGAAATACATTCACTTCTCCGTGAACACCGTGAGGAGAGGTAATCACTCCGACTCTTAATCTGTCGTTTTCCATTTTACTCCTATTCATATAATGCAAAAGCTGCCGCACCACGGTACGGCAGCTTGAAACATCAAATGATGTCTACTACTACTTTTTTATCATCCTTTGTAGCTGCGGCTTTAACAACGGTACGTATGGACTTTGCAATACGGCCCTGCTTACCAATGACCTTTCCCATATCTTCCGGTGCAACCTTAAGTTCAACGACAAGTGCCTTGTCTGTTTCTCTCTCGGTAACTTCTACCTGCTCCGGATGATCAACCAGTGATGTAGCAATAATTCTGACTAATTCTTTCACTACCAATCACCTCACAATTATTTTACGATTCCGGCCTGCTTGAAAAGCTTTGCTACGATATCTGTGGGCTGAGCTCCGTTAGATAACCATGTCTTTGCAGCCTCCTCGTCAATCTTGAACTGACTGGGCTCCTTGTTGGGATCATATGTTCCGATCTCTGCGATGAAACGTCCATCACGAGGAGAATTGCTGTCTGCAACGATAATTCTGTAGAAAGGAGTCTTCTTTGCACCCATTCTTCTAAGTCTGATCTTAACCATTATTGTCACCTCCTTGAGTTATTCTTTGTTTATATCCACAAATGAAGTTTTGTACGCTTTACACTAATCAGAACTTCATATTAAATGGCAACTTAAATTTACCCTTTTTGCCTTTGCCGCCGAACATGCCCGACATCTGCTTCATCATCTTTCGGCTTTCATTGAACTGCTTAATCATTCGATTAACATCAGCGATATCAACACCGGCACCCTTTGCAATACGATTCTTTCTTGAAGGATTGATAATATCGGGATTGGCTCTTTCCTTCTTTGTCATGGAATTGATAATGGTTTCCATCTGCTTCATGCTGTCCTCGCCGGCCGCAATATCAACACCCTTCATATTTCCGCCGAATCCCATGCCGGGAAGCATTTCCATTATCTTCGAGAAACCACCCATGTTTTTCATGTTCTGAATCTGCTCAAGATAATCATTGAAATCAAACTCCGACTTTCTGATTTTCTTCTCAAGCTCACGGGCTTTTTCTTCATTGTATTGTGCCTCGGCCTTATCGATAAGTGAAAGAATATCACCCATTCCAAGGATTCTTGAGGCCATTCTGTCAGGATAGAACTGCTCGATATCATCAAGCTTCTCACCTGTACCAATATAGAGAATGGGTTTTCCCGTCACATGCTTGATTGATAACGCAGCACCGCCACGTGTATCACCGTCGAGCTTCGTAAGGATAACACCTGTAATCTCAAGTCTTGCATTAAAGGTTTCCGCAACGTTAACTGCGTCCTGACCTGTCATGGAATCAACCGTAAGAATCGTATGGTCAATATTAACCTCTTCCTTCACGGTAATCAGCTCTTCCATCATCTCCTCATCAATGTGGAGACGACCGGCAGTATCTATAATAACAATATTCTCGTTATTGGCTTTGGCATGCTGCAGAGCTGCTTTTACAATATCTACCGGAGCGTGGTCGGTTCCCATCTGGAAAAAGTCAACTCCGACCTTACCTGCATTGATTTGCAGCTGCTCAATAGCGGCAGGTCTGTATATATCACAAGCAACAAGCAAGGGCTTTCGACCCTTAGACTTAAATTTGCCTGCAAGCTTTGCAGCCATTGTTGTTTTACCTGCGCCCTGAAGGCCACACATCATAATAGTTGTGATTTCGTTTCCGGGTTTAAGTTCAATCTCGGTAGTCTGATCGCCCATAAGAGCAGTAAGTTCTTCGTTAACGATCTTAATAACCATCTGGCCGGGTGTAAGGGAATTAAGAACATCCTGGCCGATCGCACGTTCCTGAACATTGCTTATAAAGGTCTTTACAACCTTAAAGTTAACATCCGCTTCAAGAAGTGCCATCTTAACTTCTCTCATTGCAGCCTTGACATCACTTTCGCTGAGTCGTCCCTTGCCACGAAGAGATTTAAATACATTTTGGAGCTTTTCACTCAAACTGTCAAAAGCCATTAACAACCTCCGATCGGAGCATTATCTCTCAAGTGAATCCTTCGCTTTCCTGATAAGGTAAAGCACCTTATCGGATTCAACGTGATCTGATGATATCATATCATCGATTTCATCAAGATATGCCACCGTTTCATCTATCCTTTTAAGATATCCGAGTCTTTCTTCATATTCGCGAAGCTTTTTCGAACATCTTACGACAATATCACGAACTCCCTGTCTGCTAAGTTCGACCTCTTCGGCAATCTCAGCGAGAGAATAATTATTGAGTACATAGTCCTCAAATACTACTCTGTTGTGATCTGAAAGCAGTTCGCCGTAAATATCATAAAGTCTTGATAATTCAACAATTTCTTTGAGTTTTTCTTCGGTATCTAAACTCATAAATCACCTATACCAATCTATCCACTGTAAAGTTTTTTTCTTTACAGTGGATAGTATAATATATAAATCTTTAGTTTGTCAACACCTAAATCAACTAAATTGTGCAAAAAAATCACACATTTTATACATTTCCAAACGAGAAATTATCATTCCTCGAATTCATCATGCTTGACATCAAATAAAGCATCAACATATGCACGGGGATCAAATCTCTGAAGATCGTCGATATGCTCTCCTACACCTATATACTTAACAGGAATACCGAGTTCCTTCTGTATTGCTACGGCAATACCGCCCTTTGCAGTACCGTCAAGCTTGGTTATAATAATACCTGTAATATTGGCTACTTCACCAAACTGTTTTGCCTGCGCAAGTGCATTCTGTCCGGTAGTTCCGTCAAGTACAACAAGAGTCTCACGATATGCATCAGGGAACTCTCTGTCAACAATCTTATTTATCTTTCTGAGCTCCTCCATAAGATTCTTTTTATTATGGAGACGTCCGGCTGTATCGCAAAGAAGCACGTCGGCTTTTCTTGATTTTGCTGCGGCAACAGCATCGAATACAACAGCTGCCGGATCGGAACCCTCGCTTTGAGAAATAAGTTCAACGCCCGCACGGTTAGTCCATTCGGCAAGCTGATCTATAGCCCCTGCCCTGAAGGTATCCGCAGCCGCAACAAGTACACGTTTACCCTGACTTTTAAGCTGGCCGGAAAGCTTACCTATCGAAGTCGTCTTTCCAACGCCGTTTACACCGATTACCATTACTACCGACTGACGCTTCTCGAACTCATAAGCATCCTCAGGTACGGACATCTGCTCAACAATCGAGTCAATTAGAAGCTGTCTGCACTCTTCGGGCTTCTTAAGCTTCTGTTCCTTTACCTTTTCTTTGAGATTGTCAACAATGTCCATAGTTGCGTTTACACCAAGATCAGCCATTATAAGCGTCTCTTCGAGTTCATCGTAAAAATCATCGTCAATGGACGAAAAAGCACTGAATATGCTGTTAAGTCCCGATGCTATACTGTCACGAGTTTTTGAAAGACCCGCAAAGAGTCTTCCGAAAAAACCTTTTTTCTTTTCTTCTGCCATGTCACTCCGTTCCGCATGCATCTGCTTCCACAAAAAATGCATACCTATATTACTGTTTATATAATTATTGAGTAAGATCGTTCTCAATAAGATTTACCGATACCAGGGTCGAAACACCTTTCTCCTGCATAGTTATTCCGTAAAGAATATCAGCAGCATTCATTGTTCCTCGACGATGAGTAATAACAATGAACTGCGAATTCTTTGTAAGCTTGTGAAGATAACTTGAGAATCGCTTTACGTTTGAATCGTCAAGTGCCGCCTCAATCTCATCAAGCAGACAGAAAGGCGAAGGCTTAAGGTTCTGAATCGCAAACAGAAGCGAAATCGCGGTAAGAGCCTTTTCTCCACCGGAAAGCTGCATCATATTCTGAAGTTTCTTTCCGGGCGGCTGAGCGATAATTCTAATTCCTGCCTCAAGCATATCCTCATCCTCAATAAGCTCAAGTTCTGCATGTCCTCCGCCGAACAATTCCCTGAAAACCGAGTTGAATTCCTTTGCAATAAGTGCAAATTGCTCCGCAAACTGCTTTCTCATCGCCTCATCAAGCTCATCGATAATTCCCTGAATCGACTCTTTTGAATTAATCAGGTCATCGCGCTGACCCGAAAGAAGAGCATATCTTTCAGATACGGATTTAAATTCTTCGATTGCATTAACATTGACGGGTCCGAGTGCCTTAATGGAATTCTTTGTCTCCGAAATATCTCTTCTTGCGGTCGAAGACTTAAAGTCTGAAGAACGGTATTCTTCCGCTCCGGAAACAGTAAGCTGATATTCTTCCCAGATATAATTGGTCTGTCCGCCAAGCTGTTCCTCCAGCTTTTCCTTCTGAGTCTGAAGTCTGAATACTTCCTTTTCAAGCTCTGTAACATGCTTCCCGAGTTCTGCCCAATGATCAAAGAAGCTCTTATGCTCTACGGTAACATTATCCTTCGCTTCGGAAATCTCTTCGATAGTCTTATTCAGTTCGTTAATCCTGTTCGAATTCTCCAGAATTCTGTCACGATTAATCTTTATTTCTTCGTTCTTGGCTTCGATTTCCTTATTTGAAGTTTCGGAGCTGTTCTTAATTTCGGTTTCCTCATTTCGAAGCTTTTCTATTTCAGAATTGATACGGTTAATATTTTCTACGGTATAAGCGCCTGCCTGTTCAACATTGGCCGCTTCAAGCTTATACATGTTAACCGCCTCAATAGCCTCGCCCTCGGTAAATCTCAGCTCAATAAGTCTTCCGTTCCATGCTTCGATAGAGGCCTGGTATTCGGCATTTGTATCTTCACTCTGCTTAAGCAGTTCTTTCTGCTTTGCAACAGCAGCATTCAAATCTTCTGTTTTCTCTTCAAGAGTCTTTGCTTCTTCGGAATAGCTGTCATTGCGCTCAACAATCTGCTGAACACGCTGATTTTCTTTTTCGAGATTAAGCTTTGCACTGTTCTGTTCTACCAAAAGTTCCTGAAGTTCTGCTCTTACAGCATCGATTGCATCGCGAATCTGCTGTTTCTCGAGAGCAGTCTGCTTCTGGTCTTCACGTACTTTCTCAAGTTCATCCTTAAGTTTTTCGAGCTTAGCTTCGCGCTCCGCCATCTCACGCTTACGTCCAAGAAGATTGCTTGAATTCTTATATGTACCTCCGGCAATCGAACCTCCCGGAGCAAGCTGTTCACCTTCAAGAGTAACAATTCTGAGTGAATAATCATAAGCCTTGGCAAGAGCCAAAGCGTTGTCAATAGAATCAACAACAATGAAATTCTTTAACAGATGATTTACTACTCCACGATACTTATCATCGGTCAAAACCAATGCAGCAGCATCGGAAATAACACCTTTGCAATTCATGACGCCGGCATCATTATCCTGCTTTCTTCTTCCTACACTGGTAATGGGAAGAAAAGTAGCTCGTCCGAGTTTATTCTTTTTTAAATACTCGATTACCGACTTTGCGGTACCTTCATCTACGGTTACGATATGTGAAATAGAAGCTCCCAAAGCAGTCTCAACCGCTGTTTCGTACTTTTTCTCAACTCTTATAAGATCGGCAACGACACCCTCGATTCCGTCAAACTTCTCACGGTTTTCCATGATATTTCTGACCGTCGCACCATAACCCTCGTATCTTTCGGCAATATTCTTTAAGGTCTCCAAAGAAGATTTCTCACCAAGATACTTAGCATGTGTACCTTCATACAAATCCGTTAGTTTTCTGTCTTTATCCGCAGCTTCTCTTAATCGGTCAACAAGTCTGTTATTATTATTCTTGGCATCGAGAACTTTCTCTGAAATGTCATTATATGCCTTCTCTAACTCCTGAGCGCACGCCTTTGCTTCTTCAAGCTCGGCTTTATTCCTGAGAAGTCTGCCTGAAATTTCGGAACGTCTGACATTAACCTGCTCAAGCATAGTAAAATATTTCTGAAGTTCCGACTTAACAGCACTGTCCTCGTTAACCAGACGCAGAATACCTGAATTCGCAGCCTCAATATCTGTTGAAAGCCGGGCAATCTCATCTCTGATCAACGCTACTTTATCGGATGCTGCTTTAACATTCCCGTTTGCCTCATTCAAATGCTCATCATATTTCGATTTTTGAGCCGCAAAACCATCAAGTTCTTCCTGCTTTGTTTTGATTTCTTCGAAAATAGCCTTTACACGATCATTTATACGTTCGCTGTTTTGAGTAATGGCAAGCAGCTGCTGCTCAAACAGTTTAATCTCACCTTCCATCTTCTCATTGCCGATAAGCAAATCGGATTTAAGATTTCTGTCATCCTCAAGTGTTTTATTATACTCTTCTATAATTCCTTCAAGACGTTTATACTCGGTTTCAGCGTTTTCATTCGCACGTTTCGTATCGATAAGATTATCCGATGCAATACGATACTTCTCTTCAAGCTCACGACGGGCAGAATCGGATTTTTCATACTCATACAGAAAATTGTTAAGTTCGAGCACTCGGAGGATATCACGAAGTCTTAAATACTCTTTGGCAACATTGGACTGTTCTTCCAAAGGTCCGATTTGCTTCTCGATTTCCCCGATAATATCCATAATTCTTTCCAGATTGTCACTGGCTTCCTCAAGATTTTTTTCGGCTATCGATTTTCTCTTCTTAAACTTAACAATACCTGCAGCCTCATCAAAAAGCTCACGTCTGTCTTCGGGCTTTGTACTTAAGATTCTGTCAATCTGACCCTGACCGATAATTGAATATCCTTCCTTACCGATACCTGTATCCATGAAAAGTTCCTGAACATCACGCAGGCGGCAAGTCATGCCGTTGATAAGGTATTCACTTTCACCCGAACGATATACTCTGCGCGCTACACTAACCTCATCATAAGCAATCGCAAGCTTATGATCGGAATTGTCAAAGGTAATCTCCACGAACGCAAAACCCTGAGGTTTTCTTGCCTCGGAACCCGAGAAAATGACATCCTGCATGCTGGATCCACGAAGCTGCTTTGCGCTCTGTTCTCCGAGTACCCATCTGACAGCATCCGCAACATTTGATTTACCGGATCCGTTGGGTCCTACAATAGCTGTAATACCATTATGGAATTCAAACTTAATTTTATTCGCAAAGGATTTAAATCCATGAATTTCAATACTTTTTAAGTACATTAACTATCAGTTCCTTCCAGTTTTTAACAATTCTACAGTTTCTTTTGCAGCAGACTGTTCCGCACTTTTCTTACTGCTTCCGATGCCTCGACCATATACCCTGTCGGCAATCCTTACACATACCTCGTAAGATTTATTATGATCGGGACCCGAGCTTGATACAACTTCATATATAACATTCTCTTTAAAAGAAGCTTGAACGATTTCCTGAAGCTGAGTTTTATAATCAACAGGTTCAGCATCAAATGCTTCTTCATTTAATATAAAGTTTTCGGCGAAAGTCTTAGCTGCATCAAATCCGCCGTCGAGATAAACTGCCCCAAGTACGGCCTCGATAACATCACACAGAATAGAATCCCTTTCTTCTCCGTGATTCATTCTTTCTCCATGTCCCAGCAATATATAGCTTCCAAGCTGTATTCTCCTGGCGCACGGAGCCAGAGCCTTTTCACAAACCAGAGACGCTCTCATTTTACTTAACTGACCTTCATTCAGGTCTTCCTTCGCATTAAACAGCAAAGTACTCGAAACCAGCTCCAGCACTGCATCGCCCAAAAACTCGAGTCTTTCATAGCATCTTATTTTTAACATTTTTCTTTCATTTACATATGAGCTGTGTGACAGAGCTTCAAGCAATAAATTCTCATCTTTAAAATTATATCCTATAACCTTTTGGAGGTTAAGACACTCTTTTTCTTTGGAAGTCATATTATCCTCCTCAAAAATGAAGGACTGTCAATAATGACAGTCCCAAGTTCTTAGTTTATAGCATTTTTAATCTGCTCAACCGCATCCGAAACTGTAACGATGCCTTCAGCGTCCTCGTTTGCAATCTCAATGTCAAATTCTTCTTCAATTCCCATAATGATCTGGAAAATATCAAGTGAATCAGCTCCAAGATCGTCTACAAAAGAAGTGTCCATTGTAATACTTTCTTTATCGACCTGAAGAATCTCACTGATAATATTTTGAAGTTTTTCGAATTCCATGTCAAAACCCTCCCGCGTTATTCTTGTTGAATATTCATTCTTATTTTTTCGCTGATATTTTCTTCAGCAAACTTGATGCATTGAAGAACGGAATTTTTAATCTCAACACTCTTTGAATTGCCATGAGTCTTAACTACAAGCCCGTTCAGACCAAGCATCGGAGCTCCGCCGTACTCTTCCATACTGAAGCCCTTCAGTGTCTTTTTAAGCTGTGGTTTAACAAGAGCAGCTCCGATTGTTGAAATAGGAGTAGCTGTTAATGCACCTTTAATTTTCTTAAGCAGAGCACCTGAAACGCCCTCATACATCTTAAGAATTACATTGCCCACAAACGCCTCACAAACGATTACATCAGCGTCCCCAAAAGGAATCTGTCTTGCCTCGATACTACCCACGAAATTAATATCGCTGCAATTCTTAAGTAACGGATAAGTCTCTTTTACGAGCGCATTACCCTTTTCTTCCTCAGTACCTATATTGACAATCGCAACTCTGGGATTCTTAATTCCAAGAACATTCTCCATATAAATGGAACCCATCTTTGCAAATTGCACCAAATGACTTGCTCTTGCATCAACATTCGCTCCGCAGTCGATCAAAAGACTGCAGCCCTCCAACGTGGGAATTACAGGTGCAAGAGGTGTTCTTTCCACTCCTTTAATACGACCTGCAATAAGCTGAGCGCCAACAAGCACTGCACCGGTACTTCCGGCAGATACAAATGCAGAAGCTTCACCCGATTTAACAAGGTTTAAACCTACTACAATCGACGAATCCTTCTTGCGTCTGATAGCCATTACAGGTGCCTCATCATTGGTAATAACCTCAGATGCTTCACGTACCTCAATACGACTCTTATCGAATGTGTATTTGGAAAGTTCTGCATTAATCGCTTCTGTATTACCAACCAAAAAGCACTTTACATTTTCTGCCTCATTAACGGCTTCTACAGCACCTTTTACAATTTCAACCGGTGCAAAATCGCCGCCCATAGCATCAACGGCAACGTTCACTATCTCACTCATTTGTTAACCATCCGTTCCTTACTGAAAAATATGATAAACTATCGATACTAAAAAATCAATAAAATATTTGCCTGTCAGCCTTTCCTGTAAAAGAACGAAGAAATGGTGGAAAATCCGAACTTCTGAGGCTGAATAATCTGTTCCGTACTTCCCAGAAAAAGCGTTCCCTCCGGCTTAAGCGCGGAATGGAATTTCCTGTAAATATCATCCTTTGCTTCCTCGGTGAAATAAATAAGTACATTACGGCAGACAATTAAGTCACATGAACTCGGATAAGGGTCACGAAGAAGATTATGTTCTTTAAACTCAACACATTTCTTAACTTCAGGCTTAATCTGAAAACTCGTTTCGGTTATCTTGTCAAAAAACTTTGCTTTAAGATCGGCAGGAAGACCTTTAAGCGACTTGTCATTGTATAAACCTGCCCTGGCCTTTTCAAGTACCTGCTTATCAATATCCGTTGCTATAATCTTAATTCTGCTTAAAGGAAGATATTTTGAAAGAAGCATAACAAGAGAATAGGGCTCATCTCCGGTAGAACATGCCGCACTCCAGATCTTCATGGTTGATTGCTTTGAGAGATTGACAATAACTTTATCTTCAAGAATCTTCCACTGTTCGGGATTACGCCAGAACTCAGATACATTGATAGTAAGATAATTTACAAACTCTTCAAAACGTTCGCGATCGTTCTTAATCAAAGTAACATACTGGGAATATTCGCTGCAACGCTGTTTTGCGATAAGAGTATCTATTCTTCTCTTCATCTGAGCTTCTTTGTAGGCATTTAAGTCAATTTTAGTCAACGCTAAAATCTGCGATTTAAAATATTCATAATCATCTGCCATGTATAAATTACCTCCTAAAACACCTTTTTTCTCAAATTCGAGATTTTATTATAAAACTTTACATTTTGTATTATAACATCTATTTATTCATGAAGCAAATGCAAAATTTGTCAAAATCATAATAAAACACAAAAACCCGGTCCTATAGGACCGGGTAATATGCGTTTAAATTATTCCTGAACAGGAGCCTCTTCAGCGGGAACCTCTTCTTCCTTAGGCTCGGGAGCAAGTAAAGCCTTGATTGAAAGGCTGATCTTCTTCTCCTCAAGATTGAAATCAACAATCTTTGCTGAAACCTCTTCGCCAAGCTTAAGAACATCTGAAGGCTTCTCAATGTGCTCACGTGCAATTTGTGAAACATGAAGAAGTGCATCAACACCGGGATAAAGCTCGATGAAAGCACCAAAGTCAGTCATACGTGCAACTTTACCGGTTACAACATTGCCAACTGCAAACTTGGTCTCTGCATCAACCCAAGGGTTCTGATCTGCAAATCTCATTGAAAGAGCAACCTTCTCACCCTTGATATCCTTAACAAATGCCTTAATGGTATCACCGACAGTAAATACCTTCTTAGGGCTCTCAATACGTCCCCATGACATCTCTGAGATGTGAAGGAGTCCGTCTGCACCACCGAGGTCGATAAAAGCACCGAACTCTGTAATATTTTTAACTGTTCCCTCGATTACATCACCAACGTGAATTCTCTCAAAGAGCTCAGCCATAGCAGCCTTTTTCTTAGCAACAAGGAGCTGCTTACGATCACCGATAATTCTTCTCTTCTTGGGATTGAACTCTGTAACAACAAACTCAATCTCCTGATCCTTATATTTCTCAAGATCCTTCTCATAAACATCTGAAACAAGGCTTGCGGGAATGAATACTCTTGTCTCATCAACAAGAACACAAATTCCGCCGCCAAGAATCTGTACTACCTTTGCCTTAAGTACTTCCTGGCTTTCGAAAGCTTCCTCAAGTCTCTTGCTTCCGCGCTCAGCAGCGAGCTTACGATATGATAATAATACCTGACCCTCGCCATCGTTAAGCTTAAGGATCTTAACCTGCATGGTGTCTCCTTCATGTACAACGGTACGGAGATCAAGGCTTGAATCATTTGTATACTCACTGCGAGTAATAATACCATCAGCCTTATAGTCAATGTTTAAAGCGATCTGATCTTCCTTAACACTGATAACTGTGCCCTCAACTACCTCCCCGTTGTGTATAGTCTTGAATGAATCCTCCAGCATCTGTTCAAAATTTTCTTCTGACATAACCTCTTGAACCTCCTTGATAATTGTTTTTGGGGTGGACGCCCCTGCTGTAATACCTACACAACGAAAAGACTTAAATAAACTCAAGTCCAGGTCAACATGTGTCTGTATGTAGTAAGAATTAGAACATTCCCCAACCGAGATGTCGTACAGTTTTCTTGTATTTGAACTGTTCCGGCTACCAATGACAATCATGGCATCACAGCTTTTGGCAAGCTCCAATGTTTCCCTCTGTCTGCGCTCGGTCGCATTACAAATAGTATTCGCAACATTTATATTGTAACCTATATTTTTTAAAATTTCAACTAATACTTCAAATTTCTTGAAATTATAAGTGGTTTGAGAGACCAAACAATACCTTTTTTCACGATTTTCATCAAACAATCGGGCATCTTCTTCGGAATTCAGCACAAAATACCGTGATTGACACCAGCCGCATATTCCCTTAACTTCAGGGTGCTGCGGGTCACCTATGATGATAATGTCGTACCCGTTGGAACTGTACTCCCCGACTATTCGATGAATCTTCTTCACAAAAGCACAAGTTGAGTCGATAATCCTGACCTGTTTACCTTCGTTTGCGGCAATACTGTTCATAATTTCGTACTCTGATTTTGTAACTCCGTGCGATCTTATTATAACCGATCCGTCATTTATGTCTTCAAGTTCCCGGCAGGAATCGATTACTTTAACACCTTTTTGCTCGAGTTCCGCAACAACATTTTCATTATGCATTATAGGCCCGTAAGTATAAACTTTTCGTCCTTTGTCGAGTTCTTCGTAAACATTGTCTATGGCATGCTGAACACCAAAGCAAAATCCTGCCGATTCCGCAACCTTGATTTGCATTCGATACGTCCTTTCAGCCCCTTAACTCATTTGCCTTTGTTATAATCAAATCGGTTACTTCATCAATAGTCATATAAGACGAATCAACCACAATTGCTTCGGGTACACACACAAGAGGTGACGCATCCCTGTGCATATCACGATAATCTCTTTCTTCAATCTCTTTCTCTATTTCGGCAAGATCAGCCTCCACGCCCTTCTCCACAAGCTCCTTATATCTTCTGGAAGCTCTCACCTCAACACTTGCGGTAAGGTATATTTTAAGCTGCGCATCAGTTAAGACAACCGATGCAATATCTCTTCCGTCCATAACCACATCTATGCTTTTGGCAAGTTCCTGCTGAAGAGCGACAAGCTTTTTTCTTACTTCAGGAATCGCTGATACCTTTGATGCGTTATCACCGACTTCCTGAGTGCGAATCAAAGAACTTACATCATCACCATTAAGAATAACGTGCTGAACGGAATCAATATATTTCAGTTCAATATTAACGTTATCGAATTCTGCAATAACTTTTTCTTTATCCTCAAAATCGATTTCTTTGCTCATATAATAAAACGCCATAGTCCTGTACATCGCACCGGTATCGATATATACAAATCCCAGTTCCTTTGCAACTTTTTTTGCTATAGTGCTTTTTCCCGCTCCCGCAGGTCCGTCAATCGCAATATTAAAACCCATTTTTCAATCTCCTTAATAAATTGATTCCGCAGCCGCATGTGCAGTAGCCCATGCAATCTGAAGATTATATCCGCCCGTAAAAGCGTCAACATCAAGAACCTCTCCTATAAAATGAAGTCCCGGAACAAGCTTTGACTCCATAGTCGACGGGTTGATTTGTTTTACATCAACTCCGCCTTTTGTTACCACCGCTTCGTCGAATCCGCCGAGACGAAGTACCGTAAGAGGCAGCGCTTTGATCAGCTTAACAAGACGATACCGTTCTTCTTTTGTAACGGAATTCACCTGCTTCTCCCCTTCAATACCTGAAAGACTTACTATAACCGGTACAAGTGAAGAAGGCAGCAGTTTCCCAAGAGAATTCGCGAACTTTCTGTTTATGTTTTCGTTAAAATCCTTCAAGACTCTGGTATCAAGGGCCGCTTCATCAAGCCCGGGTTTCAAATCAATAAACAAATTAATCTTGTTGCCGGATGCAATCGAATCTGCCAGCAATGCCGAAAGTGTAAGTACAAGCGGACCGCTGACACCGTTTCCGGTAAAAAGCATCTCTCCAAGATCGCTGTACAGACATTTTCCGCCATTAAACGCACTGAGAACAACATTTTTCAACGAAAGTCCTTCAACAGTACCAACCCAATTATCTTCTGTTTTTATTGACACAAGAGAAGGAAGAAGTCTTGTAACTTTGTGCCCGAGTTTCTTTGCGAATTTATAACCGTCTCCTGTTGATCCGGTTGAAGGATAGCTTAATCCTCCTGTTGCAACAAAACAATACCGGCCCTCAACTATCTCGCCGCCGGCTAATCTTACGGCCTTAAAGCCGGAATCGTCTGTAATAATATCCGTAACTTCGGTATTAAAAAGAATCTCGGTTCCGCCTTTGCGTATCTGCTTTTCAAGATACTTATTGACATCCGAAGAATGATCGCTTTCCGGAAACACTCTGTTTCCTCGTTCAGTCTTTGTTCTGAGTCCAATCCCTTCAAAATATTCAATAGCATCCCGGGGAGTAAATCCATATAAAGAGCTGTACATAAACTTTTCATTAGAAACGATGCTTTTAAAGAAATCCCTTACATCGCAGTTGTTGGTAAGATTACATCTGCCTTTACCGGTAATATATACTTTTTTACCAACTTTTTCGTTTTTCTCGATAAGCGTGACATCTATTCCTCGTTCGGAAGCAATCGCAGCAGCCATCATACCGGCTGCGCCCGCACCGATTATTATTAATCTTGACATTATATTCTCCAAACAAAAATGATAAAAAAAGTGTCCGAAAGCCCCGAACACTTTTATAAATACTATAGGTACCTCAGTCGTCCATATAAATATCATCCAGGCCGAAGCTGTTATTGACGGTATCGTACGCTCCGCCGTTAATTCTGTAACTTACACTTTTACAGCCCTGAACATTATCCAGAATGCTTTGCGCAACAGCATCAAGAATCGCGTCCTCAAGATTGGCATTCTGATTTGCCACTGCAGCAATCGATTCGGTAAAGTCAACAATACACTTTCCGTCGGACATCGTCGCATCATTGGCCGAAACAACTATCGATTCATCTTCGAGAGAATCGATAACCGTCGACAAAATAAGCGACGGAGTAATCTCGGTATTCTCAAGAAGCATAACAGTAGCAGTTTTAACCGTTGCGGTTGCACCGTTTACGGAATAATACTGAAGAGCTATAAGATTAAAATTATCACCTGTAATAACCGGAGGATTTGTAATATCACCGCTATCTCCATCATCCGGAGCCGGAATATCACTTATATCTCCCGAAGGTTTATCGGGAGTTTTCTTCGAGCAACCGAACGCGCATGACATAGCCAAAACAAGAACAAACAATATCGTCATCATTTTTTTTCGCATCCGATCACCTCCGTTCATACAATCAATAAAAAATCCTATAACATAACCTCACATATCTTTACTTGGTACAATCTCTCATTACCTGCCAATTCTTAACAAGATAATCAATAAGAGAAATAACGGTTAATATCGTGGCAATCCACATTGCAATCGTCTCAAGAGTAAAGAACCAGCTGTACTGCCAATCCACGATAAACATAATACACATAATCAATGACACTACCGTTTTGGCTTTTCCCCACATGCTGGCCATAATAATGGTTTTCTTCTCAGCAGCAAGTTGTCTGAAACCACTGATTATGAATTCTCGAATCACTACCACAGCGGCACACCATGAGGGAAAGTTCTCACGCAGCTGCACGAAGCATATAAGCGCAGTACACACCAAAAGTTTATCCGCCAATGGATCCATAAGTTTTCCGAAGTCGGTAACTTCGTTGTTTTTTCTTGCAAGATATCCGTCAAAGAAGTCCGATAACGAAGCTATTGCAAATATTGCAACAGCAATATAATCGATCATCATTTTGGAATCGGGGAATGCCGACTCAAGCAAAAATACAATCGTGAATATCGGTACCAAAAATATTCTGAATACGGTAATCTTATTAGGTGTTGTCATCACAAATCTCCATTCCTATAAGGTCGTAATCCTTAAAATCAGTAATAGCAGCTTTAATTATACTTCCCGAAACAATATCTCTGTCAGACTCCACAAATACACATCCATCGATACCTGGTGCATCCATATAGCTTCTGCCTACATAAATACCTTCTTCGGGAATGTGTCCGTCTATAATAACTTCCAGCTCTTTTCCGATAAGCGCTTCATTCTTTTCAAAAACAACTTTCTGCTGAATAAGCATCAGCTCTTTTCTGCGTTTATCCTTTACTCGCTTCAAGATCTGATCTTTCATCTTGTAGGCAGGTGTATTTTCTTCACGCGAGTAAGTAAACACACCGACTCTGTCAAGCTTGTATTCGGAAATAAATTTTTTCAGATTCTCATGATCCTCTTCGGTCTCTCCGGGAAAACCGGTAATCAAAGAAGTTCTGATTGCTATATCGGGCACTTTCTCCCTGAGTTTATTGATGATAGCTCTGATTTCACTTCCGTTGGTTCTTCTGCCCATTCTTTTGAGAACACTGTCCGACGAATGCTGAATCGGCATATCAATATAATTGCAAAGCTTTGGCTCGGTTACAAATACATCGATAAGTTCATCGGTAATCTCTTCGGGATAGCAATAAAGAAGGCGAACCATATCAATACCTTCAATCGCACAAACAGCCTTCAGAAGTTCCGGAAGACGCTTTCTTCCGTATAAATCGACACCATAAAGTGTGGTTTCCTGAGCAATAACCAAAAGCTCATTGACACCTTCCGCTGCGAGTTTCTTTGCTTCTTCAATCAAGTTCTCAAAATCTTCACTTCTGAAATTGCCTTTAATATCGGGAATTACACAGTAAGTACAGCGCTTATTGCAGCCTTCGGCAATCTTCAAATACGAATAATGATTGATATCGGATCTCAATCTGCCGCCGGGAATCACGGGGACATGATTTGAGTCCTTAACGATGGCTTTACCGGTTAATGAGCCAGTCTCAAGATCGGTTATTACTTTTATAAGCTCATCGTAAGCAGTTGTTCCAAGAACAGCATCAACCTCGGGTATCTCTTTTATTATTTCATCTCTGTAACGTTCGGCAAGACAGCCTATGACTATAAGGTACTTTAAAGATGCAGATTTCTTAAGATCCGAAAGACCTAATATCGTTTCGATACTCTCCTGTTTTGCATCATGAATAAAACAGCAGGTATTTACAATCGCTGTGTCGGCATCGGTTTCATCATCGGTAAGTTCATGACCGCCTTCGCGAAGAAATCCAAGCATCTTTTCGCTGTCAACAAGATTTTTATCACATCCGAGTGAAACAAAAAGTATCTTCATAAATTATTCAACATCCCAGTCAACTTCGCCGTTCTCAAGGTCAAGAACAAAACGATCATTCATGTTAGCCTGAACACTCTTGAAAAGACCCTTTGAAGCAAGAACATCCAAATAATACTTTCCTTTGTTCTGGAAGAATTTCAAATCAATGTTTCCTGTGAAAATAGAGTCGAAATCTCCGTCCCAGGCAACAAGTTCTTCGCTTCCTTCAAAAGTAACATTAATAATACAGGTTGCTTCCATTCCGGCAAAATCAAGAGGCCCCTCGTCATCGTAACGGAAAGTAATCTTTTCGCCTGCATCTACGCTTCCGCCGTAAAGATACTCTACAAGAGCATCCGATTCGGTATCAAGGAAAGTAATGGAGATCGAAGTAATATTTTTATCTGTATTGTTCTTAATATAGAGCTTGCCGCCGGATAATAGATCAGCAATAACAAGAGCTATAACTGTTATAAGCACCGCCGCTCCCGCAATAATTCCGATTAATGCATTCTTATTTAACTTTTTCATTTCTATTGTTCTCCAATCCTATTGTTTTGTTTTCGTCGAAATCAATTTTTTCGCATAACTCATCAACATGCTTTTTATCGACAGTCACTATCATGTTGCTGATAAGATGACTTGATACAGGGCTTGCAATCCAGAAAAATAAAATGATAATAGCAAGCTTCAGTGAAGTAAATGTAAAACCCTCAATAATGATAAGTCCCATAAGGACAAAAAAGATAGCAAGAGTATCTCCAACCGCAGCGGAATGCATTCTGTTCAGCACATACTTAAACTTGTATATACCAAGAACAGATACGATTGAAAAGAAAACACCGGCAGCAATGAAACATAACGCAATGATAAAGCGAACCGAAATCATTTCTTTTCCACCTCCCTGCTATGTTTTTCACGATATACACCGATGTATATCTTCGTCAGAACAACAACCGCAAGGAAACTTATCATTGCATAGATAGCTGCTATGTCCGCAAGCCAGCCTTCCTTCATCATGATTGTAAGGACAGCAATTATAAGTATAACAAGCGTTCCGATCATATTCACGCATACGACACGGTCTGAAATACTCGGTCCTATAATCGCTCTGATGAAGCAGAAGAAAACAAGAATTCCCAAAACTATTATTATGCCCAGCAGAATGTTATATTCAAGTTCACTCATAACAGTTTTTCCTCCATTCTTGCTAGTCTTTTTACGAATACCGAATCGTCAAGACCGGAGGATAAGGATTTATCCAGGCAATGAACATAAAATTCGTCTTCTCTCATAGAAACGGTAATCGTTCCCGGAGTAAGCGTAATCGAATCGGCAAGAATTGTTCTGGCCAGTCTCGATTTAAGAGTAACATGAAAATGTGCTATGGCAGGCTCAACCTTTTTACGTGAAAGCATCCTACGAGTAACATCCAAATTAGCTTTGGCTATTTCGATGATAAGCACCAAAAGATAAACTATAAAATCCGGCAGGCATTTAAGTAGTTTAAACTCCCTCTTAAAGCTGTAACCGAGAAATCTCGAACAGAACAAGCATACAGCAGCAGAAATAAGTATACCGAATATCAAAATTTCGATTGTAAATCTGCCGTTGAATATTATCCATAATAGCAACAATAATGCAAACATAATATCACCTTCAGAAACCAACGAAAGACCTGATACAAAAAACGTATCAGGCCTGTGATTATTTATTTATCTCCCTTTTTTCTTAAAAATTCGGGAATATGGATCTCGCCGGCTGACGAAGCTCCTGCCCCTGCAGGCTGAACCTTGGATCCCATATTGACGCCGGATTTAACAGGCTCGGGCTGAGTCTTTACCGTGCCGGTCTGTGCGGCAGACTTTCCGGGAAGAAAATCAAAAGCTCTTGAAGATACCGAAGGAGCAGGTGCTGCAGCTTCCTTTTTTACAACCTCTGCAGGATAAGCAGTCTCATCCGCAATACCGGTTGCAATAACGGTAATCATAACCTGATCGTTCTCACTTTCATCCGTAACGACACCGAAGATAACATTCGCATCTTCACCGATCATCTGTTTAACATAATCGGAAGCCTCGTTAGCCTCAAGGAGACCGACATTTCCCGAAATATTGATAATAACATCACTTGCACCGACAATAGATGTCTCAAGAAGAGGACTTGAAATAGCTGCGCTAACAGCATCGATACACTTGTTCTCTCCCGTACCGTATCCGATACCGATATGAGCGACTCCCTTGCCTCTCATTACGGTACTTACATCAGCGAAGTCAAGATTGATAAGTCCTGATACATTGATAAGATCGGTAATACCCTGAACACCCTGCTGAAGAACTTCATCTGCCTTCTTAAGAGCATCCTTCATGGTTGTTCGTCTGTCTACGATCTGAAGTAATCTGTCATTTGGAATTACGATAAGTGTATCAACATTCTCTTTTAATCTCGCAATACCGCTGAGCGCATTGTTCATACGCTGTTTAGCTTCGAATCCGAAAGGCTTTGTAACGATACCGACTGTAAGAATACCCATATTCTTAGCGATTTCGGCTACTACGGGAGCAGCTCCAGTACCGGTTCCGCCTCCCATACCGCAGGTAACGAACACCATGTCCGCACCTTTTATAATCTCGGTAAGCTCTTCCCTGCTTTCCTCGGCAGCCTTCTGACCAACCTCAGGTACAGCTCCGGCACCGAGACCCTTGGTAAGCTTTTCGCCGATCTGAATGCTGTTGGGAGCCTTACAAGTCTTAAGGTGCTGCTTATCGGTATTCACACATACGAACTCAACACCAACAATTCCTTCATCTATCATTCGGTTTACGGCATTGTTTCCTGCACCGCCGACACCGATAACAAGTATTTTAGCTGTCGAATTAGATTCACTGTTCTTTATTTCAAGCACTGTTCTTTCCCTCCTTGAACAATTTTATATCATTACATAATCATCCAATATAATAATCTAAAATATATAATACTTTTTCCGAATACAATAATCAAGAAAAAATTCTCAATTTAATCAATCTTTCTTACATCGATTTCCCCGCTTT
>JAZLGZ010000052.1:0-3345 GCA_045616585.1 Lachnospiraceae bacterium
ATATCCCGATTATCGGGGCTGATTCACCCCGAAATATTGGGAAATCATGTTTTTCGGTTCTCGGTTTTGGAATCTGCTGTTCAAAAAATACAAAAACAGATAAAATACGATGGATAACCTAATTATTAGAGGTTACCTTAATGCCTTCAAGGTATTCATCTGAGCTGTACCGTCCAGAAGAAAATGCTGGTAGATGAGGTAAAGTATATACTTATCTTTGCAGTCAAACAGTTTTACCCTATAGGGAAGGGCATTAAGCACGGGAAGGGGGTTCTTCACATCTGCTATACACCAATCCATGGCCTCTTTTTCGGTTGCCGTAATAATTTCAACTGGTTGAATATATTCGGGCTTGTAGGACAACCGCAGTTCTCCGTCATATCCAAACTCAATTACCGTTCCGAATATGGCAAAGTGTTTTAAAACTGTTGCCAAAGCGGAAGCAATTTCTGCTGTTTTATACTTAGGCTTTGGAATATTTAAGTAAAACGGCACCAGTGCACCTGTCTCTTGTGGGGTATACAGTTGATAATCAATATAATACCTTTGATAGGGGATGATTGCCGGATTTTGCCATTTGGCATTTTGAGCATCTTCATCTGAACAATTGCCATAAAACTCAAATTGCTTCAAAGACTCCGATATTTTTCGGGGAGTTTTGTACTTGTATATCGTCCTGACATTTATATTAAGATTATCTAATTCTTCGGCTGCGGATATAACTTTAATGGAATCTCCGCCCAATGCAAAGAAGTCATCGGTTATGCCTACACGGTTTAATGAAAGTACTTTGGCAAAGGCAGTGCATATAGCTTCCTGAACGGAATTTTCAGGGGCAACATATTCTTCCAGGAACGACGAAATTTCCGGGGGCTCAAGAGCGAGGCGGTTCAACTTTCCGTTTGCATTTACGGGGAATGCATCCATTTTTACAAAGAAAGAAGGAATCATGTAGTAAGGAAGCTTGCCGTTTAAATATGCTTTAATATTGGCTGTATTAACATCAGCGCCGGGTTCTGCTATATAATAAGCTACCAAAAAGGCTTTATGCTTACTGTCTTCAAAGCCCTTTACAATAGCTGCTTGAATTCCATTCATCTTTTTTAATGATACTTCTATCTCACCCGGCTCGACGCGCATTCCGTTGATTTTTATCATCCAGTCCATTCTGTTTAAGAGCATTATATTTCCATCCTCAAGCCGTCTTACCAGATCACCTGTGTGCACCAAATAGGGGTGTCCGTCCAAGGCTTTAAAAGGATTCTCGATTCTTGTTTTACAGGTTTTTTCGGGGTCATTTATGTATTCTGCAAAAAAGTATCCCGAAATGCATAATTCGCCTTCAGTAACCTCGTTACCATTTTCGTCAAGAATATATGCACATACACCGTCTAAAGGCTTCCCGATAGGAGTGACATCGTAGGCTTTGTTAATATCAAAAGACGTTACAAGGTACATTTCTGTCTGACCGTATAAATTTATAAGCTGATATCCGCATGGAGCAATATTACAGACTTTCTCGGAGGCTGTTACCACTAACCTAAGAGTATCGGTATTCTTTTTATAAAAGCATAAAAGACTGGGTGGGATGAAAGCTACGGATACTTTATGTTCTTTATGAAAATCAGCAAGCTTTTTTACATCACGGCGTATTTCGGACGAGGCTATCACTATGCCGGCACCGACTGTGAATGGTGCTATAATATCGAAAACATTCATGGCAAACGTAAAAGGAGCAGCCGATGCCACAATATCCGAAGAAGATATTCCTGTTCGTTTGTTGAGTCTTCTTACCGCTTCAGCAACGCTTCGCTGGTGCTGAAGTACTCCCTTTGGGTTACCGGTGGAGCCGGAAGTATAAGTGATTACCGCATCTGTGCTTTCGGTTGCTTTAAGAAGGGGAGGAATTATCTTTGTTACCCTTACCGAAACCTTCTGTAAAAAGTCCGTATTAATCAAAACTTTTGCTTCCGAATCCTCAAGAATATAGTCTATTCTTTTTTTAGGATAGGTGTCCTCAACAAGAACGGCGCAATAACCATATAAGAGGCAAGCCAAGAAGGAAATTATATACTCGGGTGTTCTGCCCAGACAGATGGCAACACGATTTCCAACGTCGGGAGCAATACCTAAGAGAGAGAGGTATGTGCCGATTCTGCAGATATTGTCATACATGTCAGCGAAGGTGTACTTTGGCTGACCGAGGTGCTTGTTTATAAAAATATTACTGCTGTTTTGTATAGCAGCTTCCATAATAAGTGTCTGAATCTTGTTGTTTTCCTGCATGATTTCCCCTATCTCGTATTAAAAATCATTTTACGTTGATTATATACTATACTACGATAATACAACACGATTATATTGATGTCCATAAAACAAGGGCGGATGGAGTTAAGTTACTGTCAGTTGGAAAAGATTAGAGAGCTCAGCGTTACGCTCAGTCTGTACGACCTGCATGGAAAGATGTTCTTTCATGAATGTTATCTGACGCTCCAGAAACCGGCATTATCGCCGGGCTTTCCCTCAGCCACACTGGCAAACTTGGCGTCTGCGATGGCGGCAATCCACTCTCCCGTGACCTGTTCCAGTTCATCGGGCGTGAGCTCATGCAGCTTCCTGTTCAGGGTTTCGACTTCCTCTTTCAGGGCGTTCAGTTCTTCTTTCGTTTTCATTATCGTTAGTTCCTTTCTATGTAGAATATGCACGCCTTACGGCGGTGATTAGATTGGCCGCCTGCGGCGGCAGCTGTCATTCGGAACCGTCCCAAGCGGCA
Organism: Lachnospiraceae bacterium; assembly: GCA_045616585.1. Lineage (GTDB taxonomy): Bacteria > Bacillota > Clostridia > Lachnospirales > Lachnospiraceae > RUG11977. The sequence continues at coordinate 2,774 of JAZLGZ010000052.1, forward strand.
CCCCAATAATCTCCTGAAAATTATCGCTTATCCACCCAAGGCAACGGCTGACATTCAATCTCTATCTTTGTTCCGCCAAATATCGCCTGAGCGACTTCTCGCGCAACATCCAATGCAGCGCTACCCCCACCAACTACTTGTTCCAGTTCTTCCTCTGTCAGCTCCGCGAGCTTCTTGTTCAGGGTTTCAAACTCATTCTTGAGGGTGTTCAGTTCTTCAACAGTTTTCATGATTTTTCTCCTTCGCCGTTTTCAGACTCAAGGGAAATTTCGATATCCTGGTAAACCCAGCCGCCACCGGAGACCTGCGTAAGCTCTTCCTCGCTGAGCGCAGACAACTTCGCATTCAGGGCTTCGACTTTCTCTTTCAAGGCGTTCAATTCCTCTTTCGTTTTCATGGTGAAATTCTCCTCGATTATTATTGTCGTTCATCAGATTAGCTGCCTCACGTCGGCAGATGTGATAATTTCAGGAGTCATATTTGGTTATGGTAGGACGATCAAAACTCTCAATGTGGTTCTGCTGACCGTGGAGGACGGGAAGTTCAACGGGGGATGATTCAATTTTAAAGAT
>JAZLGZ010000053.1:0-4178 GCA_045616585.1 Lachnospiraceae bacterium
CGAATGTTCTACCCAGGGTGATCATGCCATATATGATCCGTGTGCTCCCGGTTCGAGGCTCGGAGTAACCCTTGCTAATTTTGAAAAGGCACTGGCTGAGGACAGTGAAGCACTAAAGTATATTGACGGCATCCATTTTCATACGTTATGTGAGCAGAATTCGGATGATTTGGAACTTACGGTAAAAGCTTTTGAGGATCAATTCGGGAAATATCTTCCTGAAATGAAATGGATAAACCTCGGAGGCGGACATCATATTACCAGAAAAGATTATGACGTCGAAAGACTGGAGAAAATTATTCATCATCTGAAAAACACTTATAATGCGGATGTGTATCTTGAACCCGGTGAAGCAGTAGCGCTTAATGCGGGATATCTTGTAACAGAGGTTATGGATGTGGTTGAGAACGGTCTGTCTGTTCTTATTCTGGATGCTTCTGCAGCCTGCCATATGCCGGATGTGCTTGAAATGCCTTACAGGCCTCCGCTCAGAAATTCGGGAACGGCAGGAGAAAAAGCACATACCTACAGACTGTCTTCATGTACCTGCCTGGCAGGAGACATTATCGGTGACTATTCATTTGATAATGAAGTTAAGCCCGGTGACAGATTGATTTTTGAAGATATGGCCATTTATTCTATGGTGAAAAACAATACCTTCAACGGAATTGCACTTCCTTCGATATATGCGATGGACCCTGAAGGTGAGGTGCGATTGATAAAAAGTTTCGGATACGAGGATTTTAAATGCAGACTTTAAAGACTCTTCCTTTAACGGATGGCTTCAGAATGCCCGGTGAGTTTGAACCGCACGAGGGCTGTATACTGATTTGGCCGGTAAGGCCGGGCTCCTGGACCAACAAAGGTCGTGAGGCGAAGGCAACATTTACTGAACTTGCACGCAAAATATCACTCAGTGAAAAAGTATATATGCTCTGTGATGAGGCATATTATGACGAGGTGGAAAAGACCTTTGCAGGTGATCCGAATATTATTCCGATGATTATTCCGACCGATGATTCATGGGCCAGAGATATGATGCCGACCTTTGTTATTAATGACAGAGGAGGCGTCCGAGGCATTGATTGGAAATTTAATGCCTGGGGCGGTGACTATGACGGCCTTTATGCCGACTATGAAAAAGATGATGCTGCGGCAGCGATATTCTGTGAGAAGAGAAATATTGATTGCTACGATGCAAGACCTTTTGTTCTTGAGGGCGGCTCGATTCACAGTGACGGAGAGGGGACTGTATTGGTTACCGAGACCTGTCTGTTAAGTCCCGGACGCAATCCCGAACTCAGCAGAGCTCAGATTGAACAGAAGCTTACGGACTATCTCGGAGCAAAAAAGATTATCTGGCTGCCCAGAGGAATTGAAGGTGATGAGACCAACGAGCATGTTGATAATGTGTGTGCATTCGTTCGTCCCGGAGTGGTTGTTCTTGCTTGGACTGATGATGAATCCGACATACAGTGGGAGCCTTCGAACCTGACGCTGAAAGCACTTGAAGATGCTGTCGATGCGAAGGGCAGGAAGTTTGAAATCCACAAGCTCCCCATTCCGAAAAAGCATGTTTGTATTACCGAAGAAGAACTCGGCAGTTTGTCCTTCGAAGAGGGAGAGGATATGCGAGAAGCAGGAGAGCGTCTTGCTGCAAGCTATGCGAATTTCTATATTTCAAACGGAGGCATATTGCTGCCTCAGTTTGGGGATGAAAATGATGAAAAAGCTGTTGAGATATTGCGTAAGTTGTTTCCTGAAAGGGAGATTTACCCCATTTATGCAAGGTCAATTATTGTCGGCGGCGGCAATATTCATTGCATCACTCAGCAGATACCGAAAGGATTGTGAAACATGAAAAAAGTGACAGTTGCGGCGATTCAGATGCAGTGTTCAACTATCGTCGAAGAGAATATAAATAAGGCTGATAAGATGGTTCGTGAGGCAGCAAAGAAGGGCGCCCAGATTATTTTATTGCCTGAACTTTTCGAAAGACAGTATTTTTGTCAGGAGAGAAGATATGATTATTACGATTTTGCAAAGAGTGTTGAGGATAATGATGCCGTTAAGCATTTTAAGTCTGTTGCAAAGGAACTGAAGGTTGTGCTTCCTATAAGCTTCTATGAGAAGGACGGCAACGTTTTATACAACAGTATTGCAGTAATAGATGCTGATGGTACTGTTCTTGGTGTGTACAGAAAGACTCATATTCCGGATGATCATTTTTATCAGGAGAAATTCTATTTTACTCCCGGCAATACAGGCTTTAAGGTTTGGAATACCGAGTACGGTTGTATAGGAATCGGAATCTGTTGGGATCAGTGGTTCCCGGAGACTGCAAGAGCTATGGCAGTTCAGGGCGCCGATATTATTTTTTATCCTACCGCAATCGGAAGCGAGCCTATTCTGGGCTGCAACAGCATGAAGCACTGGAGACGCTGCATGCAGGGACATGCGGGAAGCAACATTACTCCGGTGATTGCGGCAAACAGAATCGGAACCGAAAAAGTCGAGCCTTCTGAAGAAAACGGCGGACAGAAATCAGAACTGGTATTTTACGGCTCTTCGTTCATTACGAATGAGACCGGTGAAGTTCTTGAGGCAGCAGATGACTGCAGTGAGGGTATTCTCATTCACACCTTTGATTTGGATGAAATACGCACCAACCGTATGGGCTGGGGACTGTTCAGAGACAGAAGACCCGAAATGTATGGTGATATTGTCAGATAGTATTCAATAGCCTATCGATGTACAGCATTCATGCTATACATGGTATTTCTTTACAAGCTTTTTGTGACATACAGCCATGATTGGCAGAGGAAGAATAAGCCCTGCGAAATAAGGGATAAACAGCTTGGTACTGTCTTCGACGAGAAGTCCCAAAATCCAGCAAAGCACAATGAAGCATCCGTACCCTATCCAAAGGGTTCCGTGCTTTTTGTTCCAAGCTTCAACATCAGTAATATCTTTGGCTGCGGGAGGTTGACTTGTGCGGCCGTTTAAGAAGCCTACGGGCTTCTTTTCTTTTATCTGAGAAATTCCTGAGGCAATAATTATTAATGCGCAGATCAGAAAACCGGATTGAAGATATATCATATGAAAGTGCTCCCCGAAATATGTTTATGCAGTAATTATATCATATATCTACTCGATAAATTCACTTATATTTTCTTTGGATATCAATAAGCTTGCTTGCATTTTTGTGAGTTTTGGTGTAACCTTTTCATAACTAAAAAGAGACGCTCTCTTTTACTGAATAAATGCGGGATATATTCCCTAGTAGGAGGAATGAAATGAATTACAAATCACGTCTTAAGAGAATTATGATTGCTCTTAGTATGGTAGTCTGCCTCGCGGCAGGCATTGCGGTAAAGCCTGAGGCGGTACAAGCAGCTTCTTCGAATAAGCCCGCTACACCTGAGTTTAAGCTTACGGCTGTTGCCGGCGGAATAAAGGTATCGGTATCAAAGACAAATAATGCAGACGGCTATCGTGTGTATTATGCAAAAAAAGGAACAGATTCCTACAAATACAAGGGTCTTTCAAAGGATGGAACAGCGACTCGAAGCCTGACAATCAAAAGTCTGGATGAGGGAACATACAGTGTTTATGTAAAGGCATATCACAAGGTTGACGGAAAAATCAACTGGAGTGCGGAAAGCAAGAAGCAGACAATCAAAGTGGCAAAAGCCGAGAGCATCGTACTTGAGCTTAACGATGGTACTCAAAAGACCTGGAGCATCGGTGACGAGGCTATATTAAAGAGTGCAAAGAAGCTTAAGTATGTTTATATGGGCAGCTATCCTCAGACAGAGGTCATTGGAAGAGATTTGACTTCTGATATTACCGAAGCTGACTATGACAAGAACGGAATTGCAACCGTAAACGGAGTAAAATATAAGAGACTTGCCAGAACAGAAGCCGTTTATGATGGTATGGGACTTGCGAACTTCTACAACTGGGGATATAAGTCTTACGCATACTTTAAATATGAGCCTATTAAGTGGCGAGTTTTGTCTGCTAAAGACGATAAAGTTCTCCTGGTTTCTGAATACGTGCTGGATTGTCGAAAATATAATGAAGAGTATGCGAATGTAACATGGGAAAAGAGTTCGATTCGTACTTACATAAACGATACATTAATGTCTTCGGCATTTACCAAGAACGAAAAGAAG
>JAZLGZ010000054.1:0-3029 GCA_045616585.1 Lachnospiraceae bacterium
CCTTCGGCCTCTTGGGTACTTCTCCAAAGTCCGAACACAACCATGTATTCAGTTTCACACTTAAGTAACATACCCATTGGCACAAAATAACCACCTTTATCAGGTGGTCATCTTGGGTAGAAACTCAATACGGAGAATGAGGGATTCGAACCCTCGGTCCCTTACGGGATCACTAGTTTTCAAGACTAGCGCCTTAAACCACTCGGCCAACTCTCCTAAACAACGCTTGATTATAATATCACGCATAGGTGTTTATTGTCAAGCGTAAGTTGAATCTTTTTTGCACTTTTTTCAACTACCGATTTCTTATTTACCGCACACGCTTATCGCACATGCCTTTTGTGCGATGCTTCCTCATGTCAAAGTGTATTATATGCCAGTTACTATTCCATCTCTACAATCCATAAATTCTACGCAACTCCCTTATTGAATTTCAAAACCATGAAATTCAATAAGTATCGTTGGAATAAAAGCCACAGGCTTTTATTTCAACTCAATATTCCTTGATATTCTCGATATAAGTCTTGGCATACTCTCCGCGCCTGTTAAAGAAATCTTTAAGGGTGTCTATACGCTTGTCAAGAATCTCCTGTGAAAAATATACCTGATATGATATTTCTCCGCTTAGATACCTCTTTCTCAGCTTCTCTACATATTTGAAATAATAGGGTAATTCACCCTGTCTTGAATCGTTCAATGCATCTATCACTTCCGCAACCTTTTCACCCGCAAGAATATTATCGGCCAATTCTGTCGTATAATTGATGAAGTATTCTCTGCAATCATCGCGTTGCATAAGATGAGTAAACAGCGGTGAATATCGCGATGCATTTTCGTTCATGACAACCTTCCATGCATTATATGATGCGGGATTTCCTTCTTTAGCATTATATATAGCACTTGAATAATCCAAATCATGGAGCAGGAAGCGCCATCTTCCGTCAAAGACACCATCAGAATACCCATTCTCGCTGTCCGCATAATATCTGTAGCAGTACAGATTATTGTTCGGCCAGTCGGTATTGGCGCTGTACAGTTCAAACGCATAATATCTGAGATAGTCCTCTACATCAATCAGCTTTGACAATTCTTCGTAATTGCTTTCATTCGTCAGGTCAGAATATGCATACTTCTTGTAGAACCTGTTGAAATCCTTGCAACCGTTTATCTCAAGCTCATCAGAAGTCGCATTGTAATGTTTCTCGGTCTCACACTCCTCGATAACCACAAAGTTGCCGTCACTATCTCCGTATTTGCGCTTGAAATATCCGTCGCAATAGTTTTCACGCACCCATACCAGTGTATAATATTCACCGTTAAGATAGACTACAGCAGGAACCGCTGATTCGATATTCTCAAAACCTGCCAACGAAGCGAGACGGTGAAGCAAAACATCCCTCATCATCGTGTTCTGTGAATCGTCTCCGTTGATTCTTAGTACCAGCCTGTCATACTTTTTAACTGTTTTGCCTTCCTTATCATATCTCGGTGTTTCAAACAGATCAAAAGGAAAGTACCCTCTGTCTGCGGAATATTCTTTACGGGCATACAATTTGAGTGATGGATTCGGATAACTCCGCGAATCTCCTCCGATAAGTCTCACTCCGCAGTCCTGTTCAAATACAATCGTTCCATCACAGCTCAGGGCAGTAACATATACCGGTTTTTCATATTTGCGCCCTCTTGCATATCGATTTCTGTCTGCAAGGATACCGCTCGTCTCGTTGTAAAAATCCTGCTCATCCCCGACTATTGAAATAACCGGTGTCGAATATCTGGTATTTACATTGGTGCCGACAAAGTAATTGTGTGTATATACCTTTGACTGCTTACCGTCTGCCTCCCTTACCACTGCTCGTAATGCATATACAGACGGTGATTCCTCATTAGATGCTTCCAGTTCAATAGGTCCTGTGTATATATATGAATTTTCGTCCGGTTCAGAGCCATCCAATGTATAGTATATAGTTCCCTGCCTTGTGCTGTCATACTGCAATTCCACATTTATCGTGTTGCTGCAAAAATACTCAGCAGGTGTAAAAAGAATATCATTTGAATAGATATGCGGAAGCGGAGTCGGTGAGGGCTTAGGCGTCGGTGATGCCGTAGGCTCCGGCGTCGGCATTTTTGTGGGCGCTGAAGTCGGAGCTGTTGTTAACGTCGCTGCTTCCTGTAACAATGTCCCCGGTACCGAATCACTTTCCGACATATTCCCGGCATACTCTGTCGGTGTAATTCCGGAATTTTCTAAATTGATATCATCCTGCAGTCCTGCACTGTTACATCCTGTAAGCAGCAGTACTAAGGAAAAAATGACAAGATAGCCGGGCAGCCGGATTTCTCGCAATAAAGAAAGGCTGAAGCATCGCTTACCAGCCTTATCTTCTGAGAATTGCTTCTGCATACAGCAAATCTTCCGGTGTTGTAATTTTGATGTTTTCATATGATCCTTCTGTTATATATATTGGTTCGTTAGTATAATATGAAACCAGCATAGCATCGTCCGTGATGTTCTCCGCTATCTGATCGCGCTGCGTGTCACATGCGAACAGCTTGTAAGCCTTTCTTATCAATTCGGCTTCAAAACCCTGCGGTGTCTGAATAAGCATCAACTCGCTCCGCTTCAATGTTTCAATCGCATTCCCCGATTCACCGATTCGCCTTACCGTGTCCTTGGGCGGTACTCCGGGGCAGCAAGCCCGGTGCTGCGAGAGCGTATCTATTATACTATTTATGAAGTCTGCCCGCACAAGAGACCGAACCCCATCGTGTATCAGGATGTAATCAGCCTCTTTTGTAACATTCTCTATACCGATTCGGCACGAATCAAAGCGCTCGCATCCCCCCGGGACAATACCCGTAATATACTCTTCAAGACCTCCAAGAACATTGCTTCGCACATATTCTTCATCGCCTGCCGGACAAACCACATATATGTACTGTACACGGCTCTCAATAAACGCCTCTACGGTACGTCTCAAAACCGGCTTTCCATTCAGTATAATATACTGTTTGGGGACATTGCCGCC
>JAZLGZ010000055.1:0-38391 GCA_045616585.1 Lachnospiraceae bacterium
CATCTTTTCCATGAGCTTTTTCTGTGTAATCTTTGACGGATGATAATCTGTTCCGTAGCCGTCGTTTACGGCATCCTGATCCGTAAGAGGCAGCCAGTAGATTCTTGAATCTCCCTCTGCGCACAGCTCGTTTACCGCTGTCGAAACTTCATCGTTAAGCGCCGTGCCCATAACTCCGAGCGCACATACTATCTTCGCAAAAGGATTAAGCTCTCTGACTCTTTTCAGAAAACGCTTGTACTCGAGATAAAACTCTTTTTTTCTTGCGCTTTCTTCTTCCTGAGTAATAATGAGCTCACCCTTCTCATCCACCGGGTGACAGTAGCTGATATCGTTTGTTCCCAGAACCACCGCTACCACATCGGGTTCGAAAGAGAAATCGTACTCAATCTCGTATGTGTTCACACCCTCGGTAATAGGATACTGGCAGCATCCCATTTTATCGTAATATACGGTATAAATATTGTCGGTATTCTTAACACCGTCACCGGTGTATCCCGAAATAATACCTGAGCCCGACTTGCTCACAATACTGTAATCATAATTAATCTTGGCGGCAGTCATATAGCCCCATGCGAGCGAAACATTTTCCGTAGATGTTTTAAATACTTCCGACAGATTTCCCTCAACACCGTATCCGCAGGTAATGGAATCTCCGAGAATTTCGATTTTACCGGCCTTAGCTTCGGTAGGAACAAAGTCAGTTTCGCTGCCGTCATCCATTGTCATGACACCGTATGCCGAAGGCTCGGAAATCGCAACCGAAGAATTGGTCGATTCCGAAAGCTTTACGACCGTATAAGTATGAACGCCTTCTTCGCAAATATCAAGAGTAAGCTTTTTTTCGGTTAACAATATATCCTTTAAGACACAGCCGTCTTTTAAAACTGCAATTCTTGCAAAACTGTTCTCGTCGGAAGACTTTATTTCGTCTGCCGTGAGCACCGCTTTGAATCCGCCGCTGCATTTGAACTCAATTCCGGTTCCGGAGAATGACATCCATAAAAGGTTGTTGTATACAAATACTCTTCCGAGCGTCTTAACTCTGTCTGTCCATCCCAATGAATAAATATCCTGTAATTCCATACAACCCCCTCAATATCTTCAATGCTTAATTTTTGTTTTCTTTGTCACTGTGCTTCGATGCGGGCAAAGATTTCTTAAGCGACTGACCGAACAATTTTCTCGCAGTACGTATAAGTTCTTTTGTCTCATCATCAAGCTTTGAATAGCCTTTAATCATGGCAAGCGCACCTCGTCCGGAAATCAAATCGGCCACCACGGTCGCATCCGAAGAAGTCAATACCGAGTACACACCTTCCACCAGCTTGTTTCTTTCCTCAACGCTGATGCTGTTGACCCATTTCTTCATGGCAGCATCCACTACTCTGCTGGAATTCGTACGTTCCGTATCGGTCTCAAACTCTCCGCGGCAAATCCCCCAGCTGTCAAGACAATGCTGAAGCAGAAGGAAATTCGTACTGTGAACGACATAGTACGGTTCCGTATGTTCCAGAAGCATGCCTATCACGGAATCCTGCGGTACATAAGTCCTTGCCCTTCCAATGATACTCTTTACACCGTCTTTTTCAAGTATTTCCGCATCAAATCCCGGTCCGTCGAGATTTCTGACCGCAATAATACGCTCCTGTGTCTTTTTCCTGCAAAAAGCAGCCGAATAAATCGCAAGATTTCCGCCTTTCGAATGACCGCAAACATAAATGTCACGTTCCGGATAAAGCCTGGCGGTCTTTTCAAGATATTTCACCGCATCCGCCTGCGACGGGAGCTCCGAGAGGAAGGTCATGTTGAAGTCTTCTTTCCATCCCACAAGTGTCCTGTCGGTGCCCCTGAACGAAACAACAACCGAATTATCCGGCAGCAAAAAACTCATCGCACAGAACTGCTCTTCCTTCTCCTCATCAATCTTACAGGAGAACAGTGCCATTTGTATTTCCGCAAATCTCGGGCTGTCCGGAATGCATTCACACAAACGGTCGATACTCTTGTTCATGGTTTCGATTTTGCCCTTTTTCAGACGAATGTTTATGTTCTCGACCACATCCCCCAGAACCAGAGCCTGCTTATAACTCTTTCCGAGAATCTGTTCAAAAGGAAGATACGCCAGATGACAGAAAACCAGATAATCCGCCTCCTGAATCCCAACATCGCCAAAACTTATATCCCCTCGCCATTTGAGGTACTCATACACATCACCCATAGAGACTCCACCCGATCTTTCATATCATAATAAAATGCAAAACAATATAACAAGGGGAAGTGAGCAAACCCACTTCCCCAACAATTCTATTCAATTTCTACGTATCCGCCTTCGGCGACATTCTCCAGAATATATCTCCTGACATCGCTCTTGTCCAACTTTAACGGAAAACACAGCTCACTGTACAGAGAATTCTCGGCCATCGAGAAATACCTTTCATCAACCACAGGAAGCTTCTTGCCCGCAGCGGATCTGGAAAGTTTGCGTTCGTTGATAACTTTTATGAGACGAACCAGCTGTACGCAATCACAGCTTTGAAGAACAGCCTTGTAAGTATCCTCACGCCTGCGCTCATCCGGAATTACGAGAGGTTCAAGTTCACCGATACTTCTGATAAGCTTATCTGCCTCATCCGAAGACATAATCTTGCGCATGACCACACGTTTGCTGTCTATAGGAGCAAAAATTCGATTATTGCCGACTTTTCCGACCGGTGAAAGTGTATAGTACAGTTTCTCCCTTGATACACCCTCAATGTCAATGCTTCCGATTGCCTCAACCACACAAACTCCGTCCGTGCCGAACACAACATAATCTCCGATTTCGAACACAATGCCCCTCCTTTCAACCTGATAACACGCCGCAAATCTATTATATCAAAGATTTCTCATATTATCCAAGCTAAAATTGAACAAAGTTCTGTCTCGTTTTTTGTTTATTTTTCCGTATTGATAACCGCAATATTGGCTTCCTTAAGCTGCTTGTCCGAAACCTCGCAGGGCGCACCGCACATAAGATCCTGAGCCTTGCCGTTCATAGGGAAGGCAATAACTTCACGAATCGAGTCGGTACCGCAAAGAAGCATAACCATACGATCGACACCGGGTGCAATACCTGCATGAGGCGGAGCACCGTAACAGAATGCGTTGTACATAGCGGGGAACTTAGCCTTAACATCGTCCTCACCCATTCCGACAAGTTCGAATGCCTTAACCATAATCTCTGGATTGTGGTTACGAACGGCACCTGAGGAAAGTTCAACTCCGTTGCATACCAGATCGTACTGATAAGCAAGAATGTCAAGAGGGTCCTGCTCCTCGAGAGCCTTCATACCGCCCTGAGGCATAGAGAAAGGATTGTGGCAGAACTCAAGCTCACCCGACTCCTCACCGATTTCATACATAGGGAAGTCAACGATCCAGCAGAATACGTACTGTTCCTTGTCGAAGATTGCAGGAATCTTCTGACCGAAGAGCTTTCTGATAACACCTGCAGTCTTGCATGCGTCAAGCTTCTTTTTGTTTGCCGCAACAGCTACAAAATCGCCTGCCTTAAGACCGAGCTTCTCAATAATATCAGCCTTCTTCTCCTGAAGGAACTTGCTGATTCCGCCGACAAACTCACCGTTCTCGTCAAGTCTGAACCAGTAAGCCTTATTTGCGGTCTGAACCTCAACCTCGGCACAGGTAGCATCGATAAACTTACGTGTCTCGGTGAAGTTGTTAATAACAAATGCTTTGATAACGGCACCTGCAAAAGGTTCGAAGCCGCAATCCGCAAGTACGGAAGCGTCCTGAAGCTCGCCCTTGATACGAAGGTCGGGCTTATCCGAACCGAAGCGGTCGATAGCATCGTTGAAGCTTATTCTTGTAAAGGGTGCCTTTGAAGCACGGTTGTATGTTCCGAACTTCTCGAATACGGGAGGAAGAACATCCTCAAGTACACCGAATACATCTTCCTGAGAAGCAAATGCCATCTCCATATCGAGCTGATAGAACTCTCCGGGTGAACGGTCTGCCCTTGCATCCTCATCTCTGAAGCAGGGTGCAATCTGGAAGTAACGATCGAAGCCCGAAGTCATAAGCAGCTGCTTGAACTGCTGGGGTGCCTGAGGAAGTGCGTAGAAGCATCCGGGATAATTACGTGAAGGAACAAGGTAATCTCTTGCACCTTCGGGTGAAGATGCCGTAAGAATAGGAGTATTGATTTCAAGGAAATCATGCTCTGTCATGCTGCGGCGAAGCTCGGCAACAATCTTTGAGCGAAGAACAATCTTCGACTTAACATCGGGGTTACGAAGATCAAGGTAACGATACTTAAGTCTTGTGTTCTCATCCGCTTCCTTTGAACGATTGATCTCGAAGGGAAGCTCGTTGTAAATACACTTTCCGAGGACGTTAATCTCGGTAGGAACAACCTCAATCTCACCTGTGGGAAGGTTGGGGTTCTTGCTTGAACGCTCGCGTACAACACCGGTAACCTGAATGGTTGACTCGCTGTTGAGCTCATCGATTACGCCCATCATCTCTTCGGTCTCAATAACAATCTGAGTAGTTCCGTAGAAGTCACGGAGAACCAAAAATCCCAGATTCTTGCTGACCTTTCTCATATTCTCATACCAGCCTGCCAGGGTAACCGTCTCCCCTACATTGGCAAGTCGGAGTTCATTACAGTTGTGTGTTCTTGACTGTGTCATGATTTTCCTCCCAAATTTATTGTCCGAAGTTACATTTTATAACCAAACAGCTCTGTAAAATCCCATAAATTTTATCACCTGAAAACCCTTACTGTCAAGCATGTCCGATTGCCTTTTCCCGCTCATTCCCATCGGTTTTTCCTCATTAAAACGAGACCCGGAACTTGTGTGAGGCGGGTTTTTATGGTATAAAGTGTAACGTGATGATTCGACACGCCGTAAAGTACCCCAAGCGACGGAAACATGATGTCGAAAAAGATGAAAATATATCGATAACCGAAATTAACACAATCTGATTATATAAAGGGAGAATTCGCATGAGTTTTTGGAATACATTGAAATCAAAGTCGAAAAAGCTTGCATCGGCAGCGGTGCTTATAATGCTCATCTCGCTGATACCCGTCCGTGCAGCCTCAGCCAAGGATTTTTTGTTTTCGAACGAGTACATAAGTCTGAAGCTTCCGGATGACGCAACAGTACTTACTCCGGCTACGGGAAGCAAGTCCGGGGACTGGGAAAAAGTCGGCGTTACAAATTCAAAATACGAAATCGAACGAATGAAATCTCAGGATATGATAGCCGAGATTTTTTATCCCGGAAAGACGCAGCCGGTTTCGGTCGTCAGTTCGATAAATGATGTCACAAAGAACATCTTCTCCTTCTCCGGACTTACCGAAGCACAGATCGAGGAGCAGGCCAAAAAGTCGATGTCGGTCGACGTGACCGGAGCCACCGATTTTGATATACGGATTGTACACGATATCGGCGGTGCAACATTTTTCCGTACACTCATGACTCTCGATAACGAAGAATTTCCCGGAACCCAGCTTTCGTACATTACCGTTGAAAACGGAAGGATGCTGCAGTTCGCACTGTTTTGCGAAAAGGGAAGTATCTTAGATGAATCCGTCCTCGAAAAAACACTGGAGGGTTTTGCCTTTACAGCTCATATCACACGTGAGGAATTTGATGAGAACGTAAGATCGGCTCGTATCAAGCTTGCGGTAATCGTTGCCGGTGTCATAGTCCTTATTGCCGCTCTTGTATTGCTGGCACGTATCCGAAAAGCCAGATCCGCAAAACGCGCAAGGCAGATAACCGCAGCCATGTCGGATTTCAGAGAGCGCGAAAACGCAGGAAAAGTCAACCGTGAAGCCGAACCGGTCTACACCGTAAAGACCGCCTATACCGGTAAGCTTCTCGACGACTACAGTTTTTATAAAGCATGGATCAATCCGGACATTTCACTGCATGCGGTTATCGTTATATTCCTTCTCTTCGCGGCATATATGCTTTGGACCGGAAACTTCCTGCTTGCGCTGGTACTTATGGTATTTTTAGGTTCCTACCTTTATATCAACTACTCGAAAACAGAAAAGCTTAAAGAGCAGCTGGGCAGACGCTTTGACATCAGGAAGCATCCCGAACCCACCTTTAAGTTTTATGATGAATATTTCACCGTAACAGGACTCAGTACCGCAGGCGAATACCTGTACGCTCAGGTAACTCTTGTGTCATCCTTCAAAAATACTGTTTTCATCTTCATCGGAGACAACAATGCACTCATGATTAGTAAAGACGATCTGAAAGAATGCACGGTTGACGATTTAAAGAAGCTTATCAGGGTTATTAAGTAAAACAAGTTACGGCACAAATCAAACTGCAATATAGACCCTGTTCCGCTATAGACCAAAAACAAAGGGTGCTTCCAAGCAATTCCAAGGAAGCACCCTTATTTTTTAATTATTTACAGTCAGATCAGAAGGTTACGATAATGCCGCCGTCGTTGGCATACATTGTACTTACACCGCGCATATTAATAACAATAACCTTAACGAATTCCGTTTTCTCGAGAATCATCTTCTTAACTTTCTCAGCACGCTCGGGAGCATTGCAATGCGAAATCATAAGCGTTCTCGCCTTTCCCGCAGCTTTCTCACATTCGAATGAAACATGATTTACAAGCTTCGAAAGAGCCATACGCATACCGATTCCCTGATCAAGCTGACCGATGACACCCTTAATTCCCTCGAGCACAGGCTTAATCTTAAGTGTATCCACTACCGCTGCCTTAAGACCCTTGATACGTCCTGTCTTTTTGAATGTATCAAGACTCTCGAGAACGAAATAGGTCTTAATGGAGCTTCTGAACTCTTCAATCATAGGTACAATCTCTTCAAAGCTGTGTCCGGCTTCCTCGAGCTCTATAAGCTTCATTGCAATCTGAAGTTCGCCGACGCTTGCAGACTCCGAATCGATAACATGAATTCTGGGATTCTCATTCTCGAAATCCTCCTTATACATCTCAAGAGCAGTCATTGCAGAATTGTAGCTGCCCGAAAGCTGTGATGAAAGAGTAATAACATATACATGGTCCGCATCAACATCGTAAGCATCGAGATATGCTCCGGGTGAAGGACATGCCGACTTGGGACATGAATCGGATGATGCCATCTTGTCGAGGAATTCAAGCTGATTGAAATTCTCATCGTCGACAACATTGTAATCGTCAACGGATAATGATAAAGATACTATTTCAAATCTTGGATCATTCTTATATTCCTCGGGAAGTTCGCAGCAACTGTCTACTACAATTTTAAAATTCATAATCAATTCTCCTGTTCTGTTTTCTGTTTTTTCAATAATGTATTCAAAATATATAATGTATTCAAAATAATGATATCCTACATGGTTTTTTGCTCCACCATCTTGCGGTTTCGCAGTTCACCGTGTTCCGGTTTATCGATTCGTTGTAACATAGTTTCACGTTTCGTGATGTTCTGGTTTTTCTGTTCGATGTGTAATGGTTTATTTGTTCGATTACACGTGGTTTTCATTACCATGTGTATAGCATACCACTGTTATCGCCATATGTAAATACCATATTCGAAAAAATTATCTTTTTACAGACCTCCGATACCATGCTCAACCCGCATCACACGAATATTCCTTAAGAATTTGCTTGATATATCATAATTATCCACTTGATTTTTGAAAATCCATACATTATACTGTGGTTATACGAAAACGATTAAGGAGCGGTAAATCAAGGATTTATCGCCTATTATCGACTATAATTTGGAGGTTTACGCATGAAATACGGTTTTTTTGATGACGAAAGAAAAGAATATGTCATCACAACCCCCGCTACTCCGCTTCCCTGGATCAACTACCTCGGAAACGACGGATTCTACGGACTGATTTCAAATACCGCCGGAGGCTATGACTTCTATCGCGATGCCAAGCTCCGACGTATCACACGTTTCCGCTACAACAATGTTCCCAATGACATTGGCGGAAGAATGTATTATATCAAGGATGGCGAGTGCACATGGAGCCCCGCTTATCTTCCTGCCGAGACAGATCTCGACTTCTACGAGTGCCGTCACGGTATGGGATATACAACATTTACAGGCGAGAAGAACGAAGTAAGAGCAAAGCTTACCGCTTTTGTTCCTCTCGGAGATGCATGTGAGCTCAACCGTCTCGAAATCGAGAACAAAAGCAACTCAGTTAAGGAACTTACCGCATACAGCTGCATCGAATGGTGTCTTTGGAATGCAGTGGATGACGCAAACAATTATCAGCGTAATCTTTCTATCGGTGAGCTCGAAGTTGTAGGCAGCACAATTTATCATAAAACCGAGTACAGAGAGCGTAGAAATCATTATGCATTCTATACCGTAAATACCAACGTAAACGGTTTCGATACCGACCGTGATGTATTCCTCGGCGCACGTCGTTCATGGAACAATCCCATTGCTGTCGAGAACAACACATCAGGCAATTCCGTAGCAAGCGGCTGGTATCCGATTGCGAGCCACCAGATTAAGATTACTCTTCAGCCCGGCGAGAAGAAGAGCTTCGTATTCCAGCTCGGTTATGTTGAGGTTCCCCGCGATCAGAAGTTCGAATCCAAGGGTATCATCAACAAGACTCCCGCTCTTGCACTTATCGAAAAGTACAATTCCGATGAGAAGGTTGAGAAGGCTTTTGCGGATCTCGCAGCTTACTGGAACGAGCTTCTCGGAATTTATCACCTTACAAGCGGCAATGACAAGCTCAACAGAATGGTTAACATCTGGCATCAGTACCAGTGTATGGTAACCTTCAACATGAGCCGTTCTGCAAGCTACTGGGAGACCGGTACAGGCCGTGGAATGGGCTTTAGAGATTCATGTCAGGATCTTCTCGGATTCATGCACCTCGTTCCCGATCGTGCACGGGCAAGAATTATTGATATCGCTTCTATTCAGTTTGAGAACGGTTCAACATATCATCAGTATCAGCCTCTTACCAAGCGTGGTAACGCAGATATCGGAGGCGGTTTCAACGACGATCCTCTTTGGCTCGTTGCCTGTACCTCCGCATACATCCGTGAGACCGGTGATGCTACAATTCTTGATCATCCCACTCCCTTCAACAATGTTGACGGAAGCGAGAAGCCCCTCATGGAGCATTTACGCCGCAGCGTAAACTTTATTATCAACAACAAAGGTCCTCACGGTCTTCCCCTTATCGGTCGTGCCGACTGGAACGACTGTCTGAACCTCAACTGCTTCTCAGAGGAGCCCGGTGAGAGTTTCCAGACCTTCGGACCCAGCGAGGGACCCGTTGCAGAGTCTGTATTCATTGCAGGTATGTTTGTTAAGTACGGACGTGAGTATGCAGACCTTTGCGAGCATTTCGGAAGCAAGGAAGAAGCTGCTGCAATCCGCGAAGAAGTTGAGAAGGTTAAGAAAGCTACCGAAGAGTACGGATGGGACGGAGAATGGTTCATTCGTGCATACGATGCTTACAGTCACAAGGTTGGTTCTAACGAGTGTGAGGAAGGCAAGATCTTTATCGAGCCTCAGGGATTCTGTACAATGGCCGGCATCGGTCAGGAACTCGGATACGGCCGCAAGGCTCTTGACTCCGTAAAGAAGTGGCTTGTTAACGACTACGGTGTTGAGATTCTCGCTCCCTGCTACACAACCTACCACCTTGAACTTGGTGAGATTTCTTCATATCCCCCCGGATACAAGGAGAACGGTGCAATCTTCACTCACAACAATCCTTGGGTTTCCGTTGCAGCTACCGTTATCGGTGACGGAGAAATGGCATTTGATATTTACCGTCGCAGCTGTCCCGCATTCCTTGAGGATGTCAGCGAGATTCATCGTACCGAGCCTTACGTATACAGCCAGATGATTGCAGGCCGCGCTGCTGTTCATTACGGCGAGGCAAAGAACAGTTTCCTTACAGGTACCGCTGCCTGGGCATTCGTTGACATCAGCCAGGCAATTCTCGGTATCCAGCCTACACTTGACGGTCTCAGCATCAAGCCTTGTGTTCCCGCAGATCTTACAGATTACTGCGTAACACGTAAGTATCGCGGATGCACTTACAACATCCACATTACCAAGGAAAGCGGCAAGTCAGGACTTGTGGTTGACGGCAAGGCAGTTGAGGGCAACCTCATCCCCGCTCCTGCAGGAAATACCGCAGATGTTGTTTACTATCTGTAATTTACGAAAAGACATTGATGCGTATGCATCATACTGTCTCTCCCTTCAATATAGCACAAAGCCCGCTGTGAGCATTCATAGCGGGCTTTGTGTTTTTATTGTTATTAATAGTAATATACAGCGGACATCAGCTGAAGATTATTCAGCTACGGCTGAATCAAGAATAAAATCGATAGCCATGATAAGCTTAACCTGATCAAGGAATACTTCCTTTCCGTCATGGTTGAAACGCTGCTTAAGGAATGCATAGTACTCATCAACACTCTGGTATGCTGTTGAGCTGAGCATATCATTTGTAACCTTCTCAATATACTCATCGGTTGCCTCGATATTCTCTGCCTCGGCAACTGCTGAGAAAATGTAGTTGCACTTTACATCAGTCTCTGCCTGAGAATTGATAAACTCGGCAAAGCCTGCAGAATCAAGACCGTAAATATATCCGAATACTTCCTCTGCGGACGCACCGAACTGACTCATACAAGTCTGATTGTACTGAGCAAGAATTTCCTTTGCCTCTTCGGCAACCTTTGCTGAGAAATCGGCATTGAATGTGGAAGAATCGACAATTGCACCGATTACATCGCTGTACTTTCTGTCTTCCGCTGTCTGGATTTTCTCATTTGTAAGATTGATGCGTAAGTAATTGCGATAGTCCTGAACTGTCTCAAGCTGTGTCTTTTCATACACAAAAGCATCTGTAAGCTCGGGAAGCTTCTTCTCACTTATTTTGTGAACAGTAACGGTAAATGTAGCATCTTTTCCTGAAAGATCGGGATTGGGCTTGTAAGGATCGGGGAATGTCACCTTAATGTCGGTTGTTTCTTCAATCTTCTTTCCGATCATTTCATCTTCAAATCCGGGAATAAAGCTTCCGCTTCCGATTTCAAGCTCAGCGTCTGTATCCTCGCCGCGGTCAAAAGCAACTCCGTCAATGAAACCCTTATAGTCGAAAGTAATGATATCACCGTTCTGAACGGTATCTCTGCCTTCAACTTCTACTGTCTCAGAATTGTTCTCGAGAAGTTCGTCAACCTTTGCATCAATTTCTTCTTCGGTAACATCAATTGATACGGGCTTGTACTTAACACCCTTATACTGACCGAGTGTTACATCACCCTTCTTATATCCTGTAAATAAATTGCCTGCTTTCTTTGAGCATGCGGTTAATGAAAGACACATGCAGAGAACAAGAGCCGCTGCAATAATATGCTTTTTCATTGTGGTCCTCCTAAATAAATAATATAAAATCACAAATAAAATCTCGGAGTGCAGATAAACACTCCGAGATACTGTTATACCATAAATCAGTTTAAAAAGAAACCCTTTTGAACAAGTTCACAAACTTTTCATTCAATACCGCTGCCGATTAAAGCACTGAGTCTCTTCATAGCATCTTTGTACATGAACTGTTCTACTTCTTCCGAAAGAGTCTTCAACTCACTGCGCAATTCATCCGATGATGTTTTGTTTATTAACACTTTTATCAGCCTTAAAGCTTCTTCGTCATCGAAGGAATTGAGCTTTTCTTCCACATCCGAAAGAGCCGCAGAATATCCTTCCTTATATTCGGGTTTCTTAACATACTCGGGAGCATTGCCGACCAGATACCCGTTCACAGTTTCGATCAGCTTCGAGTAATCTTCTTCAAACGCCTTTATATCTTCTTCTGATACGGAGCTCTTTTCGGCCGCAACTTCCAACATCTTGGCTTCATTTTCAAGTTTCGAAGCACCTATCGAATATGCTATGTTCTTTAAAAGCCTGAGCTCAACCTTAAGTGCACCCATATTCTTTCCCGCATACAGTTTTGAAATTTGGTCAAGCTGTATCGGACCGTTGTCGACAAATACCGCCAACTGCTTCATATAGCTATGCTCTTCATTCCCATTGTTCCTCATGCCCCGCGCAGTATCAATTCCTTCTATCTCGGGAATCGACACCGACTTTTCGGCGTTGGCTTCCGCCTCACCGTTCTCTGACGCGTCATCCACATCAAAATTAACAATGTCCGAAGGAAGAAGCTTAATCAGACAGTCGCATACGCGGTTCATCGAGACAGGCTTCGAGAGATATTCCGTAAACCCTGCGCTCATGAACATATTTTTCACGCCTTGAACCGCATTTGCGGTCAATGCAACAATAGGTACATTCTCCTTACTGCCGCCCATTGAGCGGATTCTTCTGGTCGCTTCCACACCATCCATTCCGGGCATCATATGATCCATAAATATGATGTGATATTCTCTTGCTTCCACTTTTTCAAGCGCATCCTCACCCGAAAGCGCACTGTCAACGGTAATATCATAGCGTTTGAGCATACCCTCGATAACCTTTATATTTACAAGATTGTCGTCAACCACGAGAACCTTCGCTCCTGCCGCCTTAAAGTTAAGTCCCGCAAAGCTCTTCTTATGTTCCACATACTCAAGCTGCCTCAATACGCTAAGATAATATATAGGCTTCTTCATGACACGGACATCCGGCCAGTCATCAAGTCTGATCTTTGAATCGTAGAACAGCATTACAAGCGGATTGCCCTCATCTTTCAATCGATCCTCATATTCCGCATATATATCCGCATAAGTGAAAACATGTGTCAGCTTCACTCCCGCAAACGCTTCTTCCACATCATTCTCGTTGCTGCAAACCCTGTAATTGCACTCAAGATCATCAAGCGCCTTACAAAGCTCACGAACCTCGTAGGTCTTCGCTCTTTCAAGCTCGTCGAGAATGATAAGAACATTGTCCTTTCTTCCGATCATGGAATCCCGGAGAGTTCTCTTGCTTGTCATGCCCTGAGGAAGATCGAATATAAACCTGCTGCCCTTGCCGTATTCACTTTCCACGTGAATATCGCCGTCCATGATTTTAAGAAGCTTCCTGCAAAGCGGAAGCCCCAGTCCCGTACCTTCGATATAACGGTTGTGGCTGTCCTCGATACGTTCGAATGCCGAGAAAAGCTTGTCCATATCTTCCGGTCGGATTCCGCATCCGGTATCCGCAATCTCGGCATGCATTATATACTTGCCCTGCTGTTCTTTTCCGGATATGCTGACCGACACGGAGCCTTCCGAAGTAAACTTTGCCGCATTGTTCAATATATTGATGAAAATCTGGCAAACTCTAAGCTCGTCTCCGTAAAGTTTCTCCGGAACAGTCGGATCGACATCAATCTTGAAATCGACCTTATCCATATTAATTCTTGTGGAAACAAGGTTTACAAACTCGGTGATCAGCTTCCGAACATCGTATTCATCGCTTACAACCTCCATTTTGCCCGATTCTACCTTCGATATATCAAGAATATCATTGATAATCTGAAGCAGAGATTCTCCGGCTCCCTTTATATCCGTAGCATTCTGGCGAACACGTTCGTTAATCTCGTCGCTTAATATCAGCTCTGTCATTCCCATGATAGCGTTCATGGGGGTTCTGATTTCATGAGACATATTCGCAAGGAACATACTCTTCTCGCGGTCGGCCTTCTCCGCACGCTCTTTTGCAAGGTTTGCCTCTCTTGACTCTTCCTCAAGAAGGAGCTTCTGTTTTTCAAGCTCATCAAGCTTAGCAGCACTTCTCGGCTGTTCCTTTACGAATACAACCGCACTGTTGTTATTCTTCTTAAGTTCATTGACCGAATACGTAACCGCATCAAGAAGTCCCTCCGTATCCTTTGCAACTTCCGGATAACTGATAACCGAAATGCTGCAGGTTCTGTGAATCTCAACATTGCCCACAGTCCAGTTCTGGGTAAATCTTTCTTTTATTCTGTCCGTTATATTTTCAAGCTGCAAATCTCCGTTATATATAAAGGCTACGGTTGAGCCTTCCACCAGATATGCCGAAGTAGTGAAGGTACTTCCTATAAAGTCTCCCAGAGCTTTTATCAGCAGGTTTGCAATACCGATACCGTATACGTTACTGATACTTTTAATATTGTCCGGAACCACGTTGATAATCGCAAACGGACGCTCATGTGAAACCGAATCGGATACAACGGTAAGAAACGCTTCGCGGTTGTACAGCCCCGTTTCTCTGTCAACATTTTCTTCGGGACTCTGCAGTGCAAGGTACATAATAAGAGTCGCACACATCGCAAAGAAATGCATAAGCAGAATCGACCCGTTGGCAATCTGTATTCCCATCGCCACCAGCATCATAACGGTAAAGGATACGATAGCCATCATCTTCCTTCTGCCCATTATCCTGTGACAGGCCACGCTGATGGTACAGGTTGCAATCATATAGATACCCGAAGTGACATACGCAAATATATGCATCGATCCTGACAGATATTCACGTTCGGGCGAAAAGTAGAAAATCGCATGCGTCGCAGGCGACGATACCGTAATCACAAATAAAATCAAATACGGAACGCTCGCTGCAGCCCAGGTTTTCACAGTAATTTTTTCTTTGGTAATAACAAATGACAGCGTATAAACGGTAAGTACAAGAGGAACCGCATTCCATACCGAAAGGTATAGGATATTCGTCAGATAAAGTACCCATAAGGGATAACCGAAAGGAGATTTATACTGAATAACGGTTAACAAATCCAGAATAACCGCCGCAAGTTCCATAATGACCAGGCACTTGAAGAGTCTGTTGACAATCTTCGGAATACTCATCTTTGGGTAACAGAATATTAAAAGCACTGCTCCGAGAAGAACAGCTGCATAGTCAAAATAAGTAATATATCCCATTGCATTTGCCTTTCATAAAGTAAACTTCATGTATCGTGTCATTCTATCATTATATTCCTTTATTTACGAATTGTAAAGGTATACCTACCTATGTTATACTGTTATAAGGCGAAAATTACGTATTCGCTTTCAATTATCAGGAGAACCAACCATATGAACATACAATTACCCGAACAGGTCTCCTTTATAATCTCCAGGCTTGAAAATGCCGGTTTTGAGGCGTATGCGGTCGGAGGCTGTGTACGCGACAGTATACTCGGAAGAATTCCGCAGGACTGGGATATCACAACCTCGGCGCTTCCTGAAGAGACAAAGGAACTGTTCACACGTACAATAGATACCGGCATCGAGCACGGCACCGTAACCGTCATGATGGGCAAAGAAGGTTTTGAAATAACCACTTACCGAATCGACGGCAAATATTCCGACTCCAGACATCCGGACAGCGTCTCTTTCACAAGATCTTTGGAAGAAGATCTTAAAAGACGCGATTTCACTATAAATGCAATGGCTTATTCAGGCAAAGAGCTGGTGGATATGTTCGGCGGAACCGCAGACCTAGATGCACATATTATTAAATGCGTCGGAAATCCTTACGAACGTTTCAAAGAAGATGCCTTGCGCATACTCAGAGCCGTCCGCTTCAGCGCCCAGCTTGATTTCACGGTTGATGCATCCACCCTGGAGGCTGCCGGTGAACTTGCCGTGAGCCTGAAAAATATCAGTGCCGAAAGAATCCACACAGAGCTGTATAAGCTCCTGATGTCGAACGGAACCGACAGACTCAGAACTCTCAATCAGGTCGGCATCGACAAAATTATTCTCCCTGAGCTCTGCGAAGTATCAGAAGCCGGAAAACTTAACGAACTCATAGACAGACTCAGTTCTTCGGACTGTGAGCCTGCCATCAGATGGGCTCTGCTGTTCAAATATACCGGAAATGCCCGTGAAATAATGCGCAGGCTAAAGTTTGACAATGCAACTCTTCACAGAGTATGTGAGCTCATCCGCTTAAGCACCGTACCCCTGGAAGGCATCGATGCAAAGCAGATGCGCTATCTTATGAACAATGCCGGAAAGGAGAATATGGAGCAGCTTTTCAGGTTCAGAACCGCACTCGATCCTTCTGCCGACTACTCTGCTGCCTTTGATCTTTTCAGACAAATCGAAAATGAAGGCTGCTGCACCTGCATCAAGGAGCTGGCCGTCAACGGAAAAGACCTGATTGCAAACGGAATACCTGCCGGAAAGACTATCGGCGACACTTTGGACCGCTTACTGATTGCAGTCCTCGAAGAGCCCGATCGCAACACCAAAGACCTGCTTCTTAAGCTGGCAAAAGAGGTAAACTCGTGAATAACAATTCCTATAAATATAAAATAGCCGCAATCATAATTTTGTTCGCGGCTGTTATTATCGGAGTCTCAATCTATATTATTACAAAAGAAGAAAAAACTCCTTCCAAAGTCAAGCAGCCGACACAGACCGTTCCGGACCGTGCACAGGTACCGATGCCCGACGAGGGACCGGTTTTTGACGGAATCATAATAGATATCGTTCCGGAAGAGAATCTGATTGAACTTATGATTTTCGACCCATTGGCATCATTCGCTTTCACATATACAGGCTCAACGGACATTCGTGACCGATTCGGCAAAAGAATCGCTGCGGCGTCTCTTTCAATTGGAAACTTCGTATCCGTTTGTGCCACCGATGAAAGGGTACTCACTAAGCTAAGCTTATCTTCCGCGGTTGAAGTATACAAAGGTGTTATGAATCTGGTAATCGAGCCGGATATAAAGCGAATGTCCATAGGCAACAGCATATACCGATACGATGAAAATATACTTGTGTTAAACGACAACTGTTTCTTCGATATCAGCTCTATCGAACCGGAGGATGTATTGAATGTCTACAGTACGGACGGCATTGTCAGAATGCTTGAGGTTACTTCGGGGCACGGTTACGTAAGTCTTGCAAACGACGAAGAATTTATCGGAGGCACTGTAATATTCGGTTCCTCAGCAGCGCTTCCCATTGAAAAGGGGCGGCAATATACTGTCCCCGAAGGCAGCTGCAAGATAACCGTTTCGCACAACAAGCTGTTCGGTACCGGAACCATTACCGTCACCCGCAATGGCATAAAAGCCTTTGACTTATCGCCTTTTGTTCCCGAGCCTGAAAAAACCTGCCTGATGAAGTTTCTTATTGAACCCTACGGTTCCGTTCTTTACATAGACGGTATGGAAACAGAATATACCGAAGACATTTCACTGCCTTACGGCAAACACGATCTTTCGGTGATATATACCGGCTACACATCCTACACAGGCTTTGTCGAACTGTCAAAACCTTCCGACAGTATAAGCATAGTCCTTTCACCGATAGATATTACGGTTGATGATGAGGACGATGACGAAGAATATGAGGAAGACGATTACGACGAAGAAGACGATGAGAACGATGAAGATGAGAATGACTACGAAGCCTATCCTACACCTGTCGGATGATCCGCTTCCGATTCGGCATCATACTTTCAGCTCATCCGCGAATTACATATTTGTATTTCGCACCTAAAATCCTTTTGCGGCATCTGTAGATGTATTATTATAAATTCAAACAACACACAAGGAGGTTGCCACATGCAAACACAAATCAACGGTAAACTTATCAAATATGTTGTTATTGTTATACTTGCAGTTATTGTTATATTCAATTCATTCTATACAATAAACGAGCAGGAAGCAGCGGTAGTAACAACATTCGGAGTTGCCAGTTCAGTAACCGAATCGGGTCTTCACTTCAAGATCCCCTTCGTACAGGAAGTAACAAAGGTTGATACAACCATCAAGGGATTCCCTATCGGATATACGGAAGACACATCTGTTTCTGTCGAGAACGAGTCGCTTATGATTACATCTGATTTTAACTTCGTAAATGTAGATTTCTATGTTGAATACAAGGTTATCGATCCCATCAAAGCACTCTATGCTTCACAGGATCCAGTATCAATTCTTAAAACCATCGCACAGTCAAGTATTCGTGCAGAGGTTGGTTCTTATCCCGTAGATGCGGTTATCACAACCGGTAAGAGCGAGATTCAGTCAGGTATCCGTGAAAAGATTACACAGCATCTTGAAGAGCATGATATCGGAATTCAGCTTATCAACATTACCATTCAGGATGCAGAGCCCCCCACAGCAGAAGTTCTCGAAGCATTCATGAACGTAGAATCCGCAAAGCAGGGTGCTGAGACAGCTCTCAACAACGCAAACAAGTATCGCAACGAACAGATTCCCGCTTCCGAGGCTAAAGTTGACCAGATTCTCAAGGAAGCAAACTCAACCAAGGAAGCTCGTATAAACGAGGCCGAAGGTCAGGTTGCACGTTTCAACGCACTCTATGAAGAGTATACAAAATACCCGCTTATCACAAAACAGAGAATGTTCTATGAGGCAATGGAGGATATGCTTCCCGAGCTCAAGATCATCATCGACAACAGTGAAAACGGAACCCAGAAGATTTTACCTTTAGCACCCATTGTTGATATGGAAGGAGGATTGGAGTAATGAATATGAATAATTTCAGACGCAACACTTCAGGCGATGACACCATCGAGCATATTCGTCAGCCTCATGTTCCCAAGGGACTTATCATAGGTATTGTTGTATTTGTACTCGCACTTATTGTTCTCGATCAGGCTTCGGTTGTTACCAGAGAGAACGAGTACACTCTTATCAAGCAGTTCGGTAAAGTTGACAGAATCGTTGATACCGCAGGTTTCACATTCAAGATTCCTTTCATCGAGACCAGCGATACTCTTCCCCGTACACTGCTCCTTTACGATTTAACAGAGTCAGACGTTATCACACAGGACAAGAAGACCATGGTTGTCGACAGCTATGTTCTCTGGCAGATCGTCGATCCTCTTAAATTCACTCAAACACTTACTCTTGTAAGCAATGCAGAGTCACGTATCAATACCATTGTTTACAACTCCATGAAGAACGTAATAAGCAGCATGGAGCAGAGTGAAGTAATCAGCTCACGTGACGGTGCATTAAGTGCACAGATTATGAGAAATATCGGCGGAACAATGGACCAGTACGGTATTAATTTTGTAGCTGTAGAGACCAAGCATCTTGATCTTCCCAGCGACAACAAAACCGCCGTTTACGAGCGTATGATTTCGGAACGTAACAACATCGCTGCTTCCTTCACCGCTTCGGGTGAAGCAGATGCTAAGAAAATTCGTACCGAGACCGACAACGAGATTCGTATCAACATCTCGGCAGCCAACGCTCAGGCCGACAAGATCATTGCAGAAGGCGAAGCAAGTTACATGCGTATCCTTTCAAATGCATACAACACTCAGGATCGTGCAGACTTCTACACCTTCGTTCGTTCACTTGATGCAGCCAAGATTGCAATGCGCGGTGACAAGACTTTGATTCTCAATTCAGACTCACCCATCGCCCAGATTTTCAATTCGGTCGAATAAACCGTAAATCCGGAAATGATAAGCAACTTCTGTCAAGGTAAGTGAATCCCGAACAGAAAATCCAAACCGGTATAAATATAATAACAGAGGCTCCGAGTAAATCGGAGCCTCTGCTGTTATCCGTTCTGAATCAACTGTATATAACACTTCAATTAATCTTCTTATCATCAGTATGATATAAGTACCCCAAATTCAATAAATCAGAATAAAATTCCTTTAAGACAGAGATTCGGTTCCATCTTATCAAAATTCCACGTATGGAAAGAATCTCCCGCACAAAAGCGGTAGTCCTCACACTGAGCACACTTACCGCACTTTCGATAATCACTCCTGAAAATCCCGAAACCGTTCTCCCAAACGTCCTTAAGCTTATCGCGCCGGATATTTCCGTAAACCAGTTCGGGACGTCTCTCGATATCAAGACATGCTCCTATATCTCCGTTGTACATAACAGAAGCAGTATATACTCCCGCATTACACAGGAAATACCAAGGCCGGACTTCACGTTCATAATCGCTGCCAAGGTAATGACTGCATCCGTAGCAAACTTCCATCTCATCGGCAAAACGATGTTCCCGGATAAATTCAAACATGCCGCGAAGCTCATCTTCGGTAAGCATAAGTTCCGGATCATCCTTCGCACGCCCGATAGGTTCAATATTAATCACTCTCCAGGAGCGTACTCCGATTCTTTTGAATTCCTCGTACATTGCTTCAAGCTCACCGTAATTGCGATGGTTAACAACGGTTGTAATCTGAACATGTACAAAACCGCCCTCATTAAGGAGGTTTCGAATTCCCGCAATTGTTTTCTCGTAGCAGCCCGGGCTTTGCCTGAACCACTCATGATTTTCTTTCAGCCCGTCAACGCTTATCGAAATTGTTTTCATCCCGGCAAGTCTTAACTTATGCGCAACCTCAGGAGTAATAAGTGTTCCGTTGCTGGTCATGCCCCATCCGATACCGAGACTCTTCGCATAATTCATAATCTCGAAAAAATCAGGACGAAGCAGAGGTTCTCCGCCTGTAACCGCAAGTCGGAAACGTTCATTAAGGAATTCATCCCTGACCGTATCCAACAGCCCCTTGATTTCATCCGAAGTGAGACGATCCTTTTCTTTTATATCACCGCAATTGCTGCCACAGTGCCTGCAATGTTCATTGCAGTTTATGGTCATCTCGATAAACAGGGTACGCAACTGCGGAGCGGGCCTTAAAACATTCTCCCTGTACTCGGCAAGCTGCTCCATATGAGCATTCTTTGTTCTTTTCGAAAGGCCGGAATTATTCACCGTTCTGACCCTCCCCGTTCGAATCATCATACCAGCTCGGAGGCCCGTAGACATCGACGTTCGCGTTGTCGCTTGAATTAAAATATTCACTGTCCTCGTCGTAATAATTCCACTCCGGAGGTCCGTAAATTACTTCATTATAGTTGTTATCAGGGTCATATCCGCCGCCCTCGAACCACTCTGCAGGTCCGTAAACCTCAACATTGTAATTCTCATCGGGATTATACACCGGTCCGTTCTCAAACCATTCCGGAGGTCCGTAGACAGTCACTGACTCATTGTCTTCGGGATTAAACTTATGAGACTCATCAACATCGAACGGAGGCGGTCCGTAGACATTTACATTATTATTGTCCCAAGGCTTGAATCCGGAGCCCGAAGAACCGGATACACAAATCGACAAAAGCCATATCACACCGACTCCCACAATCAGCAGAAGACAGCTCCACCAGCCGCTTTTTCCGAGAGTATGAAGTCTTCTGACCGAAAGCGCAGCAAAAGGTATCATGGCAATAATGTAGTACAGTGCAAGCACCGCAACCACTGTCACAAGCGTATCGCTTCCGGTAATAACCAGGGCAGCAAAGGCTGCAATAAGAAGCACAACAGTAATAATATTCAGGATGACAGGCCCACGGTATTCATCCCGAGATGCCTCACTCTTATAGTTAAATATGTTTTTCCACATAAGCCCGTATGCTTTGAAAAAAACGATTTTTTCACCCATAAAAACTGCTCCTTCCCATTATTCTGTCAGTCAGCGTATTCAAGTTTAAAACGAATCTCGCCGTCCTTGTCAACATTCATAATCATATACGTGCATCTTCCGTCAGACTGTCTGGGTCTTTCAAGGCTTCCCGGATTAATGATTCTGACGTTTCCTTCCTTTATTTGCATCGGACAGTGAGTATGTCCCGAAAGCATAATATCTGCACCGATCTCCTGTGCTTTGTAAACAATCGTCTGCAAAGACGAAGGAAGCCTGTGTCCGTGTTCCATATGAATATTGCAATTTCCGAGTCTGAAATCTCTCGTGTCAGGCTCAGAACTGAACATATCACAATTGCCCCTGACATACGCCACAGTGCAGCTCTGACCCGCCAAACAACGAATCTCTTCTTCATCATGACAGACATCTCCGAGATGCAGAATCATGTCAAGAGGCTGCTCTTTTGCAAGCACACTTTTAAGATTCTCCAGTCTGCCGTGTGTATCACTGATAACAAGTATTTTCATAAGTTCAATTCTTCCCTCAAAGTTACTCTTTGCATTATAGCATCTAATCCTTCATTAAGCAATTGCAGGCTTCGGCTGCACTAAGCTCCGCCATGGCTTTCCGGCCCGACCTTTGCGGCAGGGATAAGAAAAATCCGGGGCTGCCAAACGCAGCCCCGGGAATCAGGAAAATATTATTTACAGCGCTAAAATCAATCAAGATATGAATTAATAATACGTACAAGCATATCGTTAAGTTGCTCAACTTCGTAGCTTCCGACTGTGGGCTCAAGATGTGAGCCTCCGATACCGCTGTCGTCTGTCAGGAAAGTATATGTTCCGCCTGAAGTCATAGCCAATGTACGAAGGAGGAACTCTGTTAAATCATCAACACCGCTTGATGCAACAGGGATAATACGGATACCCTTAGCCGCAGCAGCCTCAACAGCAGCTGCAAGATTTGCCTTGACTTCATCTGTCATATGAGGGGGCGCATCAAGTACCATGAACATAAGCTTGGTTGAATTCTCTCTCCATTCATGCTCGTTGATTGCATCTAAGAGAGCAAGGTCAACTGCCTCTTCATAATCTCCGCCGCCGTCAGCATACTCTACGCATAAATAGCTGAGCTCTTTATCGATATCAGAACTGAAAGGATAAGAACGAACTACATAATCATCGCCGAAATCACGATAAAAGTTTACGCTGAGTTCTGTGCTAATATTACCGTTGTCACGCTTAACACGCTTGATAACGTCTTCGAGCTCTGCCTGGAGATAGTAAATCTCATCACCCATAGAACCGGTAGTATCTACAACAAACATAAGATCAAGCTGCTTCTCTTTCGAAGACTCAATCGCCTCAACAGAGATTTCAACCACTGAATTGTCCATTAAATCTTCTCTGTTTACGTTGTACGCTCCGCTTGCCATAGGATGAACAATGTTGATGACAGAAGGAAGACCATATGCGCCGAGAACATTATAGTAGGCATAAGCCATACCCTTGTTGTCGGTAACGCTTGTCCAAATAAGTCCGCCCTCATCTGAATTGATGCAAACCTTTGCATTTTCAAGGTCAGTACCGTCTGCAGCAGTTACATGAACCACAACTCTGTTGAAAGGAGCAAAGCCCCAGCTTGTAAAGAGTGTCTTGTAATCAGTGTTCTGTCCGTTGGCAAGAAGTTCACGAAGGAAAGAAAAGTTTTTATTATCATTCCATTCGCCTGCTGTTAAAAGGCCTGCCTGAGGACGAATAGGCTCAGGCTCAATCCAAGGCTCAGCAGGTTCAATCCAGGGCTCAACTTCACAGTCATCTTCAGCTGCAAAGCCTTCTGAAGTACCGTATGCGAACTCTTCGGTAAAAGCTGAACCTCTATCATCTCCGGCAGTATCGTAAACGCTGCTGTCTGAAGTTGTAAAATAATAATCTGCAGTCAATCCTGCATCCGCAGGACCACCGACATATGCCTCGGTCACTGAACTTTCAGTACTCTCGGCTTTTTTCTCTCCGAACAATGCATCAGCCAGGTGGTTTGTGATTTCGCCTAACCCACCTGTTGAAGAACCGGGCTTTTCCGTACCATATGAAGATGATTCTTTAGAAGTTGAATAGGAAGTATCCGATACAACATCACTGTCTGTTTTCTTTGAACAGCCCGTAAATACGAGGACTGCAATAAGCAGTAAAGCAATTATCTTTTTCATAATGTATCCTCCGTTTTAAAGGTTTTTAAAGGTTTTCTGCAATTGCATTTTGTTTTTACAACCTTTAGACGAAGCGTTCTTATCATCGGTTCCCGATTTTGAGATATTTTTTTATTTATCTGTGAGTATAGCGAAGTGTTCCTGATTTATATTGACTTGAGCGAACATACTCTCCCGCCGTTCCGATACGTGTTCCGCCGGTCCAGTTGTAGCCTTTCGGAAGCCAGGTACGCCTCAGTTCATCATCTATATCTGCCATGGTACGGTCCGAACGTACCTCAATCGTACGGGACAGGTCCATGCAATCCTGTGCACAAACATCATCTCTTATCAGGCTGAGTCTGACCGGGTATACGCCTGCAGGCAATTCTTCTGCTGCTTGCCCGTTACCTTTTGCGTCTGCTGGCAAGTCCGCTGCATTCATTTTCTTTTCAAACTCAGCAGGATTCTTCAGCCATCGTTTGTAAGTCTCGCAAGGTTCAAAGCAAATTCCGCTGCTTCGCCTGCTGCACTGCATACAGGGTGTTGCCATAACGCCGTCCTCCCAAATGTTTATCTTAATCTGCACTCCCGGATACATCAGCCGGTTATTCAGAATTAACTTACCAGCCAAGATCCATCAGCCAATTATTGATCCTGCGCTCCTTGTCCTCAGTACTTAAAGAACTGTCTTTGGGTGCATTATATTCGCCTTTAATATTTCCGTCAACAATGTAAAGAACCCTTTTGCACTTTGCAGCTACCTTCGCATCGTGAGTAACCATCATGATAGTGGTTCCCTCTTCATTGAGCTTTAACAGCTCCTCCATAACTTCGATGGAAGAGGTTCGGTTTAATGCTCCGGTAGGCTCATCGGCGAAGAGAATCTTCGGGTTATTCATCATGCTTCTGCAGATGCAGGCACGCTGAAGTTGACCGCCCGAAACCTCATTAACATCATTGTCAGCCACATCAATAATCGAAAGCTTCTTCATCAGTGCTTCAGCACGCTTAACCTTGTCAGCACGACTCTCATCTTCTTTTTTGCTCTCCATCGCAGGAAGCAGAATATTGTCCAGAATGGTGAGGTTTTTCATCATATACATCTGCTGGAAAATGAAACCCATTTTATCCAGACGGATTGATGAAAGCTCGTTTTGAGAAAGCTTTGTGAGGTCTTCTCCGTCAAACAAAACCGTTCCGCTTGTCGCCGAATCCATTCCCGATACAGCATAGAGAAGAGTTGATTTTCCTGAACCCGAAGGTCCCATGACAGCAACCATATCTCCTTCCTCTACCGAAAAGTTCACATTTTTTAATACATTGTTCTGTCGCTTATCCAATACATAGGTCTTGCACAAATCTTTTACATCTATAATCTTGTTCATTTTTGTCTCCTGTAAATTCTGTAAAAACTGTATAATCAGTGTCTTAGGTTATTCCACATTTCCGGTATCGGTGCAGGTAATGCGCTTGGTTCTGCCTGCAGTCAGCCACACCGACACTAAAGTAATGCACAAAATAATTCCGGGATATACTACCAAAAGCGATAAAGGCTTAAAGTAATATGACACATTTGTTGCGCCCATCATTTTCCATATCGGATCACACCACAACTTCGTAACCGGATGAGTCAATGCTATCGCGAGCAGCTCCGCAAATGCCGCAACAATGAAGAAGCGGTATACCTGCCACTTGATAATGAACGAATTCGTGAAGCCGATTGACTTAAGAAGCGCAATCTGACCTGACTCGTCGGATATAAACGAACATTCCATCATAACGGTTACGAGCAATACGACCACGCAGGTAATGAGCAGAAGGCACTTGCTTACCATATCCATAGTTCCTGCAACACCCATGGTTTTGTCGCAATATTCAGCTGCATCATATACATCTTTCGTATTGTAGAAATCTTTCAGTATATCGATTCTTTCACGAATCACGGAAGCATCAGGATGATCGTCAAAATCAATCTGACCGCTCATAAGAGTGGAAGCATAAAGCATTGAAGTCGGAGCATCCTCATGAAGTCTTATAACACTTCCGACCTGATTCATTGTCTGGAAATAGCCGACTATCAGGCATTCTCTTTTTTCGCTTCCGAAATCAATGATAAAGCTGTCACCGATTTTTGCTCCGGTCTGTTCTGAAATCTGAGGGGTAATCGCAATCTCATACCCGGTCTCAGGTGCACTTCCTTCGGTATATTCGTATTCAGAAGCATGCAGTCTTTTGTTCTGCTGATAAGCCAGCGAATAATCTTTTCCGTTGAAAACCGTTTTATATTTATACCCGATTTCCTTGGTTACCTTTCCCGGAATTCCAAGCTTCTTCAGGTCTTCTTCGACAGCATCAATTTTGGCGGCCAAAGCTTCATCTCCGTCTTCACTGATAAGCTCCATACTGCCCAGAAGATTTGCGTCAATATAGACATCTGATTTTTTACCGAAAGTAGTAATCAGTCTGTCGCTGAGCATAGTATCCTTTACCTCGACAAGTCCGAATACAAAAACCGAGCACAGAAAGAATGACAAAATAATAGTAAGGTATCTCTTCGGAGCGCAAAGAACGTCATTAAGTGCCATGAATAAGGCATTCTTTAATCCTGTTCTTGCAAGAGAAATCTTTGCCTTCTTTGCATAGCGTTCCCCGACTGAACCGTTCCTGATAGCATCAACAGGTGTATACTTTTTTACTTTGCCGGTGCACAGGTACGCAAATCCGGTCATTACCGCTATAACGAACACCGTCCCGAGAACATTTAACATAATGCCGAGGTCATTGGACAACACAAGTTTAGAAGATACCGAAGCAATCAAAACCTTACCGAACGGGATTCCGAGAACAAATCCGATTAATCCTCCTATCAGTGCAATAGCAAAATACTTTGTAAGGTACAAACTTCGGATCTTGACATTGCGAATTCCGATTGCTTTCATAACACCGATTTCACGAAATTCCTCATTAATGGTAAAAGAAATAACAAACTTAATCAGTACGAAAGAAACCACACAAAGACATATGCTCAGTACCAGAACAATCATGGCAACCAGCATTTCCATTACATATGAAAGCTTTACGATCATTCTGTTATTGGAAAACAGAATACCGCTGCAGTCAGAAAACTCTGAAGCCAGTGACTTAGTATCATCACTTACAATATAAAATATATTTCCGCAGAAACTGCGTGTTTCTTCGGTCTCAAACACTATATAGTCCTGCTCGTTCATTATGAACCTGCTGTTTCCCATCATATCCGAGCCGAGCAGGGCATCTTTCATTTCACCGGCAACTATGAGACTTTTTTTGATGCCGTAGCAATCAATAGTAAGTGTATCTCCGATTTTCGCATCGTTATACTTCAGGAACCCCGCCGTCACATAGATTTCTCCGGGATTAACCGCTTTAAGCTCCGTATTATCTGTATGGAAATATTTGATTCCGTTTTCATTCAGAGTCTGAAGTAATATGGTTTGGCTTTTGGCCTCACACTCTTTTCCGTTGATCTTCAGTTGTTCCAGCTCTCCCCAAAACACATCCTCTTTTCTGTAGCTGTCAACATATTCGGATGATTTGACTATGTCCTCAACTCCGCTTTCCCTGGTCTGGGTAACGACTATATAATCACCTACGCCTGCCAGATTCAGATAATACTCTGTGCCGTTCATGACATTGACAACGTTGCTGATTCCCGATGATACAAACATTGCTGCAAGGATTGCAAACAGCAGAAGGATTGCATTCATCGTCTTTTTTCTTTTTAAATCTCTTTTTAAGATATTTAAATACATTTTCTTTTCCTTCTTTCCATTCGGTCACGTTGAATCATCGTGACCTCATTAGGATTTGCTTCACAAATCCATACCTTCCTGCTTTTGATGTCCTTACTATACAATTCAAATTATTAAATAATCCTTAAATAAAAAATCATGCCTTACGAAGCACCAGTGTAATCGAAAAACTCCCCTCTCCCGCAGCCGCAAAGATATCCCCGTCCATCTTCTGCATCAGCTGTTTGCAAATATACAGTCCCAGACCGCTTCCGCTTTCGTTCCCGCAGTTGCTGCCGCGGTAAAAAGAATCGAAAAGGTTCGGAAGTTCCTCTTTTGCAGGAGGATACCCGGAGTTCATAACAGTCAGCAGTTTGCAGTTTTCTTCCTCACTTACCGATATAGCGATCTTATCTTTGTCGCCGTATTTAATGGCATTCTCGACAACATTCTGAATAACTTCGATAATCCTCTCTTCGTCGCCGAAAATAAGACATTCCTCCATCTCTTCCACAGTAAATCGGATATGAAGGTTCTTCATCTTCTCGGAATAAAACAGTTTTATCCTCTCGATTACACGGGAAAGATATACCTCTGAATTTTTTACTTCAAGAGCCAGAAAATCCTCT
The DNA here is from genome assembly GCA_045616585.1 of Lachnospiraceae bacterium. Taxonomy (GTDB): domain Bacteria; phylum Bacillota; class Clostridia; order Lachnospirales; family Lachnospiraceae; genus RUG11977. The sequence continues at coordinate 28,006 of JAZLGZ010000055.1, forward strand.
CGGGAAGCAGTTGCAATTTCATTAACATAACTTTTTATTTTGACCACATTATTTTCTATTCCTTCAAGTGCCGCATCCCGCTCCGCCTGAGATTCATACATATTGCGTTTGAGCGTCTTCGCATACAAATCAATTGCCGAAAGAGGAGTCTTTATATCATGTGAAAGAGAAAGAATAAGCGTCTTCTTCTCCTTTTGAAGCTCAAGCTCTCTCTTCTTATCATCCTCAAGAGTTTCGCGCAGCATATCCATTCCCCAAAGGAATTTTCCGAAGTACTTGCTTTTTTCCTGTTTAAGAGGCATAGAAAGATTCCCCTTCGCAAGCTCCGCAGGCAGCTTGTTCATTTTGGCGAAAGGTGCAATCATCTTTCTGTCGAGATATACCAGTAATACGACCGTAGCAGCAACTATTACCCCGAGCATAAGATTGAGTACCGGAAATAATGACCGCAAGCGATCCTCCCGATACTCAAAGCAATATAGTTCAGCTCCGATTTGCTTCACTTCATATTCATTTGCATATTTTTTGCCCGCGTCAAAAACGCTCACCGCGCATACTGCTTTATATGCTGACGTATCTATAGTCTCGACTGCTTCTCCGTTATTAATGCGCCCGGCGATACGGTTTATTTCGACCTTGTAATACTTCCCCGTATTTGTGCTGACAATCCTGTATGCAGCCAAGTTGATTATCAGCATCAGCATCAGTTCTGTCAGAATAAATGCAGCTGCGAATTTTCTGTAATTACTCAAACCTGTATCCCACTCCCCACTCTGTAATAATGTGCTTTGGATTCTTCGGATCCGCTTCCAGCTTCTGCCTGAGCCACTTGATATGCACGGTCAGCGTCTGCATCTCCGATTCACTGTCGCTGCCCCAAACGTTATTGAACAAATATTCTTTCTTAAGCGTAATCCCCGGATTTTCCATCATCAGTCTCAAAAGTTCAAACTCCTTTGCCGTGGCTTCGATTTTCTCATCATTTACATAAATAGTGCCCGTCACCGTGTTTATCTTTATCTCCCCCGAAGTCAGCTCATTCACAGCAAACTTTCTGGCAAATATTCCGCTGATTTTGGCCAGCAGAATATCAATATCGTACGGCTTCTCTATATAGTCGTCGGCTCCCAGTCCGAAGCCTTTAAGCTTGTCGTCCTTGTCTGTTCTGGCACTCGAAATCATAATATGCGCATTGGACGTCTCTCGTATTTTTGAGCAAACGGAAAAGCCGTCCATTCCCGGCAGATTAATGTCGAGAATGACCAGCTTCGCTCCGTACTTTTCAAACAGGGCAATCGCCTTCTCTCCGCTTTCGGCCACACTGACTGCATAGCCTTTTTCTTTTCTCAAAAAATTGCAAAGAAGATCCCCTATTTCTTTATTGTCTTCAACTATAATAATATCAAGCATTTTTGCCTTCTTTCAAAATAAGCTTCAGCAGTTCTTCGTCAGAAGGCAGCTCACCTTCTTTTTCAAGCTATTTCTCAGAACGGATAATCTACGCCCTCATTCGTAATGAATCTGTGGCCTGTCTTATCGTATCTTCTTTCTTCGAACAGTTTTCTTAAAATCTCTGCTGCATCATACGATGAAAGCGGTGCCGGATTATCTTCCTGTCCGTTTGTTCTGATCCAGCCCGGATGAATCGCAAAAATATTCACCTTGTTATTATCTTTAATATTGTTCCAGATTGTCATGGTTCCCATGTTGAGTGCGGCCTTTGCCATTCCGTAATCAACGTAGAACTTTCTGTAGCATTTCGAAATGCTGCCGGCTTCGGACGATATATTGATAATCAGCGACATGTCATCCGTGTTCTCAAGCAGAGGGAAGAACTTCTGTATTACTCTCATCGGTCCTACCGCAGCTACGTCCACTACCTTAGCGGCCAGATCAAGATTGAACTCGAAAAAGTTCTTCTCAACATCTTTTGAGGTTGTAACCGCATTGTTGATCAGTAAATCTATCCTGTCGAATTTCTTTGAAACTTCCTCGAAAGCTTTATTGACCGATTCCGTATCCGAGATATCCATCAACACGGTTGTCAGCTTTTCCGGATACTTTTCCTTGAGCGCATTTAACTCCTGCGATTCTTTCCTGACCGTAGCAATCACATTGTCACCGTTCTCCAGATACCTTAATACAAAGTTGAATCCCAGTGCATAGGGCCTTCCTGTTCCCGTTACCATTACATTTTTTGCCATAAGTACCTCCTTCTTGTATATCCGATCCCCAACAGCCCTATAGGCTGCTTTATAAATACAATATAATTATGCCTTGTCACTTATGCTTGGTCAATAATTTTACATCGTGTTCTTTGGCCTTTTCAAGTGACAGCTTCCAACTCGCAGGAATCCTCGTTGCCAGTAGGCCGAATTCTTCCTTGATATGTTCTTCATCGCTCTTTGCCGATTTTTTGCGGCATTCAACAAGGTTTCCATATTGAGTTTAATAATCATTCAATTTTAATCTTTACGGGATTCTCCGATTCCAGTGCCTTTTCATCTATCATCTTTTGCAATCTGTCGATTTCTTCCGATGTAAGTTTAAGTTTGTTCTTATAAATACAAAATCCCCAACCCATTAACTCCCCGTAACACTTTAATGTTTCCCCATTATCAAAGGTAATAGTACAGCTGTCCCTTGTTCCCCTTATGCTTTCTATCTTTTCACCAAAATTCATCCCGGACCTCCTTATTCGTTCATGGTGTAAGTGTAGAATGAAACATTTGTCTGCTCATCCTATGATGATGCGTGTGAAGCATTTATTGCTACTGGTGACGCCGAAGAATTTTATTACTTGTAGTCTTCTCTCTCTATTTTTGCATAGTCACCTAACTTCATATCATCGCACTCACTGATATACATTTCGTCTTCCGAAAATCCATCCTGAATTCTTTTATCAAGTCCAAAAGCGAAATACTCATAGTAGCATGGTTCAAAGCTTGAATCCCATGTGCAATCCACAAAATAATATTTTCCGTCCAGTTTGATTACTCCCCATTCATGATCATCTGTACTTACCGGAAACTCTTCAAAACCTGCTTGTCTTATCAAAAATGTGTACGCCTGTGTATAGGCAAAACAAATTCCATCCCCATCCATAATAGATGTGTATGCATTTACCTTATATCGTGTATCATTTTGGACAACATCATAATTGTATTCGAGGGTTGAGGTAAAATTGTCATATATATGTCGAGCTAATTCGGCACCTTCTTCTTTTTCATCTATATCATCAAAGAAATACTGCACTCTCGCTTCGAATTCTTGAATTATTTTATCATGCTCCTCTTTACTCTTTGATAGATAATTCAGATACACATACTTGTCATCCAGATCATATCCCGATGACAACTCAAGATCTGCAGTAGCAATAACAAAGCAACTTCTTATCACGGACCACACTTTAGCAAATTCATTAGCATTTTCCTGTTCAACCTTTGGTTCATAATTGAGAAATGCCGTGACAAATCTATTGTAAAAGTCAATTTCCTCATCCGTCATAACTTTCAAATAGACTTCCGGTATTTTGTAATAATCAATCGTAATTTCCTTTTTTACAAATTCATCAGTCGAGGTTGGTACTTCCTCAGTCGCGTCTGCCTTTTGGGAAGGCTCTGTTTCCGTTGTAACTACCCTATCTCTATCGGGGATTCTTATATACTCTCCAAAGTACTTTCCGTATGAACCGGAACTCATAATTTCTATTCCAAACGCTCCGTTAACTGTCGTTTCCTGAATAATTATATGGCTTCCTGCATCATCCGGAGGATATGCATCATATCCCTCTTTTGCCTCACTATAGCATAAAGGAATATAATATATATCATCAAATGAAATACATAGTTCTCCCTCTCTCTCTGCTATGTATACAATATTATCTGATTCTCCCATCATTTCATACAATGCAAAGCAAGCACCATCATACAAGAAGCCTTGTCCTTCAGTATATGATTTAGGTGCTGATGATGTGTCGGTCTCATCATATAATTTTGAATTTCCATTATCATCTTCGGTATTATCGTTATGCGCATCTTCGGTATTATCGTTATGCTCATCTTCTAATTGTACTATTCTTGATTCTTGGGCAGCATCTCCGCATGCTGCTAAACATAATGAAACAAGTAAAATAAAAATTGACAGTATTATTTTTTTCATACTAAAACAAATCCTTCCCTCATCCAATATCAATCTTGCACGTAAAAGACTTTTCGATATAATCAATCCAATCGGATAACGTCCCTTGATTGAAATTCTTGAGCGCAGCCTCATATACTTTGAATGCTTCAGAATCCCTTTTCCTCAACATTAATAAGGCCTTTTTAGGCCCCCAATATCTTTCATTGATAATATCCATATATATTTCTAAGCTCTCCATTAAAAGCCAATGCCAGCGAAAATATCCTTCGGCGTCGTCTCTCTTTGTACGTAATAGCATCTTCTTACACCATTCAATTTCCTGATGTATTTCCTCCTCTGTCTTGAATGGAATATTTTCTATATAGGTTAAAACTCTTTCTTTTAATCTTGATGCAATTCCATTTTTATCAAGTTCGATTTTGCCATCGTGGATCTGAATAAACTCATCCATATCTATATTTTCAATATCAATTTCAGGAGGGTAAATAAATACATCCAATGTTACTCCAATCACAACAGATTCGTCATGTACGTGTGAACTATTCGCTACAATTAATGCATCAAAATCACTATTTGCATTAGCAGTTCCATCAGAATATGAACCATATGTAATAATTGCTTCAGGCTTATATGTAGTGATCAAGTATTCAATTATCTGTTCTTTTACAGACATAGTCTTCCCTCTTTCGATAATAAATCTGTTAACCCTGCTTCGATGTCCTTGCCAAGTGACCGGTAATAAATATTCTTCTGTCAAAATCATGCAGCGAAGATGCGACGGGATTTTGTAATCAAAAAAAACGATAAAATTTCCTTAACTAACACATCCGCTCGACGAAACTGGGATTCATAATGTAAGAGTAAGCTCTGTATCACTTATTTTTCCTGACAGAAAATCTATCCAAAAGTTCTTGTTACCTGCAAATTCAAAGCTTGAATTCTTTTCAAATCTATCAAGAAACTCCCAAACCTTTTTATAATCTCCGGGATTATTATATCTGATGCTCCACAAGTCTTTTGTCTCTCCACTTTTGGTACACTCTTTGCACATAATACCCTGTTCAGTATATGCGGTTATAATCCAAGTCTTCTTCTCTTCATTCTCTTCCTTAAGGCTGGCACATTCTTTAACATCCGGCATATTACTTAATCCTTCGGTTGTATCCCCTGCCATGGCTATTTCCTGTGACTTTGTAAGCATATCTGCAGCCCGCTCATTTGCCTGCTTTGCTTCTGCCAGAATGACCTGGTCATCCGTATCCATCTCATATGTCCAACTCAATTTCTCAAGTTCACTTGTATCCTCTGTTTCAAAAGAACCTGTACCTGAAAAACCATTCGCTGCAACCTGCAGTGCTGCTTCAGCTGCAAGAATTGTCTTCATTCCGGCAGGAGCCTGTGCTGCCATCTTTGCGGCTGCCTCTTCCTGTTTTTTCTTAAGTTCTTCTATGTTTTCCTTTGCACTGTCAAGATATTTATCGATATGCTCAACCAGCTTATCCCATTCCTTGTCGGACATTTCACGCCAGTCATCTTCCACCTTTATGTCATCAGGTATAAGCTTATGAGCCTCTTCAAAATCATCCAATGCTGTCGTAAATGCTTCCTGAGAATCCATTTTCTTACCCATTACTGGATTACTAAAAAATCCATTTGAATACTGGGTATTAATATTCATACATTATCCTTTCCGCAGCCGATCTGTCAGTCACAGCTACTACGCTCTCCAGAAAGGTCCGAGCGTTAATTATTTGGTACTTAACCTTATTTTCCCCATCTCATCATAATAAAAAGATGTATCATTTATCTTAAAAGCTTTGGATGTATCTATTCCGAATGCTTCCAACCCTATTTTGGCATTTGCACTATTCTCTTGCGGATTAAGACTATGGAACAGTCCAAGCGATATCTGACCATTTGCAACCTTAATAAGCGAACTCATTGCCGAAGCTACCTGTGTTGCCTTTCGAGCACCATTATTATTCCTAAAATCACCATCAGCTTGAACCATGTAATCATTAATAGACAATTTGAACCCATTAGCAAGCTGTGCTGACATACCCGAAACTAATGAAATGCTATTATCAGCTTTATTAAATCCTTTATTCTGTGTATAACTAAAGGCTGTTGTCGCAGATTGAGACATCCACTGTCTGTGAAAGTCCTGATAATCAACGAACTCTGCAAAACCCTTCCATTCTTTATCAGCTTCCTTAACCTCAATCTTCCCTTTGTCATTAACTAAAAAGCCTGATATCGCTTTCACATTAGTATTTGACCTATACGGAGTATAGTATGTGCTGTTAACATTACTTACTTGCATCGATTCTCCTTCCATAATCTTGCATAAGGGCTACCTATGCTCTTCCTTCAAAATGATATCTTTGCGGCACAAATTCTGATTGCCATTTTGTATATGCTTCTTCAACATGATTTACTATGGAATCAGTTTTATCGTTTTTTCTAACATCATTATCTATTGCCATATAATACTTTAATAATCCACTTGCCTGATTAAGCACATCCGTCTCACTTACCAGGCTAACATTTGGCATTCTGCTCCATAGACAATTCATTGAAGCATTTACCAATTTTTCATATGCCCTTGCCTTATATTGATACTTCTCACCACCGGTAATTGTGATTTTGCCATTACTAATCGTGGTAGCATAAATCTCTGAGGCATCGACTTCGTTTTCAAGTTTTCTAATCTTTGGCAGACCATCTACTTTATTCATTGATTTGAGCATCTTAGATAAAAGGTCTTCTCTATTCTCCGGCGAAAAATCCTCTTTACTGTATGTCACGCACTCACTGATTTCCACAGTACTCTCAGAAACACTTCCTTCGGATACCTGGCCTTCATTTAGTGGCACACCAGCTTTGGCATCATTCCAGGCTTGAGTGTACATAAGACACATTTCAGTTTGCCTTGTGTACACATAAACATTATTGTAATCAGGAACATGAACACCACCGATGGATCCTGTATTCTTAAACTGGTATTGATGAATACCATGTACGCCTTCTACCAACTTGATTCCCTCCAAAAAACAAAAGAACGCCCTTCTCAATTTCACTCCATTGAAAAAAGCGCTCTCCTTAGCCTGTATCTTTAATATCGGCAGGAATCTCGTATTTCTTTATACTATTGAACGTTTTATCATACCTGATGCATATCAAACTGTAATATTAATTGTTCCGCCTGTACCTGCCGAACCATTTGACTTCGCCGTCGCTCCTAAATCAGTATGTATCTGTTTAAAAGAAACGGTTCCTCTGGCTCTTTCACCATACTCGTTTGCCAAACGTTTTAACTCATCATTATAGATAGAAGTAAATTGCCTTGCTCTGGCAAATTCAGCCTCAGTATTTATTGCGTCCCAATCCCCGGTAATAGGATGATATGACAAGGTTTTGTTTCCTTTACTATCCCAGAACATACAGGCTCCGTTCATCTTGCTACCTGTTTTTCTCATGCTCTCTTCATAAATAGCCTTTCGGTCTGGTGAAACAGTTTCACCATGTTGCATACACAATTTACGATAAGCCTCATGATCTCTTTTTCCGGTTGCGAATTCTTTCCTTGCAAGTTCCTTTATCGCCTCATCAAACTCTGCTTCTGACATAGCCGGCTTATCACGCTTAGTCATAATATCATCCCAATTAGGTTTTATGAACGGTCTGTCAGTAGGTGTAAATCTTAACGCATAATTACCATAGTCGGTGCCATATTTGTCAACTGAACTGAGTTTACCTCCACCCATTTGCTGCACTAATTTTACATATGATGAATAATTATCTCTCGTTATCTGCATGTTGAAGGCAACCTCCTATACTCTCAAATCCATACCCCTTGTGAAAGTCTCGCCATACTGCCCCTTTGTTTTAACAAGCGATTTATCTATAGATTCTCTTGTTATTCCATCTAGAGCTCCATTGGGAATCTTCATTCCCGGCTTCCAAGAAGGGTCTGCGGCCTTGGCTGCATCATAGAAAACCTTGTTATACTGTCTTTCATACTGTTCAAGTGTCCATGTACCTTTTAACCTGTCTTCTTTCTTGGCCGCCTTCTGATAATGATAGAATACATCAGATCTCTTTGTAGTATCTCCGTTAGCTACGCCGTTCTCCTTCAGAAATTCTCTCTTTGCATTATCAAACATCTCCTGGCGGCTCTTTTCAGGTATGTTAATAATCACATGTCTTTTGGAAATAGGAATGTTTGTCGCATCCATCCCGGCAAGCCCGGTTACAGGACTTATATAATCACCATCCTTGTCATAATTCTTCATAAGATTCTTTATGCCCTGAATGTTGGTTATACCTCGTCCACCTCCGGCTTTCATCATGTCACCTACAACTCTCTGGTATGCCTTTGAGCTGGTATCAATTCCTGCAGCACGCAACTGACCTTGAATATTCGAGCTGTTTATATTTGTCAGGTCAAATCTTCCAAATGAATCAACGCCTGATGAATTATTCAGACTCTCGAATAAAAATCTATAATCAGTAACATTTATACCCATGTTGACTCATTCCTCCTTGATTCCATTTAGTATCAAATAAGTTTTTGCAGATTCATTTCCATAGGAGAATATGTACTTTTGAATTTCTCAACAAATTCTTTAATGAAATCTATCTGTAAGCCTTTGGATACTGCATAATCATCTGTATTTTTCTTTAACTTTTCAGTAAAGCCTTCAGGTATTTCTTCCGTGGAATCTACCGCAGGGCCAATGGGTTCCTTCCCAAGCTGGCGAAGTACATCCTGAAGTTCCCTTAGGGCCTCCTTTTGTGCAGCTTCCTGTGCCTTTCTTTCATCACCAAAACAGCTGTCTACATAATCATCAAACTCCATTTTAAGAATTGATAATTCCTCATCCTTAGTTAGTTTTCTGTATCCATCCTCACTTGTCGGGTCCTCGATATAACGTACTCTTGTACCATCATCATAACCTTTTGATACTTCATCATATAGCTTATGGAAACCTTCAACCAATGCAGTCTCTTTTTCTTCCATAGTATGAGGAGTAAACATCGCCTCACCGGACGCTGATACTGTATAATTCTTTGGCGTCATCTGTGAGAACCGGGTTGTAAAGGACTCAATAGGCTGATGTTCCGACATGTATGAAATTTTCTTGGCAGTCTCGAAAGGGTCACCACTTCCATTTAACTTACTTCCATGGAGAGCCTTCATTCCATCTTCGGATATAGTTATTGTTACATCTGAAAGGTCCCTACCTAACAGCTCTGATACAGTTTTTGCGGGCTTTTTCTCACTTCGCTCACTATCAAGCAAATTTATTGACGGTGTGGTATATATCTGCCCATTAATATTTCCATATAAGTTAACACCCATCGTACAATACGCCTCCTAATATATCTTTAAACTGTATAATTTATCTATTTCCTTAAAGTCCTTTTTCACCTGATTAAAAAAGATGTTCTCGTAAGCGGTATTAATGCTCATAATAATTTCCTCCTTGAATTAATGCCATCAAATCCGTTTGATGATTAATTAGTAGATGGGGTGTCATTCCGTACATGAGCACCCCAATATATGTTAATATCGGTAGTACACCCCACCTATTAACCGGGTTTATTTATCCAAACTACACGCTTTGATTTTGGGAATGCAAAAAGATTATTAGACACGAAGAAATAGACAGACTTAGTCTGTAATGAAAATATAATCTCAATCCGTGAGAATGCAACCCGAAATCCTTTTCGGCATATGGATATGAATGATAAGTATACTTATCTGTAATAGTTATCGGCAGAATTCACTAATAAGTTAATAAAAAATTTATAAATTAACAATAATATAAGATTAAGAATGTATACGCTTACTTAATTAATCAGCACTTACAAATCATATTGACTTTCTGTAAAAATATGCTACCATATAGTTAACTTTGGGCTAGCCGAAAGGCTCTGGTCCACCGTCGGGCGAGGACTTACCTCGCCATTTTTATTTTTTGGAGACACTATAATGGCAAAAGACAACATTCTTAGCATTTTCATAGATGAATCAAAGTGTCATCTGCCCACGATTCACAAACCTAGCAAACTCAAGCACTTCATAGGCCTTCTGACAATCGGATAGGAGGATAATCATTAATTGATTATCCGTCCTTCCACACCACCTGGCATACGGACCCGTACCAAGGCGGTTCTTTAGTTTTCGCAGACTACTAGATAATAGTCAAGCATGGATGCATATCCTAGCTTGGCTAT
>JAZLGZ010000056.1:0-10061 GCA_045616585.1 Lachnospiraceae bacterium
CAGACCAGAGATTTGCCTACACCTTCCTTCAGATTCCACCTCACGATGGACACCCTTGGTGTTCAGCTGTATCCTTCCCACTACTAGGGCGGATTAGGAACTTTCATCCATTAGTGACGTGCGCCGCAAGGCGCACAGTAAAAGGAGCCCTGATGACCTCTCATCAAGACTCCTTTTAGAATGCGGATAACAGGACTTGAACCTGCACGCTCACGCACCAGAACCTAAATCTGGCGTGTCTGCCAATTCCACCATATCCGCAAATAATAACTATATCAATTCTGCGCCAGAACCCCGAGTGTATTTCTGCGCAGCAGAAATCACGGGGCCCGTCAGCATCTTTGCGTAGCAAAGTGCGTTAGGGTAAATCTGGCGTGTCTGCCTCAGATAGAGCAAGCTCTATCTGCCTGAATTCCACCATATCCGCATATCCATTACTATTCTACACACTCAAACGCATTTTTGCAACTCAGATATCCCCTTCGAGACGCTGCTTTGAACGCTCCGTATCAAAACCCTCGGGATAGCGTTTTTTCAGTTTTTCTATGTTGGCTTGGAGAATATCCTCGAGCTTCATATCAAGTGCGGTTGCCGCTTCCGCCAGATACCACGCGATGTCACCGAGTTCTTTGGCAAGGTGCTCTTTGTCGAGCTCATGCCCCTGGGCCAGCCATTTTTTAACTATATCGATTGCTTCGCCGGATTCCCCGCAAAGCCCCATTACGCTGTTTATCAGAACATCCTTCCGGTTAAGTTCGGGATTGAGTGTTGTCATAGCAAGTTCCTGATATTCATTGATTCCCATATCTGCCTCCTGTGCTCCGTTTTGCGTCCTGATTATGCACACTCCTCTCCACGTACCGTATATATTCATTAAAAATATGCCGATAATCGACGTCAAAACTACATCTTTCTTGTATATTATACTATTTTAATCCCTACATAAAAGTAGTACAATACATTTATGCAGTAACTGTTTTCAGTCTGCTATAAAATAAATAGAGAATTGCATGCCGCAAAACCGGACGCGGCAAGAAAGGAACCACAATGAAAAAGTTTTTAGCTCTTCTGATGACATTTATGATGGTTGTTGCTGTCATCGGCTGCAGCAATAAAAATGACAGCGATTCAAAGGATAAGCCTACGGAAGCTCCCGCTGTCACAGCTACTCCAGACATCACAGAGGCACCAAAGGTTACAGATGCTCCGGAAATCACCGACGCTCCCGAAGTGACCGAGGCGCCCGAAATTACGGATATCCCCGAGATTACCGATACTCCCGAAATTCCGGAAGCTTCGGCAAAGGTTCAGCCCATCGCAATCAGCATCGAGACTACTCTCGATGATTTTGGTGACAATTCCGCTTTCTACAAAGATGTATACGTTGCAAGAACCTCTTACGAGCTTCCCTACATCAGTGAAGAGGATGCCGTCAAGTATCCCGCCGCTGCAGAAGGTCTTCGTGCCGTTCGTGAATTCATTACTCAAACCGCTGCCAACGATCTGGCAACAATGTATGAACTCGCTTGTTCTGACCTTGATGAAGGACGTGAGTTCGAAGAACCGTTCTACAGCGATGTGCATGTTAAGGTCATGAGATCCGATTCATCAATCATCAGCCTTCTGTTTTCAAACAACTCATGGTACGGCGGTCCGCACCCCAACTACTATTTTTCAAGCATCAATATCGACGTTGCCACCGGTCAGTATGTCAACCTGTCGGATGTTTTATCGGCTGCATGCTTTGAGAACGGATGCGAGCTCATCGTGAGCGACATTGTTGAGAGCATCGATGTATCTGATGACGAAGTTTTCGGTTTTGATACACTTTACAGCGGAATCGCAGACGGTTCCATCGTCTGGACCATGGACTATCAGGGTATAGCTTTCCATATCAACCCTTACGATATTGCTTCCTATGCTGCAGGTTCTTTCACAGCAAACCTTTCTTTCAAGAAATATCCCGAGATTTTCAGCGGTCTCTACGTTGAAACTCCCGACAGATACATGATTGATGCTGACCACGGTTATGTAACTTTCGATTTCGACGGAGACGGTCTCTATGAAGCTGTTTCTGCTGACTTAATTATCAACGAGGATTTTTATTCCAGCGAAACTCTGATTACAATATATGACCCCGCTGCAGAGGACTATGTACAGTACATCGTCCCCGTTACCGACCTTGGTGATGAAGGCAGCACAGATATGGTTCTTTTGCACAACAGCGACGGCAGAAACTATTTGTACCATACCGTAATCACCGACAACGATCTGAGCCAGCTTTGGATTTACGAAATCTCCAAAACCGGCATCAGCACTTTCGGCGGCAAGCTTATGTACTTCAAACCGGTTAATCCCGAGCTCTACAGATATTTGAGCTACACTGTTCCAGATCCCGATGATATGTTAATCGTCACAAGAAATGACCTCTTTGGTACCACCTTTGAATCCGCTTCATATACAGTCGGAAAGAACGGAGAAATCATAATGCTCGACGAGTACTACTATTTCACCTTCAATCCCGAAATCATTACCCGTGAGGATATGGAATTTATCCTCCTCGATTCCGATACCAATGCTGAGATCGGCACCGAGACTCTTCCTGCCGGCACAGCCTTCTCAATGATTCGAGGCGACGGTGAGGGCGCTATCGACTTTGAAGTAGCCGGCGGACAGCTTTATCGTATCCGTCTCGACAAAACCGTATACGACGATTGTTTCGTATACTTCGGTTATATCAATGATGTTCCGATCTATGAATTGTTCGACGGAATCAGTTATGCGGGCTGATTAAACTGCCGGTTCGCAGGTAATAACAGCCAAGCTTAAGTAAAAACATCATATAAAAAATAAGGTCGTGCAGAGGTTAAACTTTTGCACGACCTGTTTTTTTTGTATTACCAGTCTTCGTTGCCGTAGACTTCTTTCTTGATAATCGCCTTCATCTTCTCCTGATATTCCGGCTTAACCATATAATGCATGAAACTGTCCACAAGCTTCTCACGGTTGAAAGAACGTCCGTCCAGTTTGAAGTGCTTTATACCGTTCGGTATATACTTCTCATTCATGAGGTCTCTCGGGATGCTGTGTTCCTTTTTCAAAACATCTTCAAACTTGGTATGCGCAACATACGGACAGGCAGGGAACTTCGGATAATCGAAATTGAGCTGTCCCTTGCCGCTCGCAATATAATGGTTCTTACTGTTCGGGCAGTTCAGTCTGCAGCCGTGATCGGCAAGCACTTCGAGTCGGCCTTTCTCCTTCAGACTGAAAATTCTTTCATCTTTATTCAGCGATGAATCCAAAACCACCAGAAAATAATCCTTCTCCAGCTCGGCTTCAACCTGCTCGATGGTTCTGAGACACTTTGTGGTTGATGAGAGAATCTTGTAACCCGGATAATTCTCCCGAATATAGTCCTCAATTACCTGAGTATTAACAAGAACCTCGTTCATTCCGTTGTCCGCGACCTCAAGACAGAGATTGGCGAATGTATCATTCATATGCTTCTCTTCGAGCAGAGGATTCGTGAATGTATAACGAACCGCTATGCCTCGCTTGTTGAACTCTTCCACGGTCTTCTCCATCATGGTTCGGCTGATAGCTCCGAGTGTGGTTCGTCCGCCGTTCCATATGCAATTGGGGAAGCTGCCGTAAGCTGCGGAAATCTTGAAATCATCGTAAAACCACTGAGGAATGTGCTCTACGAAATCTGCCATCATGCAGATAAGCGCTGCATTATCGTAGAAACCCGGCAAATAAAAGTCGATTTTTTCTTTATTGCCTGTGTTGTTATCAATACTCATATATTTTATCCTCCGGATAAGCTTCCATTGCTTTTTACCTTGCCATTATACTCCAAATAACCGGTAGGTGCAAACACAACAAATCCCCTTTTACAAATCCGTAAGACCTGTAAAAGGGGGCAAGTAGGGAGTTAGAAAGAAATTATATCAATTTTGGGTTTTTCTGCAAAGTTTAAGTATTCCAAGGTATGCGCATCCCACAACAAGCAGGAAAATAAGCAGTGCAAGGATCCACCATACGCATCCCATAAAAGGAAATTCGGAACTGAACCCGACAGCACCGACGGGACTTCCCCAGTTGAGGAAGAAGTAAGGATAATTGATACCCTCCGCAAACTGCCAGTTCATAACGTAGCCGATGCCTGCATATATCGCATAAATAATCGGCGGAACGATAACCCACAATGTGTTTCTGCTCTTAATTTCATAGCTCGCTCCGACAACAAAGAAATCCAAAACCGCTGCAATCGGAACCACCACATGAGTAAGTATATTCTGCAGATTCCATGCATGCTCACCGAGTGTGGGAGCAAGTACGAAACAGAATACCATACCTGTAAGCGTGATGGATACAGTAGCTACAAAATGAATCACGCTCCAGATTCTGCCCGCTCTTTCGCGGCTGAGATAATATGCTCCGACAATTGAAGTAATTGCCACGGCAATGTTTGACTGAATGGTGAAGAACATAAACACGGTTCTTCCGCCCATGAATGAATTTCGACCTGCATATGCACTGAAGAACACGCCCAGCACGGCAGATATTATAACTATTGCTTTAAGAATGCAGGAAATGCATTTCTGCTTTAACGAATAAGTTTTCATATTAGTATATCCCCAAAATAATTATTTAAGTGTGTTGAGATACTCAACTACGCTGATTGCAGCAATATTTCCTTCACCTGCTGCCTTGATGTACTGATAAGGAAGTCCTACGATATCACCGCAGGCGAAGCATCCCTTGAGGTTTGTCTCCATCTTACGATTTACCTCGATATGATTGCCGTCCATCTTAAGTCCCGGAACAAGCTGTGCGGGTGAAACGCTGTCTCTTAAGATAAAGAATCCGTCGGCTGCAATACTGAACAGCTTTGCATCTGTCTCCTGCTCAACTTCGGTAAGCTCAACGCTTCCTGCATCAAAGCCGTCCTTTGCCTCAACAACAAGAGTATTGGCCTTCATTCCGCCTTTAATCTCCTTCGGTACGGCACGCAGAACCTTTACCTTGTCGCAGACCTTGGTCTCATCTTTGTAAAGCGGAATATAGATAACCTCCGAGCAAAGCTCTGCCATGAAGTCAGCCTCGTGCTCTTCCTTCTTTGAAGCACCGATAATAACAATCTTCTTGTTCTTGTAGAGAGGAGCATCGCAGGTTGCACAGTAGCTAACGCCGCGTCCGAGGTACTCATTCTCACCTGCGTAAGGCTTTCCGAAATTCACGCCTGTTGCGATAACAATCGACTTTGCCTCAAGCATCTCATTGGTAGTAGTCTGGAGACTGAAATAATCACCCATCGAGTATACGGTATGAATCTGCTGATTGCTGAAAGGAACCTCCAGACTCTCTGCATGATTCAGGAAGCTCTTGGCAAGATCCTCGCCCTTTACAGCCGGGATTCCAAGATAGTTATTTATCTCATGTGCCTTTGCAACCTTGTCGCTGACAGCTTTGTTGCCTACAACAAGCACAGACTTGTTTCTGATTTTCAATGTGATAGCCGCCGATAATCCGGCAGGTCCGGAGCCAACTATAATAGTATCGTATCTCATAGGTTATCCTCCTTTGTATTGCATGCAATTTAATTGTGTATCACCTTTATGTTTCTAAAATACATCATAAAAAGAGCTTTGTCAACACTTTTTGTCAATTTAATTTTATACAATTTAATTTTGATAGCCCAGTGCCCGAAGGTGCTTCCGGATTCCCTCCTCAATATGAGTTGCGGGGAGTGTGACGCCTGCCTCCTTCAGCTTCGTCAGATCGTAGATTCTGTGACATAAATGTCCGGAATACTCCGGATGCGCTTCAAGGTAGCCTTTAAGCGGAACTTCTTCAACCGCGAGGCTCTTCCCGAGCGCATTCGCAATACATTCATAATAATATCTGTTCTCAACCGCTTCCGGGCCACCTATACAATATATCTGATTGAAAGTCTTCTCATTCTCAATGCAGTCAACCACTACCCTTGCAAGGTCATCCACATATATCGGGTGAATGAGGTAGGTTCCGAGTCCCACAAGCTTCACCGGCCTTTCAGCCTGAATCAGACCCGGCAGATCCTTCTGACGGCTGTTTTCAGGAAAGCATCCCAGCAAAAATCCCGGTCCGTATATATGCCCCGGACGGAACAACGTAATATCTAGCGTATGGTTTTCGGAATTCATATCCTTTAAGAATTCAACTTCCATCCTGCGCTTGTTGCACCCGTAGCTTACCTGCGAATCTTCACCCCCTTCTTCAATAAAAACACCTTCCTCTGTCTGAGGCGTCTTCTTATGATAAGGGTCGTAAACCGAATCCGTTGATATGGCAAGAAGCCTCTTTGTATGCTTTGAAAGCAGTTCTATATCGCTGCGTGCCTGAGTTTTATTCATGCAGATGCAGTCAATAGCAGCATCCCAGTATACGCCTTTGGATTGAAGCGCGGCATCAAGCCCTGCCAAATCATTCCTGTCCACAATAATCGGAATAACCCCTTCGGGCAGGGGCCTTTGGCCCCTGGTGACCGTCCATACGGAGTATCCTCTGTTCAAAGCATCTTTTGCTATTACGCTGCTAAGACCTCCGCTTCCGCCGAGAATCAGCAGCCTTTTTTCTTTAGTTTCCGTCATCATTTGTTATATCCCCCGAATAAACAGATTATTACCTTTACTGTTCTTTCTCTACAATTACCACTTCGATACCCTGTTCATCGAATTTCTGCAAATCTTCTTCGCATGCATCCCAATCGGTTATCAAAACGTCCAGCCTGTTCGCGGGACAAATACTCACAATGGATTCGTAACCGATCTTCTCTGTCGGATACAGCCCAATCGTCTTCTTGGAACTGTCGATAAGAGCATTCCAGAAAGTAATAGCTCCCGTTCTCTGAATCGACAACCCGAATTCTGCCGCTATCGTAGCAGAAGTAATAAAGCACTTGTCGAATCTCAGCCTTTTTATGGTTTCAACCGCAATAGCATCATAGCAATTGCCCTTATGATCCATTTCTCCGCCCAGCATAATTACATCGATATTGTCTCTTGTTCTGAGTTCTTCCGCTATCACTATGGAATTCGTCACAACCCTTATTCTGATATCATTCGGCAGATTCTGCGCCATAAAGTATCCTACCGTTGCCGAAGTAATGAATACTACGTCATTATTTTCAATCATGGAGACCGCCTTGAGTGCGATAGCCATATAATTCTCCTTCACAGTCCCGATATCTTTACAGGTCATCTTCGCAGGTCTGCTCACGGCAACCTGACGAAGCGGCAATGCGCCGCCGTGTGTCCTTTTCAATAAACCTTTTTCTTCCAGTATTCTTAAGTCACGCTTCGCCGAGTCGTAGCTGACATTAAATAATTCCTGAATCGCCGCACACGAAATGCTTCCATCCGTGTTTAGTATTTCCAATATTTTCTGATGTCTCTCTTCTATAAACATATTATAACCATCCTTATTAATGAATTGCCATATTAATGAATTGCGCGCATGAAAAGGAATCTGTCGACTGAATTCCTTTTCGTTCACATCTTATCACCATTATTCACGATTGTCAAGCGTCAAACGTGAATTATGGTGAATATGTGTGAATTTCCGTTAACATTTCCACTACAAAAGGCGCATGAAAGATTGTCTCCTCCATGCGCCTTACAATTTAAAGTTTTAATCTGATATAGCCGTTTATCCTTCGATTGCTATACATTTCTTCTCAGGTATCTCCTTCTTGTCATCCTTCTTGGGAATATGAAGTGTCAGGATACCGTGCTTGAACTCTGCCTTTACTTCATCTTCGGTAATCCGGTTGCCGACATAGAAGCTTCGGCTGCAAGCTCCGGCGTATCTCTCCTTGCGGATATATTTTCCGGTCTCTTCATCATTTTCACATTTGTCGAGACCTTTTGCCGCCTGTACTGTCAGGTATCCGTCATTCAGAGTGATCTGAAGCTCGTCCTTCGAAAATCCGGGCAAATCCATTTCCAATACATAGGCACCATCTTTTTCTTTGATATCCGTATTCATTATACGGTCGGCCTTTCTGCCGTATAATTTTCTTTCTGTTCTTCTGAAATCTCGGTCATTAAAGAACGGAAAATCATCAAAGAAATCATCAAACAAGTTCTCTCCGTAAATACTGGGCATCAACATAATTCATTCCTCCTTTTGCTGTCGGGTGTAATAAATGCATCCGGTGAATGTGTCAATAAGTATCAGGAACAACCGGTTCGGTTAAGGGTTGAGTGATGGGCTAATCCGAAATCTCTTCCTTCGTTCTGATTATGTTATAGCACCATTATTAGCACTCGTCAATAGAGAGTGCTAATAATTCACAGTATTTTCACAATTTGCGATATCTTCTTTGTCTGCCTCAACCACGACAAACCTTGCCAACATTATAATGCACTGATGTTGCCTGTTCAGCACCTTGGATTTTATCTTTTCTAAGTTTCTCCTCGGTTTGGGATATTCTAAACAAATTAGCAATAAGTTCTGTACTTCCCATATAACCAGCATTTTGAAATATAGCAAATTTCTCATTTGTTATAACACCTGCGTTATGTGCTGTTTCAGCTAACATCTGATTCCATTACTTAATGTCACCTCTGACAACAAGTCTTCTATTGTCTTCATCTAGTTCATTAAAATGTTCTGCCACTTCCTGGCGGTAGGCCTGAATCGCAAAATAGGTTTGACCCAATGCTATAACTTCCTTTCGAGGATCTCCATTTTGAACGATCAAGTAACAAGCATACCTGGATAATTCGTAATCCTTTTTAGGTTTTGTAGTTGCTCCCGCTTCTACGATTTTGCTGGCCTCCGCAAAATCGTCCATTACACTAAGTCCGCTATTTTCACAAGCAATCATTGCGCTTTTTATCGCATTAGCAAAATTCTCCAACTTTGCAATAAACTCATTGTATCTTACAATTCTTATTTGACCTGCTTCTTCCGCCCTTAATATATCAACTAACGCATCATCCATATTCTCACATGAGTCAACATGTACTTTTTTCTTGATACAATTGCATCAGGAATTTTAATATCAAAATCTATATCTTCTTCTACATTTATACAAGAATAAATATAACCTCTCACTCCCCGTAAGTTTCCTCAAGAGCATTTGGATAATATTCTTCATATTGTAATATCCCTTGCAAATCAAATCCATATGGTCCCCATTTTGCCCATATTCCTTTAACCTGTGATGCATGAAAATACATAGTTTCTCTTCCCTATTAAATTAAGATTTGTTATCCATCACCACTATTCTTACAACGATATCATCTAATTCCTTTATAAAGAAAATCGGCATCCAATTAACATCAAACTCATCATCAAAATGCATAGCCGAGCATGCTGATCTGACATTATTTTTATTGATTCCGGTAAGACCTCGTGCACCACCAATAATTGAAACAGCCATTGCAACAGGGCCATCAGGACTTTGCTCTTTCAATCGCGGTGAGTCACCTTCAGTTGCATCCTGAATAGCGAAACTGAGTCCATCTATATCCGGCTCGATACTGTATGCCATAGCCTTAAAATGAGTCGGATATTCCATACTTGGATTATTAAAAACAGACTCATCATAGGTCTCATTTGAAATTTCCAGAGCAGTAATGGTATGCTTCTGTCCTGTAGCTGGATTATCTATATCTACCGTAGCACCTCTTTTCAAATCTCCTATCGGGCTGACTGCATACCTCTTCTTGTCTCGTTCAAAGCTTATTTCAAGCTTATTCAGCAGCTCTTCTTTTTGCTCCCATCTATAGCTGCAACGCCATAATACCCACGCCTTTTTTTCATCCAGGTTATAATGCTTCATAAAGCGTTTCGTTTCAATATCTTGCATATATTCATCAACATGACAAGATGAAGGAACCCAGCATATACTTGAGCCTGAACAGGTTTCCAACATACTACCATTGCAGGTAAGCTTACTGCGGAAGCCAAAGTTCATAGGTTGTTCGTTTTCCAGTCTTTCCTGTTCTACTTTTGATAAATTCTCAAAGCCATCTTTTTTTAAGTTCCATATATCAAGAAATGAA
>JAZLGZ010000057.1:0-21161 GCA_045616585.1 Lachnospiraceae bacterium
GGTTGTCCTGATTGTCGTAAAAAGCGAATTCCAATTAAGATATACCCTGGATGGTTTGTTTACGGTTATCGGAATGTTCTTCCTGCTGTTTTTTGCAACCCTCGATCAGATTCAGCAGCTGAGTCTTCTCCAAAGACAGACTCAGGAGGCCGTTGCGGCGACCAAAGCAAAGTCTGCATTCCTCGCGAATATGTCACATGAAATTCGAACACCCATTAACGCGATTATGGGTATGAACGAAATGATTCTTCGTGAGAGTAATCAGGATTCGGTAAAGGAATATGCAAGGGATGTCAGCAGTGCCAGTGAGAATCTTCTTGAAATCGTAAACGATATTCTTGATTTTTCGAAGATTGAATCGGGTATGCTTGAGATTCTCGACGATGATTATTTCCTCGGAGAGCTGATTTCGGATGTAACCTCACTTGTTAACATTAAAGCCGAAAGCAAGGGTCTGAAGCTTAATGTTTCGGTAAATCACGAACTGCCCGTAAAGCTTCACGGGGATGACAAGCGTGTACGCGAGATTATCACCAATATAGTAAACAATGCGGTTAAATACACCGACAAAGGTCATATCGATCTCGATGTAAACGGAAAAATCGGGGACGGAGAGGTTGTGCTGAATATTTCTGTCAGCGATACCGGTCAGGGAATCAAACCCGAAGACATAGATAAAATTTTCGGCGGTTTCGAGCGTGTAAATTTAAAAAAGAACAAGCATATCGAGGGTACCGGTCTGGGACTGAGTATTACCAAGACTTTGGTGGAATTGATGAATGGTTCTATCACTGTAGAAAGCGAGTACGGCAAGGGATCGAAATTTACCGTGGTGCTTCCTCAGAAGATTGTTGATGCAGAGCCGATGGGTGACTATCGCAAGCAGCGTCACGCGTCAAAGGATGAGCATGAGAATGCCGATAAGGCTTTCGAGGCACCTGAAGCAAAGGTTCTTGTGGTAGATGATACACCGCTTAATCTTCTTGTTATCAGTCGTCTTCTGGAGAAAACTAAGATACGTATTACCAGCGCTTCAAGCGGCGCGGATGCTCTGAAATTAATGGCAGAGGAGAAGTTCGACATTATCCTTCTCGATCATATGATGCCGAATATGGACGGTATTGAGACTCTCAATGCGTCAAGAGAAATGCCGAACAATAAATGTGCACAGACTCCCGTGATTGCGCTTACAGCAAATGCGATTGTGGGAGCGAGAGAAATGTATCTGGAGGCAGGTTTCAGTGATTACCTGAGTAAACCTGTTCTGCCCAAGGCGTTGGAGGCCATCCTTCTCAGATATATTCCCGATGACAAGATCAAGATTCAGCCGTGAGTACAGACTTACGGCTGTTTTGATAATATTTATGGGGATTAAACAATCAGCTTATGGATACTAAAAAAAGAATGACGGCAGCAGTCATTTGTGTATGTGCTGCTGCGGCAGTGATAGGATTGGGTGTATTTCTTTTCTTAAGACACGCCGGTGCAGAGGATGCGGAATTGATTATACAGCCGCTTAAATTCGCAGCGGTTTCCGATCTGCATATTGCCGCAAAGGACCCCGCGAAGGAAGATGCGGTGGATGATGTAAACTTAAAAATGATGGATGCACTTTTGTGGAATCTTAAGCAGGAGGGTGTCGATGTACTGATATTGAGCGGAGACAATACCAACAGCAGCCGAACCCATCAGCACGAAGCACTTGCGGGGAAGCTTGCTGAATTTGAACGCAACGGGATAACAGTTATTATGGTGCCCGGGAATCACGACATCGGAACGATGAAAAGAGAAGAGTTTGCTCCGTTTTATAAGGACTTCGGGTATTCCGAAGCTTACGCGCGGGATGTGAATTCTCTGAGTTACTCATACCTGATTGGCGATACATTGATTCTGATGCTGGATACGGAGGGCTATACCGATTATCATTATTCGGGTTTTACGGATGCTACCGTTTTGTGGATAAAGGAGCAGCTCGAGGATGCGAAGGTTAATAACCGAAGAGTGATTTCCGTAGGACATTTTCCGATGCTTACAAGGCACAGTACGGCATTTCTGGCAAAGGACGAGACGGTTGCTTTGTTTAAGGAATACGATATGCCGCTTTATATCTGCGGGCATCTTCACAATCGCAATGTTACGCGGGACGGAAGTCTGACGGAGCTGGTGCTTGAGAAAATGACCGGATACCCTTGCTCTTACGCACTGTTTGAGGAGGGCGAAGACAACAGACTTACATATACTCCCAAAACCATCGATATTCCTTCCTGGGCTCGGTCTGTCGGCAGCAGCGACGAAGCATTGCTTTCGTTTAACATAAATGCGCAGACCGCGATGAGAGCGCAGTGTGAGGAAACCGTTGAACTGATCGGAGCCAAACGGGGGATTCCGATAGAAGAACTGGGACTTGCGGTAGACTTCTTTGAAGAGCTGATGACAAATTTGTCGGCGGGAACTGTTTATAAAAATCTGGAGAAGTTAAAGAATCATCCGGGATATGCCGAATTTGCGGCAGCAGCGTCGGAATCAAATTACGGACCCTGGGTACCGGCGCTTTTTGAAAGCTGTAACCCATATACCGAAGGCTTTACATTACCGATTGAAGAATGAATTGGAGGCAGGAATTATTATGAGAAGAAAAGACAGAGAAATAACCGATTTTGATAAGATTGTAGGCATTATAGATGAGTGCGCCATTATTCGTCTGGGACTTGCGGATGGAGATTTTCCTTACATTGTGCCCGTAAACTTTGCGTATACCGTGGAGAATAAAGAAATCTGTTTTTATATTCACGGAGCTATGGCCGGCAGAAAATATGAACTTTTGACAAAGAATCCTTTGTGTTCCTTTGAGATGGACATTCCGATCGAGCTGGACTGTATGGTGGATGAAAAGGATGCAACCATGCGATACAAATCAGTCATGGGCAAAGCAAAAGTTGAATTCCTCGAAGGCGAACAAAAGCAGAAGGCCATCGATGAGGTTATTATGGCAAGATATGAGGAAACCAGAAACTTTGATTATAATCGCGACGTCGTAAAAAGAACCGCAGTCGGAAAGCTTACCGTTCTTGAGATAACCGCAAAGGCCAATCCCGTACGCGGTGGCGCCGATGTTTGAAAAAAATTACGCATACTTTCCCGGTTTGTGGAACTGTGTGAAAAAGATTTATCGCTTTATATAAAGACGTGATTGCCCGCGCATGCTGAAAAACTCCTTTCCGGCACCTATTATAAAGGTACGGAATGAACCACTGTGAATGGTTCGGATTCTCGAAGGAAATCCGAATGAGGTCACGATGCTTCAACGTAACCGAGTATAAAGGAGAAGACAGTATGAAAAGCATTTCAACGTTTCATTTGCAGTATGCTCACCGCTTTTACGGATTTTGCGGTGAGGCACAGTATCTGCACGGGCACACCGGAACGATGACCATTGAGGTCGAGGACAGCGTAAACGACGGTGTGAATATGGTATTTCCGTGCAATGAAATCAAGAAGGTGGCCTGGTCGGTATTAAAGAACTTTGACCACGCACTTATCTTAAGGAGCGACGACCCTCTTTTGCCCGCAATCATGGATGTCTATGAGAAGCAGGGAATCAAGTACGGAGCGCCCCAGAATACCATGGTGGGATATGCATTCAAAACCGAACTTGCCGAAGCTTACCCGAGCTGCCGACTGGTTGTTACCCGGGAGACCATGACGGTTGAAGGGATGATTAAGCTTACGTACGATTTATTGAAGGATAAACTGAATATCTCCAAGATTACATTTATCAGCGGAGATAATACCGCAAGCGAAGAGTTTCCGATCACGACCACAATAGATCGATGTCCGTGCTGCGGCATAACTCTTGATGAAAACGGAGTATGCCATAAATGTGGATACGTGAAATATTGAGTCCCCCAACAACATTGCATACAACATGCACGGATGTCACACAGGGGCTGCGAAAAAACGCAGCCCCTGTTTTTGATATTGAGCACTAAGGTGCACAAGCACTCGACCAAATGTCGTCGGGAGGAAAAGCCATGCGATAAAACAAAGGACAAGCCGGGAGTGGCCGGAAGAAGGGTACATATCGGAGTGGAATTTGAGGGTGGGTGTGAAAGAGAAGTAAGAACGTGGAGAAAGGGCGCGGTGGGGACGGAGAGAGTAAACAGCTATTTGTAATGATGTAAAATGCGATGTATAATAATACCGATACCAAAAAACTTAAGCTGTGATATTGCCGCAACTGAGCTATGAAGATCTATTCGATGGGCATGAGGCAGGAGATGAATTTGTTTCTTATACGGATTCGCTGACGCTTGAACAAATAAACGATAAGCTTAAGGCTTTTGGAGATAGGCTGGCGCAGAAGGATTATCACGTTTCCTTCGGTGTAGCCGGTTCCGATGAGAATTTCGAGACAAAGCAGGAGATTATAAAAGCTGCCGAACAAAGAATGTATGAGGCGAAGAAACAGTATTATCTGGATAAAGGCCGCGAGTTCGGAGCAAGAAAGAGGGTTTAAATGAGCAATACCAATAAATACAGAAAAACACTTATCGCGTGCTATATCGGATTTATAACTCAGGCAATATGTGCGAATTTTGTACCTTTGCTGTTTTTGACATTTCATAATTCGTACGGTATCAGCCATTCGAAGCTGGCCGTTATTTCGACGGTTTTCTTTTTCACACAGCTTCTGGTCGACCTCATCTGTGCCAAGATAGTGGATATCATCGGATACAGAACATGCGTTGTTGCGGCCGAAGTAACTTCCGGAGTGGGTCTTGCGGGACTTGCTTTTTTACCTGAGATTATGCCGTCGACATATGCCGGAATCATTATATGCGTAATAATCTATGCCATCGGAAGCGGACTTACCGAAGTGCTTGTAAGTCCCATCGTTGAAGCTTGTCCTTTTGAAAACAAAGAGGGAACCATGAGCCTTTTGCATTCGTTTTATTGCTGGGGTTCGGTTGGAGTAATACTTGGCTCGACCCTGTTCTTTGTGCTTTTCGGAATTGAGAACTGGAAGATTCTTGCTCTGATTTGGGCGATTATTCCGCTTTACAATATTTATAATTTTGCTACCTGTCCCATAGAGCGTCTGGTAGAAGACGGCGAAAGCATGACCATTACTCAGCTGTTTAAAACGAAGCTGTTCTGGCTGTTTATCGTCCTCATGGTATGCGCGGGTTCGTCGGAGATTGCCATGGCGCAGTGGGCATCCGCGTTTGCAGAATCGGCACTTCATGTGTCAAAAACGGTCGGAGATCTTGCGGGACCCTGCGGTTTTGCAATCTGCATGGGTATCAGCAGAGTGTTTTACGGAAAATACGGCGAGCATGTAGACCTTACGGTTTTCATGGTCGGTTCGGGTATATTGTGCCTTGTGTGCTACCTGGTAGCAGGTCTTTCGACACTGCCTATTCTTGGTCTTGTCGGCTGCGCATTGTGCGGCTTTACCGTAGGAATCATGTGGCCGGGCTCCATCAGTATATCTTCAAGGATTCTGCCCAAGGGCGGTACGGCAATGTTTGCGCTGCTTGCACTTGCGGGTGACCTCGGAGGCGCTGTCGGTCCCGCTATTATCGGCAATGTTTCTCAAAGAGCCGGTGAGAATCTTCAGGCGGGAGTTCTGGCCGGAATCGGATTCCCTATAGTTCTGGTTATCTGTGTCCTTCTGATCCGCAGAAAACCCCAAAAGACCCTCATGGGAGAAGCATCGGATTTTTAATGGGAGGTAATCCATTTGCAGTTAAGTATTGCTATTTGTGATGATGAGAAAATATATAGGGATTCGCTAAAAGACATGGTCATTGCTTGGATGCAAGCATCAAACCGTACAGCTGAGATCAATATTAGTTTGTATCAATCAGGAGAAGATCTTCTAGACGATTGGAACCATGGAAAGAAGTTTAATCTTCTATTTTTGGACATAGAGATACCTGGAGAAATGAATGGCATAAAAGTTGCAAGGCAGATTTATGCAAAGGACCCATATCTGTCAATAGTATTTGTTACAAATTATTCAGCTTTCGCTTGTGCAGGGTATGAAGTGAATGCGCTTAGATATATTATGAAGCCAATAATCAGTGGGCGCGTTAACGATTGCCTTGATATTGTATGGGACAGAATCAGAGTTATGTCTGAACGCGATATACTTGTTTATGATGGCAATACTATTATTTCGCTTCCGATAGAAGATTTTATGTATGCCGAATCGAAGGGACATTATTTGAAGGTGGTGACATCGCAAAAAAGAGAATATATGTCTCGATGTAAGTTGTCGGATTTTTTGTCTGAAACCCATTCTGAGATAATTGTGAAATGTCACAGAAGTTTTGCGGTTAACATCATGTATGTAAAAAAGATAAAAAAAACAGAAATTACAATGACAGACCGGGAAATCGTTCCGCTTGGTAAGAGTTATGAGAATCAATTCTATTCATCATTTATGCAGTTTCATAATTGCAAAGGCGGTGATCTATTATGAATGTAACATTTGAGATAGCAGTAAACTTCTATCAGGGTTTTCTGATTATTTATTTTTGCAAAAATTTTTTTCGCGGTAAAGAAAATGCTATTGCTGCGATAATCTGCTCACTATCGGCTGGCGCATTTCTTTGTATACACGAGTATTATAACTTTTCGATACCTGATACTATTGTATTTCTATCAGGATTTGCATATATGAGTTTTACAAAGCGCGGCACTTGGTTGGGGAGGTTTTTTTGCTGCGTTCTTCTTGCTGCACTTTGGATTGCATGTGTAATCACAGTCAATGAAATTTTTTCTGTTCTCTTTGGAACTGAAGTTGAAAATTTGTTGCAATACAATCAGGATAATAGGATTTCGTTTCTGCTTACATCAAATGTATTTATTACAATATGGATTTTTGTATCTAGCAGGATAGTTCGGAGGAATCAGCTCGTTAAGGTACCGTATGTGTCTGGTTTTTTGTTTTTAGCACTACTTATCTCTGAGTGGCTTAGTTCGGAACTTGTATTCGCAAGTGCTGTAAATGGTATGAGTCCAATGGCATCTTCGGTTTCACTTTGCTTATTAATGCTATTTACCTTATTGATGACGCTGCTTGTATATGATTATTACTGTAAAACACTAGAACGTGCAGTCGGAGCAGAAAATGAGGCCAGAATGCTAATCGATTCTCAAAAACATCAGGGAGATCTTAATGGGTTATATCATGAACTTATGAGAACTCAGCATGATATGAAGCATCGGATTGCTATAGCTGAGACCGTGCTCAAGAATGAATGTGAGAAAGGTGGTGATGCAATACCAAAAGTATTGACTGAAGGAATAAATATGGTCGAAGTGTTTTATACCGGTAACGAAACGATAGATGCAATCTTAACGGCGAAATATGCAATTGCAAAGGCAAATGGGATAGAATTCAGGTTTCAACCATATTCGCTTCAAAAACACCCTTTGAGCGATATAACTTTTGGAATCCTCGTAGGTAATCTTCTTGACAACGCAATAGAAGCAGTTAAGAGATTTCAAAATGAAGAACAAGATAAATATATTGAGCTTGGCTTTACTCAGAAGATGGAGATGTTTTGTATTTCATGTATAAATCCGACTATAGAAGAGCAAGTAGACATTACATCTGATCACATACTTAGTAGGCGTAAGAATGGTCACGGATATGGTTTGGATAGCATAAGACATACTGTAGAATCTAATAAAGGCAAGTGCATTATTTCTTCAGAAGGACATATATTCCGTGTAAATATTCTGATTCCGTTTGGAGATGAAGAGAAATAATGAATATATCGGTTTTTTATGCCTGAAAACAGGTATTTCATGCCAGAGGAAGAACGGATGTCCTGTTACGTGATACTATGATTTGTGGAAAGATCTTTCATTTAAGATAGTCTTTGCAGACTAGGAAAATATTACGATACAAGGAGATTCTTATGAAAAAACGATCATTTTTGTTACTAATTACTGTGTTGTCATTTTTTGTTTATTCAAGCCATTCTGTAAGGACATTGGCAAAAATGGATAATTATGTTGATGATTTTGCTGCACATATTGAGTATGGTTGGTCGGAAGATATCCAACAGTGTAGTTTGGGAGATGCTAAGAGCATTTCTCTCGCTAGTACTAATGAATATGACACTTGGATATT
Organism: Lachnospiraceae bacterium; assembly: GCA_045616585.1. Classification (GTDB taxonomy): domain Bacteria; phylum Bacillota; class Clostridia; order Lachnospirales; family Lachnospiraceae; genus RUG11977. The sequence continues at coordinate 8,150 of JAZLGZ010000057.1, forward strand.
AAGAAGTACAGATGTTTATAATTTTAGTAATAATCGCACCATGACGCTTGACTCTTATACTATTGAATTTTTGAACGACACAAAACTTTGTAAAGGGGTTACGCATCATAGTGCAAAACTGTACGGATATGTATCAGCACATTTCGCTAACGTTTTTGGCACAATGTATCCTGATTCGTATAGTGGTAGGGTGTATTCAAATTACGGTGACGTAGCGGAAACTCCTTTCGCACCAGGCTCTAATGGGTGGGTAGGGATTGCTCATACGAATTGTGGTATTTAATATACACACAGATATGCAATAACATAACAGAAGCGCAGGTGAGTATATCCATCTGCGTTTCTATAATCATGAAGGAACAACTGAATTTGTATGAAAGTTTTTGAAGAAATCACGGCATTGATTAGGGAACATTCTCTTGTATTTCTGATACTGACTCTGCAGATTATATTTACTGCCGCGACATCCGTAGTTGCAAATACTCTTCATAATGATGTAAGTACCGAGAATGTTTATATCGAAACAAATAAAGACTATCATTATTACAGCGTTTTAGATATTTTGATCAACGAGGATGAACAGACATTTCTTTCAAAGCCCGATCATATTACAAGGCTCAAGATATTGCTTAGCATGATACATAATGATGAATCAATCGAATTCTTTGAGAGATATGAAAACCCGATTCATATTTTCGACGAAGATATCCCGGACATATTTCTCAGAGGCTATGAAAGCGGAAACAATTCGAGAAACCGTTTTTGGGCAGAAGGACATGTCGTATCAAATGTTAAATGTGTGTGGATGGGTGATAACGTCTGGGAAGAGTTCGGCATATCTTTTGAATCCGGTCGGAAGTGGGAAAAGGACGAGGAAGATTCAGAAATTATTCCTGTTGTTCTTGGAAATGCATACAAAGACATCTATGAAATCGGTGATATGTTTGAAGGTTTGACTCCGACAAGATATACCGATGAAAACACCACATTTAAGGTATGCGGAATTCTGGAGAAGGATGCTGTAATGATTGGTCGATTCGATTATATCAATTTAGATCGATATATGTTGATTCCGCTGCCTGATAAACAAGCATTGCCATTAGCACCAAACGAGAACGATGAGCAGTATACGATATTTATTTGTAAACTGAATGGATTGGTAAAGACTAAACTGTCTGCTAATGAAGTCCAATTTTTGATGAATGAGCTTTGCAAAAAAGTTGAATTTTATCCGCCTCTGTTTGTCAGAGGCGCAACAGACATCGAAAACCATATGGTGGTGTTGACTTCAAGTGAAATGCTTGATATAGCCGATCGCTTGTCTCTTATTCTGATAATAATGACTCTGTTTTGTGCGATTACCGGAATAATTCTGTTTATTGAAAAGAAGAGACGGTATTTAAGTATTCTTCAATTAAACGGCTATTCACAGACCGAGTGCTCGCTTATTATATTTGGTGTTCTTGTTGTGTCATTGATTATCGGAAACGTAATCGGACTTATGCTCGGTGCATTTGTTTCTTATTTAATCTTCGGTATCTCAAATATATCTGTTGTATGGATTACGGTAACTGATTGTTTGGTTTTGGGTGCGGCACTGATAACTACCAGAATAAAGATAAGCAGGCAGGACAATATACGGCAGATAAATGCCGACAACTGAAATATGAAGGATAGAGCTAAACTTTTTGTATATAAAAACGGCAGGAATGCAGTTTTATGGTTTATACTTTTTGCCATTTGTTTATACGGTGTAAGAGTATCGGAACTGTATATGCGCATAGATTCGTATGCCGGGCAATCGGTCGATGGTTTAAGTAAAAATGCCATTTTTTTCAGAGTCGACGGAACGGGAGATATAGATTTGGATTTTCTGTCGGATGAGAAAAAACCGTATGCCATACTCTCTCAAGCGTATACGTCGATTCCGATGTACTTGGTTTACCAAAGCCATGATTTTTTTGAAACTTGTTCCGGAAGATCATTTACCGCTGATGATGCGACAGATGGTCAGGCTTTTATGCTGTGCGGAAAATATGCTGCCGATATCTACGATACAAGCAGTATTTACTGGCAAGGAAAGGGCCCTTATGTGCAGATTGGTGAATTGTCTGAATCGGGATCTTTGCTTACGGATTATGGCATATTTCTTAACGAACAGCTGAAAGGCAGCGGTTTGCCAGGTGGTATTCTTATACTGGAAGCGAGGGGACATCGCGATTGTGAACACTTATATGATGTAATTGAGAAAAACCTTATCACAAAAGGTTTTAATACTATACGACTTGATATAAATAATGTTCGCATCGGGATGATGACGGACAGTGAGAAGCATGCTCTGATAATGATATTAGTCTCTGTCATTTTTCTTTCGGTAAGTATCGGGTTTGTCACTGTTTTCTGGCTGACGCAATACGACGAGGAGAGGTATGCGCGATTTTTGTGTGGGCAGGCGATGAAAAACCGAGTGATTGTCGCAGATTATCTGATTATACAAATAACTGCGTTTTCTGTCGGAATAGGAATTGCGATTCTGATGCATCGATTGATTGATATTTTGACCACGGCTATTTTGTTCGGTATCTGCATGATTTTGTTCATGGTCTTTTTATGCATAAGAAACCTGTTTGATAAATATGCATGTCATAAGGAAAGACGAGGGATTATTCCGTGATAGAAGTAAATAAATTATATAAATCGTATGGAAATAACGATAATCGCTTGGAAATCTTTGTCGATACAAGCATGAAGGTTGATGAGGGCGAGCTGATTGCATTAATGGGCAGAAGCGGCAGCGGCAAAAGTACGCTGCTTAATATTTTATGCGGTCTTCAGACACCGGATAAAGGCAAAGTAACCATAAACGGCAAGAAGATTAACTACGATAATCAGCGTGAGAGGATTTCATTAAGGCGTGATACCATTGGATATGTTATTCAGGATTTCGGTCTGATATCCAGAAGAACTGCGTTTGAAAATGTTGCGATGATGGTCAGAAGCCATAAATATAAAAATGATGAATATCGCATGGTACATCAGCTGTTTGCGGAACTGGGTATTTCCGATAAAGAAAACAGCTATCCGCAGTATCTTTCAAACGGTGAAAAGCAGCGTGTAGCCATAGCACGAGCTCTGATAGACGATAAAAAGATAATACTTGCGGATGAACCTACAGGTGCACTTGATGTCGAAAATGCAGGTGAAGTTATTCGGATTTTTCGTTCGCTGACAAGGAATAGGAACTGCACGGTCGTTATTGCTACGCATGACCCGGTAGTTGCACGAAACTGTGACAGAATTATATATATCAAAAATAAAGGAATTGAAGAAGCTTGAACATTTTCAAAGAAGGTTGAGATACACCTTCTTTTTTGTTTGCCGTTTTACCTGATTTTTACTTTGGAAAGATAATAGATTTTACATTTCTTTGCTATTTATATCGTAAATGTGACTGAACAAAGGAGAAAAGTGAAATGAAAACAGCGTGGAAAATGATCGATACATTACAGGTTAAAAGAGAGGTTAAGAATAAATTATTTATATTGAGCCAGGTTTTGTTTTATGCACTGATCGGAGCTGCCGTATGGGGAGTGCTCGGAAGATTAGTCCTGCCGGAGATAATGTGGTTTCTGTGTTTTATCGGTTACCCCGCAACCTTCATAGGCTTTTTCGGCAGTGCGTTTTATCTTTACAAGAATGAGTTTGCGTGAATATTACCGGGATTTTACGTGAGAAAGGTGATGTATTTTACAAGACCCGTATATGATACCCATGTAAAACAAAAAAGGCGCCGGGTTGTTTAATTATATGAAAGATGAGGAAAATTAATTTGAAAAGAAGATTTTTTGCGGCAATTATGGCCGTATGTATGATGGCAGCTGCTCTTGTCGGATGCAGCTCAAAAGAAGCGGAAAAGCAGGAAAACGATAAGAACGCAGTTGAACAGCAGACTGAACAGCAGACTGAGCAGAAGACAGAAAAAGTTGAATTAAAGGGCAATTTATCTTTGGCAGGTTCAACTTCCATGGAAAAGCTTTGTGAGGCTATGTCGGAGAGTTTTATGGAAGCGAATCCCGGAGTAACGGTTACCGTTGAATATACCGGTTCGGGTGCGGGACTTGAAGCTTTGGCAGCAGGTACAACAGATATCGGAAATGCTTCAAGAAAGCTTAAGGATGCCGAAAAAGACGGAGGTTCGGTTGAGAACATCGTTGCAATTGACGGTATTGCGGTTATCACGGACAAGAGTAATGCGGTTACCGATGTTACATCGGAAATGCTTGTGAAGATTTATACCGGTGAGATTACCAACTGGAAAGAAATCGGCGGAGCCGACGCACCTATCGTCGTAATCGGAAGAGAAGCGGGATCGGGTACAAGAGATGCTTTTGAAGAATTATTAAAGGTTAAGGATGCCTGTATGTATGCACAGGAGCTTGACTCTACGGGAGCTGTTTTGGCTAAGGTGGCTTCCACACCCGGTTCGGTCGGTTATGTATCGCTTGATGTAGTGGATGCTACCGTAATCGGATTAAAAATAGACGGTTCTGAACCTACGGAAGCACAGATTCTTGCAGGCAATTACCTTCTTCAGAGACCTTTCGTAATGGCTACAAAGGGCGAAATCAGCGCCCAGAATGATATTATCAAGGCTTGGTTTGATTATATCCGTTCGGATGCAGGTAAGAGTGTAATTAAGAAGGTCGGACTTATTATTCCGCAGTAAGGGGAGCGCATGAAAAAAAAGGCATTTATAGAAAACACAGCAAAAAGCATTTTCATTGTTTGTGCGGTTATAGCTATATTTGCAGTATGTGCGATTACCTTTTATATGCTTATCAAAGGTACCCCGGCGTTAGCTTCCGTCGGGGTTTTTGATTTACTCTTCGGTAATGTATGGAAGCCTACTGCAAGTAATCCGTCATACGGAATTCTGTATATTATTTTAGCTTCTCTGGCAGGTACCGGTGCAGCAATTGTAATCGGTGTTCCTATCGGACTGCTTACCGCTGTTTTTTTATCGGAGATGGCGGGAAAACGAATCGGAAATGTTGTCGGCAGTGCGGTCGAGCTGTTGGCGGCAATTCCCTCGGTTATATACGGACTGATCGGAATGATGATATTGAATCCCTTGATGTTTAAACTCGAAAAAATCATTTTTGCGGGCGACCCGAATCATCAGTATACGGGCGGAGCAAACATGCTCTCTGCAATCATTGTACTGGCAATAATGATTCTTCCGACCGTAATCAGTGTAAGCACATCATCGTTAAAGGCAGTGCCGGACAGCTTAAGAGCAGCTTCCCTGGCACTTGGAGCAACAAAGGAACAGACAATCTTTAAAACAGTGATTCCCGCTGCCAAATCGGGAATTCTGACCGGAGTGGTACTCGGAATAGGAAGAGCCCTGGGAGAAGCGATGGCGATAAACATGGTTGCCGGCGGTGCGGTTAACCTTCCGCTTCCGTTTAATTCGGTCAGAACTCTTACCACTCAGATCGTCAGCGAAATGGGATATGCAAGCGGAACTCACAGACAGGTACTTTTCACCGTAGGATTGGTGCTTTATGTTTTCATAATGATCGTAAATTTCCTGCTGCTGAAAGCCAGAAAGAGAGGAACGTCAAATGGGGATTAACAGAAGAAAAATAATCGATAAATGTATTCGTTTATTGATTTATGTTTGTGCCGTGTTTTCCGTTCTGCTTCTGATCGGAATCATTGTATACGTTTTGATTAACGGAGTTTCGGCGGTGAACCTGTCGTTTCTGACCTCGGTGACCAGTGTGCTCAAGGGGACAGTCGGAATTGCGGGCAATATTGTGAATACACTGCTCATTATTCTTATTACGATGATAATAGCCACTCCGATAGGCGTGGGAAGCGCTGTTTATCTGAATGAGTACGCAAAGCCGGGAAAAATCGTAACACTTATTGAATATGCGACGGAGACTTTGTCGGGTATTCCTTCGATAATCTTCGGATTATTCGGAATGATGTTTTTCGGGGAGAGACTCGGACTTGGATATTCGCTGCTCACCGGATCGCTGACGCTGATTATTATGGTTCTTCCGCTTATTACGAGAAATACGCAGGAAGCATTGAAGACCGTTCCGGATTCATATCGAAACGGAGCTATAGGACTTGGCAGCGGGAAATGGTATATGATTCGTACAATTTTAATTCCAAGTGCGATGCCCGGTATTATTACCGGTGCAATACTCGCAGTCGGCAGGATTGTGGGTGAATCTGCGGCACTTTTGTTTACTGCGGGAAGCGCAAAACTCCTGCCAAAAGGGTTGTCGGGACTTCTTGCAAAGCCTCTGCAATCGGGCGGAACGCTTACCATTCAGATGTATCTGTCTGCAACGAGTGAAGGCGATTTCAAGACTGCGTTTGGAATAGCTGTTGTGCTGCTTGTGATTGTTCTCGGAATCAATCTGATCACAAAGGCACTTACAAAACATTTTGATGTGACCGGAAGGAAGTAAAAAATGGGAAATACGAAAATAACAGTTAAAAATTTAGACCTGTATTACGGCGAGAACCATGCACTTAAAGACGTGAGCATGGAGATACGGGAAAAATCAATCACAGCGTTTATCGGTCCGTCGGGATGCGGGAAATCAACTTTTCTGAAGACCTTAAATCGAATGAATGATCTGGTGGAAGGTGTAAAAATAACCGGAACCGTAGAAATAGACGGAGAAGACATCTATGCGAAGGGTGTCGATACTACACTGCTTAGGAAAAAGGTCGGTATGGTTTTTCAGCAGCCCAATCCTTTTCCTATGAGTATTTACGATAACGTGGCTTATGGGCCGAGGGTACACGGCATTAAAGACAAACATAAACTCGATAAGATCGTTGAGGACAGCTTAAAGGGAGCGGCCATATGGGAAGAGGTAAAGGACAGGCTCAGGAAATCGGCGCTTTCACTTTCGGGCGGCCAGCAGCAAAGAATCTGTATTGCCAGAGCTTTGGCGGTGGAGCCGGAGATTCTTCTGATGGATGAGCCCACTTCTGCTCTGGATCCTATTTCAACCACAAAGATTGAGGATTTGATGGAAGAACTGAAGAAAAAATATACGGTGGTTGTGGTAACGCACAACATGCAGCAAGCGGTCAGAATATCGGATTACACTGCATTTTTCCTGGTGGGAGATATGGTGGAATTCGGCGAAACGAAGCAGATTTTTTCTTACCCGAGGGACAAGAGGACCGAAGATTATATTACGGGCAGATTCGGTTGATTATTACAATAGGCGCGGAAAGTTACGGTTTATTGAGAAAGGAATATATCATGCGCAGTAAATTTGATGAACAGCTTTTGGAACTGAATAAAGAAATGATCGATATGGGAAACAAGATTATCCGATCCATAAAGAGTGCAATCGAAGCATTGGTCGCTCAGGATGAAAAAAAGGCCAAAGTTATTATGGAAAGCGATACGGAAGTCGACAGACTGCAAAAGAAAATCGAAAGCAGCTGTTTTAATCTTCTGATACAGCAGCAGCCCGTAGCCAAAGACCTTCGTACGGTTACGGCAGCAATGAAAATGGTAACCGATATGGAGCGAATCGGCGATCATGCCGCGGATATTTCGGAGATGACGATTCTGATGGGAAAGAACAGCCGGATCGCCAAGTTCGAGCATATTTCCAAAATGGCTACCGAAACAATGATAATGCTTAATCACAGTATCGAAGCATACGTTGAAAAAGATGTTGATAAAGCAAAGGAAGTAATATTGCACGACGATGTTGTGGATGATTTGTTTTTGGAAGCGAAAAAGGATGTCATTCAGCTCATACTGACCAATCCGAGTGAAGGAGAAGAAGCGACAGACATACTTATGGTTGCCAAGTACTTCGAGAGAATCGGAGATCATGCAACCAATATTGCCGAATGGGTTATCTATTCGCTGAAGCAAACGGAGGATAAAGATGAAATATAAGGATATAAGGGAAAACAAGGAAGTGCTTGCCCTGATCGGGAAGGGTAATGACAACCTCGGAATATTGGGATACACGGATCATTCCGAAGCTCATACCGCTTTGGTGGCGGAACACGCTGCCGAGATTCTGCAGGTTCTGGGATATAAAAAGAAGGAAATCGAGCTGGTAAAGATTGCTTCGTTTATGCACGATATCGGCAATGCCATCAACAGAAACAGACATGCAGAGTATGGCGCGCTCCTCGCAAACGACATATTAAAGGGAACGGACTTGAGTATCGAGGACAGATTGGTGGTTGTCTCGGCAATCGCACATCACGATGAGTCTACCGGAGGCGCAACGGATGTCGTTTCCGCCGCATTAATCATAGCGGATAAAACGGATGTAAGAAGAAACAGAGTTCGCCGGAAACCGAAAGCGAGTTTTGATGTTCATGACAGAGTAAACTATGCGGTTACCAAGACGGAACTTAACATAGACAAGGAAAAAAAGCAAATAACTCTGAGTCTGGAGATCGATGAGACTATCTGCACAATGTACGAGTATTTTGACATTTTCCTCGGAAGAATGATGATGTGCAGGGGCGCATCGGAACTGCTCGGTGTCACATTCAGACTGATGGTTAACGGAAACAAGGCGCTTTGATCCATTCGAAATTTTACATAGATTTTACATAAACATGTCCGTACATTTTACTTCCGTTCTCTATTCTGACAAGCGAATAAGCAGACAGAGAAGAAAGAGAGTAATATGTATGGATATTTTTGGTGTATTGAATCTAATTGGCGGATTGGCGCTTTTTTTGTATGGAATGAGCATCATGGGAAACGGTCTCTCGAAAATGGCCGGAGGAAAGCTTGAGGGTGTTCTTGAAAAACTTACGACAAGACGAATATATGCGGTGCTTCTGGGAGCGGGAGTCACTGCGGTCATCCAGTCTTCGTCGGCTACAACCGTTATGGTTGTGGGTTTTGTTAATTCCGGAATTATGAAACTGTCTCAGGCGGTCGGAATTATCATGGGAGCAAACGTCGGAACAACGATTACTTCCTGGATGCTTTCGCTTACAGGTATCGAAGGCAGTACCGTATGGCTGAAGCTTTTAAAACCTTCTTCGTTTTCACCCATAATGGCGGCAATAGGAATCGTTCTTGTCATGGCAAGCAAGGGGGAATCGAAAAAAAAGGATATAGGAGGCATACTGCTTGGATTTGCTATCCTGATGTTTGGAATGGAAACGATGAGCGGTGCTGTTTCCGGACTTGCAGGGAATTCATCGTTTACACAGCTTATGACAGCTTTCAGCAACCCGGTTCTCGGTATGACTGTGGGTGCAATACTTACCGCCGTTATCCAGAGCTCATCGGCTTCTGTCGGAATTCTTCAGGCGCTTTGTGCGACAGGTGCGGTTCACTATTCGGTTGCGCTTCCGATCATTATGGGTCAGAACATAGGAACCTGCGTTACATCCATTATTTCGTCTGTAGGCGCAAGCAAGAATGCCAGACGCGCAGCAATGATTCATCTGTACTTTAATCTTATCGGTAGCGTATTGTTTATGCTCGCGTTCTATTCGGTTAATGTTTTCGTCGATTTTACGTTCCTTAACGAATCGGCCAATGCAGCGGGTATTGCCGTGATTCACAGCCTTTTCAACATCGGCGCGACGGTGATATTGTTCCCCTTCTCGAATTTGCTTGTAAAGCTTGCGGAAGTTACCATATCTGACGGAAAGAAAGAGGATGCGGAAGAAACTGTTGTTTCGATTGATGAGAGATTTCTCGGAAGACCCGCATTTGCAATGGAGCTTTGCAGAGGCAAGGTGCGCGAGATGGCGGAAATCACCGGATCGGCAATCAAAACCGCTTTGGAAGTGCTGATTGATTTCAACGAAGAGAAGGCGAATGAAGTTATAAGAAGTGAGTCGATTGCGGATAGATATGAAGATGTACTTGGCACATATCTTGTAAAGTTGTCAAGCAAGAACCTGTCAACCTCAGACAGCCAGAGCATGTCGATAATTCTCCACAGCATAAGTGATTTTGAAAGAATATCCGACCATGCGATGGATATCGTGAAGTCTGCAGAAGAAATACATCTGAAAGGACTGGCATTCACCGAATCGGCCAAAAAGGAAATAGAGACGCTGGCAGGCGCGGTGACCGACATCTGCAGGCTTACCGTGGAAAGCTTCTGCACAGGTGATGTCGGAAAGTCTACACATGTAGAACCGTTGGAGGAAGTAATCGACACCCTTACAAAGATGGTCAAGGAGAATCATATCAGAAGACTTCAGCAGGGTAAGTGTACCATCGAGATGGGCTTTATTCTTGAGGATATTCTGACAGGACTTGAGCGTGTTTCGGATCATTGCTCCAATATAGCGGTCGAGATGATTACGATTTATGAGAATGATTATAACACCCATGAATACTTCAGGAATTTCTCTGCAGAAGAAAGAGCGAATTTTAATGAAGAATATGAAACTTTGATAAAAAAATACCCTATCGGAAGACAGGATGGTATTATAAATATATAAAATGGCAGGAGTGATTGCATGGCACTGATATATATAGTAGAGGACGATGACAGCATAAGAGAAATAGAAGAGTTCGCTTTGATGAATGCCGGACACAAGGTTATGGGATTTGCCTGTGCAAGTGATTTTTACAAAAAACTGGACACGGTAATTCCGGATCTTTGTCTGGTAGATATTATGCTGCCCGATGAAAACGGGAATGAAATTGTGAAGAGGCTGCGAAAGTCTCCGGAAACCAAGAAGCTTCCGGTAATCATGGTTACGGCAAAAACAACGGAGCTTGACCTTGTCAGAGGAATCGAGGATGGTGCCGACGACTATATCAGAAAACCGTTTTCGGTGATGGAACTCATTTCGAGGGTGAAGGCACTTCTTAGAAGAACTCAGACCGAGGAGGTCAAGGAGCTTTCTTTCGATAATCTTGTGATAAACAACGAAAAGCACGAGGTTACGGTTGAAGGGGTACCCGTTGAACTTACTTACAAAGAATACGAACTTCTTTCGCTGTTTGTACTGAACAAAGGGATTGTGCTTACCAGAGATACGATCATGGATCAGGTATGGGGAACCGAATACGAAGGCGAATCGAGAACCATAGACATGCATGTAAAGACGCTCAGGCAAAAGCTCGGAGATTACGGAGCAAGAATTAAAACAGTCAGAAACGTAGGGTATATAATCGAATGAAAAACAAGATAAATATTCGACTCGCAGGCATTGCCGTTTTAGCGGTTATAGCTACCGTAATAGGAATTATCATTATATATTACGGGCTGTTCCAAAAGCAGGTAAGATCGGATTTGTCGGTAAGTGCAAAGCTATTGAAGGATACGCACTATTTCGAGTCCGTGAATATTGATACCGACAGAATTGACCTGTCGACAAATATCAATGAGCTCCGCGTGACCTGGATCGATAGGGACGGTGCGGTTTTATATGACAATGACGCATCGGCCGAGCAGCTGACAAATCATAATGACCGTCCGGAGATCAAAGAGGCTTTTGAAAAAGGAGAAGGCGAAGCTGTCAGAAGGTCCGATACGATGAACAAAAACACGTTCTATTATGCGGTTCTTCTGGATAACGGAACTGTACTCAGAGTAGCCATAAATGCTCAAAGTCTTTGGTCGGTGTTTATGTCTGCGGCTCCGATAATTGTCATGATTATTCTGGTGATTATCGCTGCGTGTATTTTTATCTCGCATATGCTGACGAAACAGCTCTTGATGCCGATAGAAACGATGGCTAAAAATCTGGAAAACGCGGATTATGAATCGCCTTACAGGGAACTCGATCCGCTGTCGGAAATGCTGCGCACCCAGCATACCGATATTCTGGCCGCGGCAAAAGCGCGACAGGATTTTACCGCGAATGTATCGCATGAATTGAAGACTCCGCTCACCGCTATTTCCGGCTATGCCGAACTTTTGGAAAGCGGTATGGCACCGGAAAAACAAAAAGAGCATTTCTATCAGGAAATCAGAAAGAATTCCGACAGACTGCTGGCTCTGATAAATGATATCATCAGATTGTCCGAACTGGACCGCAAGGGACATGAGCCGACCTTCGAAAAGGTGGATTTGTTCGAGACTGTCAGGGAGTGTATGGACGAGCTCAGTGTTAATGCAAAACAAAGAGGAATATCCATATCTTTAAAGGGTGAGCCATGTGTTGTTCACGGCAACAGGGACATGCTGAAAGAACTGGTTGAAAATCTTGCCCAGAACGCGATTCGTTACAATAATCCCGGAGGTAAAGTCTTAATTTCCGCAGCCAAAAGAGAAAACAGGGTACTGCTTACGGTGCAGGATAACGGAATAGGAATCCCTGCCGAAGAGCAGCAAAGAGTATTCGAGAGATTTTACAGAGTCGACAAAAGCCGTTCAAAGGCTACCGGAGGAACCGGACTGGGCCTCGCGATAGTAAAACACATAGTGGAGCTTCACGATGCAAAAATCGAGCTCGACAGTGCCCCGGGTAAAGGTACCACGATCCGTGTCTGCTTTTAGCGCTGCTGAATACGTAACAAAATATCGCAGAACAGCAGTTAACAGAGAAAAGAATATACGTTTTGGATAAGCGCCGTTTTGGAATCTTTGGATTTTAAAGCGGCGCTTTTTTGACGCTGTGTAAAGTAAGTTTTGCACGGATTTTACACAGGTGCGGATGCAGATTTTACATTCCTTCTGCAAAATGATAAGCGGAGGTATTGGGATTTGATCGATAAAATTATTGTTTACCTAAAAGATTTGAAGAAGAAAATTGCAGGAGAAAACACCGTTATGGGAGAAAAAAAGAAAAACAAGAATGGCATTACTCATTATACAAATAGGGAATTATCGTGGTTATCTTTCAACGAAAGAGTGCTTGCAGAGGCAGCGAATTCAAGGGTTCCGTTGGCGGAGAGGCTTACCTTTGCTTCGATCTTTCAGACAAATCTTGACGAGTTTTTCATGGTCAGAGTCGGAACACTGATGACACAGATGAATTCTCAGGAAAAAATCTATGAAAAGAG
>JAZLGZ010000058.1:0-9945 GCA_045616585.1 Lachnospiraceae bacterium
TTCTATATATTTGAGGACGGAAAGGCAATGTTCTATCCGTTTGATTACGCGCATTATCTGGAAAGGCTTGAAAGACTTATTACCGCGAGAAGAATAAATGTTAATACCGGAATTCCCGAAATGAAGGTCAGCACGGCCGGAGAAATCAAGGATCAGATAATGGGGCTTGTATCCGCAGAGGATGAGGCCATGATTGCCGGACTGAAGGCTGTGCCTAAAAAGGAGCGCCACGAAATCGGGTTTAAGAATGTTGAAGAAGCACATGATGACTGGCAGTTAAGGCTGGCAGGAGAGGCACTTGAAGCGGCGAAGAAGAAGCTGGAGGAGGCCGACAGCTTTGAAGCTTACGAGGCGGCAGAGGAAGAACTTGCCCTCGCGGAAGCGGAGTGGTACCGCGTCTGGAGCGAGCACGGAGACGATAATTTGGCCTAAAATACACTTTTTTTATTTGTTACCTTACGTCAGGTATTGCTTGTTACCCTACGTAATATACTATATTTGTCCTCGAAAGGTAAGGATTTGTAATGCAAATCTGAATAAGAAAGGAGGAAACACCATGACTTATTCCACAGGAGAGCTTGCCAAGGCGGCAGGCGTAACTGTCAGAACCGTTCAGTTCTACGATACGAAAGGGATTCTGATCCCCTACGATTACAGTGAGGGCGGAAGACGAATGTATCGTGAAGAAGAACTCGATAAATTAAAGGTGATCTGTTTTCTGAAAGATTTGGGTTTATCACTGCAGGATATTTCCAAAATAATAACGGCGCAGAATTCCGAGAAGATTATCGGAACACTTCTTAAAGAACAGGAGCGTGTCCTTTCCGAAGAAATTCGTGAGCGTGATGAGAAACGCGAAAAGGTTCGCGAACTTCAGAAACTTCTTAATGATAAAGAAGAGGTTACTGTGGAAAGCATAAAAGACATGGCGAAAATCATGAGCGGCGAAAAAATGATGAAGAAAGTATATCGCACTATGCTTCTTTTTGGGTTACCTGCTGAGGCTGTCGAAATTGCCACATTAATGCTGGGTATTTTGAAGGGTATCTGGATTCCTTTTGGAGTTTGTATGCTGGTGATTGCTGCAGCGACTCCGTTTCTGGTTGTGTACTATTACAGAAATGTTCTGTATATTTGTCCCGAGTGTCACAACGAGTTCAAGCCTAAAAAAGCGGAGTTCTTCTTTGCGGCTCATACGCCTAAAACAAGAAGGCTTAAGTGTCCTTGCTGCGGAAAGAAAAATTATTGTGTAGAAACCTTCGCGTACGCAGTCGAAAGTGTTGAGGCAAATTGACGAAAGGGAATTATTATGGAGAAGTTAGAACAATTAAAAGAATATTTACCTATTATTTTACCACTGATTATTTTACAGTTTGGTTTACTGATTTATACGATTGTACATATTTTAAAGCACAATACCTATAAAAGAGGTTCAAGAGCCCTGTGGCTTGTGATCTCGATTGTCGGAATGGAGTTTATCGGTCCTATCTTGTATTTTGTTCTCGGAAAGGATGATGAATAAGGTGCTGGAGCTTAAAAATGTAAGCAAAAGCTTCGGCAGCAGGCAGGTACTCAAAGATGTGACTCTGTTGGTTCCGGAGCATACTATTTACGGCTTTGTAGGGAAGAACGGAGCCGGAAAAACCACTACCATGAAGCTCGTCCTGGGTCTGTTAAAGAAGGATTCGGGAGAGATAACCGTGTGCGGCGAACCTGTTGTCGCAGGTAAGACGCACACCAATAAGTACATAGGTTTTCTTCCGGACGTTCCCGAATTCTATGATTTTATGACACCGAAGGAATATCTCATGTTTTCGGGTGAAATCTGCGGAATGGAAGAAAAGGACTGCAAATCAAGATGCTCTGAGCTGCTTGAGCTGGTGGGACTGGCAGGTGAGAAGCACCGCATTAAAGGCTTTTCGAGGGGTATGAAGCAAAGGCTCGGTATTGCCCAGGCACTTTTACACAGGCCAAAGCTTTTGATTTGCGACGAACCGACATCGGCACTCGATCCGGTAGGCCGCAGGGAGATACTCGATATTATGGTAAATGCCGCCAAATCCGACAAGACAAGCATTATTTTTTCGACACATGTTTTGTCGGATGTGGAGCAGATCTGTGATGATGTGGCATTCCTTAATGAAGGTGAGATCTGTTTTTCGGGCTCTATCGATGAGCTTAAAGAAAAGCACAGCAGGACCGGTTTTGAAATCGATCTTGCGGATGCGAAGGATGCCGAAAAATTCGGTTCTTTCGGTGATGCGCAGGTTAACGTAAACCGTCTGATTTATTCCGGAAGCGAAGCCGATATGAGAAAAACAGTGGCTTTTATGCTGGAGCGCAATATTGGCTTCAAGCGCGCGGAAATGTTGGAGCCAACACTTGAAAATGTGTTTATGGAGGTGATCGGACGATGAGAAGCTTCATGGCATTTTTTAAGAAGGAATGGATGGAACTGGTAAGAAGCCGCAAGCTTTTGATTCTGGCAATCGTATTTTCGGCATTCGGAATCATGAACCCCGCAATCGCAAAGCTTACTCCCGCTATTTTGGAAATGGCTTCTGCAGACCTGGCCGGACAAGGGCTGATTATTGGTGCGGTTGAGGTTACGGCTGTTGATTGCTGGATGCAGTTTTACAAGAATCTTTCGATTCTTATGATTATCTTTGTAATTACTTTCTCGGGCATTTTTACGAGCGAATACCGGAAGGGTTCGCTCCTCCTGGTCACGACCAAGGGTCTTTCGAAGATAAAAATATATTACGCTAAGCTTATTACAATGGCTGCGATATGGAGTTTCGGATATGCCGTGACCGCAGCGGTTACGTATGTTTATGCCGATATCTACTGGGACAACGGTATCATGCGGAATCTTTTCGAAGGAGTTGCTCTGCCGTGGCTTTTGGGTATATGGCTTTGCTGCCTGATGGCTTTTTTTTCGACTTTTGCGTCTTCATCGGGACAGGTTCTGTTGGGAATCGGCGGAGTGGTTGTGCTGTGCGTTTTCCTTGCGATTATTCCCGGTGCTGCAGATTATCTGCCCACCTCTTTGGCAGACCTTACCGATGTGGTTTCGGGCAAGTCGGACTTCACTTCCGGCAAAGCAATTATAATAACCGTACTTACCGCCGCAGCTGCTGTTTCCGTGGGTACGTATTGCACCTCAACCCTTGACGAATAAGCCTTTCGGCTGTATAATTGTGCCGTTGTTTTGTGCAATTATCGGATAATTCATATAAAGAAAGGCTTTAATTATGGTTAAGGTAGTAAAGTTTGGCGGAAGCTCACTCGCAAGCAGCGAGCAGTTCAAGAAGGTTGGAGCGATTATTAAAAGCGACGAAAGCAGAAGATATGTAGTACCGAGTGCACCCGGAAAGCGCAATTCCAAGGACACAAAGGTTACCGATATGCTTTATGCCTGCTATGCACTTGCAGAGGAGGATAAGGATTTCGCAAAGGAGCTTGCAAAGATTAAGGAGAGATACGATCTCATTATCAGAGGACTTAATCTTAAAACAGACCTTACCGAAGAGTTTGCAACCATCAAGAAGCAGTTTTCGGCAAAAGCAGGAAAGGATTACGCTGCTTCAAGAGGTGAATACCTTAACGGAATTATAATGGCCGATTATCTCGGATATACATTTATCGATGCCGCAGAAGTTATCTTCTTCGACGAGGACGGCGTATTCGATGCCGACAAGACCGATCGTATTCTCTCTGAGAGACTTGCATCGGTTGAGCGTGCGGTTGTTCCCGGTTTCTACGGCGCAAAGGCGGACGGCTCTGTAAAGACCTTCTCAAGAGGCGGTTCCGATATTACCGGTTCAATCGTTGCCAAGGCTTGCAATGCATCTCTTTACGAGAACTGGACAGATGTTTCGGGATGTCTTGTCGCTGATCCAAGAATCGTTGAGAATCCTCAGCCTATCGATGTTATTACTTACAAAGAGCTTCGCGAGCTCTCATACATGGGTGCTTCCGTGCTTCACGAGGACGCAGTTTTCCCCGTTCGTAAAGCAGGTATCCCGATCAACATCAGAAATACCAACGATCCCGAGGCAAACGGAACACTTATCGTAGGCAGCACATGCCAGAAGACAAAATTCACCATTACCGGTATTGCCGGAAAGAAGGGCTTTGTTGCTGTCAATATCGACAAGGATATGATGAATGCCGAGGTTGGTTTCTGCCGCAAGGCGCTTCAGGCATTTGAGGAGAACGGAATTTCAATCGAGCATATGCCTTCAGGTATCGATACCATGACCGTTTTCGTTCATCAGGCAGAGTTCGAGGGCAAGGAGCAGCAGGTTATCAGTTCTCTTCGCAGACTTGCAAAGCCCGATGTTATCGATCTTGAGTCAGACCTTGCACTTATCGCAGTTGTAGGCCGCGGAATGAAGTCGAATCAGGGTACTGCGGGACGTATCTTCTCTGCACTTGCTCATTCAAGAATCAACGTTAAGATGATTGACCAGGGTTCTTCAGAGCTTAATATTATCATCGGTGTGAGAAATGAAGACTTCGAGCTTGCTATCCAGTCAATTTATTCAATTTTTGTCGATACAAAGCTTTGATTTTATATTATAATGGAATAACCGGGGGGCTGTTGTACCTGAAACGGGTGCAGCAGCCTTCTTTTGTGAACGGCGAGGGTATGTGCCCGGCCGAAATTGATAAAAACCTCCCGGAGGTGCGATTATGGATACCATTACCATTAATTCGGTTGCCGAATACGTTGATGTGGTCTGTAAAAGAAATGCAGCATTAAAAACCTATGGTCATACCAGTGATACTCTGTTGTTCAGAGGTCAGGCTGATATGTCGAATCTGCTGATTCCTTCAATCGGAAGAAAGACTGCGGAGGGCAAGGCCCTCATTGAGGAAGAGCGCAATATGATAGAGATGGCTCGCTACAAGCTGCCTACGGTTTTCAAAAAGGATTTAGATCCTTTGGAACTTTTGGCTTTGCTTCAGCATCACGGAATTCCGACAAGACTTCTCGACGTGTCCGAAAATGCATTGGTTGGCTTATATTTTGCCTGCCATGATGATGAAACAACCGTAGGAAAAGATGGTGAAGTCATTGTATTTATGAGCAATGACCTCGATGTAGCAAATTACCCTATGGTCAATGCGATTTGTGACAGCTATAAGAATCCTGATGCAGTGTTCGATTCGGGTGAGGATATTCTTTTTGTTTATGCACCCAGTTACAGTCTCAGGCAGAATATTCAGCGCGGTCGGTATATCCTGTTTACAGATTCACATGAAGACGGTAAAAGAGTAATAAAAGAGATTCCTAAGGACCATAAGGGGATTGTTGAGCGAATTATTGTTCCTTCGGCAGTCAAGAAGCAGATAAACAGAGACTTGCAGCTGCTCGGAGTCAGCAAGGAGCTTTTGTTCCTGGACAGTGCGGATATGGTATGCAAGGAAATCGCGGACAGATTCGGTGAGAGATAAGAGAAATAATGCAGCTTGGTTTATCTGCTGCAAATATATATTATGAAAGGGGATACAAAATGTTTGGTTTCAATTTATTTACACCTACCAAGGTAGTGTTCGGTAAGGACAGCGAGCTTCAGGTTGCAAAGCTTATCGAGGAATTCGGAGGAAAGAAGATTCTTATTCATTATGGCAGCGGAAGCGTTATTAAGAGCGGTCTTATGAAGAAGGTTACCGATATTCTTGATGAAGCAGGTATTAACTATGTTATGCTCGGCGGTGCCGTACCGAATCCAAGACTCAGCCTTGTGTATGAGGGTATCGAGCTTTGTAAAAAGGAGGGCGTTGATTTCCTTCTGGCGGTAGGCGGAGGAAGTGCCATCGATTCCGCAAAGGCAATCGGTTACGGTGTTGTAAACGAGGGCGATGTTTGGGACCTGTATGATTACAAGAAGAAGGCTACAGGCTGTCTTCCTTTGGGCGTAATTCTTACTCTTTCCGCAACCGGAAGTGAGATGAGTGATTCTTCAGTTATTACTAAGGAAGAAGGACTTGTAAAGCGTGGCTACAACAGCGATTATTCACGCCCGAAGTTCGCAATCATGAATCCCGAGCTTACCATGACTCTTCCCGATTACCAGACTGCATGCGGATGTACCGATATCATGATGCATACCATGGAGCGTTACTTTACTCAGGGCGGCAATATGGAGATTACGGATTCGATTGCCGAGGGTCTTTTAAGAACTGTTATGAACAACGCAAAGATTCTTGTTAAGGATCCCAAGAATTATGATGCAAGAGCAGAGATTATGTGGGCCGGAAGTCTTTCACACAACGGTCTTACCGGATGCGGAAATGACGGCGGAGACTGGATGCCTCATAAGCTTGAGCATGAGCTCGGCGGTTTGTACGATGTTGCTCACGGCGCAGGTCTTGCGGCAGTATGGGGAAGCTGGGCAAGATACGTTTACAAGGATTGTCTTCCCAGATTCAAGAAGTTCGCACTCAATGTAATGGGCGTAGAAAATGTCGGAAGTGATGAAGAAATCGCAGTTAAGGGTATTGAGGCTCTCGAAGCTTTCTATCGTGAGATTAAGATGCCTACCAATTTAAGAGAACTTGGTGTTGAAGCGACAGATGCAGACCTTGTTGAGATGGCTCATAAGTGTGCTGTAGGTGTTGGCGGAGCGAAGGGCTCTGCTAAGATGCTTTACGAGGCAGATATGCTTGCAATATTCAGAGCAGCAGTGTAATAAATACTGCGGACGAAGCATAAGCAAAAAAGTAATTGAACAGCAATTGCCAAGATTTGATTAGGAAGATTTACATTAATGGATTCAGCAGCAAAACGAAACAAAGACTATTCTTTGTTTGCAGATAAAGCCTTTTTAAAGAGGCTGATGAAAATAACCCTTCCGATTGCATTCCAGTATATGATGCTCGCGGCTGTGGCCGCATCGGATGCGATAATGCTCGGAAACGGTAAACAAAACGATATGTCGGCTGTATCATTGGCGACACAGATACAGTTTGTTCAAAACATGTTTGTGTCCTCAATTGTTTCAGCGGGCTCGATTCTTGGTGCTCAGTACTGGGGCAAGAAGGATGTGAAAACCGTTCGAAGAATATTCATTCTCATTCTTCGATTCTGTGTGGGATTGTCGGCCCTGTTCTTTATAGGCTGTATCTTCTTTCCCAATGAATTGATGACAGTTTTCACCAACGAAAAGGTGCTTATCGAAACAGGAAGTGTATACCTTAAAATTGCGGGTTGGTCGTACCTGCTGACAGGTATTTCACAATGTTATCTGGCTATCATGAAGGTCAGTGACCATGTACCGCAAACGGCGTTTGTCAGCTCCAGTGCGGTGGTGCTGAATATTGTACTGAACGCAGTGTTTATTTACGGCCTTTTCGGAGTACCGATGCTCGGTGTCGCGGGAGCTGCCATAGCTACCGTTATCGCACGTGCGTATGAAGTGGTATTCTGCATTGTATTGTCCTTTAGGAAGGGCTATTTGAGCCCTGAACTTTCAAAACTGTTCGGAAGGTTCGGAACTTTATCGAAGGACTTTATTAAATGCATGTGGCCGCTTCTGGGAGCATATCTTTTCTGGGGAGTGGGCTTTACTTCTTACACTGCATTCATGGGACATATGGGAGAGGATGCGGCAGCGGCAAATTCGGTTACCGCGGTTATCCGAGATCTGGTATGCTGTGTTTGTGACGGTCTGGCCGGAGGTGCCGGAATCGTAGTAGGTAATGCACTCGGTGCAGGCCTCCTTGAGGAAGGAAAGTGCTACGGAATACGAATCAAAAAGCTTGCATTCATTGTAGGTATCGGTTCTGCACTTGTTATGTGTGCACTTACCCCGTTTATTACCAACATAGTAAAGCTTACCGAAACTGCTCAGACATATCTGTTCCAGATGATGCTCATAATGGCCTTCTATATGATCGGCCGAGCAGTAAACACAATAACAATCAACGGAGTCTTCTCTGCCGGAGGAGATACGCTCTTCGATATGTATTCGCTCGCAATTACCATGTGGGGAATTGCAGTGCCTCTTGCGGCAGCGGGAACCTTCCTTTTCCACTGGCCTGTGTTTGTCGTTTATGCCTGCACCTGCCTGGATGAAGTCGGAAAGATTCCGTGGGTTATGTATCACTTTAAGAAATATAAATGGGTCAAAGACCTTACCAGATGATGTAAATCACCGCCATCGACGATTATGAAGTGCCTCTCCGAAAGGCAAAATTTTTGGGGAGTCAACTCGGCAGTCGTCAATGGCGGTGATTTTTTATGTCCGGCAGAGAGTGATGCGGATATATTGCTAATGAGGCAGAGTCGGATTGACTGCAAATTGCAAGGGGACACTTCAGTTGGTGCTGAAAGACGAATCGGAAACTTTTCGGGGCAATATAAATCTATGCGCAGAAAAATGCGCGTTAAAAAGTTACAAAAGTGACAAATCTTGCTGACGGTATTTAAGGCACTCAGAGACTGGATTTATATCTGCTTTATGTGGTTTTGAATACGACATGGTGAAAATGGGCTAAAAATCACAAAAAGAGATAGAAAGAAGTGACTTTGAGAAAATAATAACAAAATGTGATTAAAACTACACAAAAACTTCAATAATTTCGCTACAAATCACTAAAAAATTCACGAAAAAACTATTGAAAATGTATCTAAATCGGTGTATACTTCGCTATACAAGTAGTGGTGGAGAACTATTGGGTTACAAAACGGATGGGAGTAAGAAAGTATGAAAGTAATGAAAAAACGTGCAGCGAAAACGCGTTTCATCGCGAAACTTATGACTTTTGTAATGACGTTGGCTGTAGCAATGAACGGCACGAAACTGAATGTAAGAGCGGAAGAGAACCGGAAGATTCCTCCTGCAGCAAGTGAGGACGACTTTGGTATCATTGCGGATAAGTTTGTTGGATGCGCTGATTACGAGACAAATATAGCTTGTAATGAATTTACCGGTAACCTTTTTGGTTGCACAGATGGATATGTTACATATAGTGATGGTATAGCGAAGAATAAGTTTGCTCAAAAAATATTTATTAATTGTTTAACCGGAAGTGATCTGTCCATCAGTGAAAAGCTGGATAATCAGCAGAACATCGTTACTGACCTGGTATTTGGAGACGAAGCCGGTTTACAAACTGCTAAAGGTTATTTGGAAAGTTTTTTGAGCTCGTCGAATGAGGGCGAAACTTTAGATACCCGTTTCGGAAATATTCATTTTTTCTGTTCTTCGAATTTTTTTGATGTTACAGGTGTTCTCAACGAAAAAAAGATCGAATCAGATTATTATTGGAATCTTGTTCCTGCTGTCGAGGTCATTCCTCAAGATGAAAATGGCAATTGCGTAAAAGCTATATATAATTCTGCAGTTTTTGGTAATAAGCCAGACTCAGAAGGTGATCAGAATGGTGTCGAAATAGATCTTTCGAATTTTAAACCGGGACAAACTTGTGTTATTTATGTTAAAGGTATTGCGCAGGGAAATAAAATAAATGGCAGAATGCTTAAGATTACTAATGCTCCTGATGGATTGAATATAGTAATTAATTGTGACGCATCAGAAGTGAATGAATATTATCTGAATGGTTATAACTCTGCAGACTATGATTATAATACTGCTAAGGCATTCAGAAATGTTATTTTGAATATTAGCAGCTCATCTGGTGTTAAGCTTAATTCGGTAAATGGTACTGTTTTAGCTCTTAATGGACCAGTTAGCGTTGGCAATAGCACAGGAACTCTTTATTGTAAAGAATGTACTAATTGGGGAGAGTGGCATACTCTTTATAGAGATGGGGAGAAGATAACTCCTGAAACAACCCCGGAGCCTACTCCTGAAACAACCCCGGAGCCCACTCCTGAAACAACCCCGGAGCCCACTCCTGAAACAACCCCGGAGCCTACTCCTGAGACAACCCCGGAGCCTACTCCTGAGACAACCCCGGAGCCTACTCCTG
>JAZLGZ010000059.1:0-29809 GCA_045616585.1 Lachnospiraceae bacterium
TCTTCGTCATCATCGTGGTGATGATGATGCTCATGGTGATGATGCTCATGCTCGTCATCATCTTCGTCATCATCGTGGTGATGTCCGCAGCAGCATTCTTCATCCTCATCATGGTGATGGTGATGCTCGTGGTGATGATGCTCATGCCCGTCAGTATCGTCATTATCGTCATCATCGTCATCGTCATCATCATCGTGATGATGTCCGCAGCAGCATTCTTCACCTTCGTCATGATGATGGTGATGTCCATGCTCATGATGATGTCCGCATTCGGGACAAATTCCCGCAGCTTCAAGGAGTTCTTCCTCAAAACTTGACTCTGCTTCCATGGAATTTAAGATAAACTCACCGGTAAGCTCATCCCAGGGAGTAGTAATAAGTACGGCTTTATCATTGTGTTCACGAATAAGTGCAACGGTCTCGGCCAGCTTCGCTTCGGGAACATTCTGTGAACGGCTTAATATAATGGTCTTTGCATACTCAATCTGATTATTGAAGAATTCTCCGAAGTTCTTCATATACATCTTGCACTTGCCTGCGTCAACCACGGCAACGAAATTGTTTACTTCAATCTTTGCTTCATCGGCCACATCGGCAATTGCTTTGATAACGTCCGAAAGCTTGCCTACACCCGAAGGCTCGATAATGATTCTGTCGGGAGTATACTGCTCCATAACCTGTACGAGTGCTTTGCCGAAATCTCCGACAAGTGTACAGCAGATACAGCCTGAATTCATTTCGTTAATCTGAATACCGGAATCCTTAAGGAAACCTCCGTCGATTCCGATTTCTCCGAATTCGTTCTCGATAAGAACAAGCTTCTCTCCCTTAAATGCTTCGGAAACAAGCTTTTTAATGAGTGTGGTTTTTCCGGCTCCGAGGAAGCCTGAAAAGATATCGACTTTTGTCATAATAATCCTCCGATCAATAATATGATTCTATAAATTTTTCAACGCCATTTGCTATACCTCGTGCCATAAGCACCTGATACTCTTCTGTCGTTAATTTCGCTGTTTCGTCAGGATTCGATAAATATCCGCATTCAAAAATCACGGCAGGCATAGTAGTCTTGCTCGTAACAACCAGATTGGTACGAAACTGTGTACCGCGATTTCTGGCCCCTGTAGTTTCAGCTGCAGCTGCAGTAAGTGCATTGCCGAGTTCCTCACATCCGCTTCTGTCATATGTCCAGCTTTCGACGCCGGAAGGTTCAACCGCATCATCACAGAAATTTTGATGTACGCTTACAAGACACTTGGGTGATTCGAGAGAATTGGCAATATTTGCCCTTTCCTGCAAACCTACAAAATCATCCCCGGTTCTGGTCATGTAAACATCATAGCCCTTATTTTCAAGCTCTTCCTTAACCCAAAAAGCAATACTTAAATTTAAATCTTTTTCAAGAACATCACCCGAAAATGTTCCGCTGTCCATGCCTCCATGTCCGGCATCCACAATAACCAGGCCTTTTTTAACCGGAGTCGTTATCGTTTCGGTTTTATTCTCTTCGATATCATTGTTCTCAGTAAAGTTAACCTTTTCGGATATGTCGGAAGTTTCTGTAAAAACATTATTGACAAGTGTCAAAGGTACCGATGCTTTTTCTTCGACATAATCCGAACCGCCGCTGATACCATGCTTCGTGATTAATGTTTTAATTCCCCATCCGGCAAATCCCAAAACCGCCGCAAAAAAGCATACACAAACAAATAAAGTCAACGCTGCAAAAAACTTTTTACGGTGATGTTTCTTAACAACTTTCCTGTGTGCTTCTTTTTTTCTTTGATAATATTCTCTGTTCTCGTCTCCGCCTATATACATTTCCCATCCCCCAGTAGATCAATTAAAAAACACTCTTAAACCGTAACCGAACGGACATAGGCGTATTTTTTCATAAACGAATAACTGTCTCTTATTATTTCTGCCTGTTCATTGTGAATGACAAATTTCGTTACTACGGTTCCGTCAGCCCTTTTTTCAATTGATGTAAAAATAGCCTGAGGATCAAACATCATAATAACTCCCGAAAAATCTTCGAAATTCTCAAAGCATTCGAGAGTACATGTAACCTCTTTACTCGGAGAACCTTCAAGCTTTATAAGAGGTTTATGAAGAATATACTGAATAAACACTATACAACACGTTGCAAAGATTGCAATGCTGTAAAGGCCCACACCGAATGCAAGACCTATAGCCGAAACCGCCCAAATCCCTGCAGCTGTGGTAAGTCCCGAAATCGACTTGCTGCGAACAAATATCATGCCAGCGCCCAGGAAGCAAACACCTGTTACAACATTGGCTGCAACACGCGATGCATCGACCTGAACACTGTCTACAAGTACAGTATCATAAAAGCCGTATTTCGAAACAACAGCAAAAACGCAGGCACCCAACGCAACCATGCAATGAGTTCTGATGCCCGCTTCTTTCTGCCTTCTTTTTCGTTCATAACCGACAACCATTCCCGCCAAAATAGCGAGAATGGTTCTCAGAATTATATCTAATCCGAATGAAATGCCGTTAACCTGAGACAATGAATCAAAGTAATCATAAATTGATAACACTGACATTCACCTCACTAATATCCATATATTAACATTATAGATAAACAGCATATTGATTTCAAGCATTATTCGGAACGTAAAGCAACAACAGGGTCCTTTCTTGCAGCGATCTTTGAAGGGAACAATCCTGCGATAAATGTAAGGAACATACTGATAAGAATCAGTATAATTGCAGCCTGATAAGGCAATACAGCAATTCCCGAAATATCGGTTATTTTATAAATAATCGCATTGATGGGGAACAGCATAAGCCATGAAATAAGTATACCCAAAGCTCCGGCCGTAAATCCAACAATAAGTGTCTCGGCATTAAAAACTCGTGATATATCCTTCTTTGATGCGCCTATAGCTCGAAGAATACCGATTTCTTTTGTTCTTTCAAGTACAGAAATATAGGTAATGATACCGATCATTATCGATGATACAACCAGTGATATTGCCACAAATGCAATAAGTATATAGCTGATAGCATTAATAATGGTTGATACCGATGAAAGAATAAGTCCGATATAATCGGTATAAGTGATTACTTCATCCTCATCTTTGCCTTCGTTATACTCTTTGATAAGATCCGAAAGCTTGTCCTTTGATTCGAAATCCTTGGGATAAAGGCTGATGGTTCTGGGATCATCGGGATCTGAAACACCGATTTTCTTTAAATTATCCTCATAAGTTGCATCAGTTGCAGCTTCTTCAAACAAAGAGCTGAAAGTCTCAAGAATCTTCTCATCACTCATACCGTATGCTTTCATCTGATCGATAGAAGCAAGAGTCTGAGCTTTTTCCTCCTCAGGAAGCGATGCGATATACATATCAAGCATTTCCTGGGTAATAATTTCTTTCTCATCACTCTTTTCGAACTTCAAACCGCTGAACACATCTACATCGGGATTTGCTTTCTGCTGAATAACAATATCAGACTTATTAACCTCTCCGATAAGATATTCCATCAGATCGGTTCTGTATCCGATAATACCCGAAAGACCGTTGTTCGACGCTTCGGAGGTTGATTTTATAATACCAACAATCTTGATTTCGGTTGCATTGTTAAGCTTCTGTAAAAGGTATAATTCATCGTCTGAACGATCGACCCAGTTATCACCGATTTTTTCGAAATAATCACTGTTAAGCAAAAGCTTGAATTTCAATGAAGCAAGTTCTTCGAACGAGTAAGCACGAGGTGCGGGAAGTTCAGCCTCCTCACCCATTGCAAGCTTCATAAACTGCTCTGAAAGTTCTTTGCTGTCAAGTATTCCGAGCGAATAAAGTGTATAGTCGGTTACTTCATTATTTCCGCTGACAATAAGAACAACCTCATCAAATTTTTCCGGCATCTTACCGTACAATACTTCATATTGCTGCTCAAGAAGCTTATTATTGTTGATAAGTCTCTGCCATACTTCTGTATTTGTAAACATTGAACGTCGTGAGCCGCCGCCCATTCCGAATGCAGCAAATACCTGTCCGGGGTTTACCTGGTAAACCCCATTTTCAATGTCTGCACGGTAAACATTCAGAGGCGTCGAATATCCGTAATGAATATCACTTGTCAAAGGCTTAAATCTGTCGGAATTATTATCTATAAACTTCTTAAAATCACTTAAATTGTTTGTAGAAACTTCTTTAACCATCAGTTTCATGAAATTGGTCATAATCTGATTGGTATAGATTTTGTTCTGTTCGTGATCTTCCTTGTCACTTTGAGCGTTCTGCATACTCGTCATAAAGGAAGTCATATCAATGGTGGTCTTTTCGATAGTAATGGGATAGCTTGAAAGAGTATCCTCTTCAACTTTGTTGATATAAAGCTGCACTCCGTTTGACATCGAAAGAATCAATGAAATACCAATGATACCGATGCTGCCGGCAAAAGCGGTAAGAAAAGTTCTGGCTTTCTTGGTCATTAGGTTATTAAGACTCAAGGAAAGTGCAGTCATTCTCTTCATAGAAGTTTTGGGAGGTCTCGCTGCTTTGGCAGCCTTCTTCTGTGCCTTTCTCTCTTCCTTTAATGCTTTCTTTAATGCTGCTTTTTTCTGTTTGTCCGTAAGATTATCATCTACAGTAACCTGTTCTTCCGAAGAAATTGCGGGAGCATCGGGTTCAACTTCTTCAACCACCTCATCACCTGATTTTTCAGCCCATATATCAGGTTTTTTAGTATCCGCCGCTACAGCTTCTGTCGCTGATTCATCAACAACAGGCATACTGTCGGATACAATATTTCCGTCAAGAAGACGAATAATTCTGGTCGAGTAAACCTGTGCAAGCTCAGGGTTATGAGTAACCATAATTACAAGCTTATCTTCGGCAACTTCCGCAAGAATATCCATCACCTGTGCCGAAGTATCTGTATCAAGCGCTCCGGTAGGCTCATCGGCAAGAAGAATGTCCGGATTATTAACAAGTGCTCTGGCGATTGCAACACGCTGCATCTGTCCGCCCGACATCTGGTTGGGCTTTTTCTTAAGCTGATCACCGAGTCCTACCTTCTCAAGAGCAGCGATTGCACGCTGCTTTCTCTCTTTCCTTGATACACCGCTTAAGGTCAAAGCAAGCTCAACATTTGCAAGAACCGTCTGATGAGGAATAAGATTGTAACTTTGGAATACAAATCCGATACTGTGATTTCTGTAAGAATCCCAGTCTCTGTCCTTATATTTTTTTGTTGAGACATTATTTATGATCAGATCACCTTCGGTATAGTGATCGAGACCACCGATAATATTAAGCAAAGTCGTCTTTCCGCAACCGGAAGGGCCGAGAATCGAAACAAATTCGTTCTCACGAAACTCAATGCTGACACCCTTAAGTGCAGTAACAGTACTGTCACCTGTAGGGTATTCTTTAACTATATTGTCAAGTTTTAACATTAGAAATCCTACTTTCCCAGATATATATCTGAATTAATCTTTATTTTCCTACAATACTGCATAAAATATTAGCAAAAGAAATGCATGTTTTCAGTTAAAAAATCATAAAAAATAAAATACACTAATCTCAACTATCGAATTAATATACATTTAACAAAACTTTCATTTATGTGAAATAGACAATAAATTGTTGTATTAAAACAATAAATATGATAATTTATACTATGTATGAAATTAAAGGAGTTCGTGTACCAGCTACACATTGTATTTGTTTATGAAGGAAACAGAGATTTCAGGTAATTTTTACAATAAATATGAATCCCGGAATCCTATCGAAAAAAAACTGATGAAGGGCTTTTTCGATACTGCCGCTTTCCTTATTTCCAAGGCTGAAGTCAATAGTCTCGATAAAGTGTTGGAAACCGGATGCGGTGAAGGACATTTCAGTGATTTCCTTCGCTCTTGCGTCAAGGATTCACCGATTGATGCATTCGATATTGCTCCTGAATGTATAGATAAAGCAAAATCCAATTATTCCGAGAGAAGTATAAATTTTTATGTCAATAATGTATATGATCCCGGTATTGAAGAGAATTCATATTCGTTGGTATGTGCAAGCGAAATGCTTGAGCATGTCGAAAACCCTGTTCTGGCATTAAAAAGCATTGAAAAAATTTCTTCAAAATATGTATTTTTATCTGTTCCCAACGAACCACTCTGGTGTTTCCTCAATATGTGCCGTTTCAAATATCTTAAGCGCCTTGGAAATACTCCCGGACATATTCAGCATTGGAATCAAACAAAATTTCTTAAAATGGTTGAACAGAACACGCACCTTAAGTGCTTATATGCAAAGAAGTCATTGCCCTGGCTTCTGTTCCTGTTCGAGAAGGTATAATCAAGTTGAAAAAATATATTAATATTATAGGCAGAATACTTTCTGTCGTCTCTATTATTTTTGTTTTTTATAAGCTGTTAAAAAACGGCCCGGATTTTGATTCGTTTCAGAATCCGGGCAAATTAATAATTGCGGGTTTGATCGGTGTTATACTGTCATGTATAACCGTATATATACTGGCCCGCAACTGGTCCAATACAGTCTCTTTCCTTGCGGATAAAAAAGATATCAAGACCAAAGCTGTTCATGTATATGCAAGAGCCAATATTTCAAAGTATATTCCCGGAAGCGTTTTCCAATACATTGAGCGAAATATATTCATGAACGAATCCGGCCTGGATCAGTTGGACATTGCTGTTGCTTCACTGACCGAGATCTTCGGCTTGTTGATCTCTGGAATCATATTATCTTCACTTATATCACTCGATGGTTTAAAAAACATCTTAAATACATATGACAGCACTAAAATCATAATTGTGCTTTCGGCCCTTGCGGTAATAGGAATCTCTGTACTTATAGTCCTGTATTTAAAAGTCAAAAAATTCAGAAGCATTATATCCCGAATGGCCGACAAACGGTTTATCCTGCTTTTTATAAAAAATCTGTTCGGATATATGATTGTTCTTTTAATACTCGGAGCAATTATGCTTCCGCTTTATCGCGTTTTAATCGGCTTCAATATTTCATTGAATTCAATGCGGCAGATTCTCGGAGCTTATATTCTATCCTGGCTGGCAGGATATATTTTTATTGGAGTTCCGGGCGGAATCGGTGTCAGGGAATTCGTTATTTCCATTATGTTTTCCGATTCAATACTGGGCGGAATCATTCTTTTATGCGCAGTATTGCAGCGTGTAAGCTGTATTTTGGGTGATACACTCGCATATATTATATCCAGCATTAAATCATCCAAACCCATAAAGCCAAATCAATAAATTAATCTGTTAATAATAAATTAATCTGTTAATAATAAATTAAGCCGCCTTGATACATTTATCAAAGCGGCTTTTTCTTTTTAGAGCCGGCTAATTACATCGACTTTTCAAGAGTAGCTCTGATAGCCTGAATAAACTCAAGAGTACATACTTTCTTGGCATTCTCAAGCTTGGATACCGAAGCAAGATCACCGGTCATGATTCCGCTTTCGATTGTATCGATAACTGCTTTTTCAAGTTTATCGGCAAACTCCATCAAGTCTTTATTGTTGTCAAGTTCTCCGCGCTTTCTTAATGCACCTGTCCATGCAAATATGGTTGCAACTGAATTGGTAGATGTAGGCTTTCCTTCACGATGAGCATAGAAATGACGCTGTACGGTTCCGTGAGCAGCTTCATACTCATAGTTTCCGTCGGGAGAAACAAGCACGGATGTCATCATTCCGAGTGAACCGAACGCAGTTGCAAGCATGTCGCTCATTACATCACCGTCATAGTTCTTGCACGCCCAGATAAAGCCGCCGTTTGAACGAATAACACGTGCAACAACATCATCGATAAGAGTATAAAGATAATTAATACCTGCTTCTTCAAACTTTTCTTTATATTCGTTTTCAAAAATCTCTGCAAAGATATCCTTAAAATTGTGATCGTACTTCTTTGAAATGGTATCCTTCGCGGCAAACCAAAGATCCTGGCGTGTATCTATAGCAAAATTAAAGCAGCTTCTTGCAAAACTTTCGATTGAATTATCAAGATTATGCATTCCCTGAAGGACTCCGGGACCCTTAAACTGCTGAATCAGTTCTCTTCTCTCATTGCCGTTCTCATCTGTAAATACAAGTTCAGCCTTTCCAGGACCTTCAATCTTCATTTCGGTCGCCTTATAAATATCACCGTAAGCATGACGAGCGATTGTAATCGGCTTTGTCCAGTGAGGAATATGAGGCTCGATTCCCTTTACAAGAATAGGAGCTCTGAATACGGTTCCGTCCAGGATAGCTCTTATGGTTCCGTTGGGGCTCTTCCACATCTGATGAAGATTATATTCTTCAACTCTTGCAGCATTGGGTGTGATGGTTGCACACTTTACACCTACACCGTACTTCTTGATGGCATTTGCAGCATCAACGGTAACCCGGTCCGAAGTCTCATCACGATATTCAAGACCAAGATCATAATATTCGGTATTAAGCTCTACAAAAGGACAAATAAGTTCGTCCTTAATCATCTTCCAGATGATTCTTGTCATCTCGTCGCCGTCCATTTCAACAAGAGGCGTAGTCATTTTAATTTTATCCATATGTATTAATACTCAATGATATCCCGCAGCATTGAGTACCTCTCCAATCTTTTACGCTGCTTCGTATTATTTGTGCATTCTCTCTGAAAAATCAGTGTTTGTAATAGTTGATAAGACAGCCATCAAGAATAATCTGCCTCTCATCATCGGTCATATCACCAAGTGAAACAGTAATCATCTCAAACTTATCAGTATTGATTACATAAGCGTCGATTAATGAAACCTTATTAACAATGGCTTCCCTGATTCCGGGTATATAAATGTAATCATTCTTCTTAACAGCATCACCGTCGTAGAGGAAAGGAAGCATTCCCCAGTTGATAAGGTTAGAACGATATCTCTTTGTAGCATATTCTTTCGCAACATTAGCCCATGCACCGAGAACCTTCTGACATGAAGCCGCCTGCTCTCGTGCAGATCCGTCTCCGGGCTTTACTGCATAAATCGTACTTCCGATTGAAGTTGCTTCAGCATCAAAGCCGAACTTCTCATTGATCTTGGCAACTGCAGCAGCATAAGTATCAGTCTTTGCATCTTCACCGTCACGAACCTTCTTGGCTTCGGATACATAATCGGGATCCTTACGGGAAAGTGTAAATTCGGCAAGTCCCAAAGGATTCGATCTGAAAGATGATGTTTCGCCGGAAGGAATAAGTTCATCGGTAGTGGTCACAGGATCATGTATTTCACTTACACACTTTACAAGAAGGTTGTCCTTGAGTGCATCCATTTCAGGCCAGTCCTTAATATTGGGCCCAAACTGAATCTGTGCGGAATGATCTGCCTTTCCTACGCAGTTAAGTACACGCTTCTCATAAATAGATGAGTCAAAATAATACTTAGGTCTCGTGAAATCGATGCCTTCAAGTTCATCCGCACCGCAAAGAAATCCTTTATTGGCAGCAGTAGCCGCAATTGAACGTGCATCCATAAGTGCAACGGAAGAAACCTGTCCGTTCTGAACCTTCGAGCCTTCTCTGTTAGGGAAGTTACGTGTCGAATGTCTGATAGAGAATGCATTATTGGCAGGTGTATCTCCTGCACCGAAACAAGGACCGCAGAATGCTGTTTTAATAACAGCTCCAGCAGCAATAAGATCGGCTGCTCTTCCGTTCTTAACAAGCTCCATATACACAGGCATTGATGCAGGATATACGCTGAGAGAGAATCTGCCGTTTCCGGTATCCGCTCCTCTTAAAATGTCGGCTGCATCACAGATATTTTCATATCCGCCTCCTGCACAGCCTGCAATAATTCCCTGTTCTACCAGGAGCTTTCCATCAACAACCTTATCTTTAAGAGAATACTCAATCTTGTCGCCGAAGCTTATCTTGGCACGCTTGCAGCATTCATCAAGATAATATCCGAGATCGGCCTTAACATCGGCAATCGGATATGCCTTGCTGGGATGGAAAGGCATTGCAATCATAGGTTTAATTTCGGACAGATCCAACTCGATAACTGAATCATAATAAGCTGCCTTACCGGGCTTAAGTTCTTCGTACTCTTCGATTCTTCCGTGAGTTACAAACCATTCCTTTGTATTTTCGTCAGTACTCCAAATTGATGAAAGACATGTGGTTTCGGTAGTCATTACATCGACACCGATACGGAAATCGGTTGAAAGACCCGCTACACCTGGTCCGACAAACTCCATAACCTTGTTCTTTACGAATCCGTTATCAAATGTAGCGGCAATAAGCGCAAGGGCAACATCCTGAGGACCTACACCGTATGAGGGTGCTCCGGTAAGATAAACGCAAACTACTTCGGGTCTCTTAACATCATATGTCTTACCGAGAAGCTGCTTTGCAAGTTCTCCTCCGCCTTCACCGATAGCCATGGTACCCAAAGCACCGTAACGTGTATGTGAATCCGAGCCAAGAATCATCTTTCCGCAGCCTGCAAGCATTTCTCTTGCGTACTGATGAATAACTGCCTGATGAGGAGGTACATACACTCCACCGAACTTCTTTGCACAGCTGAGGCCGAAGAAATGATCGTCCTCGTTAATGGTTCCGCCTACGGCGCAAAGTGAGTTATGGCAGTTCGTAAGAACATAAGGAATGGGAAACTCAACAAGTCCGCTTGCACGTGCAGTCTGAATAATACCTACATATGTAATATCATGAGAGGTAATCTTATCGAACTTAATTTCTAAATTGCTGTCATTACCCGAGGTATTATGTGCGGTAAGTATCTTATATGCTATTGTCTCTTCGGTTCCGGGTAGTTTGCCGGTAGTGGAATCAGCAGCCGGATCAATACCTGTTGCATTTTTGAAGTTCATACGATCTTCTTCATTGTTGTAATACAGGCTGTTCCCGTTAACAAGCCATGCACCTTCCTTAATAAGCTTCATGCG
The DNA here is from genome assembly GCA_045616585.1 of Lachnospiraceae bacterium. GTDB lineage: Bacteria > Bacillota > Clostridia > Lachnospirales > Lachnospiraceae > RUG11977. The sequence goes on from JAZLGZ010000059.1 coordinate 10,936, forward strand.
GTACTCCGTTCCGTGCCTTAAGCACTATTATTTTTAGTAATCTTTATTTTTAGCGAGGTAATACCTGATAAATCCGAAAGTATAATCCTCACCTTTTTCCTTATACATGACAAGCAATTTTTCGAGAAAATCGCTCGTCTGCGGATGAATTGTTCTGCGCTGTCTTCCAAACTCGAAATACTCCAAAGGCGAAGCGTTCGTAAATGAATCACCTTTATAGATTTTTCCGGCAGCAACGCGATCACAGAACATCTCAATAACATATTTCAGAGGCATCTTTACGGGTGCCATTTTCTTGGTTTCAAGATTGTAATCGGTCCAGTATTCAAAATGATGTCTGTTTCTGCCTTTATGATGCATCCAGGCATTTGAATAGCCGTAATCCTCACGCTCCCCTTCATTGGGACTTCTGTCTCCGAAATAATATCTTGCACCGTAAATGAACTCTCTGGGAGAATATTTTGATAAATCATGCAGCAGTCCCTGAATCGGGATACCGGCCTTTAAGCAATGAACAAAAACAACATGTCTGTGTCTGGTAATTGTTTTAAAATGTTTTATGCCGTTGTCAATTAACTGTTGTATAGATACCATCTTCACTCGCCTTATAAATGTAATCCAATATCATAAATTCTGTTGAACACAAGATCCGGCTTAATATCGGATCCTTCAATATCTTCAAAGGTAGTTTCACCCGAAAGAACAAGAATTCCTTTTGCACCGTTTTTTACTCCGCAGGCAACATCCGTATACAGACGGTCTCCTACAAATGCAAGAGATGACGGTTGAACTCCCGTAACTTTTGAAATCATTTCTACAGTTTCGAAATTCGGTTTTCCAAGAACCTTCGGAGATTTTCCCGTAGATAGATTAATAGCTGCTGTAAAAGCTCCGCAATCGGGAATAAACCCATTTTTAACCGGACAATTGATATCAGGATGAGTAGCAATATATTCCGCACCGTTTCGAATCAGTGTACATGCATGTTCCAGCTTCTCATATGTAAGTGTCATGTCAAAAGCCACTACCACAATATCTGCAGCAGAATTCAAATCCTGATTTATATGGATGCCTGCTTTTTCAAAGCTTTCAATAAGTGCCGGGGTACCCAGAATAAATACCGATTTATCGGGTCTGTTATTCTTTAAATACTCAATTGTAATATCCCCGGAGGTAAAAATCCGGTCCTCATTGATATGACGATTCATTCTTGCCAGCTTTTCCACATACAGCTTTTTATCCTTTGAAGAATTATTGGTAAAGAATATCCATTTTTTACCTTTTTCATCAACTGTATCCAAAAATTCGTTGGAACCGGGAATAATATCATCACTTAAATAAAATGTTCCGTCCATATCAAGAACAAATAAATCTATATCTTTAAGAATGTTTAAATCATTAGTATTCATTTGACTTTAATATTCTGCTTTCCGTTACTATAATGTCTACTTTTCTGTCGTATAAATCAGTTTCGATAGCCTCAACCAACTGAAAATCATAACATATTCCAACCTTGACAAAGTTCTGCCCTTCATGAGCAGCTAAATAGCGGTCATAATACCCGCCCCCATAACCAAGTCGATTAAAGTTCTTATCAAAAGCCAATCCCGGTAGAATCAAAAGATTATTTTTCCCGAAGCACCGCACATTACCGGTCGGTTCCGGTATGCCCATATATCCCTTAGCCATATCCTGAAGCGAATCAACACGAAAGAATTCCATATACTTATCGTATACTCTGGGCATCAAGATACTTTTATTATCAGTAATAGCTTCTTCGAATATACAGACAGTACTTACTTCATTGTTTACGGAACTGTATAAAAACAAAGAATCACTGTTTTTATACTCGTCAAGCGAAACCAGCCGGTCACAAATCAATTTTGATTTACTGAGTACTTCGGCTTTATTTAATAGATTTCTTTGAGCTTTTTTCGCTTTTCGCAGTTCAATCTTAGTCATATTTTATTTTGATTCGAGTCTGATACCCGACATCTTTAAAATATCAGCGACATCATCATATTTGTTGAGAGTAAAAATATGCATTCCGTCAAAACCGGCATTTATATATTTATATAAAAGATTTACAGTGTACTCTTTGCCGGCAGCTTTGAAGCTCTCGGGATCCTCACCGTATTTACCGAGAATACGAGCAAGTTCTTTGGGAATCGAGCAGCCGTTAGACAAAGTCATTCTCTTTACTCCATTTGCGGTAAGAACAGGCATAATTCCGGCTATTATCGGTATATTGATACCTGCTTTTCTGACCTTATCAAGCCATCTTGAGAACTCATCGATATCAAAACAAAGCTGACTTATTGAAAATTCGGCACCGTTATTCTGTTTAATCTTTAAGTGAGCAATATCCTGCTCAAGGCTGCTGCACTGAATATGCATCTCAGGATAACAGGCACATGCCACACTCAACTCAGGAAACTTATATTTAAGAAAGCTTATCAATGCATCGGCATGAGCGAAATCCCCGTTTGTACGGTCAGCTCCGGGAGGAAAATCACCTCGAAGAGCCATAATATTCTCAATACCGATGTTCTTATACTCTGAAATATATTTAACTATATCTTCTTTATTGTTTCCGATACATGTAAAATTTGTAAGACACTCGGTACCGCTCTTTTTTATAATATCGCAGATTTCCAAACTTCTGCCGCGATTGGTTCCGCCGGCTCCGTAGGTACAGCTTATAAAATCAGGCTGAAATGCCTGAAGCTGTTTAATTACCCCTTGAAGTGGTTCAAGCGGCTGATCGTTTTTAGGTGGAAAAATTTCAAAAGAAAAACTCATCCTGTCTTTTAAAATTTCAGGGATTTTCATAAGCTAAACACTCACTTTTATATAGTTTTCACACCCGGTGAAAATGCACCGGGTGTAAGGAATAAATTATTTATTAAGATTGCAAATTGAGGATGCAATTGCACATCCGAGTCTTACATTGTTGTAAACCAACTGAATATTTGACTCAAGACTTGATCCTCCGGTAAGCTTCTGAATCTTATCAAGCAGGAAGGGAGTAGTCTCCTTACCCTTGATTCCGAGACGGTTGCATTCTTCAACAGCATCCTCGATATTCTTATTGATGTAATCGGGATCCATTGAATACTCTTCGGGAATAGGATTTGTAACCAGCATACCACCTTTAAGACCGCAGGCATCCTTTACACAATATACCTTTGCAATCTCTTCGGGAGTGTCAAGTCTGTAATCAACCTTTAATCCCGAAGTACGGGTATAGAATGCGGGAAGCTCTTCTGTCTGATAACCGATAACCGGAACACCTTTGGTCTCGAGATATTCCATAGTAAGATTAAGATCAAGAATTGACTTACATCCTGCACAAACAACAAGCACATCAGTCATACCGAGTTCTTCAAGGTCTGCACTGATATCCATGGTAACTTCAGCACCGCGATGAACACCACCTACGCCGCCTGTGGCAAAAACCTTTACACCGGCCATAGCTGCGGCAATCATTGTAGTTGCAACTGTGGTAGCTCCGTCCTCACCCTTTGCGATAAGAGCGGCAAGATCACGACGGCTGGCCTTAGGAACATTAAGTCCCTTCTTTCCGAGGTATTCGATTTCTTCGGGAGAAATACCAACGGTAATCTTTCCTTTAATAATTCCTACGGTAGCAGGAACACAACCGTTGTCACGAACAATCTTTTCAACGCTTAATGCAGTCTCTACGTTCTTGGGATAAGGCATACCGTGAGAAATAATTGTAGACTCAAGTGCTACAACAGGCTTATTCTCGGCAATTGCATTCTTTACTTCTTCGGATACCACTAAAAAATCTTCCAGCTTCATAATATAAATCCTTTCAAATATTAATATTTTTCCATAAGTAATTTAATATGCTCAACAGTTAAATCGTCACATACGGTTTTTACGGAACGCCCGCAAATACATGCCGCACATTCACCGGCAAGTGCCATATCGTGAGGTGTATCTCCATTCAAAAAAGACCATATTACCGCAGCGATAAAACTGTCACCGCAGCCGGATGCATTGACAAGCTGATATTCATTGCAGATATCCATTTTTCCGTAAGTCCCGTCTCCGGAATAAACAACACCGTCTTCTCCGAGGGAAACAAATACATACTTTACTCCGATACCGTGAAAATGTTCTGCCGCAACTTTGATTGCATCGTCGTTTTCAATCTTAACACCCGAAAGAATCTGTGCCTCAAACATATTTGGTTTAATCATGGTAAACTTATCTAGAACATTTATAAGTTTCTCTGCTTTTTTTGTAGAAACAGGATCAGCAATCAAATCAGAAGTAACATTATTGGCAATATATTCTATAACATCCTGAGGTATATTAGTATCGCAAACAATCGCATCGCAGCTGTTTAAAAAATCAATCTTGGTGCTGATAAAATCAACAGATAAAGAACTATAAATATCCATATCGCTGGTTCCGACTATCATATCGCCATTCTTGTCGTTGATACTTAAATATGTTGATGTGGAAGCACCTTTAATTCTCATTGAATGAGTAAAATCAATGCCCACCGAAGATGAATACTCTTCGAGTTCACGTCCGAACACATCATCCGCAAGAACCGTAATCATATGGACTTCCACTCCAAGCTTGCATAAATTCTCTGCAATATTTCTTCCTACTCCACCGTAAGAAATCCTGTTAATACCCGGATTACTGTCATATAACACAAGCTTTTCATCGGGAGTACCGCAGATATCAATATTTACGGCACCAACTACCGCTACTTTTTTAGCCGGCATTTGAACAACCTCCTAAATGTCTTTAACTGATTAAAGATACGCATATTATTACATAATAATAGATTATTATACAATATTTTCGAATTCAATACAAGTGTGATAAAACAAAAAAGAGACTGTGATTACACAGTCTCCTTTGATTTGTATATTAGTTAAGTGAATTAACAGCCTTCTGAAGATTTGAAATCTTACGAGCAACTGTATTCTTGTGATATACGCCCTTAGCAGCACTCTTATCAAGATAAGCAGCGGTCTCCTTGAAAGCAACCTTAGCAGCATCCTTGTCACCAGCAGCCACAGCAGCAAGAACCTTCTTTGATAATGTCTTAGCCTTAGACTTAATCATCTTATTTCTTAATGTCTTAGTCTCGATAACCTTAATTCTTTTCTTTGCAGACTTAATATTTGCCATTTAATACTCACCTCCCGACGGATAATATGTGATGACGAGTATTTGATAAATCCGGACACGGACGTTTTATCAAACACATACGTATTAATAATATTAATTTAGATTGTAATTGTCAACTATAATCTTATATTTTTTTATTTTTAGAAAATCGCCGGTAAAAATACCTGCTGTTTTCTTAAAGACAGTTAAATACTTATGCTCTCAAAGTTATAGAATATTTAGCCTCAAGGTTCTTTAATATAGCATCAACAAATCCATCGATTACTTTATCCGTAAACTCTTCGGTAGTCGGTGTAAATACTACTGAGAATGCCATACTCTTCTTATCGGCACCAAGCTGAATACCTTCATAGATATCGAAAAGCTTAACACTTGTGATATATTCGCAAGCTTCTTTGATTGCATTTTCGATTTCAGCGCAGGTAATATTCTTGCCGGAAACGAAGCTGAAATCTCTCTTCTCCTCAGTGAACTTGGGAAGCGGAATGAACTTTCTGTCCTTTCCATAATACTTTGTAAGCATTTTAAGGTCAATTTCGGCAATGTATGCATCGGTTCGCATATCAACCTCATCACGAATCTCGTAAAGAAGCTGACCAAGATAACCTACCTCTTCACCGTTGCACAGAATCTTTGCCGTTCTGTAAGGATGAAGGAAAGTCTTCTGCGCTGCTTCATAAGTAAACTCAATATCAAGAGCATCCGCTACAACTTCAGTAAGTCCTTTGAGTGTATAGAAGTCTTCATTCTCACCGAAAATACCGATGCAGATAGTCTCTCTCTCATCAGGGTAATCCGTAAGAGGAAGATCCTTGGGAATAAACTTGTTTCCAAGTTCAAAAATTCTTCCTTCCAAAGTTCCCTTTTTCTGATTTCTTGCCACAGCTGCTATCATCTGAGGCGCAAGTGTTGTTCTCATCAGTGAAAGATCGATATTGATGGGATTCATAAGCTTAATCGCATGACGCTCGGGAGCATCTGCGGGAAGCTTAATCAGGTCAAGATCCGAAGGTGAGAAGAATGAATAATGAACACCTTCGAATGCACCTGCAGCACATAATGCGCGCTTAATCTTGAGCTCTGTTTTCTGCTGAAGATTGTAGCCGCCGTTGGTAACCTTAGCAGTAGGAATGAATGACGGAATAATATGATCGTATCCATACATTCTGATAACTTCCTCGGCAACATCCTGATAAGTCTCCATATCGACACGGTATGCGGGAATATTAAGAGTAAGTTTGTCTCCTTCAAGAACAGGTTCGAAACAAAGATTCTTCAAAATACGAACAATATCTTCATCGGGAACCTTGATGCCAAGAACACCGTTAACCTGCGCTACACTTACTTCAAGCTTTGAAGGTTCAACGGAATTGCCTGTATTTACATCGAAATGAGTAGCGGAAACCTTGCCGCAGCCAAGCTCTTCGATAAGATGAAGTGCTCTCTTCATTGCCATAACAGTTGTATATTCATCAACACCCTTTGAATAACGGGCACTTGCATCCGATACCTGTCCGAGAGCTCTTGAGCTCTTACGAATATTGTCACGGGCAAACTTTGCGGATTCGAACATAACCGCTTCAGTAGTGTCGAGAATCTCAGAGTTCAATCCTCCCATGATTCCTGCAAGTGCTACAGGCTTCTTTCCGTCACAAATAACAAGGTTGCTGGGATTTAGAGTAAACTCTTTACCGTCAAGAGTAGTAATCTTCTCATTCTCTGCTGCTGTTCTTACATTGATTGCATTGCATTCAAGATAATTATAGTCGAAAGCGTGCATAGGCTGACCGAGTTCCTTAAGAACATAATTTGTAATATCAACCACATTTGAAATTGCAGAACAACCAACCAGAGCAAGTCTTCTCTTCATCCATGCAGGAGATTCGGCAATCTTTACATCATATACATAGTGACCTACATATCTGGGACAAATTTCTTTTGCATCAACGGTAATATTGAAATCAAGAGTCTTATCGGTAGGATGATAATCAAGTGCAGGCTCCTTGATAGGAAGCTCAAGCACAGCTGCAACCTCACGTGCAATTCCGTAAATGCTCTGGCAGTCAGGTCTGTTGGCTGTAATCGAAACATCGAAAATCCAGTCATCAATGCCGAGAATAGGCTTAATATCGCTTCCTACAACCGCATCATCAGGTAATACAAGCAGTCCGTTGTAGCCTGCACCGGGATACATATCCTCTGAAACTCCAAGTTCTGTTCCGGAACAAAGCATACCGAACGAATCATATCCGCGAAGCTTTCCTGCATTAATGGTTGCAACACCTTCTACCGTCTTATGATCCTTTGCGGTTGCATATACAGTCGCACCGACAAGTGCTACCGGGAACTTCTTTCCCGCACAAACATTATCGGCACCGCAGCAAATCTGCACAACTCCGTTTACGCCTGTATCAACGTTGCATACATGAAGATGAGTACCTTCAATAACTTCACAGGTCTTTACCTCTCCTACAACAACATTCGAGATATCTTTTCCAACCTGATACTTTTCCTCAACCTCGAATCCACATGAGAAAAGCTTCTCTTCAAGAACATCGGGGCTAACATTTATATCTACATAATCTTTTAACCAACTTAACGGTACTAACATATAAATATCCTCCCTTCTTTAGTCATCAATCTGATCAAGAACTCTAAGATCAGACTCGAACAATAATTTAATGTTATTAATACCATACTTAAGCATCGCAATTCGCTCAATACCGATACCGAATGCAATACCGCTGTAAACATTGCTGTCAATACCGCAGCCTTCAAGAACCTTCTTGTTTACAACACCTGCTCCGAGTACTTCTATCCATCCTGTCCCCTTGCAGAGCTTACAGCCCTTACCGTGACACTGGAAGCAGCTTACATCAACCTCTACTGAAGGCTCGGTGAAAGGGAAATATGAAGGTCTTAATCTTGTACGTGTACCGTCTCCGAAAATCTTCTGAACAAATACATCCAGCATACCCTGAAGGTCGCAAAGAGTAATTCCTTTATCAACAACAAGTCCTTCCATCTGTGAGAACATAGGTGAATGTGTAGCATCATCATCCGAACGGAAAACCTTTCCGGGAGAAATGATTTTAATAGGGGGCTGCTGAGCCTCCATAACATGAATCTGTCCGGCTGAGGTCTGTGTTCTTAAAAGGAACTCCGGACTTAAATAAAATGTATCCTGCATATCTCTTGCGGGATGATCCGCAGGAGTATTAAGTGCTGTGAAATTGTAATAATCTTTCTCGATCTCGGTACCCTCATAAATCTGGAATCCCATAGATCCGAAAATATCAACAATCTGATTCTTAATCTGAGTATTGGGATGAAGATTGCCCTTTACACCTTTCTTTGAAGGTAAAGTAACATCAATCTTCTCGCTTTCGTATTTACGGCGCATTTCTGCTTCCTTGAGCCTGCAGTCTAGATTGTCCAGCTGTTCCTGCGCCCAGCCCTTAATTTCATTTACTTTCTTACCGTATTCGGCCTTCATTTCATTGGGAATCTTTCCCATTTCCTTCATCAGTGAACCGATTTTACCTGTCTTCGCATCCATGATAGCCTTACGGAATTCATAAACGCCTTTAGAGCTGTCAATGTTTTTAAGCTGCTCAACCATTTCATTCTTAATAGCAGAAAGCTTCTCGCTTAATTCAATAAGATCAGCCATATTCAAACCTCCTAAATAATAATATTGCCACAGATATAAAAAAGTCCCATGGCATAAAGCCATGGGACGAAATATCTTCGCGGTACCACCCATGTTCAGACATAAATGTCTGCACTTGAAGCGCTTTAATGCAGCGCATACATCCGTTTAATCAGTGTTTTCACGGAATGCTCCAATGTTGAAATTCATATATGAGTTTTATTATTGCGCTTTCAGCCGGTGACACAACTCTCTTTAAACAAACACATCATATACTACTTACGCATCTTCTCAGCTTAATTGATTATACATATCTAATTTTTCAAAGTCAATATACGACTTTATTCTTCTTCGAGTTTAAGAACGCTCATAAATGCATTCTGAGGTATCTCTACATTACCGAAGGTTCGCATTCTCTTCTTACCTTCCTTCTGTTTTTCAAGAAGCTTCTTTTTACGGCTGATATCGCCGCCGTAACATTTTGAAAGAACGTCTTTACGAACTGCTTTAACCGTCTCACGGGCAATGATTTTGCTTCCTATGGCTGCCTGAATCGGAATTTCGAAAAGCTGACGCGGAATATTGTCCTTCAGCTTTTCACACATCTTTCTGGCGCGCTCATAAGCACCTTCCTCGTGAATAATAAAGCTTAATGCATCCACTTCTTCACGATTTACAAGCATATCCAACTTCACAAGCTTTGAAGGTACATAGCCCTTCATTTCGTAATCAAACGAAGCATACCCCTTCGAACGGCTTTTAAGTGCATCAAAGAAATCATAAATAATCTCATTTAAAGGAAGTTCATACTTCAGCAATGCACGGGACTGCTCCATATATTCGATTCCTTTATATATGCCTCTTCGTTCCTGGCAAAGAGTCATAATCGCACCGATAAACTCAGTTGTAACCATTATCTGTGCATCAACAAAAGGCTCTTCCATATGCTCAATTTCCGAAGGGTCGGGCATATTGGTAGGGTTGGTCAAATCCATTACCTCGCCGTCTGTCTTATAAATCTTGTAAATAACGCTTGGTGCTGTCGTAACCAGATCAAGATTATATTCTCTCTCAAGTCTCTCCTGAATGATTTCAAGATGTAACAGTCCGAGGAATCCGCATCTGAAACCGAATCCCAGAGCTATTGACGATTCAGGCTCAAACTGAAGAGACGCATCGTTTAACTGAAGTTTCTCGAGAGCATCTCTCAAATCGGGATATTTGGCTCCGTCTGCAGGATATAGGCCGCAGTAAACCATAGGCAAAACCTTTTTATATCCGGGAAGTGCTTCCGAACAAGGATTATTGGCATCGGTAACTGTATCGCCTACACGGGTATCCTTGACATTTTTAAGAGATGCGGTAATATATCCAACCATTCCGGCACTCAGCTCTTCACAGGGAATAAACTGACCGGGTCCGAAAATGCCAAGCTCAACAACATCTGCTTCAGCACCTGTCGCCATCATTCTGATACGGGTATTTCTTGTAATCTTGCCTTCCTTGACGCGAACAAAAACAATAACGCCCTTATATGAATCATAAACAGAATCGAATATAAGACATTTCAAGGGATCGCTGTCACTTCCGGAAGGTGCCGGAACCTTTTTAACGATAGCCTCAAGAACATCGTCGATATTAATTCCGTTTTTTGCCGAAATCAAGGGAGCATCCTGAGCTTCAAGACCGATCACATCTTCAATCTCATTGATAACTCTTTCGGGATCTGCAGAAGGTAAATCAATTTTGTTAATAACGGGAAAGACTTCCAAGTCATGGTCAAGAGCAAGATAAACATTAGCAAGCGTCTGTGCTTCAATACCCTGTGCCGCATCCACTACCAGTACGGCACCTTCACAGGCAGCAAGACTTCGGGAAACCTCATAATTAAAATCTACATGACCGGGAGTATCAATTAGATTGAATACGTACTCCTCTCCGTCCCGGGCCTTATAAATCGTTCTGATAGTCTGTGCTTTAATAGTTATTCCACGCTCACGTTCAAGATCCATATTATCGAGAACCTGCTCCTGCATCTCACGCTGGGTAAGCAAACCGGTCTTCTCGATAATTCTGTCGGCAAGCGTAGACTTTCCGTGATCGATATGGGCTATAATACAGAAATTTCTGATTTTGCTCTGATCTATTGCCATATATTTCTACTCCAAATACTGCTTTTATAAATACTTTATATTAATTATTTCTCAACGGGAAAAGCCCCCGAAATCTCATTAAAGATATTCTGCATATCTTCAACATAAAGCTTTTCTATTTCTCCCTTATCTACAGATGCGGCTACCTTGGGATCCATAGGAAGCTGAGCAAGCAGCTTAAGATTATGCTTAAGAGCAATCTCCTCACAATGACTCTTGCCGAAAACATAAATTTTTTCATCACAGTTAGGGCACTGAACATAGCTGTAGTTTTCAATCATTCCGATAATCGGAACATTCATGGCTTTTGCCATATTAACAGCCTTTGAAACAATAACCGAAACAAGCTCCTGAGGGCTCGTTACAACTATAATTCCATCTATGGGAAGTGACTGGAATACTGTAAGCGGAACATCACCTGTTCCGGGAGGCATATCAACAAACATATAGTCTACATCATCCCAGTGAACCTCGGTCCAGAACTGTTTAACGACACCGGCAATGACAGGTCCTCTCCAAATAACGGGAGTATCCTCTTTATCAAGCATCATATTGATAGATACAACCTTGATTCCTGTAGTCGAAAGTGCAGGTTCAATTCCAAGTTCGCTTCCCAAAGCCTGCTCATGAATACCGAATGCTGCAGGTATGGAAGGACCTGTAATGTCTGCATCAAGAACAGCTGCCTGATATCCGTTTCTCTGGGCAAGAACGGATAAGTAAGATGTAACAAAGCTCTTACCTACACCGCCTTTACCGCTTACAACGCCGATAACCTTCTTTACATTACTGGCCATGTTCATGGGCGCTTTTAAATCCTGCTTTCTTGACTCGCAGTCCGAGCTGCAAGATGAACAATCATGTGTGCAATCTGCCATTTTATTTCTCTCCTTGAATTAATTTAGTTGGTAATAATCAAATATTATCCATATAGTATTCCGCGTCCGCACGCATAAGACCGGTAATACCCGTTCTTACCATTTCTTTAATCTCATAATCATTAAGCATTTTAATGAAGGAATCGAGCTTATCCTGATTTCCGGTAAGCTCCATCATAACCGTATCAATGGAAACATCAACAATCTTAGCATGAAATATATCCGCAACGGTTACAAGTGAGGATCTTTTGGAAGTATCGGCTGCTACTTTAATGAGCATAAGTTCTCTGCACACCGATTCTCGGGATTTAAGTTCAATAATATCTCTTACATCTTCAAGCTTAAAAAGCTGCTGCTTAATCTGCTCAAGAATCGGTTCATCACCGTCTGCCACTACAGTCATTCGTGATATTTCGGGGTTCTCTGTTTCCGAAACGGTCAAACTGCTGATATTATATCCCCTTCGGCTGAATAGGCCGGACACCCGGCTTAAAACACCGGAGGTATTCTCTACCAGAATTGAAAATACTTTTCTCATGCTATTTTTCCTCCACAGGCCACATTCACACGACATGACCTTTTCCGGTCCGAATTGCTAACCCGGATACCTTTATAAAATATCAGCATATATGATAGCATAATGTTAGTTCAAAAAACAATACTTTATCTGCATCATATAAAAACGTCTGCATTACTAAATAATGCAGACGCGATATTCAGGTACGTTTAACAAATTCTGTTCCGCAGTTTTTGCAAATAATATTAATTTTACCTTTACCTCTGGGAACTCTTAGTTTTTGCTTACAGTCGGGACATCTGAAGATTTTGTAGGAAGCTTTCAAATTTTTACCTATAAAACAATTACACTTAGACTTATATTTATCATTGTCTTGAGAATGTAATGACTTTAGGAAAGATGATATTCTGTTTTTAAGGTTATTAATTCCTTCACTCATAAAACAGCCTCCGGTTACAAATTTTTAAATATAAAACATTAATCCGACATTTCGTAAAAAACCTGACTTAAAAAAACGATTCTTTATAATCATAAACCTTCGACGGAAAAAACCGGCACTGCGAATCTTTACAAAACGCTCGATTCGCTTCCGCTTGATTTTCGGAAGTCTGTCGGAATAAACCTTAAGGAAAAACTCGGCCTGATCGAATGTCTCCTCCAGTCTTCGCTTAATATCATCGGAATCCGATGCACGCTTTTTAACATAACTTCCGTATTCCGTCTGACCAACCTGATTATCCGCATGCTGACGATAAAGGATGGTAGGCACTCTGTTGTACTTTAATACTCCGAACGATGACGCAATAAGTGCAATCCACCAGTCGTGATATCTGATTTCGTTTCCGAGTTTATCGACCATGCTGACCAGAGCACGATTCATAAGCATAGTACAACCTATACATTTATTTTCTATAAGCATTCTGCCGATATCGGTTTTATGTACTTTAAGTCGGTTTGTTCTGTAAAAAGATCTTGAAATATATTCGAGGTCATCATTAACAATAATGGCATCAAAGAAAACCATAGCGGGTCTGAATGCACCTCGACGATGCTCCAGGCGTTTAATGCTTCTGACCGCAAGAGTTATCTTATCATTGAGCCATACGTCATCCTGATCGCAGAACATATAATAATCCGACGAGTATTGCTTATTTATCATCTTCAGATTTTTCAAAAAACTCATAGTAGAACCGAGATTCTTTTCATTCTTGAAAAATCTGATTTTCTCGGGATATTTCTCCTGATATTCCATAACGATAGCTTCTGTGCTGTCACTCGAGCCGTCATCACATACATTCAGGGTAAACTTGGGATAATTGTTATTTAATATCGATTCAAGAAGTATTCCCAGGTACTTCTCTCCGTTATATGTAGATAAAATAATATTAACAGATTTCATATTCCCACCAATCCATTAAAATCTTTTGCCGATAAAATAGCCCAGATATCTAACGGCACAATATATAAACAAATTGACTGTCTGAAAAGGTTTATTTTTTTTCAAAAAATATTTAACACCTGTCTTGAAAAACTTCATGCCTTCTTTTTCACTCGGAATATCGGAATAAATATAAGCGAATTGTTTCTGGCACTTAGAAATCTTATAGCTTCTGACAAACTGTTCTTTAAGTGAAAAATTATGAGAATGAAAAACCCTCGCACAGGCATTATATCCGATATAATACCCTTTCATAATCGCATTGTAAGCAAATATGGAGTCTTCATTAAAGTCAGCTTTTCTTTCAAACCCTCCGACTTCTTCATGAATGGATCTATTGTACATCATGCAGGTATCCGAGCAAAAAACAGCTTTGATACCTTTAGTCTCCAAATCCTCTTTTTTGCAGATATGACTTTTGGTCGGATAGTTGAACAGTCTTGAATATTTTTCAAGATATGAGGCATCCCGGCGCGGAACTTGTCTGGCATAGACAGCGGCACAGGTCGCATCATTAAATGACTGCAGCATCTTTTCCACAAGAAACCTGTCGGCAGGTACCGCATCCTGAGTCATAAACAGAACATAGTCCGCTTCAGACGTATCCATTCCGTACTGTCTGGTTGCTCCATGCCCAAATTGAGAAGGTAATATCTGCTCTACAACTATATCACGCGAAATCTCATCCTGTAATGCATACACTTCCGAAATATCGTCACATGTCAGCAAAATTCTGATTTTATCCGGAACAACAGTCTGTTTAAAAAGCATATCTGTCAACTGGATTAACATATCATCGGGACGATATGCCGGAATAATAACTTCAAGGCTCATAAAGCTGACTCCTTAGCACAAATATTATAGCATAGAAAATAATTGCACATTCTTAAATAATAATAAATATACTGAAAAATATTGAAAAAGCAAATAAAAATCAGACATAAACTTTTTCGTCTATGCCTGTTTTTAATATATTATTTGCGATCAGCAACGAATAAACGTATTACTCTTCAAGTTCCTCATCAGTGTACTCTTCTTCTGAGGAAACATCAATTCCTTCACCGTTAATCTGGGCAATAAGCTCCTGACGGTTCTTTGCAATAGTCTCAAGATTGGACTGCATAGACGAAAGAAGGCTGTCATTTCTTGCCTGTGTCTCGCGATATGCATGGTCGTAAACTTCCTGAACCTGTGAAAGTACATCAAAACAATATGTAAGAATTCCGCTTCTAAGTGTCTCGGCATAGTCATCTGCAGATTTACGAATCTCTTCAGCCTGATTTGATGCGTTCTGAATAAGTTCGTTGGCCTGGCTGTACGCACTCTGCATAATCTCTGTCTCATTTACAAGAATCTGAGCTTTCTCATGTGCTTCAGCCTCGATTTCACGAGCTCTTTCTTTTGCAAGTTCTATAATATTTTCTCTGTTTGAGATAACCTTCTGATATCTTTTGATTTCATCGGGCAGATTGGTTCTGAGTTCCTCAATCAGATCAAGGATATGATCTCTGGGAACAATAATTTTAGACTGTGATAAAGGTGAAGGCTTACAATTATCGATAAGCTCATACATCTTATCTATTGTTGCTTCCATATGGTATGATGACATTTTCTATCCTCCTATACTCTACTTACTCTTGGAAATCTGTTCATATTTTGAAATAATATCCCCAATAATTTCAGGTGAAACAAAACCCGAGATATCGCCGCCGTAACTGGCGATTTCCTTTACAATACTTGAGCTTACATATGAATATTCCTGACTGGTTGTAAAGAAAATCGTATCTATTTCGGGGTTGAGTTTATGATTGATCTGTGCAATCTGAAGCTCATATTCAAAATCGGTAACGGCCCTCAATCCGCGGACAATAATATTCGCTCCAAGTTGTTTTCCGAAATCAACAGTCAATCCATCAAAAGACTCGACCACAACATTCGGAATATCGGTTGTACATTTCTTTATCAGTTCTATTCTTTCTTCAATCGTAAACCAGGGATGTTTAGACTGATTCGGGAGTACACCGATTACAAGTTTATCCACTATCTTTGCAGATCTTGAAATAATATCAAGATGACCCCTTGTAACAGGATCAAAAGTTCCCGGATATAAACCTATTTTCATAAATATTTTATCCTTTCAAACTACTGTTGTACAGCATATATGCAGATTTTTTTATTTTTTCGAAATAAATACATGTTTATTGGACCCGTAGCTTTTCTCGCGAGCGACAATATAACCGGAATCTTCAATATAATCAAACGATGTATCATTCGAAGCCTCTGCAATGATAACTCCATTCTCATCAAGAATATCATATTTGATAATCTCATTGATTACAGCTTCTTCCAGGCCTTTCCTATACGGAGGATCCATAAAAATCACATCGAATTTCATTCCCATGGTACTGAGTCTTGAAACAGCCGAAACACAATCACTTTTAAGAATAACAGCATCGCTTATAAGTTTTGTATGTTCGAGATTTGCCTTTGTATAATCAAGAGAAACCTGAGAATTATCAACAAACACAGCTTTCGAAGCCCCCCTGCTCAAAGCTTCGATTCCGATTGCTCCGCTTCCGCAAAACATATCCAAAAAATTACAATCGTAAATACGGTTATTAATAATATTAAAGAGCGTTTCTTTGATCCTGTCTGTAGTGGGACGAACATCAAGTCCGGGCGGTGTTTTAAGCTGCAAAGAACGACAGCTTCCTGCAATTACACGCATATTTCAATTCCTTTCAACCGTTATCAAGAAGATAATCAAACTGTTCGATATTAATAGGCGGTGAGAAATAAAAGCCTTGAATATAAGGACATTCGTTCTTAAGAAGAAAGGCTCTCTGCTCTTCGTTCTCAACACCTTCGCATATTACATCAAGGTTAAGCTTATTCGCAAGATTCACAACTCCCGAGATAATTACTTTATCCTTATGCTCCAGTCTGTTCTTCATGAATCTTCTGTCAAGTTTGATTCCGTCAATCGAATATTTCATCAAAGTATTTAAAGACGAATAACCGGCTCCGAAATCATCGAGATATATCTTAAATCCAAGTTCTTTAAGTCCGTTTATTACCACATCAACATTTATATTTTCAGTAATATATATTTTCTCGGTAAATTCAAATTCAACGTTTGCAGGATTAATGTCGTATTTTTCAAGCAGCCCTTTAATAAAGTCCAGCAGCTCGGTATTGTCGAAATGAATATGAGAAACATTAACGGAAATCGGTACAACAGTTTTATTCTCATCCATTCTTTTCCGGATATATTCAAATACTTTTTCATATACAAAATAATCAAGACGAACGATACAACCATTGGCTTCAAAAGTAGGTATAAAGTCATTTGGATTTATAACATCATAATTCTTTCTCCAACGAACAAGAGCCTCCGCTCCTACTATATTAAACGTATCCGTCATACATTTGGGCTGAAGCTGAATGAAGAATTCGTTATCGGCAATACCTTTTTGCATAGTTGCAATAAAATCAGCCTGCCTGGAAACAGCAAGCGACATATTTATATTATACTGCATGAGTCGAAAATTGCCGACTGCCTTCGACTGCTTCGCAAACTTTCTGGCAATACTTGCATTATCGATAGCAATATTAATCTTTTTGTCGGAAGGCTTCATGAAATAAACACCAATGTTAAGAATAATGTTTACATCAAAGAATTTCTCCTGGAGAATAGCTATCGTACGTTTCGAAATCATTTCGGACAAATCTCGTATGATCGAGAATGCTTTGCTTGAAACCTGCTTAAAAGCAACAATATAATGATCCGAGTATAATCTGCAGCACGATACTATCCGATTTGAACACGAATAAATCAGTCTTGCTATAGTAACAAGAACCTCATTTCCCGCTTTATATCCGTATTTATCATTAAGATATTTGAAATTACTGAAATCAACACTTACAAAACCAAGATTGGTATGAGATTTTCTGACCTTTTCTACCTCCGAAACAAACTTTTCGTATTTGGGCAAATACGTAATACTGTCATAATCAGACGAAATCATCCTGGAATTTTCTTCAAGTTCTCTGATTGGGAAAATAAACGAACTGATATAATCAATAATCTCATATACTTCCGCAATAATTCGTTCTTCCCAATCTCTGCTGCAGTTGACTGAATCGACAAAATCAAATGCACCCACAAGAACGTCATTCTGGTAAATAGGAAATTCAATGCATGAACCAAGAAGATCGCCTCGGTGAATAAGTCGAATATCATTCAGCGATTCATCATCATTTTTATTATAAGCATAATATCCATTATTATTCCTGAAAAATTCATCACATTTTAAACGGATATTAACGTCTCCTCTGGCTTCAATATTTAACAGCTCATAGTTATTGTCCTTACACCACTCGTAGGTACAACGCACGCTGTTGTCTGAAGTAAATTCCTTAACGACAATCGCATCAAGCTGATACCGCTGAGAACATGTCTCAAAAAAAGTTTCTATAATCTGTTTGAAATCATCAGATTTCTCAACAACTTCAAGAATATATGCAAGTATTTTATAAGCGGTACTTCTGTCATCAATCATACTGTTCATAATCTGCCTCATATCTTCAGCAAAAAGCTGCAATTTCTCGATATATTATTTCACTTTAATAATATATGTTTGGCTGTCACACTCAACCGGATTAAAGGATTCCGGATAAACAACGGATCCCAGCGACAGCAGCAAGCCGTGATTAACGGCTGCATCCTTATACTTCTCACGCTCAAGTTTTCCGACATAAATGTAACTTATGTTATATTCACCGATCAGTTTCTTTACTGTATCAATATCACCCGAAGTATAAATAGTTTTTATATCAGCATCACGTCTTTCGACTATAGGAGGAACTCCGCCGTCTTTATCACTTTGCCAGAGCCATTCATGTGTCCGCCAGCCAAGAAGCGTGGGTAAGCCTGTTCTGACCGATACACGACAATAATCAGTATAACTGTCACCATTAACTTCAAGCATTACGGGTCGACCTTCTATATTATCATTTATCCAATTTGTGGCACGGTAATCTTCTTCATTAACC
>JAZLGZ010000060.1:0-76105 GCA_045616585.1 Lachnospiraceae bacterium
AGGAAGTGCAATTCCGTTGAAGGTATTGTTTTTCACCATTGAATAAATGGCCATATCTTCAAATACCAGTCTGTCTCCGGGTTTCACTTCTTTATCGAACGAATAATCCCCGATAATGTCTCCCGCCAGGCAAGTACACGAAGACAATCTGTAGGTATATGCTTTTTCTCCCGCATTGCCCGAATCTTTAAGCGGCGGTCTGTACGGCATCTCAAGAACATCGGGCATATGACACGCAGCGGAAGCATCGAGAATAAGAACGGACAATCCGTTCTTAACCACATCCATGACTTCCGTCACCAGATATCCCGCATTAAGTGCGACCGCTTCTCCGGGTTCGAGATAAACCTCTGCATTATAAGTATTTTTCAGATGAAGAATAATTCTCTCCAGCCTTTCGACATCATAGTCCTTTCTTGTAATATGATGTCCGCCTCCGAGGTTTATCCACTTCATTCCGGGAAGATATTTACCGAATTTCTCTTCAAATGCTTTTACGGTAGTCTCAAGATCATCTGAATTCTGTTCGCACAGTGTATGGAAATGAATACCGTCAATATATTTAAGTGCCTCTCCATCCTCGGCCAGTGCTTTCTCGAAGTTTGCCGATGTTACACCAAGTCTCGAACCGGAAGCACAGGGATCGTATATCGCATGGTCCCCCTGTGTCGAACACTCGGGATTGACTCTGATTCCAATACTTATATTCTTTCTTGCCGCAGCGGCATATTTCTTTACTTTCTCCGCAAATCTATTAACCTGAGAAAACGAATTAAAAACCAGATGGTCACAGATTCGTGCCAGTTCCTCCAACTCATTCTCATGAAAGGCCGGAGCAAAAACATGGTTTTCCCTGTTCATTTCCTCGCGTCCGAGTTTTGCTTCATATAAACCGCTCGCGGTTGTACCCGAAATATACTTTGCAATCAGAGGATACTCGCTGTATGCCGAAAAAGCCTTCTGCGCAAGCAGAATTTTGCAGCCGGTATCCTGCTCAACCTTCTGCAGAATTTCCAGATTTTTTACAAGCTGCTTCTCATCGATAATGTAAGCAGGGGTTTGAACCTCGGTAATCTTCACTTTGTTTCTCCAATCTTTTCATTTGGGCAACTCGAGTGCTGTCTGCATCATATGCTGTCCGCACCAATTGCTGTCTGCATCAAGTGCTTCCCGCTCCATGGCTGTCCTTATCTTCCCACATTAGGGAACAAGAACGGGATTTTCTTCAACCTTCCAGGGAAGTCCCCACTTATTAAGTGCTTCCATATAAGGATCGGGATCAAATTCGTCGGTTGTAAATACACCGGGCTTCTTCCACTGTCCCGAAACAACCATCATTGCACCGATCATTGCAGGCACACCTGTTGTATAAGAAATAGCCTGCGACTCTACCTCGCGGTAGCATTCCTGATGGTCGCACACATTGTATATGTAAATGCTTCTTTCCTTGCCGTCCTTAATACCTGTAAAAATACATCCGATATTTGTCTTTCCGACTGTTCTGGGTCCTAATGATGCAGGGTCGGGAAGCAGTGCCTTTAAGAACTGGATGGGAACAATCTTATGGCCCTCAAAATCGATGGGGGTCGTTGAAAGCATTCCGACGTTTTCAAGGCAGTTCATATGTGTAAGATAGCTCTGTCCGAAAGTCATAAAGAAACGAATTCTCTTAACTTCGGGCATATTCTTTGCAAGAGCTTCGATTTCTTCGTGATGAAGCAGGTACATATCCTTCTGTCCTACACCCTCAAAGTTGTACTCTCTCTTAATCGACATTGCGGGAATCTCAACCCACTTTCCGTTCTCAACGTATGAACCGGGAGCCGAAACCTCACGAAGATTAATCTCGGGATTAAAGTTTGTTGCGAAGGGATATCCGTGATCTCCTCCGTTGCAGTCAAGAATATCGATGGTATGGATTTCATCAAAATAATGCTTCTTCGCATAAGCACAGAATACAGAAGTAACTCCGGGATCAAAGCCGGTTCCGAGAAGTCCGGTAATTCCTGCCTTTTCAAAGCGCTCACGATATGCCCACTGCCATGAGTAATCAAAATATGCCGAGAAGCCAAGCTCCTTGCAGCGCTTTTCATAGATTGCTCTCCACTCGGGATCGTCCGTATCTTCAGGCTCGTAGTTCGCGGTATCAATGTAATCAACACCCGTTGCGAGACATGCATCCATGATAGTAAGATCCTGATAAGGAAGCGCAACATTCAGTACAGCGTCGGGCTTGTAGCTGTTTATAAGCGCCACAAGTTCATCCACGCTGTCGGCATTAACGGTTGCTGTTTCGATTTTTGTGCTTGTCTTATTCTCAAGCTTAGCCTTAAGCGCATCACACTTTGATACGGTACGGCTTGCAATCATAATCTCATCAAAAACCTCGCTGTTCTGGCAGCACTTGTTGATAGCTACGGATGCAACTCCGCCGCATCCGATAATTAATAATCTGCTCATTTGAATCCCTTATAATCCGTTCTGAAAATGAATGAATCGGACTATATTTTCCTTTCCTGTTAGTTTGCCTGGTTGTAGTATTTATCAAATAATATATTCGCTTACTGCTTTTTCGCTCTTTGCGCCGCTTCACTGCCCGGCTTATTCCTGGCCGCGGCTTTTTCTGTTTTCCTCTTCCTCCAGAAGATCCTCAACGTATCCGGGAAGCATAAAAGCTCCCTGGTGAAGATTTGTAGTGTAGTACCAGGTCTTAATGTTTCTGGCCTTCCATCTGACGGGGTTAAAGTCAATTAAGGGATGGTACTTCTTGGAAGCAAATCCGAACATCCAGTAACCTGCGGGACAGGTCGGAATGCTTGCCTGATAAACTCTGCTTATGGGGAAGCTTGTATATACTTTCCTGTGCATTGCCCTGAAGGCTGCCTCGTCCTCATCGTAGAAGGGCGATCCATGCTGGTAAACCATAATTCCGTCGCTGTGAAGAGCTCTGTAGCAGATTCCGTAGAACTCCTTCGTAAACAGACCTTCGGTATGTCCGAACGGGTCGGTGGAATCATTTATTATCAAATCGTATTTATCCTCACATCTTCGAAGGAATCGAAGTCCGTCCATGTTATGAATCTCAACTCGCGGATCATCAAATCCTTTCGCTGTCTCGGGAAAAAACTCACGGCTGACATTAATAAACATCTCATCGGGCTCTACAACATCTATATGCTCGATTTCCGAATACTGGATGCAGGTCCTGGCAACACCACCGTCACCTCCGCCGATAATCAGCACGTTTTTGACATTCGGATGCACAGCCATCGGCACATGCACAACCATCTCGTTGTAAATAAATTCGTCAGCTTCCGAGAATATAATCTCGTCATCCAGAACAATCATCTTCCCGAATTCTTTTGACTGGAAAACTTCGATTCGCTGATAATCGCTCTCTCCGCTGAACAACTGCTTTTCTACCCGGACACCTGTTTTAACATTGTCGGTATCCATCTGTTCAAACCAAATGCTCAAGTATCCACCTCCGATCATTTAATGACACTGATTTTTGTAACAAAGGGATCGAGTGTTCCCTGCAATGAACAGCCCTTATCCTTTGCGTACTTTATATACTCTATGATTTCCCTTGTGATCTTTTCTCCGGGAGTCAGAATCGGGATTCCCGGAGGATAACACATTACAAGTTCTCCGCAAACCTTTCCCTCGGTTTCATCGAGTGAAAGCTGCTCCTTTTCCGCGTAGAACGCACGCTGCGGCGAAACCACCACTTCGGGCTGAATGAAATCTCCGCAGAATTGGTCGCAGTCGTCTTTTCCGTATACACGCTTGATATCCTCAAGTGCACCCACCAGACGCTCAATATCCTGAATTCTGTCACCGATCGAAATATATGCAAGAATATTGCCGATATCACCGAACTCAATCTGAATGTCGTAGTCATCTCTTAAAAGATCGTATACCTCGATTCCGGTAAGTCCGATTCCTCTTGTATAAATCGAAAGCTTGGTAACATCGAAATCAAAAACACTCTTGCCGTCAATCAGTTCTCTTCCGTAGGCATAGTAGCCTCCGATGGAGTTGATTTCGTTTCTGGCATACTCTGCCATTCTGCTGACCTTCGTAAATGACTCGTTACCTCTCATTGCAAGGTTTCGTCTCGAAATATCGAGGCTCGAAAGCAACAGATAAGATGCCGAAGTAGTCTGCGTAAGATTTATAATCTGTCTTACATATTCCGAATCAAGCCCGGGGCCGCAAAGCAAAATCGAACTCTGTGTAAGCGAGCCGCCCGATTTATGCATGGATACCGCCGCAAGATCCGCTCCTGCCGCCATTCCCGACATAGGAAGATCCTCATTGAAATACAAATGGGTTCCGTGTGCCTCGTCGACAAGTACCTTCATGCCCTTCTCGTGAGCCATCTTGGTTATTTCCAAAAGATTCGAACAAATTCCGTAATAAGTAGGATTGTTGATAAACACTGCCTTTGCATCGGGATTTGCATCGATAACCTTTTTCATCTCCTCGACCGTTACTCCGAGAGCAATGCCTATATGATGATCGACTTCGACATCAACGTACACCGGAATGCCGCCGCACAGCACCAATGCGTTTATCACGCTCTTATGAACGTTTCTGGGAAGAATAATCTTTTCACCTGCCTTGCAGACCGACAAAATCATGGTCTGAACCGCACTTGTAGTACCGTTGACCATCAAAAATGCATGTGCCGCACCGAAAGCATCAGCAGTCAGCTCCTCAGCTTCTCTGATAACCGAAACCGGATGTCCGAGGTTATCAAGAGGCTTCATGGAATTTACATCAAGGCCTACGCACTTTTCTCCGAGAAGCTGAACCAGCTCCGGATTTCCTCTTCCTCTTTTATGCCCGGGCACATCAAAGGGCACTACTCTTTTCTTTTTGAATGACTCAAGTGCCTCATATATGGGAGCACTCATCTGACGCTTGTAATCCATAAACTATCCTCACTGCATGCTTTTAAATGCGCTTTGACGCACTTAAACAAAAATAAAAAAAGCGGATGGCAAACTACCATCCGCAATACACGCATAAAACAACACAATATCTATATGCAAGCTTCCCTTACAAAGAGCGCCCTCTGCAAAAAATATACTGTCACGTACTGTTATTGACCGTTTCACAAGATGATAAAATACCGATTATAAAGTAATCAACTTATAAAATTTGAGCTTCTAACTCAATCAATAATTGTGGGCTTTCAATCCACATTCGGCAACCGACCCGGCCTGTCCGTATGGGCCATAAATATAGGGGTCAACTTTTTGCATAAGAGTTCGCACTCGCTTGCGAAGAATAAATTATCACACACATTTATAAAAGTCAAATAAATTTTTTGGTATATTTGATCACTGCGGCTGCGTGTGCATTAAGAGCAACCGATACCGTTCCTGACGCATTTAAGGACTTGCCCGTCCAAAGTTCAACGGCATCATCCATACCGCATATCTCGTATTCGGCAGGATTAAACTCGAAGCTTGCCTTTTCGTCGCTTATATTGAACAATGCGACATAAACACCGCTTCCATCCTTCATGGGAGCAGACCAGGCAATCTCATTATCCGTCCTGTACAACTGATGCGCACAGAAAGACTTCTTCTGAATATCGAGTATCTCTTTGTTTGTAATAAGATCCAAAGTAAACTTGTCGTTTTTATTGAGTTCACCGCCAAGCATAAGCGGAGATCTCATCATACACCACAAGCTCATCATGGTAATCTGCTCATCTTCGGTAAAATTCGTCCAGTTCTTTTCGTCATAGCACTGTCTTAATGCACCTACGGGAAGCATGTCAGCATCCGGCCAGTGTCCGGGACCCGAATGTGTACACCATTTCTCGGCACGTTCGAACATTGCAAGAAGCAATTCCCACTTATCCCAAAAATCATCGGTAATACGCCACATATTTGCGTACTGCTTAAGATGCTCTGCTCTCTCAAGCGGTGCGGGCCCGGGCGACAGAGACAATACTATATCACGACCGCACTCACGCGAAGCATTACTGATCAGTTCTATTTCTTTCCTGCAATGAGGATACTCTCTTGCAATGTCATCAACCTTTACAAAGTCAACTCCCCACTCGGCATACAAAGCGAAAATGCTGTTATAATAAGCCTTTGCACCGGCCTCGTTGCTTTCGCATTTAAGACCGTACATGTCGGGATTCCAGAAACATATTGAATTGGGATTGGCAACGTCTCTTGCACCGCACTCACAGTTCATTACAGGTAAGTTCTTGTGAGCAGCCATTCTTGGCATACCTCTCATGATATGTATACCGAATTTCAGTCCAAGCGAATGAAGGTAATCGGCCAATGGCTTGAAACCTTGTCCGCCCTTAGCGGAAGGGAATCTGTTCTCTGCGGGAATCAGTCTTCCGTACTCGTCCATACAGAGTGTTGAGAAGGGTTCATACTCATGTGAACCAGCGGTGGGCTGATACCATTCGATATCGACAACTATGTACTCCCATCCGAATTCCTTTAAATTCTCAGCCATATATTCTGCATTGGCTCTTACCTGCGCTTCATTTACAGCTGCACCGTAACAGTCCCAGCTGTTCCATCCCATAGGCGGGTACTTTGCTATTATTTTGTTATTGACCATAAAAATAACCGAACACCGAAGCTTGTCCCCGGCATTCTGCTTCCTTCCCATGAATTTTTTATACGGCGGATATACCGCATCAACAATCAGATTATACTATAAATATACCTTCAATACTACTTTATTTGTTGCTATCCGAAGCTTAATATTGCAAAATAGAAATATAAAACAGTGAAGGAGATCATCGCTATGACTCAAAAGAATATAACCGTCGGTTCTTTCCCGACAGTTCCTTCAGATATACCCGATCTTGACATCATCAGCCGAGGAGATGTTTTCTACATGGTCAGCACCACCATGAACCTTTGCCCCGGTGTCCCTATCATGAAATCAACCGATCTGGTTCATTGGCAGCTTGTCAATTACGTGTATGACACCTTCGAGAATGATGATCTTACCAATCTCGAAAACGGAAAACACATGTACTCACACGGTTCATGGGCTGCGTCCTTAAAATATGATGAAGCATCCGGACTTTATTACATTGCATTCTGCAGCAACGATCACGGCTTCTATATCTATACTTGCGACGACTTAGAAAACGGAACCTTCAAGAAACATTTCACCGCCAAGTCCTTCCACGACCCCGCTCTTTTCATCGAAAACGGCAAGATATACGTGCTTACCGGTTCCGGCGGAATCTGCAGGCTTCAGGAGCTTGCGCTTGAAGATGACAAAGTAATACCTCTGGGCGAACAAAAAATCATTTTTACTTCGGATAATTGGGGACTTTGGGAAGGTTCTCACTGCTATCACATCGGCGACTATTATTATGTATTTATTATCGCTTCTCCCAAGGATAGATGGATGCGAAGCGAGGTTTGCTATCGTTCCAAAGATCTGACAAGCGGTACCTGGGAAGAGCTGACACTTCTTCAGTCCGGAATCGGCGGAGTTCCTTCGGGTCTCGCGCAGGGAGGAATCGTTCAGGCTTCCACAGGTGACTGGTACGGTTTCCTTTTCCAGGATATGGGCTCGGGCGGACGTATGCCCTCAGTATTCAATGTTCGTTTCGAAAATGACTGGCCGGTATTCGGAGTAATTAATGACGGCTGCTTTAATATGATCTCGACCGGTACTTCAAGCTGTGACATCGCATTACCCGAAGACATGAACGGTAATTATTTCACAGCCGATGATGATTTCGATTATTCAGAGAACAAACTCGCTCTCGTATGGCAGTGGAATCACAACCCCGTTAATGATTTCTGGTCTGTAACCGATCGAAAGGGCTTTTTAAGAATTACCTGCGATAGAATTGTTTCCAATCTCTGTGAAGCACATAACTGCCTCACTCAAAGAACCGTTTATCCCTGCTGTGAATCGGAAGTGAAGCTCATCCCGACAGCCATGAAACCCGGAGACTATGCCGGCCTTGCAGTTGTTGCCGACCATTATGCTATGGTCGGAGTCATGTGTGACGAGAACAATAAGCTCAGAATCTTTCAGGCCGATTCGGAGTTTCGAACCGCTTTCGAAAAAGAGAATGAAATCCTTGACTTTGACGGGCTTAATTCGGACTCATTATATTTTAAGATTCGATACGACCTCATCAAAGGAATAGCTTCGTTCTTGTACAGCACGGACGGACAGAACTTCACCTCTATAGGCAGAGAAAAAAACATGGCATTCTCCATCTACACCACATTCATGGGTGCCAGAAGCTGGCTCTTCAATTATTCAACCAAAGAAGCCGGAGGATACGTCGATTTTGACTACTACAAAATCAAATAAGGGGCTGCACTGCAACCCCTTTTCTTTTTAACTTCTTAATGATTTAATGTTTAACTGAATTTCTCGGATATCCCTGTATTCGTTTATTCTCGGAACATATGCGAGAGTAAGCGCAATGCTGTTCTCCCCTCCGGCGAAAGCTCTTCTGACTTCGGATTCTCCGAACTTTTCCGTAAGCTGTGCCAAGGTTTCATTTGCATCAAGAAAGCTTACAGCATTTATTTCATGTCCGAAAGAATTTAAAAGCCTGAAGCGAAGGAAATTGTTCTCTTTTCCCATATATCTTACACTCTTAACCCGGACATTTCTTTCCGCAAAAACCGGTGAAGGGTTGTTCTGTCCGAAAGGAGCCAGAAGCTTTATTTCCTCCAGAACATCTTCCGTAAACAGATTGAAGCTCACCTCTGCATCAAGCAAAATCTTAGCAGCCATATCATCATCCGTCAGAGTACATAAGCCGTTAATCGCTTCCGTAAACTCCTCCAGCCTGTCGCCGTAAATCGTCAGTCCGGCAGCCATTGGATGTCCTCCGAACTTAACAAGATAATCGCTGCATTTGCTCAGTTCCTCATAAATATTATATGCAGGAATAGAACGTGCGGAGCCCTTATAATGTTCCCCGTTTTTTGTAACCGCTATTGCCGGTCGGTTATATCGCTCCTTTATTCTTCCCGCAATAATACCGAGAATACTCTCATGACAATCCGGCATATCAAGCACGATGACTTTTGGCAGCCGATCCCCCATCTCATCAAGGATTGCAAAAGCCCGCTGCTCCTGTTCGGTTGTTATGCGCTTACGGTCATCATTCAGCAATCTGCAATCCGCAGCATACCTCGAAGCCTCCTGCTCGTTCGGAGCACACAACAAATCAAAGGCAAGAGATGCATCGTCGATTCGTCCGGTTGCGTTAAAGCATGGCCCGAGCACATATCCTAAATGATACTCGCTCAAAGTCTCGGGATTAATCGCAGTCTCCTTCATCAGAGCCGCAAGTCCGCAGTTCGAGGTCGTCTTGAGCCTTTCCATTCCAAGTTTGGCAATTACACGATTCTCCCCCTGCAAAGGTACGACGTCACAAACAGTTGCCATGGCCATGAACTCAAGATAACGTTCAATACCCGGTTGAAGCCCGCATGCTTCAAACAGAGCCTGCGCAAACTTCGCCGCAACAACAGCCCCGCATATATCTCTTCCGGGATAAGCATCAGCCTCCTGCTTAGGATCAACAATAAATTCCGCTTCCGGAAGAATCCCGGGAATTTCATGATGATCTGTAATAACCATCGTTATTCCAAGCTCTTTCGCCTTAAACGCTGCCTCAACCGCCGCTATACCGTTATCGCAGGTAATGACAGTGTCAACGCCATCCTCATATGCACGTCTGACTATATCGGCATTTATTCCGTATCCGTCACGAATGCGGTGAGGTATATACCAGTCAACGCATGCTCCGGCAATTTTAAGCGCATCATAGAGAATATACGTTGCCATAATGCCGTCAACATCGTAGTCTCCGACGATTCTGATTCTGCTGTTCTCTTTTATTTTTTCCATAATAAGAGCAACCGCCCCATCCAGATTCAGCATCAGATGGGGCGAGTTTAAATCTTCTATGGTCGGATAAAGATAGCTGCGTATTTCCCGGCTATCCTTCAATCCTCGGTTCACAAGCAATCTTGCCATTACAGCCGAAACGCCGAATTCGTCTCGGATTCCGGAAAAATCGCCTGTCTTGTTGCAAATAGTCCATTTTTCCATCAAAGATTTACCTATACACTAATTTATCTAATCAGTTCTTAGCCTTGAAACGTTTCTGAAGATTGTACCATAAACCACCGGTAAGGCAAACTGATGAGAATGTACCGCAGACAATACCTGCAATAAGCGGAATTGCAAATTCCTTAACCGAAGGTACACCTAAAATAGCAAGAATAAATACTGTAAAGAATGTAGTAAGTGAAGTGTTGATGCTTCGGCTGAGTGTCTGTGTAATACTTAAATTAACGATATCATCCATAGGAGTCTTGCTTGTATGCTCCTTGATATTCTCACGAATACGATCGAAGATAACGATTGTTGCGTTGATTGAGTATCCGACGATAGTAAGCATACATGCAATAAATGTGTTTCCTACCGAAATGAAGCTTCTTGCAACCGCATAGAGAACAAGAACAACAAGAACGTCGTGGATAAGAGCGATAACCGCACTGGTAGCGAAGTTAAAGTTCTTGAATCTTAACCAGATATAAAGAAGCATACCGATTGTAGCAACAATAACCGCAACGAGAGCATCCTTCTTCATTTCACTGCTGACAGATGAACCAACAGACTCAGTTGTAATGTATTCGTTGGTAACGTTGTACTTTTCTTTGAGTGCCGTTGCGAGTACCGCTCTCTCATCTGTTGAAAGTTCCTTTGTCTTTACGCGAACCATGTTCTCATCCTTAACAAGCGAAACCTCAGCATTGGTTCCGAGCTTGGTTGCAACAAGGTCCTCAACCTGTCCC
Source organism: Lachnospiraceae bacterium (assembly GCA_045616585.1). Classification (GTDB taxonomy): domain Bacteria; phylum Bacillota; class Clostridia; order Lachnospirales; family Lachnospiraceae; genus RUG11977. The sequence continues at coordinate 10,854 of JAZLGZ010000060.1, forward strand.
TGAATACCCTCGGGAAGGCCGTTCTCAAATGTTACCGAAGTAGCTGTACCGCCTGAGAAATCAAGACCGTACTTGAAAGGAGTTCCGATTGATGAGTAGTTGATAATAACCGCAACAATTCCGACAACAAATACTACGATTGAAACACAAGCGAACTTCTTGAAGTTCTCAACAATATGAAGTGTCTTTCCGTCCTTCTTTGAGCCGTACATTCCAACCTTATCGCATCCGATAGCAAAGAATGCGTTGAGAATGAACTTAGTAACAAAGAGTGCGGTAATCATTGAAAGAATAATACCGATTGCAAGAGTCTGAGCAAATCCCTTTACCGTACCTGAACCAAGGAAGTAAAGCACGATTGCAGCAATGATAGTTGTTACGTTACCGTCAACAATTGCCGAAAGAGCCTTTGAGAATCCAAGCTTGATACTTGAACGAACGGTCTTTCCGGTTCCGATCTCTTCCTTAATTCGAGTGAAGATAATTACATTCGCATCTACCGCCATACCTACGGAAAGAATGATACCTGCGATACCGGGAAGTGTAAGGGTAACGCCGAAAATATTAAGGCAGAGTACCATTGCTCCGACATAGAATACAAGTGCAAGCGAAGCAGCAAGTCCGGGGATACGGTAAACGGCAATCATGAAGATTACGATGAGAATAAATCCGATAAGACCTGCGATTAAGCTTGTCTGTAATGCATCGCTACCGAGCTGAGCACCCTCTACATAATAACGAAGAACCGAAAGCTCGAGAGGCAGTGCACCAACACGAATTGTTGTAGCGAGAACCTTTGCTTCCTCAAATGAATCCTGTCCGGAAATCTGAGCCTTACCTTCTGTAATAACGGTTGCTACGCAAGGAGCACTTACAACCTGATTATCATATACGATTGCAATCAGATTCTTGTAATAGTTGTCGCCGGCCATAGTTCCGTAATAGCTGTAAGCATATCTTGTTCCGGCTGCGAACTTCTCTGTGCCCTGAGCATTGAGAGTAAGATCAACAATGTTCTTTGAAGCACCTGTCATCTGATCTGAAATAATGTTGGGCTGTGCATCGGCGATATCAGCACCGTCTACTACTACGTCACCGTTTGCGATGATTTCGTCAATAGTCTTAAGAAGTCTGAACTGAGGCTCCTCACTGCCTTCTTCATAATATCTCTCGATGTTCTGTACGCCTGTGGGGCCCATACCATAAATAAAATAGATGTTTCCTGCATCACCAAGGCTCTTAAGAACAGCATCGGCATCGGTTACCGAAGGAATTGCAACCGTAATTCTGTTGCTGCCTTCAGGATAAACCTGAGCTTCTGTCGAGAAAGCCTCTGAACGCTTCTGCATCTTATATACAGTATCGTCAATTTCGGATGTTGTAGGATCACTCTTTACTGTTTCATAAGTGATACTTACACCACCGGCAAGGTCAAGACCAAGCTTAACATTCTTTGCGCTCATACTTTTTGAAGCGCCAACTCCGAATACCGCAAGACATGAAGCTGCAGCAATTACAACAACAGCTATCACAAGTTGCAGGAATCCTTTTGTCTTTGTGTTCATGTTTTAAACTCCTCCTAAACATATGAGAGCAGGCTCAATTCCGCCCAAACTCTCCATAATAACATATCAACTGTAGATTATAACATTCAGATACTGACATGTCAAAGAAACCTTTTCGGAAAAAAACATGAAAAGCAGTCCTCAAATGATACCTATACTGATATAAAAAGTGCTTTGAATACATATTTAGAAACGAAATCAAAAAAATGTTGCTTTATGAACTGTAATATGTTATTATGAGCATAGGTTGAAAGTGGTTTTGAAAACCACTTCGTTTAGAAGTAAAAGCGATATTATTCACATATAGGAGGAATCAAGACATTGAGACCTTATATTATTTCAACCGACTCCACAGCGGATCTTACAGAGTCATATATCAAAGCACATAACATTACCATTCATCCGCTTTACTATTATGTAAACGATCAGCTTTACGGCGGCGGCAACGAACTTCCCCTCAAGGATTTCTATGATGCCATGAGGAATGATGCAAAGACATCCACTTCCGCCAGCAATCCTGATTTCATCATGAAAACTTTCGAGCAGCAGGTAACGGACGGTTACGATGTTCTTCATCTCAGTTTCTCTTCAGGCCTCAGCTGCAGTTATCAGAACGCTGCAATGTGCGCTGCAGAAACTCTTGACAAGCATCCCGATGCAAGAATCGAAGTCATCGATACTCTCTGCGCGGCACCCGGTCAGGGACTTCTCGTTTATTATGCCGTTAAGATGAAAGAGGAAGGCAAATCCCTTGATGAAGTAGCAGCCTGGGTTCGTGAAAACATGCTTCACATTTGCCATCAGTTTACAGTTGAAGACCTCAAGTATCTTTGGAGAGGCGGACGTATTTCCAAGTCAACTCAGATTCTCGGAACACTAATAAATGTTAAGCCCGTTCTTCACGTAGATAACGAAGGACATCTTATTCCCCTCAGAAATGTACGCGGAAGAAAGAAATCATTGAATGCTCTTGTGGAAAACATGGCAGACCATGTAGCAGACTACAATCAGGATGTTGTTTTCATCGGACACGGAGATTGTATTGAAGATGCCGAATATGTTGCAAACCTTGTAAAAGAGAGATTCGGTACCAAGGAAGTAGTAATCAATTACATCTCTCCCACTATCGGAGCTCATTCAGGTCCCGGAACACTTGCTCTGTTCCACCTTGGTGACTCCAGAGAAGCTAAATAAGCTTCCACCTTAAATTGCTATTCTCTATTTATTTTAAAAACCCTACAAACAGAAAGAACCGGTTCCCTTCGCGGAACCGGTTCTTTCGTTTTATTCTTTAATATAATGACGTTTAAGTAGCGTTTGTGAATCCTGGGAATCACACAATCCAGCCTCAGCAGACATCCGTAAAATTATTTTGTCTTTACTGACTTAGCCTTTGACCATGCACTGTAATACTTCTTTCCGCTTACGGTTCTGTATGCTCTGATCTGAACGTAATAGGTCTTCTTAGCCTTAAGCTTAGATACCTTCTTGCTTGTACTCGAAGCAGAAGTAACCTTAACGGTCTTTGCTGACTTCATGCTCTTATTTGTCGAATATCTGATTTCATATCCGTCGGCATTGTTTGTTGTCTTCCACTTGATAGTGAATGCCTTCTTGTCAGCCGAAAGTGAATTTACGGTAGGAACTGCGGGAGCAGTTGTTGCGGCACCTGCATATGTCAATGAAGCAACACCGGTGAAGCTGGTTTCCTTAGTGTATATTCCAAGGTAATATGTTCCTGCAGTAAGTGAAACATTCTTCTTCTCTGATTTGTTTGAAAGCGAACTTGTTACCATGACATATTCGAAGTTCGAATTGTATAAGTTCATGGTAGCGGTTGAAGTTCCCGTAGAACCAAGCTGGCAGGTATATTCTCCGTCTTTCTCAACTATGTACTTGAAGAAATAATAGCTGCCTACTCCGGGAACGCTTAAGTTGGCATTCTTATTACCTCTTACGTCAATTGATAATGACTTGCCAAGTTCAAGTCTCTTTGCCTTAAGAACATCGGTATTGCCCTCAACACCTACTGAATTTGCAGAAGCTGCCTTCTCCTTAAGATCATATGTAGGATCCTCTGCAGGTTTTGACTTCTTTGAGAGTGAAACAGTTCCGTGTGCATCGGGATCTGTTGAATTTATGCAGATATAGTATGTTCCGGCATCAAGTGTAACTGTGCCTTCCTTTGCCTTATTTGAAAGAGCTGACTTTGTAAACGAATCAGATACGATGTTGTAATCTCGGTCAAGCAAAGCAAATGACATTGCTTTGTTGTTGGTTGACTTGAAGTTGTAAACATATGAACCGTCCTTATCAACAAGAAACTTAACATAATAATTGTCTATTTTGTCGATAGAGATATTTGAACCATATCTCTTGTTCATGTCAACTGTATATGTCTTTCCGAGAGCAAGTCTGGGAGCCTTTGAAAGGTCCTTTGTAGCAAGAATACCTGTTGCGGTATTTGCCTTCTCCTTCTCGTCAAGGTCGAATGCAATATCATCAATTTCCTGACCCTTGTTCTTAAGATAGAACGAACCATGGCAATCGATATCAGTTGCATACATCTTTACAAAATAAGTTCCGTGCTTAAGTCTGATAGTATCCGAAAGACATGAAGTCTTAAGCTTCTCGGTATGAGATCCGTCGATTGACTTGTAATTTGCATCAAGAAGGTCAAAGGTAATACCCTTATCGTTTGCGCTCTTGAAAGCATAAGTATAATAACCGTCTTCGGTAACGAGAATCTTTACGAAACGAGGCTCAAGAGTCTTTCCGAGTACAACGTTTGTATCATACTTTCCCGTAACATCTACAGAGAACTCATTGTTGAGGGCAAGTCTGGGAGCAGTAAGAAGATCTCCTGTTGCCTCGATCTCCATTCTTGTATTCTTATATGCTGTCTTTCCTGTCTGATAAGAGATATCGGAAATCTTGTTTGCAGTAACTGCGGGAGCAATACATACAGTTCCGTGGGTAGTATTCTCCTTGAGGTTAAGTACAAGGTAATAGGTTCCCGCATTCAGGAACTTAGTATCGCTATATGAATCAGCCTGTAAGAACCCGCTGTCATACTTTTTTTCGAAATATGCGGTGTAAATTGAAATGTATCCACCTGTATTGCTCGATACCTTGAAATCAAAGGTATAGTCCTGAGATTCAGGAACAATAATCTTGTAAGAGCATGTCAGATTTGTTCCGGGTACTCGAAGATCTGACTTATACTCACCGTTAATATCAAATGTGAGTACCTTCTCAAGCTCTATCTGAGGCGCTGATGCTGAAATAGAATCCGCTGCCACAGTTGCTGCAGAAACCCCAAAAGGTTTTACAATGACTGCAAGTGCAAACATGAGCACAAGAGCCATAATTGCATTAAGCAATCTCTTTTTCATCTTTCCTCCTTGTTCATGCCTCAAAGATTTGTAAAATGTGCATGAAATCTCAATAATTATATCACGGTAGGCCCATTCGTTCAATATATAAACACGCATTCAACGTTCAAAATAAAGGTCTCTCCCAGGCGCATCATCACACAGTGATCCAAGCCGCCTTCCAATTACCATTCACCAAAATTATAAATACCTATCATCAAAAGAAGTGGATAAGCTTCAAAATGCCTATCCACTGTAATATCGTCCTGCAGAATCACACTCAACGATTAATACTATTCAATCAATTCTCTTAAACAACATTTGCTCCTCTGTCTTCCTTAAGCAGCATCACGACTCCGATAATTATCAGTGCAGGTATTGCAAGGCTACTGATTACCGTAAACAATAACCCTATCAGAACTGCCGGAATAACAAAAATCATAAAGGCAATTTTAAAAATGTTCCAGGATAATCTGAACGCAAATCCTATTGCCTTAAACAAAAATACTATCATTAAAATTGAAAATAATATTATCATGATGTTTCCTCCGATCTCATCGATGTTTCATTCTTGATAATTCTATTTTACATACGCAATATATTAAGCAACAGAACTGCAGGTGCGAATTAGGAACACTTAATCCTGCTGCCGATAGGAATTTTTGACGATTTCTCGCACTCTTCTGCTAAAGCCCGGTCCGTTCCTCTTCACCCCGCACCCCCATCTATGCTATAATAGAATCACGACTTTCCCGGACAAGTCGCAGGCTGTCCGGAACTGCCGCCCCGTCCCCCGATATCCCAGTAATATATATAACGTAGAAATTTTTCTTAAATAAAGGAGCCGCTTATGAACAATAAGTTACGCAGTATTCTTTCTCTTTTACTCGCCATCGTACTGATGGTCGGACTCATTCCCGAATCAAGTGCTTCCGCCGCAGCGAAGAAGATGAACAAGACCAAGCTTCATATGTGGGAGGGTGATACCTTTCAGCTGAATGTCAATGGTGCAAAAGGCCCTTTCACCTGGAGCTCATCCGCTAGAAGATATGCCTATTCCGATGACAACGGCCTGGTCACCGCCAACCGCGCAGGTGAAGCGGATATTATCGCTGTCAGTAAAAAGGGCAAGACCTTTAAGTGCCATGTTACTGTAGAAGCCCCGTACTTCGATTACAATCCTGCCCGTCTCATGGTCGGTCAGCCCCGTTCACTCAATTTCCATGGCCCCGAGGGAACCATTTTTGAAACGAACAAACCCGAGGTTCTCAGTATTGATGAGAATGGTGTCGCCACTGCCCTGTCGGTAGCTGAGGATATTGTTGTCACCGCGATTTGTCCGTCCGGGCGAAAGGTTCAGTGCAAGCTCATAGCCGGATACAATGTCAATGATTACGAACAGGCCAATGATGAATGGGGAATTCTTCATGTAAATGAGAAGAAATATGAATGGATCCCGGAAGTTACCTATGACCATCCTAAGAAATCACAGATAAAGCAGATTCTGATTGATGCGATGCTGCATGGTACAGATAGAATTATTTTTACGAATATGAAAGGTGAAGATATAGATGAGTATCGAGATGCCGGACTAGGCCAGCGCGCCGACTATTGCCAAGACCTCTTTTTTGATTACGCACCTTTTCTCGATTTAATATCGCCCCTTGCTGAGAGCAATAATGGTTATTGGGAATTTCAGTTCGCATATGACTTAGGCACAAGACTCATGTTCTCCATGACTATTGAGGGCTATGACCTTAAGAAAGCTATTGACGATACAAAGAAAGCTGTCTCAAAAAATGGAGCGCATGTGATGTTCCGTCAATTATATGATTACACTTACGAAGATGCTGTGGCTGTAATGGATAAGATTAAGCCTGTTGTGGCTGATATACTTAACGATCCAACAATCAATACAGATATGGAAGTAATCAAGTATGTTCATGATTATATCTGTGATATAGCGACTTATTATAAGGACGCATATCAGGTTGTGAGTTACGAACATCATCAATATTGGGATGTTCACGGAATTCTTCTTTATGGCGAAGGAACGTGTTCGTCATATGCAAGCACTATGATGTTATTTTTAACTTATCTTGGATTTCGAAATGATAAACAGAACAATTCATCACATGTGTGGAATAAGGTTTTGCTGAATAAAAAGTATTATCACATAGATGTTCAAGTTGATGACTCATCCGCAGAAGGGCGAATAGATTCGAAAAATAATATCATTGATGAAACTGGACATAATATTCGTTTTTTCTGCATCCCTGACGAACAATTCGCTAGTGTCTCGGGTGATAGACCATATAATAAGTCTATGTATTTCTACATCCGTTAATACCTCTTCTTCCAGAGCAGCATAATAGTATATGGGCGTAAGCTGTAGGTTATGTCCTATTCGGTAACACTTACTTCTATAATTCGCTAAAATCCAAATCCCCGGCTTTCGGGTTACATCCGATTCCAGCCGGGGATATATCATTCATATCTGTATAAGAAGACTGCTCCATTCATTACAGATTTATTTATCTCAATAAAAGTACAATAAAAATCTACTGTATTAACGTTCTGTGGAAGTCGACACGAATTCTAACTTTAATTGCATACCCAATCCGGCTGCAATTCTCTTTAGCATGGCAAGACTTGGGTTTCTTGTTCCATTCTCGATTCTGCTGATATCAGCCTGTGTAATCCCCGTTCTTTCTGATAATTCCTTTTGAGTTATATTCTGACTGGTTCTTGCATCTACCATAGCCTGGATTAAGTCATACTCCGGCTGAAGAGCATCATATTCATTTTTTACCTCAGGGTTGTTAAGCACCTTTTTTTTATAGTCCTTATACTTACTCATGCTGATACCTCCTTTCATAGTCGGCTTTATACTTTTTTGCAATATAAAGCTCTGACTTAGGCGTCTTCTGCGTCTTTTTTGTGAATCCGTTAGTAAGAACAGCTTTATTCCCGGCATAGAAAAAATATATTATCCTTGTTATATCCGTTCCCTGCTTAGTTCTAAGTTCAAATATTCCTCCGCCTAAAGAACAGGAATAAGGCTCCCGAAGAGATATTCCATTATTTTCAAGCAAATCAATGGTTCTAAGCGTCTTGGCTAAAAGTTTAGGTTCAAGAGAATCTAAATATTCTTGCAACGGACATCTTCCATCGTCTGTATCATAAAACTCAATTTCTATCAATACATCATACCTCTTGTTCATATTGTATGTCGTATTCAACATATTGTCAAATATCTATTAATTTTTGTTTCCCGTTTTCATCATTTTTTCATAACAATATTGCTCTGCTTCCTACAAGTATTCAAAAATAAGGAGGAGGCAAAACACCTCCTCCTTAATACCTTATTACTTAAGCTACTTCTTCAGTTACAACTGATTCAATTACCTCAACAGGCTCAGTTTTTCAGCCTCTTCAATAACCTCTTCCTCTGTTACTTCAGCTTCCTCGACAAGCTCCTCAGATTCATCAGCCTGAGCTGCCTCATCCTGATTCTCATCGATTACTTCCGTTTCTTCAGATTCGATTACTTCATCAAATTCATTGTCTTCTGATTCGATTACTTCATCCTCTGTGGGAAGCTCAAGCTTACCGAATTCAAATTCCTTGAGTTCAAGCTTGTGGTCTTCACCAAAGACTTTTTCTTTCAGTTCGGGACCATGTTCATGTACACATCCGTCACATATTATAAGTCCGAGTGCTGCAAGATACTCTTCTTCAGTTATGAGTCCGTTATCCAATGCATTTATAAGTTCATCTTCATATGCGTCACTGTAACTATCGAATACATCGTCGTTATACAACATTCCAAGTGCCATAACACTGGCTGATGAAGTCTTTGAAGCCCCACAGTAAACACATTTACCCTTACTGTTGTATGAGTGAGGTCCTGTCTTGCTTCCGCTCTCCTGGTACGACTGAGCGCCACAGTAGCAGGTGTAGTAAACCTGATTATACGAACGACAGTCTGAAGCATATACAACGGATTTTGTAGCACTGTTTTTCTTGTGTGCTCCGGGAACCGTACCTGTACTAGCTCCACATAAAGTACATGTACCTACCTTATCACAGCTTCCTGAGATATGGGTGTATGAATAGATGTGAGGGCCCGGGCCCTCAAGTTCAGTTTTTTCAGTGCCACATGCTGCACAAATGTATGTCGAAGAACCTCTTGTTAAACAATTCGCACCGGCTACAGAGCTTTTCAGAATAAAATGGTGATTAGAATGGCCTGTTCTACGCTCAATATCTTCATAGCTATATCCACAGTGACTACAGCTACGAGTGGTATAAATAATTGTCTCTTCGCAAGTGTCTTTTTTAGTAACTGAGCTCACTTCAAACGCACAGCTATGCGTGGATGTCGATGTAGCTCCACATCCATTCATACAGTTTTTCATTGTTTTATGAGTTCCATCCCCATTGCTTGTGAAACCTGCAAAATAAGCACTCTGAGTCTCGTAATTTGTAGGCCAGCTATGACCGGTTCCTTCTACTGTACGAACATTTTGCTGTGCACCACATAAACCGCACTCTTCCCATATGGTCATACCTGTACATTTACTTCCGCTATAGCTGCTGCGATCAAAGTTATGAGGGCCGCATCCATAGGTCTCATAGTAATGCTCAGCATGGCAATAGCAGTTATACGTAACGCTGTTCTGCTCTGTACAGTCTCTTGCCTTGTAGGTTACGAAACTTGAAGGTTCTTCATGATGCTCTACTTCTGTTACTGATTCTCCACAGTCTGTACAGTAACCAACCTTCTCACACTTTCCGCTTACAGCTGTCCAACTGCATACGGTATGAGGTATAGTTTTCTCATCGTAATGGTTAACATACGAATGTCCGCAGTAGCATACCATTAAGTCTCCTGCGGGCTCAGTACATGTTGCTGCTACATAGCCTTTATTCACATACTGATGGTCATCACTGGTTTTTACTCCACATTTACCACACTTATAATGCTTATCCGCTGTTCCGCCATAACACCAAGGATCGATATGGTCATACCATACTGATTCTCCCGTCTGTGCTCCACAGCAGTCATATGTATATGTTACTGAGCCATATGCGCCACATGTAGAAGGAGTATATGAACCTGTCACTCTCTTTGAGCCGGTATGGTTTGAAGGATTCTTCTCACCTACCACATTCTTACTCTCGCTTACGCCAAGAGCAGTTGCGGTATAAGTAGTCACCTTGTTTGATGCACAGGTTGCTTCGGTAGTTACTGCAGATGTTACTGCTGCGGGAATCCATTCTCCCTCACCGCACTGGCACTCTGCATATGCTTCTGCTGAAGTATTTCCGTTCCATCTGAATGATGTTACATTGTTGTACTCGTGAACGTGATCCTCGATATACGAGTATCCGCAATCGCATGCGAATAAATATCCTGCGGGAGTGTCGGGAGTTGCCTCTACACTACCTTTATTGGTAAAGCTGTGTTCTGTGCTAAGTACTTCGCCGCAAGCATCACACTTGGTATGGCAGTCAGCAGTTCCGCCGTTGACGGGTGTGCCAACGTGTTCAGTTATATCGCCTTCAGTAGTAACGATTGCACCACAACAGTTATAGGTGTATACGTCTGTATTATGTCCGCCGCAAACATCAGCGATCCGAGTCTCTGTAAACTCAGTCTCTCCGGTATGTCTGTTAGGTTTAAGGTTGCCGCGAACCTGCTTTTTTACAGACATATTGTATTTGGATGCAGTATATTCTATAAGTTCCGCTGTAGTACATGTTCCGGCCTCAACGGTACGGCTCGATACATTTGCATGAACCCACGCAGTCTGACCACAGTTATCGCACTTAACATACGCTTCTGCAGTTTTCTCGCCGGTCCATCTAATATTTGTTGCTTTCGTATATTTATGAGCTGTCTTTGAATTCGGAATTGCTCTTGTAACGGTATCGCCGCATGCTGTACAGGTTGCTGTCTCTGTTCCGTCAGCTGAACATGTAGCATCATTGTTTGATACATACTCGCCGTATGTATGTGCGCTTAAAGGAAGTGTCTTTGTTTCTCTTGATAATTCCTCACCGCATACCGTACATACAGTTACATCATCGTATGTTCCGCTTGCATTACAGGTTGATGCTGTCTCATTTTCTCTTACTGCTTCACCGGGAGTATGTCCTGTTGCAGCATCTGTCTTCGCAAGGCTTGAAAGAATGCTGTTACATAAGCTGCATCGTACTACTTCATCATGCGAACCGTCTGTTGTACAACCGGGTGCCACGATGTTCTCATCTGCAGCTGCGCCGGGTGTATGAGGTCCCTTTACAGTATTATTCTTCTGTACACGGCTGATTTCCTCACCGCACTCTGTACAGTAAATAGCTTCTTCATATGTACCGAAGTGCCGGCAATCAGTGCCTTCCTTGTCATTCTCGGTTACGGGTGCACCTGACTTATGAGCTGATGCAGGGATTTTCTCTGTCTTTACAGCATCACATCTTGAGCAGTGTGCTTCCTTTGTGCCCTCTGCATCGCATGCAGGCTCTGCAGTTACCACGAATTCGCCAAAGTCATGTCCGAGTGCAGGTGAGAATTCAGTCTCGGTTGCATCACAGTCAGCGCACTTGATTGTCTTTACGCCGTCTGCTTCGCAGGTAGCTGTATCAGATACTTCTACTGAGAAGTTATGAGCTACGGGCTCTGAATGACGAACAAGAACGTCACCACAGTTGTCACAGGTAAATTCAAATACGCCGCAATCTGAACATGAGGCTTCTTTGATTGTATTTGAAAGTACATAGTCATGTGACTTTGTTGCCGCTTCAATCTTGGCTGCAACATTTGATGCGCTGTATGCCTTCTTTACATTTTCAGCTGACATTCCGTTAAGTCTGTCGATACAGTTTGAACATGCATCATAATATACGATGCCGGTACATTCGGTACCGCTTAAGATGTACTTGGCTGATGCGCCCTTGTGAGCAGCCATGTTATAGATCTGCTCATTTGCTGTAATGAGATCCTTGCTTTTAACATTGCTGTTACATACTGTACATTTCTTAGCTCCGGCGTTTACAGATGTTGTTTTGTTTGAACAGTCTCCGCTTCCCGCATTTGATCTTAAATCAACGGAATGCGCAAGCATTGGAATTGTTTCGACAAATTCCTCACCACATACCGAACATGTTCCGGCCTTTTTACCGGTTTTCTTACATGTGGGATTCTCGGTAACCCTTACATTCTCAATTACATGAGCATGGAATGTATCTGCATTCTCAACTACCTTTTCATTACAGTTGGGACATGTAAATGAACAGATTGTCTGTGTGATGGAAGGTGCTGCGCTTCGAGCCATCATTCTTGCAGCTGAAAAAGCCATAGGTGCCGCAACTTCGATTGTTTCTTCTTCGTAATCACTTCCGATTACATGGCCGTATGTAGGGATTGTACAGGTATATGACTCACCGCACTCATTGCAGGCATATACATCATATCCATCATCCTCACAGGTAGGATCAACGTGGTTTATAAGTTCGTATTCATGAGCAAATAACTCTGTATCGCTCTCTTCCATTATGTACTCGTCACCGCATGCTCCACAGCGGCCCATCACCTTAATCTTGCCGGGTATGGTACATGTAGCTGTGGTCGAATCATCGATCCATGACTCAACGCATTCGTGGCCATGAATATCGCAGTAACTCTTGGCAGGAATAATAATAGTGTTAACAGCTGCTGTTGCTGTATTATTTGCCTTTGTTACTCCGGGGATATACATCGCAAAAATATAAGGTCTTGTGATACCGTTTGCTCTTGCGCCAAGAGCTGTACTATAGTTTAAGTAATCCTTATTCTGCTTCCATCTGTAAAGCAGTGAATACTTATAGCTGCCGTCAGTACCTTCGGGATTACTTAATGTTCCGTTTACGGGAGCAATAAACTCCGATTCAAAAATACTTACGGTAAAGTTTCCGGGTGAATAAGCATCCGAAACGCTTGATGCGTTTCCGGCCATGTTTGTTGCATATGAAATAACTGCATTCTTAATGGCTGCTTCTGTTTCTGCTGTGCCTATGTCAGTACAATATAAGCCGTTATCAAGCTTCTGCTTTACGCTTGTCTTTTTATTAAGACGGCTGATTCCGTCGGAAAGCTCTCCGCTGTGGATTTCCGACTGTCTTGTCATTGCGGCATCTGCATCTGTTGTGAACATGTTCATACTGAGTGCAGTCACCATGACAAGTGCCAGGACTCTGGCAACTTTCTTTTTAATTCCCTTAAACATTCTTTTTTCTCCTGTACTTATTTGTAAAATACAGGGGACACTTCTATGTCCCCATGTATTTCAATGACCGCTGATTACTCAATATCAATGTCCATGAAAGCTGACTCGAGGCCATAGAATGTCCACTCGTCAAGTTCGATTCCGTTAGCACTGAATGCTGTCAGAGTTGCTCTTGCCGATGAATATTCGATTCCTCTGTAGTAAACACTTTCAATACCCGATTTTTCAAAAGTACATATCTCGATTTCCGTTGTATCATCGCCTAAAACTATAGTTTTAAGATTTGTACAGCCGTAAAAGGCTCCATCGAGTATTGCTGTTACCCCGGGAAGTGCGATAAATTCAAGTTTTTCACATTTTGCAAAAGCTTCCATACCGATTACCTTTATATCGTGAGTAAGAACCAAGGATCCCGAAAGGTCAGCAAAGTAAGAGGTTGCATCATCTTTTCCGACTATAGTTAGCCTTCCATTTCCCTCAGTTTCCAATGCATCCGGATATCCTGCAATAAATGAATCCCAGTCAACAAATGTTCCATCAGGCTTGTAGTATCCGGGAAGGCTCATAACGGTCTTCTCTCCTGCAGCATCGCCCTTATCAAGAAGCTTGATATTGAAGTAGAAGTGGCCGCTCCAGGTACCTGCTGTAAGAGGTGCTGCAATGTCACCTGCTGCATCGGTACCAACGTAAGCTGATTTATCAGCGCTTAATACCATTACGTCGCTAAAATCCCATGTGGTCTTTGCCTGGGTTACGGTAGCTGTAACGGGTGCCTTACCGCCAGCTTCGTTCATGGTGAATGATGCATCGGGTACTACCTTTACGGTCTGCTCACCCGAGATGTCGCCTGCTACGTTTACGTTGTAGCTTGCAGTATTAAGCCTGCCGTCAAGTACGACACGCTTGGGGATGGTTACCATAAACTGCTCATGACGTGATGCTTCGATAAGACATTCACTGGTATCCGATACGCCATTAAATATTCTCGCAGTGTACTCAGTTTGTGATGCAGAATCGCCAACGGAAGCATTAACCAATACGCCTGAAAAGCAGCATATTGCAGCAGTCACTATAAGAGCCAATGATAAAAACTTTCTCAACAAACAATATGTATTATCAGTCTGTGTCTCTACCGATAACGTCCTCCTTATTTGAAATTCTGTCTGCAATTTTTTCGCAGATTTCAGATATACAACATGCATCTCATTTTCAATTTGTTTTGGCGGCCAGAGATATACTAAAGTCAAACGCGCCCGACCAGTTTCCGGCAGTAATATCCGGTGCTGTGATGCTTCCGGCTACGGTCGTTGCTTCTCCTCCCGTAACCGATACAACATAGTCTCCTACCTTTCCCGATGCGTCGGGGGCCTTCAGTTCTTCGCAATCAGAACCTGTTGTCTCATTGAATGCCGACAAGGATCCGTTAGCGATAAATATTTGCTTTTCCTGTTTGACGGTATACCCAATATCAGCTTTTCCACCGGATTCTTTCAGAAAAAATCCTCCGTTTTTTGCCACAGGAGATACTTTTACAAATTCAGTTCCCGCAAGATTTGCATCTACCGTTACAGAATAAGAACCTTCACCGTTGCCGCTAAGAATTATCTTTTTGGGAATCGTTACCATAAAAGCCGATCCCTTTGTTGCTTCGACATCACACTGATTGTCGCCGCGTAAATTTACCTCCGATGCGAGATAATAATCATTCTTTGCCTGACTGTCCGATACTGCATTTGATGCCCAGACTGACGTAGACATCGATGCCATTACCAATACCCCTGTAAGCACGGCAGAAGCTAATTTATATACTTTTCTCATCTTTCTTTGTCGAATCACTCATCTGATTCGACTCCCCCCTTTCAATAATTCATTTGATTTTTACATTTACATCCATAGTTGCCCCATTACATGGCTCAAAGTCTTCAACATCATAAGTCGAAATCAATACTTTTAGATTGTACTCACCCGGTTCAAGTATTTTAGCCAAGTTGCAGTCAACAGCTGTCCCGGGTGTAATCGCCCCGGTCTTAAACAATTCCCTGCCTTGATGCGAGATGCTGTAAACCATATACACGTTGTTTCCCGAAGGATTGATAAGCGGTACTGCATTCTCCTCACCTCCAATAACCAGATTCGCATATCCGGGTATTGTTATTTGTTCGGCTTTCGCAGCAGAATATTCTCCCGAAACGGGTAACGAACCATTCCATTCAGCTGCTGAAGTATCAAGGTCAATCTTTGTTCTGATCATTTTTCCCGACTGCCTTTTTTCTACTCCCCAAACCTTTATTAAACACATAAATAATATGAATACCGACAAAACCCCCATAAATATCAGCAGTGCAATTCGCCTATTCATCTTCATATTTCCCCCAAACTAGTATCGATGATCCACTCTATAGTCGTTCCTCTTCAAGTCGGCTAAATCAATCACCGTTACATCTCCGTAATCTAATGCGAAATTTTTTCCGTAATAATCTTTTCGGAACAAAGACGAACCTTCCATTGCCCACATATTGCAATATCCGGTCGAAGATTGATATGCAGAAACAGGATTGTTCCTGCTATCAAAAGCAGTAATAGAAAAATTGATTATAAGATATCCTTCTTTTTTTACATTATTCTCTTCTCTTACAACGATCGCTTCAGGAAGTGAATAATCAAATTCCCATACAAGCCTGTTATCAGAATTCCCCCATCCATTGACAGGTTGATCTATTCTGATTCGCTTATATGTATAATTTGCTATTAGTTCGCCGTTGTTATTATATTTACAGTGAATATTCTCATCATCTTTTTCACCTCCTATCTTTATATACCCATGTCGAATGTTGTTAATGCTTTCCGAATAAAAAACTTCAGCCGACCTTCTCTCCCATTTATCCTGGGGAACATAACCGAAATTAACATCGATATCAATATGTGAACCCGGTTCATTCATCCTGCTTCCGCAGGTCTGAAGCTCATATGTCCACAAATATCCCGGCTTTAAGATGCCAGAGTTCTGTGCTTTCATATTCGGACTGCTCCCTTTAAGAAGCGGAAGCACAAATCGTTCATGTCTTCCGGTAAACAATCCAAGCTCATTATTTGACCCGACAGTATAGTAAAATCTATACTTATGAAGGTCATTTTCTACAGTCCTCCCTTCCGGCAGATTCTTCATCAGTGTTCCGTCCTTGCACTTTACCACCTCCTTTTTAAAAACATCTTTCCATTCGGCTTCGGAATTTACATCCACAAGCTTCAAGCCAAACACTTTTCCGCTTACATGAAATTTAACCGCATCGGCAGCAACATAGTCCTCATATCTACTGTTAAATCGCATATAAGGCTTCCCGTATTTCTGACTTACAAAGGTAAAATCGCTTCGAGAATTCGAATTGACAGCCCTGCTCCTCGCCTCGGCTGTGTAATCACCCTCCCGCACATAATCGGGTAAATATAACCTGAGCCGATGGCTTATCGGGTGCCAGACATCTGCCGTCAGTATCACATCATTTGCCCTGTCTTTGTCGTTAGCGACATCAACACATACATCAAACGAAAACCTTATTTCATTAATCATCACATAGCTTCCACCGTTCTTTCCGCTTCGATTTCCGCCAAAATCATAATCGATTCCGAGTGTATCGCTGTATATTGAGTGACTTCCTATATTACTTACACTTATATAGAAATCGCATGTATCTTCTTCGTGCCCAATGCTTCCCATTGAGTCACTGCTCCCGGATATAAGTTCAAACGAATCATTGCGAGTTTTATCATATTCCTGATTAAAATACTGATTTGGCTTTTGTGGATTACATTCAGCCAGTTCAATTCTGCATAGAACCGGTGTATGTACAAAGATATCATTAACCTCAGCAGTCGATTTATAACTAATCGTATTTCCGCCGTAATCAACCACAGTCCTATAATTCACCAAAGCAGGAGCACTGTAATATCGCCCATTGCGTACATCTGCAGGAATATATATTGCATCAGCCCCCCACATCTTCGAAGTATCAAAAACAAGCCTGTCCGGCTTGGGAGTTCCGATCTGAACCGCATTTCCTCCGTATGTATGCCAAGAAGAATTCCCCAGCAGATTTTTTCCGTCGAACATTACCTCATCATCACGGCATTCCAGCTGACTAACGGCTCCTTCCGCAATTCCGAAAACAAGACTGTCACTTATATCAGGCGGTTCAGGCTCTTCTCCTTCCCCTGAAATATACAGTGTCGGTAATACTATTTGTGAGGAAAAACCTGTCGGCAGCCTAATGTTTCCGCCTTCTCCGGGCATAGTTCCCCCATATACCACAGGTTCACTGCAATAGGGCATAGAAGCACCTATCATCTCAGGTGTCAGAATAAGGTTGCTTGGATTAAGAGCAGAATTGCCCAGATTAATAGATTCGAGCACACTATAGCTGAATGAGTTCAAATGATTATATGAATATGGTCTGTAAACCGTTGCCGTCCGGAATATCGATCCGGATTTGCTGTAAAGTAGTTCCTCCTCCGTTTCTTCATCGATTTCACTCCAGGTAAGCTCATACGGGAATTCCAGAACAATATTTACAGGCCAGACTCCCGATACATTTGTGCTGTTCATTTTTATCAAAAAACGGTTTACCAGTGCTTTTGCATAAACCGATTCCGTTGACGGTATTGCATTCGAGACATTAAAAATATCAGATGCAAAAACAGCAGAAAAACCACAGTCTTCAGAACCTGTTTCCGTTATTGTTTTGTCTTCCGAGATAAGCTCACCGGGCTGTTCGGGAATTACTGTCGGCTCCGGTTCACCGGGAGCAATCGGCGAGTTGTTATCCTCTTGCTTATTATACACAAAAATATGACAGTAATCTGAAGCGGGCCTTACCGTTCCCGCTGCGGGTGACGAATTAGTTCCCGAAACTATATCAAGCTTCGGTTTTCTTTCATATCCTTCATATTCAGGGAGATTGTAAGTTACACTCTGACCTTCCCAGGCAAAACTTTTTCCGCCCCAATATGATACACCGTTGTAGCAAATCGGTAGTCTGTCATTAAAGTATTCTCCTTTTGATGTGTGACTGCATTTTTCATCTCCGGTTGCCAATCCGCGTTCCGCACAGATTCTGCAATTCGTTGCGCGCAAGTCTATATCATATGAGTTAATTCTGACCGAAAAAGTATACGGATTTCTCTCCGCAAATGTTCTTTGTGAATCCGACCCCCACGATTCATTTTTTAAGATGTCCGAAAGTGAAGAATACATCTGATTCCCTCGGAACAGTTTCTCCGGGACAGTCTCTTTATTCAGATTTACATTATATGCAACTCTTAAGGTATTGTCCTCTCTGAGCGTTTTATACAATTTTCCGCCAGCCTTCTCACTCTTTATACCTATTGCAATAATCCAGTAGCATTCAAAATCGACAGATTGTTCAAATGCCCGTCTGATTGCCGGGATCTGTCCATCAGGCGCTTCTGCCCTTATCCTTTCCGCCAGCATTTTGGTCCACCAATCGGGGAATTTCATTCCCCACGAATCCCAAATAAAGCATTTGCGCTCTCCGCTCTGATCACAAAACAAGATTTCACCCAAATCACCGTTTATTTCACCTCCCCTTGATGAATAGCGAAAAATCGCACCTCGTGAATCCCAGCCGTAAATACCTTTTGACGCTGCTATAGATCCTGCCTGTTCAACGGTGATAACTGCATCGTCATCTATCCCCGGTGTTGATGATGCTTCCGTTCTCTCAAGATATCCTCCAAAAAACAGCAGACAGCATAAAAGTATTATCCTCAGCACTGCCGTTCCGGGGCTGTACTCATTTCTGCCGCGCTTCAGTACAAATACCCCCATTTCTCCATATATTTATCAAAAGATATACCTTTTCTGACATGGGTAATCATACCTTTCACGGTATATGTCCCGGGATAATTCACAGGAAATTCGCACGGATACCCGAATACAGCAATATATGGACAACGGTATCTGAGATTGTTTATCATCGACGCAACTACATTGCCGTTCCCCAAAACACCTATATCAAAATATCCCTCCTGCAGCTTATCGTTTCGGATTGCAATATAACGTTCTCCGGCTTCGTCGATTGTCGTGTCTCTTAGGCACTCTCTCCCTCCGCCTAATCCAATGGAAAGATTCCCTCCGTCAAAAGCTTTTCCGTTGTCGTTCACTATCCTATATTGAGCATAAACCCGGACAACTCCCTCGCAAAATTTGAAAGTAAAAGGTGTTCGATCAAAATACACTGCAGATTTATCTGCTGCTGCGAAAGAGCACTCAATTATAAGTTCGTCTTTTTTGCACTCACTGATATAATCGTGCAGCTCCTCCACGGTTATATTTTGCTTCAGCATAAAATCCTGCCAATCAAGGTCTTTATCAATGGTACGATAATCTACATTAAGAGCATGCATCACAAAGTCTGCTGCTCCGTCTGCCATTTCCTGTTTTCCATCCGCGGTCAAAGGCATTCCAAGGTATCCGGTCTTTTTGTTTCTCCATTTTGCAAACTTATCGTATTCGTGCGGAAAAATATAAGAGGAATATATTCCCAATCGGTCTTTTGAATCGTAATTCAGCAACATGTTTCTTCTGGCAGAATAAGGAATTTTGGAGAAAGCGGTATCCCATGTCATATAGTTTTTGTAAGTCGTACATCCGTATTTCTTCCACAGTCTGTTCGTCAGCGCATTCTCAGGAACCGCCTGATTCACCATAAAGTTAAAAACTGTATCATAGTATTCATTCGGATAGTCTTCAAGAATATAAGAATAATAGTCGGAGAATTTCGGATAAGATGCGGTATCAATTCGGATCAGCTGATAATCCTCTGTCAAACGATAGCGCTGATTTTCATTAAACAAGCGGCTTATTATCCCTTTGGCTTCCTTCTTTCCTATCGGCTCGGAAGAATTTATACTCCTTTTTGGGCAGCATGTTCCGATACTGTCTCCTTTAATCAAACCCTTTGAATAGAGTTGTGCCAAATATATCGCATCTGCGTCGGATACATTATCGTCTAAAGACAATCGATCAGTTAATATATACTTCGATTTTGAATCTGTTGGCATATCTTCCCCGAACTGAACCAATACACCGGCGACAATCCTTGAAACATCCGAAAGCGTAAGCTTTTTCCCGCTTCTTAGTTCATTCAGGAAAGCAGCAAAGTCAATCTGTTTATTGTGCTCTTGTGCTGCCTCATTAAGCATCTTAAAAAATGCCTTTCCCGTAACAGAGGATGCCGCGTAGACATAATCCTTCGAACACAGGACAAACAAACAGATTACTATACCGAATAATATTTTTTTCATCTTCATTCACCCAAACAATAGGAGCACTCATACGCTCCCCGCATAGCGGCTTCCTTTCTTGAATAATAAACTTCGGAGATGTCACTCAAATATGAACAGCCTTCAGCATGAAATATGAGTTTTGATTTATTCTCGTCCAAATCGACATAATATTTATTCTGCAATTTGATTCCACACCCCGAATAAGCAAAGCGGTTGTAATGGTGACCCGAAACCGTTCCTATCGGATATCCTTGGAACAGTGCAAATACCAGAAGCCCTTCGCTGCTTCTGACAAAGTGCCGCCCTTCTTCCGTGGGCATAGAAAAAACATAGTCGATGCCAAAGGCCTCCGCAATTTTATTGTGATCATTGCAATAATGCTGCAACGCCTTTTCCACTGCGACATCGTCCCTTGAAATCGGGTCAGCCCATGTCCTTCTCGAACACTTATCCGATAAGTCTTTTTTATCTTCCATTTCGCAGTAATTAATGAAAATCTCATTTTCATCCATTACAGCAAACACAGGTATATAGAAACTTAATTCTTCCGAAGCTTGCGGATTTCCCATAATATCCATTTCGGCTGCAATTGTATTTACAAATGCTTCGTACGCAGCATCACGACACACCTCTATTCCTCCCGGCCCTGCACCTGCCAATATCTTTGCAGAACTGTCAACGGCTTTAGAAACTGTATGATTAAAAAAAGTTTTATCCTCAAGAAGTCTCTTTTCTTCAGTAACCTTTGCATAGCAAATTTCCAGAGCAATTGCCGCAACAATTAAAAAGCATAAAGAAAAATGATATAATTTCATTTACAAATACCTGTTATTCTTCCGTAACTTTCATATCCGAATGAATCTTGGTTAAATATTTTTACTCTAATTCTGTCATCATTTCGAAACTGATATTTCCCTCTTTCCTTGATTCCGTCCATGATGACCTCCATTGGAATAAAACTTTCATATGATACTACCTCACCTGAAAAATCTCCATTGACATATACAGGTTCAAATCTGTCAAATACCCCTTCAACCGTAATATCCCATTTCTTTCGTCCGCTTATACTCGATACAAATGACAAATATTGTTCTTCGTCAAGATATCCGAACCTGCAGATTTCACCGGTAAATTCATCTGCTGCGATTTTAATATAATCGGTTTCAATTTCATCTGCCACATATGAGCAAACAGCAATCGGAAAAATAAACATAATTATTATTGCAGCAGCAATATCGGCAAATATCCCCAATGGTTCATTCACCGGGCATTCCCCCCTCAATCTCCATGTTTCTGCCATGCTTCTCATACTTAAGCTTTGCGGCATTAACTTCATTGACGAATGAAGTTCCTTCTTTGCAGCACGCAACCGTCCTCATGAGTCTGAACATTGCCAGTTCCGCAGATAAAGAACTGCTGTATATATCCGTCGATTCAAAAAGATAATCCGAAAGCTCCGCATATCCCTTCCCATACTCCAATTCGGTATAGATAAGCATCAGCCTGTTATATATAGTTGTACGCCTGCGGTCATGCAAGATCTCTCTCAGTGTATTTCCGTCACAGGAATCGCTGCTGCCGGTCCAGGACATTATGCCTGCCGCCACATTCATTCCGCCGGTACATATCAAAAAAATCATTTGATTCTGTCCCGAAACAAACAAGCTTCCAATGAGCAAAAGGCAACCTGTTACAATGTTTGCCGCTATCCCTCCGGCAATCAGCGGCAAACAATTCTGAGTTATGCATTTAGGGTGCATAATACATTGTCCGGGAGGCAGTCTGCGCTTATACTTAAAGCTTATCCGACCCTTCCTTTTCATAAGCTTAAACCCACAGATTTCAAGCATTGTCAGTCTGTATCCGGATAGAATACCTCCTATCAGATGCCCTGCTTCATGGACAGGAATCATTATCGCTATCGAAAACAGTAAGCTGATAATGGTTGTAAAACACAACTTAATAAATACATAGTTCATAGATGCACCCTACCTCATAAAACAGCAGCATCACTGCACAGCAGAACAGGATTGTTGATGCTGAAGCAAGCAGCATCCGCCCAACACTTTCTCTCATCCGACAACACCTCCGGAAGTGATTTTTTTCCTTCTGACCGAAGTCCCGAGTAACCCATATTTTCCGTTTCCGATGCCTAACGTCGGGATACCAGCCGAAACACTCACACCGTCCCCGTCGCAAAGCAAAATCACAGAGTCGTCCTCCAACATGTTTTTGATTTCCTCTCCTGTCAGTATCTCGCCATAAGTATTATCGATAAACCCCACTTCTTCCTCAAACCAAACAGCATTCTTTCCAATACACAAATCAAGCTGAATGCCGGGCCGAAGGGAGCCAAGCTTTTCTGTCAATTTATCCATATCTGCGGACGTCATCTTTTTATTTATCAGTATTACGTCAACAAATTCATCCAAACATAGTTGTATCTCATTATTAATAACGTCCGCAATGTGTCCGGCTTTTATGCCGATCGGTACCAGAACCATCAATACAATCGCTGCCAGAATGGCAGTTCCCCTTCCGATATCCGCACTCATCAGTTGGTCTGGGTAAATGTAATGCTGGTAACCATCCCGTTTGCATTCTTATGTATTGCTCCCACGAAAGTTCCTGACGGGTTGATGTACTCTGCCGCACTTCGCGCATAATTTGCCTTCTTATACTCGTCACCTTTAACATATGTTTTTGTGGTGCCGCTTGTACTTCCGGCAGAGTTTTCGAGTGTTATGACTATAACTCCCCCACTTAACGCATCTGCATTATCCTCGATTACATCAACCACTTTATCCCCCGAAACATACAACCCGTCGTATAAGGTTGCATTAATCTCCGAATAATCACTCATCAGTTGTGAATACTGAGTATTTCCGTCATTTATAGTCCCCTTGGAACGAGTAACCATATAAAGTGAAATGGCACTGAGCACAAGGGCAATTATTACAACTACCGCCAATACAAGTCCTTTTACGGATATTTCAATTGAATTTCTTCTTCCCATAGATATCCTCCTCTTTCTGCTAATCTAATTGCTTTATAAAGTGTACATCCGTCACAACTCCGTTTGCATTTATATTTACCACACAGCTGAACAGATCTCCGGGATTGATATAGCTGTCTGCATCGCGGTCCACCAGTCCCGAATAGCTTTTATACGAATCGTAAGTGTATTCTTTTATTCCGTTATCTATTTTCAGGTAATCGAATTTTTTCTCTGCGGATTCAGTAAGATACATCTTATAAAAATTCCTAACCTCCGCACCTGTCATTACTATTCCGTCATACCTGTCGATCTCGCTGTTCTTCAGCCTTTGTGTTGCTTCCATAATCTGTCCCGATACGACCTCGGACAAAGATTTGGCTTTATCAAATTGTGCAATCATAATGGAAATCAAAATGATTGAAAGAATAACCCCCGAAGCCAGCAACAAAGCCTGAGGTGCTATATCAAATCGGTTTCTTTTCATTATTCTCCCTACGATGCATGAATATATTCCTTAAGAGTATCCTGATAAGTATTGAACATCGACAAAGCTTTTGTCATAAACGGAATCAACAGATATCCAAACAGAACCACTCCTCCCGGAATGACTGACAACAATGAGGCAAGCATCACATTGTTATCCAAAATTATCATTCGCGACAATTCGCGGTTCTCCTTGAAGATGTCAATTTCAGCACTGACTTCATCAAAGGCCTTCTCTATTCCCGCATCATCAACCGCCAGAAAGCAATCTATAAGTTGAACAAATCCGGTATATGACTGCTCCGTTGCCATATTTGTAAGTGCTGCGCGTTCATCGATGCAATATTCGTTTATACATTGTCTGAGCGGCTTTTTAAAATAATAAGCAAAGTCTTCCATGCTCTCCAGAATCTCTATCGGTGTTATTCCCGGAACTCTCTTCTGCATATGAATAAGATTTTGGAACTGCATTATTTCCTCCTGCTTTCCCTCATCACTGAGCAGTTTTACAAAAGCCCTCACAAAATCAGTCATAAAATACGTCAAAACAAACACAATCAGGATAATCAGAACATCCTTCGCATCAATTTTCTCCTTACGATATTTCTTCACTCTGCTTAATATATAGTCCGCACATTCTTCCGCTGTTTTTTGGCTGAGCACATTCTCCGCAGACAAAAGCAGCTCTGTAAGTTCCTCCTTTTCTGCCTCAAGTTCCCTCTCTATATACTTTACCGTGTAGACCGGAATTGCTGCTTCCAGAGCTTTTAACTGCCGGCTGTCCGCACTGCCTACCATATCCGATATTTCAGATATATCCGTTTTGAGCAATGCTTTTGCCGATTCATGTCCTGCTGCCAGAACCAGAAGCATAATTATCGAAGCTGTTCCCGCAACCACAAGACGGAAACTTACTCTTTCAGTTTCTTCAGCCCATTTCACTTCCGTATTTCTTTTCCCTCTGCGTAAATAAACCAAAGCTCTATAGCACCCGAAAGTTATCGACAATATCGCAGCAAGCATTAAACTTCCGCCTCGTCCTTTGTAGAACACATTTAAAGTTGATATCGTATTGCTTCCCCATGCGGCAATCACCGGTACCGATGCCGCGGGCAAGGCAGCTGTAACACACAATCCCGTAAATCGGTGTTTCCTTCTCTCCAAATATCGGATTTCATCCTGAATATCACTCCTTAGCTGCATAACAGAGTCCAGAAATACCGACCCCTTTTCGTCCTCCGAATCACCGTTTTCCGAAACCAGCAGCACCAATGAAGCAAATAGTTTCATATATTTATGCTTATCTGAAATATATGAACTGACTTCTTCCCTGCTGTGTTCGCTTTCAAGCTTTGAGAGCAGTTCTTCCACCATAGATCTAAGCCCCGAATCGGTTTTCTCGATGCTGTAATATATGGCATCCTCCGCAGAGCCGGTATAGTAGTAGAAATGTCTGACCCTGCTTAAAAAATCATCAAATTGATGCAGGAATGTGACTTCACGCTTAAAGTACCTGTGATAAAAAATCTCTGTCCTTGCCGCATATATAGCAAATAAGACATATGCCAAAACATAAAGTGACATCATCCGACTGCCTCCCTTTGCAGGTTCAATAAGCTCTCCGCATCAGGAGCAATGATGTATGCTTCGGAGTCCTTATCGAACCGGACAATATCTCTAAGCTCATACAGCTGCGCATTCGTAGTTCTTTTGTAAAACTCCTTTTGAGCTTCCTCCAAAGTATTGGGATATGGGCCGTTCTTATATGGAATTATCTATGTAATTCTCTCAATGAAATGATGTCCCGAAACATCGTGCACCATATGCACATCAAACTGAATCGAATCAACCACCTGCTTTTCCGCAACCCTTACATCTGAAATCCCAAATTCCGATACCAGTGCATTTCGCAGATATTCGATGAGTTTCCCTGTCGTCTCGTGGTGGAGAGTAGTAATCGCCATTCGCGAGCCTGATTGAGCAACCTGAATAAATGCTCCTGCAACCTTGGGTTCATTAACTTCTCCCAGAATCAATACGTCGGTATCCATTTTTTTACTGGCCGTAATTGCATCGTAAATAGTAAAATCACCTCTCTCCTGCATCGCATGAACATTTCTTGTCGGATAGAGGTTGTTGATATTAAGTTCAAAAGAAGATTCGATCACACGAAGCGCATATTGAGGATTAATATATCCGATAAGTGATTTAAGCAAAGTAGTCTTCCCTCCGCCGGTGTTTCCGCTGATTACAAAATTACTCTCGGATTCCACTATGCTTTTTAGCAGCGCAATTACTTTATCCGAATTGCGGTCTGTAATAAGCGACTCTATTTTTTTTGCATCGGAGCTTGTAAATTTTCTGACATAGAAGGCCCAGCTGTCCGACACCGGAGGTCTTGCTACAACAACTCTTGAATTATTTTTCAAGGTCGCCTGGAGTACAGGATTTCTCTTAGAAAGCGTATATCTTGAATTGTAGCGATACAGATTCTTCACAACCCTTT
Organism: Lachnospiraceae bacterium; assembly: GCA_045616585.1. Lineage (GTDB taxonomy): Bacteria > Bacillota > Clostridia > Lachnospirales > Lachnospiraceae > RUG11977. The sequence goes on from JAZLGZ010000060.1 coordinate 37,352, forward strand.
CGAGAGTCTGCTCACTTCCGAATCCCAAGAACTTCATTCGTATCAGTTTTCCCTTGTATACGCAGTAGATGACATCATAAGAATTGCATACATCCTTATCTTCAGGCCTCGGATTAAGCAGTTCTTCCAGATAGTTGTATTCGTATCTTGTTCTCCCTCCGACGCCTCCCGAAACCCCATCTATATCGCTGTCTGAAATCAGCAAATCCGCAGAATCATGACCGTACAATTTCTCAAAGCATCGCTGAGTAAGCGTTTCAAGCATATCCGCATAGTTGCCTCTGTACTCACATTCTGAATATGCTCTCCTAATATCACCCTCAGACACACAGAATCCACAATTATAATCATCACGGCAGTGAATCATCTTCAATTCTTCCTCCATATGCCTGAAAACATGGACACCGTATTTCCGCTTAAAAATCATATACATATACTCAAACAATTCCGCCGCACTCATATATCTCGAATCGTTGAAGGAAATAATGCTGCAAATATTCCGCTCTCCTATTCCGAGTTTATGCTGAAGAGTTTCTTTGATATGTTCCTTCAAATATTCGGCAGATCCTGTGTCACCAAGGCAAGCCTGTCTGATGCAAACTCTGAGTTTTGTCTGCTGACGCCTGCTCTTATCCGCCTCATCTTTTTTAAGTCTTACGTCCGAATAATCGGTATCCAGAAAATCATTTATACTCTGTCGAAGTCTCTCCAGCGTTTCTGAGAAATCTCCGATCTGCACCTGCTGCACTTTTCGTGAGGTCTTCTTCCTCATCATTATTGCTGCTGCCAGGACATCAGCCGTCAATGCCAAAATCACAAAAGCCGCATAGAAATTCATTTGCCACCACCCTTCATTTCCGCCAACGCTGCAATTGCATCTGCCGCTTTGTCAACACAAGTGAAGAAATAATCATTTCCCTGTAAGCCGTTCCTCAGCCCCGATGTGATAAAATGACAGACTTTCTCATCATAAATTGCGTCCTTATACGAAGTAGAGTATGGAATAGTGACCGAATTATTCGCATTTAAAAAGCTATAGATGCTTCGAAGATTTTTGAGATTGTATTTAGAATTTGAATCATACTCAGATAAGATATAGAATATTTTTTTCTCACCCAGCATTTTAAAGACTTCACTGTTTACCAGAGTATTGATATCGTTTTTGCTCTGCCTCAAAGTGACTATAATTGCATCCGCATCCTGAAGTATCTTTAGCCCCGATTCTGACGCACCGGAACTGACATCAATAAAAAGATACTCGTAATAGGCTTCCACACAATTTAAAATCTGTCCTATAAGCCTTTGAAGCATTTCATCCTCATAAGTTGCCCTGGCCAGTTGCTTAGTACCTGTCAAAAGCGAAAGATTATCATCGATTTCTATGGTGCAGCTGTCAATCGCATCATCGGTCAGCGTTCCGGACTTATAATATTTGATTAATGCATCGATTCCTTTGCTAATGAAAACGTTCCTGTCACTGACACCGTATTTTTCATTAAGCAGTGGTGCTTCAAGGTTATTAAAATTGTAATGAGTCTGCGTAAGCAAAATCGTTGAGTCATACTTGTAGCCCATAGTCGCAGCAATTGCAAGCAAACTTGATGTTGTCCCCGTACCATGTAAGGGTGACCAAAATGCTACTTTCATCTGGCACCGCCTCTCATCACCGTTCTATATGCACGCTCAAATTCCCCAGCAGCGGTACCCGGGCGTATTTTTATCACGAGCTGTTCAAGAAGGGCTGCCATCTTTTCCGAAACAGGTTTTGTGAGTGCATCCTCACGGCTGCACAGATACAGTTCCGCTTTCCTGTCTTTCTCCGAATACGGAAGTCTCAAATATTTGTTCCGGCTGCCTCCGGACACCAACGAAAGCATACTGTATTTGAAATTGTTAATACAGTCCCTCAGTACTACTATTGACAAATCCCTTTGTGAATAGCCTGCTTCGTCAAGAGAAGCCAGTCTCATGCACTCATCAATCTTTTTTTCCAGAACAGGATCTTCCTCTGTGACATAAAGGCTCATATCACCGAATTCCCTGCGCGGCCATTCCCGTAAATTATCGAGATCATTCTCACAAACCCAAGTGCCGTATCTTTGATTTCCAAGTCCCGACATCCATCCTGCGATATCCCAGATTCGAAAGTGAAAAATATCTCCGCTTTCAGGTTCACAATTATTCCTTCTGGTATAAGTTACGCCTTTAAGTTCTATCTCATTTCCTGCTTCCAGTCCTCGGACTTCCGGCAGATAATTAAACAAGACTTCATCTCGGGAGTAATCGCTTACCACAACCCGTTCCCCGAATCCTGCAAGAATTCCGGCAACATATATTACTATATCCGAATACCTGTAGCCAGTTACATCAATATTCATTCTTCCCCCTCAATCTTTCTTCTATCTCAAGTCTGATTCCCGGCTGCAAATAATCCGTCGAAATCTGATTTATATTTGGGCAAACACCGATCAGGTCCATAGTCTGAACAGACGGTGAATAATTTACCTTTGCCGCTTTCTGTACACTGTCTTCAACATATCCTGCCGCATATATACGAACCCCTTCAAAAGATTCCGCATCAAAAAATGCACTGTCCAGCAGCAATATTTCCTCTTCAGACAGATGCATTCTCAAAGAATGATCAGTACCGATTTCATATATCTCCTTCTTGGACAAAACAATATAATCGCTGCCGTCTCCGTAGCATATTCTTATATCCGCAAACATTCCCGCATGAATTTCCTCACCAAAAGATATTCCCGAAAAAAACATATCCCTTTCATCTTCATGCAGCACAGCATTTACCAACATTTTCTCTGTAACATACATTCCGCTGCTCAACCCTATTCTGCATGCTTTTCCTTCAAGTTCTGCAATGTCATTGATTACATCCTTCGGTACCGACTCCTTGTGTGCCAGACACAGGCTGAAATCCTCTTCACTAAGCCTATCCCCCGCATTGATTTCTCTCGCAGCACACCAAACCGTCGTCAGCTCCCCATCACGATTTTCAAGCCCGGTACTTAGTTCATTGATTCTTGTTTTTAATGCTGAAAATCTTTGTGTCAGCACCAAAACAGCACATACTGAAACAAGAACTGCTCCTACTGATATGCCAAGGATTTTCAGCAGTCTGTTCCTCTTGCTCCTCCGCATTGACTCCTCCCATAATATTTAATTGTTTGTTCACTAATGAGTAATTGCTCCGAACGGAAAAATTAAAGATAAGCAAATATTTAGATTTGCAATTCAGATTATCGCTTGCAATTGCTGAATCATAACATGATTTATCGGCAATTGTTTGATAATTGTTTGATGTGTATATATAATATACTCAATTCTCTGATTTGTAAAGAGGTTTTCTTAAGTTTTTTAATTTTTTTCAACCCACATAACCTGTCCGCAAATAAAAACAGGCTTGTACCTACACCCTAAGGTGCAGGTACAAGCCTGTCGCATTTCTTAAATCAGCTTTCATACTGTGCTCTGTAAAGGTTGTAATAGAATCCCTTCTTGGCAAGAAGCTCTTCATGCGTTCCTCTTTCAACGATGTGACCTGCATTCATTACCAGAATGCAGTCTGCTTTACGAATTGTTGAAAGACGATGTGCCACCACGAAACTGGTTCGACCCTGCATCACCTTGTTGAAAGCGTCCTGAACGATCAGCTCGGTACGTGTATCGATCGACGAGGTAGCCTCGTCGAGAATCAGAAGCTCGGGTCGGCAAAGCATTACACGAGCTATACAAAGCAGCTGTTTCTGTCCCTGCGAAAGATTGTCACCGCCGTTTTTAAGCTTTGTCTCGTATCCGTGAGGGAGTCGCGATATAAAGCTGTGAGCATGCGCGGCTTTTGCAGCCTCCACAACCTCATCCATCGAGGCATCCGGTCTTCCGTAAGAAATATTCTCGAATATGGTTCCGTCCATCAGCCAGGTATCCTGAAGAACCATTCCGAACGATGTACGCAGTGAATCCCTGGTGATATTTTTCGAGGGAGTTCCGCTGATAATAATATTGCCGCCGTTTACCTCGTAGAATCTCATCAGCAGGTTGATAAAGGTTGTCTTTCCGCAGCCTGTAGGTCCTACAATCGCAATTCTGTTGCCTTTATCGACATGCATCGAAAAGTCTTCAATGAGAGGTCTTTCGGGTGTATAAGAGAAGCTGATATTTTCAATGTCAATCACGCCGTCCGCATCATCAAGGACTCTGCTGCCTTCAAGGTCCGCAGGCTCCTCTTCAAGGTCAAGGAATTCAAGTACTCTGTGGAGCGAAGCTCGGGCGCTCTGAAACTCTGTAATAACGCCGGAAATCTCGTTAAAAGGCTTGGTATACTGGTTTGCATAACTGAGGAAGCAGCTCAGCTGTCCGACCGTAATGGCGCCGCTGATAGCCATAAAGGCACCGAGTACGCCTACACTCGCGTAAACTATACTGTTTACAAATCTGGTAGTCGGGTTCGTAAGTGCCGAATAGAACAACGCTTTTACACTGCAGTCCTGCAAGTGTCCGTTTATTTCGTCGAAACGCTTGCGTGCCTCATCCTCGTATCCGAAGGATTTGACCACCTTAAAACCATCGATCATTTCATCGGTAAGGGCAGTCAGCTGTCCGCGTGTAGTCGACTGCTCCTTGAACATACTGTAGGAGTGCTTCGCTACGAACGAAGAAACGAACATTGACAAAGGTGTGATGAAAATAACGACCAGTGTAATCTTGTAGTTAATCGAAAACATAAAGAATATGGTTCCGATAATGGTGATCAGGCCCGTAAACAAATGTGTAAAGCCCATAATTAGTCCGTCGCTGACCTGCTCGACATCGGTAGTCATTCTGCTGATGAAATCTCCGTGCGAAAGGTTATCTATAGCCTTTAAGGGAAGTGCATGAAGCTTTCCGAAGATTTCATCTCTTAAATTATTGACCGCATCGAAAGCAACTCTGTTGATAACCACAGACATCAGCCACTGGGTAAGAGATGTCAGTAAAATAACAATCAGGAAAGTGATAACCAGTTTGGGAAGCTTCGGAAAATCAACCGCTCCCGGTCCCAGCATCAGGTCAATCGCATCTCCCGTAAGGACAGGTGCATACAGTGTTCCGGCTACGTTCATAACCGCCAGAATAAGAACAGCAATTATATGCAGAGTGTATGGTTTAATAAGTCTCTTCATAATCTCACTTTGTCTGGGAGTCGTAAATCTCCCTGTAAACCTCACAGGTTTCAAGCAACTCGGCATGCTTTCCGAGTCCAACCTGCTTACCGTCATCGAGTACCAGAATCTTATCGGCATTCATAAGCGATCCGATTCGCTGAGAAACAATAATCGTTGTAAGATTTTTGGTTTCTGTCGCAATCGCTTTTCTCAGAGCCGCATCAGTAGCAAAGTCAAGCGCTGAAGCACTGTCGTCAAGGACAAGAATATCCGTACAGCCAACAAGCGCACGTGCTATAGTAAGTCTTTGCTGCTGTCCGCCCGAAAGATTGGTACCTCCCTGCTCGACCATATAGTCAAGCCCGACATCCGGCTTGTTTACGAACTCTGCTGCCTGAGATATACTCAGAACTCTTTGAAGCTCTTCATCGCTTACTTCACGCCCGAACTTAAGATTGTCTCTGATAGTACCCTTAAACAGTTTCTTCTTCTGGGATACGATGCTGAACATGCTCCTAAGCTTTTCGTTCGCGATTGTTCCTATATCGTAACCGTTGATTTTAATCGTTCCGCCGCTTGCGGGATAGAAACCTGACATCAGATTGATAATTGTCGTTTTTCCGGCTCCCGTTCCGCCTATGATACCAAGCGTCTCATGCCGGCCAAGCTCAAAGCTTATATCACTCAAGCTCTCCTCTTCCGAGCCTCCGTAAGCAAAGGAAACCTTATCGAAGCTGATAATGGGTGCTTCCGAATTCCCGCTGATGTCTGAAATCATTGAAACCGAAGTGTCCGAGCTTTCACGTTTTAATCTGTAGTCGGGATCGAAAACCTCGGTAACCCGGCCTGCAGAAGCAAATGCCTTCGTAAAGGAATTTATAAGATTTACCATCGCGATAAGTGCAAGAAGAATCTGGGAAAGGTAATTTACAAGAGCAATAACTTCGCCCTGAGTAAGCCTTCCGGTATCTACCGCTTTGCCGCCGTACCAGATAATAAGTACGATTGCAAGATTGAGAAGCGCATATGACAAAGGATTAAGCAGTGCCGAAATATGTCCTGTATGACTTGAGAGCTCATAAAGCTCGTCAGTGGTCTTATCAAAATATTTTTTCTCTGTCTTCTGTCGTGCAAAAGCTCTTACCACACGGACACCGTTTAAGTTTCCTCTCGATATGGAAGCAATTTTATCAAGCTTTGTCTGGATTCTCTTAAACATCGGGATAGTCTTAATCATAATCACATATACAACTACCGCGATAATAGGTGTGGCAACGAGAGTAATAAGTGCAAGCTTTACATCGATTGTAAATGACATAATAACTGCGCCGACTACAATAAACGGCGAACGAAGGAACAGGCGAAGTGCGAGGTTGACTCCCGACTGAACCTGATTGACATCGACCGTAAGCCGGTTGATCAAAGTCGCGGAACCTGCTTCATCATGCTGAGAATAGGAAAGCCCCATGAAATAGTCGAACATATCGTGTCTCAGCTCCGTTCCGAATCCAACCGAAGCCTTGGCCGCAAAATACTGAGCGGTCAGCGAACAGCACAGACCTATAAATCCGAAAAGCAGGAGAACTCCGCCCTTTGCGAATATATATCCTGTCTCACCGTTTATTCCGCGCGGAATACCCGTATCGATAATGTCCTTCATCACAAGCGGGACTATCAATTCAAAAATGGCCTCTGTCAACTTGAACAAAGGCCCTATAATGCTTTCCAATTTATAATTTTTCAGATAGCGTAGTAGTTTAGTCATATTATCTCCAAAAGGTAATACAAGGGATTAAAGAATATTGATTCCTGCTGCTCTGGCTTCTTCGATCATATCCTCAGGCCATACTGAAGAATGAACCTCGCCGATATGAGCCTTGCGGAGGAAATACATACACATTCTTGACTGTCCGATACCACCGCCGATGGTGTAAGGAAGCTCCTTGTCGAGAATCGCCTTCTGGAAAGGAAGCTCCGCACGTTCCTCGCAGCCTGCCATCTTAAGCTGTGAAGCGAGTGAGTTCTCGTCAACACGAATACCCATCGATGAAATTTCGAATGCACTGTCAAGGACAGGGTAATAAACCAGAATATCTCCGTTTAATGACCAGTCGTCGTAGTCGGGAGCACGTCCGTCATGACGCTCACCCGAAGCTAAAGGTCCGCCGATCTGCATAAGGAATACAGCCTTCTTTAAGCGGCAAATCTTGTTCTCGCGTTCCTTGGGAGTATCGTTCGGATACATATTCTCGAGCTCCTGAGTGGTAACGAAAGTAATTTCCTCGGGAAGAATCTCTCCGATGAAAGGATATTTGTCGGCGATATAATGCTCTGTATCTTTTAAAGCCTGGAAAATACGTCTTACAACGTACTTGAGGGTTTCAACATTGCGCTCATCCTTTAAGATGACTTTCTCCCAGTCCCACTGATCCACATAAAGAGAATGAAGATTGTCAAGTTCCTCATCTCTTCTGATAGCGGTCATATCTGTGTAAAGGCCCTCTCCGTATCCGAAACCATATGTTTTAAGTGCCATTCTCTTCCACTTTGCAAGTGAATGAACAACCTCAACCTGCTTGCCGCCCACGTCAAGAATATCAAAACTTACGGGTCTTTCCACTCCGTTTAAGTTATCGTTAAGACCCGACTCGGGAGTTACAAACAAAGGTGCCGATACACGAGCCAGATTGAGCTGCTTTCCGAGCTGACGCTCAAAATGATCCTTGATAGCCTTGATGGCAATCTGAGTTTCTTTGATACTGAGTCCTGAATTGTAGTTCTCGGGAATAAATAATTTAGCCATAATCTTCTGCCTTTCCAAGTGCAAAACTTCTAAACTATTGCGTATGCATATTTATTTACTTTCACTAAATAAATATCTCACAATTTAAGGCATCGCGCAAGTTTTTTTTAATTCTTAATATATCCGAAATGCCTGATTTACTGTGCTTTGCAATTACATGTCACTGAGACTGGCAAGGTTCGACAGATAACCGTTTCTGTAGCGGCTGTCCATAGAAACATCTTCTCCGAACCATTCGGGCGGAATAAACGCTTCCGCAGCCTCCACGCTGTCAAATTCTACTTCTGCGAACACAAGGCCCTCAAGTATTCCGTGAAATACATCCAGCTCGATCTTAAGCTTTGTTCCTTCAATCGGAATAATATATCTGGTTTTTGTTATCACATGACCGTCAACTTTCTCTTTAAGATGAAGATAAGCCTCCTCGGTCAATTCCGCCTCTATTTCGTTATTGCAGATAACCGTATCACTGTCCTCTTCCTTCGGCGGTTTTCCTTTATAAGTCAGAATATAGTCATCGTTGCTCTTTCTGATGCGAACCGTAGGCTTGCGGCTCAAATATCCCTGCTCAATCTCTTTCTTTTTGAAATTCCCAAGATTATCGGGTATGGCTTTTATAAGGTATTTTTTCTCTATTTCCATATTAATTGCTCCTTTGGCTAACTTTCTTCTCAATCAAATTCGTCCGACCCAAAATTTCAATACCATTATATCACTGTTGACTTTCCTTTTGCCATAAAATATCATTTCATTGAAATAACTATGCGGGGATTAATATGATTGACGAACAAAATGTTTCACCTGATTCATGGGCCGATTGGCCTTCGGGGCTGGTGGATGTTACCGAAAGACTGGTTATCTGCGAGTTGAAACCTGATGATGCACATGCATACCGAGATATTATTCTTAATTGCGAATCCGGAGTTGATAAAGAACTGCTGAATCTGGATGAAGAAGAATTTATGCTTCATATGAAATCATATATAAAATATCAGTACGGTTTCTACGGTTATGGCATATGGGGCATCTTCTTTAAAGGTGCGATAAATTCCTACCGTGATTTCCCTGTTTCGCCCCACGGCGAAATGCTCGGAATTGTCGGTATAAAGAACGGTTCGGCGTCACAAGTCGGTGAACTGTGCTACGCGATTCTTCCCGAGTATCGCAGAAAAGGTTTTGCTTATGAAGCCTGCCGTGCTTCACTCGAATACGGTGAGGAATGCGGCTTTTCTTCCTTCGAGGCAGTTATCTCACACGACAACACAGCTTCCGTCGCGCTGGCGCAGAAGCTCGGCATAAATATTATATTTACCGGAGGATAAAAATGTTCACTACCGCTTTATCGAATGTACTGCTTACCCTTATGTACATCATTCCCGGATATGCCATGTGCAAATCCAAAAAAGTTAAAGCCGATCACATGTCATCGCTTTCGGCCATATTGATTTATATTCTTTCGCCATGCATGATAATACACTCTTTCATCAGTCTCAAATATTCGTCCGAGAATCTGCTGAACATGGGCATTTTCTTTATAACTACCTTGTGTCTCCAGGCTGCTTTTATGGCTATCCTTTACGCGGTTCTCCATAAAAAATACGAAGACGCCCGCTACAGACTGGTAACTATCGGCTGTGTTCTCGGAAATGTAGGTTTCTTCGGACTTCCTATCGTCAAAGAGCTTCTTCCCAACAATCCCGAAGTAGCCAGCTACTCCTGCATTTTTGTTGTTTCGATGAATCTCCTCGTATTTACCATGGGTGTGTTTTGTCTTACAAACGACTCAAAATACATGACATTAGGTTCAGCACTTAAAAATCCGTCCTCGATAGCGTTTTATATTGCTCTTCCGCTCTACATTTTCGGGGCCGGGCAACATATCCCCGAGCTGGTTATGAGAGCTCTTGAGCTCCTTGCAAAAATGACGACTCCCACCTGCATGATAATCCTGGGAATCAGACTTGCCACGGTTCCGTTTAAAAGCCTGTTCACCAAACCTGCAGTATATGCGGTCTGCATAGGAAAGCTTCTGGTATTTCCGCTTTTCTGCTTCGCATGCACATACTTCCTGCCGCTGCCGTTTTCCTTCAAGGCAAGTATTCTGATTCTTTCATCGGCCCCCAGTGCATCGGTTATTTTAAATCTTGCCGAAATGCATCACAGCGAAACAGAACTCAGTGCGAATTGCGTGCTTTTGACAACCATGCTTTGCTTTTTGACAATTCCGCTCCTTGTAATGCTCCTGTAACTTTTTTGGGGGCTGCTTGACAATAATCCACCAAAAATGTATCATAGATGGGAAGCGTTATTGCTTGCTGGGATAGCTCAGTCGGTAGAGCAACTGATTCGTAATCAGTAGGTCGAGGGTTCAAGTCCCTTTCTCAGCTTATATCTTGAGTGAGACAGGATATTCCTGTCTCTTTTTATTTGAAAGGAGTACGCAATGATAAGAGAAGGCGAGAAGAACGAACAGACTGCTCTGGATAATGAAGCCGCTATTTACGGAAAACGTGAGAAAGTTGAATTCAAAGATTTAAAAGGTGCCGAGAAATGGCAGTATTTTAAGGATTATATCCTTGGCAAACTTGCTGCGGGAATCGTAGGGCTTATTCTTTTGATTGCATTATGCATCACCACTTTCAAACCCAAGCCGCTCGTTATATGTTCCTTGGCATTTATCGATATGCCCTTGAACGACCAGGTAGAGCTCGATTATTCCAACAAGCTGTCCTCCATTCTTGTTCAGGATGAGAAAAAGGAAAAAGTAAACTTTGACTCGGGCTTTTATATGTATCCCAACGAAGTAGACTCGCGAATCAAAATATCAACCTATGTTGCGAGTGGAGATATCGACTGCATGATCATGCCCTTCTCCGAATACACGAACTACCTTGATTCGGATATTTTCGAAGACCTTGAAACGCTTCTCTCACCCGACCTTGTCGCCAAATATTCCGACAGCTATACCTTCGGCAAATATTATATCGACATGACAGAACGTCTCGAGGCAATGGACGGCCGTGAGTTGCCTTCACGCTATGTTCTTTGCTTCATAAAGAATTCCAAAAACATCGATAAAGCAAATATCAACGCAGATGCGCTGCTTAGGGATTAACCTCCCTTAAGCAGCGCATTTTTCTTTTCCGTCATTCTATGCTCTTGAGTGATTCTACCATATCTATTTTCTTCAGTTTAAAGTGCATTACCCAGTTTACCAGCATTGAGAATGCAAAGGTAAAGCAAACCGAATACAAATAGCTCAAAGGCTTAATTTGTCGTCCGAAGAAGGTCATATCGACTTCCGCCGTCAGTATTACATATCGGTGAAGGAATATTCCGAATACCACTCCGATAGCTGTTCCGATGACAGTAAGCATGATATTCTCACGATACACATAAGCAGATACTTCACCGTCATAGAAGCCCAATACTTTAAGTGTTGCAAGCTCGCGTCTTCGCTCATTGACATTTATGTTGCTGAGATTGTAAAGCACGACGAATGCAAGCAGTGCTGCCGCAATGACAAGAACATATACCACAAAGTTCAGGCTCTTCATCATGTCATAGATGGTATCTGCAGAGGTCTGGCTGTAATTTATTCCTGCCGAAGCCTCGAGCTTTAAAACTTCACGGCTAAATTCCGCTTCAGCTTCCGCCAAAATACCGTCTTTTTCGTTGAAGAACAAAACATTGTACTCCGGTGCTTCATTAAACAGCCTTGCATAATACTCCGGAGTCATGTAGACATAATTATTAACATAGTTTTCGGTAATACCCGAAACCACGGTGTCAATTCTTTTCTGATCGTCCTTCACATATATTGAATCCCCGACTTTGACATCAAGAAGATTCGCAAGCTTTTCATTAATGATAACGCCTTCGGGATAGTCCCTGAGCGAGTACCGTTCTTTGCTCTTTCTGTCCCCCAGATATATATAATTACCGAAAGAATCCACATCTTTCGGAACAACAACCGTAACACTCTTCTCGGTATCGTTCGCTCCTACATCTGTTGAAGTCTGATGCATAAGAAGATGTTCCTTAATAACCGGGTTGTTTCCGACAAAGCTTAAAAGTTCATCAACAGCTTCCTCAGAGTTGTTGTTTATAGACACCACTCCGTCGTAAACCATAATTCTGAAGAACTGGTTGTCAATGATGGTAAAAATCGAATCATGAAGACCGAAGCCGACCATCATGAGCGCCATACATCCGCCGATTCCGACAACCGTCATCATAAATCGTTTGGTATATCTTAAAAGGTTTCTGACACTCGCTTTCATGGAGAAATTAAGCCGTTTCCAAATAAAGCCTATGTTCTCAACAAAAACTCTTTTTCCCGGAAGAGGTGCAACAGGCCTCATAAGTTCCGCAGCTTTCTCACGGGTAGCTCTTGCACAGGCAAGATAAGTAGCAAAGGTTGTACATGCACAGGCAACAACTCCCGCATATATCGAAAGCCCTGCATCAATTCCCAGATGGAGATAAGGAATATTGTTATACAAAATATAATATGCATTTATGATGCAGTACGGGAGCACATATTCTCCCACCGCAGCACCGAATACACTTCCCAGTACACTTGCCAGAAGGCAATAGCTCAGATACTTTCGCGTAACCGCAAAATCTGAATATCCCAGAGCCTTCATAGTTCCGATCTGGGTTCGTTCTTCCTCAACCATTCGTGTCATGGTCGTAAGGCAGACCAGAATCGCCACCAAAAAGAAAATAACCGGGAACACCTTTCCGATTGCTCCGATTTTGTTTGCATTAAGTCCGAATTCAGCTACACTGCTGACGTAATTGCGGTCGAGAACGTACCATTCGAAATCGCCTTTAAAATCGGCTGCTGCCTTTTTTGCATCATTTATCTGAATCTCCGCATCCGCAAGTTTTTCTTCAGCCTCGGCTTTCGCATCGGCATACTCTTTTTCTCCGTCCGCCAAATCCAGTTCAGCCTGAGCAATTTTTTCAGGTGCGGTTTCAAGCATTTCTTCGACTTCCGCCAATTTATCCTTACCTTCGGTAAATTCCTTTTTGGCGTTTATAAGCTCATCCTCGGCATCCGCAATTTCGGCACATGCTTTTTCATATGCTTCGTTTCCGCGCTTGTACTCATCCTCCGAGGCATCCAGCATCGCATATGCATATGCCAGCTGTCCCATTGCAGCCTGATACATCTCCGGTGCAACGTTCATCAGTGCTTCCGCTTCCGATACCTTTTTATCGTATTCGGCCCATTTAACATTCAGCTCTTTGCGAGCGGACTCGAGCTCTTTTCCTGTCTTTTCAAGCTCCTGCTTCGCCTTCAGAAGCTTTTCCTCATTTTCCGCTATTTCAGCTTCCGCTTCTGTCAATTTTTCGCGGTTCTCATCGATTGATGAAAGTCCTTCTTCATAATCCTTTCTGGCGTTTTCAAGCTCAACATATCCGTCGTCAAGCTCTTTCCTGGCTTTTTGAAGTTCCTCGTCGACTTCCCTTTTTGCATCCTCGTATTCAGTTTCGGCTTCACTGAGTTTTGAATCTATTGTATCGCGAACGGATTCTTCGCGTGCCTTACAGCGTTCTTCCGCTATTTCCTTAACTTTTTCAACCAGCTCATCCACCTTATCATCATAAGCATCGGTGTAACTGAGTTCGTCGGCAAATCCCTTTCCGGTTATATAAATGCTGCTGTAATAGTCCTGTGTAAAAACATTTCCCGGCACCAGAACATACCCCAGCACCGATCCGCTTCCGAGTTTTGAAGAACCACGGCTGAAATCGATATACATAGGTGAGGTGACTATTCCGACAATCGTGAACTCATCAAGCGAAAGAACGCCATCTTCATCCTCGTCATGCTCATCATCAAAAGCGAAGGAGTCACCGATTTTGTAATCCGAGTAAAAACTCGTAAGCTTGCTGTCAAGCAGACACTCATTGTCTTTCTCCGGCATCCTTCCTTCGAGGAGCTTAACCGTATTCAGCTTTTCCGGAACCGACATTACCTTAATTACGTTCTGCTCACCTTCGGTATGCTCAAGCATATCTGCCGAGTAGGCTCCTTCGGCAATATCCACACCTTCGATTGCTCTGATTGCATCAAGGTCATCATCTGTCAAACCACCCGTAGATATTATCTGAACGTCCATAAGACTCGTCTCATCAAAAAGGCGGTCAGCGGATTTCATCATATCCGGTTCGGAAACACGAATACCCGTAAAGAAAGCCACTCCCAGCGCGACAATAAGGAAGATACATATAAATCTTCCGAAGGTATGTGATATTTCTCTTCTTACGTCTTTGCGGTATGCCGTCTTACGCATATCATTCTCCTTAGTGTCTTACCACTCAATACTTTCAATTGCCTGGGGCTGTGAATTTCTTATAATGCTGCTGCACTTTCCGTTTTTGATTTTAATAATACGGTCTGCCATTGGAGCAATAGCCTGATTATGAGTAATAACAATGACTGTCATGTTGTTCTTGCGGGACATATCCCAAAGCAATCTGAGTATCTGTTTTCCCGTGTTATAATCCAATGCTCCGGTAGGTTCATCGCATAAAAGAAGTCTGGGATTTTTCGCAAGCGCTCTGGCAATAGCAACTCGCTGCTGTTCACCGCCCGAAAGCTGAGACGGATAATTGCCCATTCGGTCTTCCAAGCCGACATCCTTAAGTACATCCGCAGCATTTAACGGATGCCTGCAAACCTGTGATGCAAGTTCAACGTTTTCTTTTGCATTCAGGTTCGGAATAAGGTTGTAGAACTGAAAAACAAAACCTACTTCGTCTCTTCTGTATCCTGCGAGCTTCTTTTTTGAATACGAACTGACCTTTTCTCCATCAACGATTATATCGCCTCCGGTTGCCGAATCCATTCCGCCCAGTATATTTAGAACTGTGGTTTTCCCTGCTCCGCTCGGTCCTGTAATAACTACAAATTCTCCCCGGTTTATATCAAAATTGACTCCGTTTACAGCTTTGATTGTAACCTCACCCATATAGTATTCCTTGGTTACATCTTTAAGCTCAATGTACGCCATATAAAAACTCCTTGATTTTTACGAAAAGCTTTTCATGATTGATGGGTTGTGAAAAAAGACAACTGAAACCGAATCTGTAAGCCTTTTTTATATCATCCGTCGTAGCTCCCGCAGCGGTCGCTATAATCGGTACGGTTTCCGAATCATCTTTCCCCGCAATTCGTATGCATCTGGCTGCTGAAAAACCATCCAGTTCCGTCAGCTTCGTATCGAGAAATACCAAATCATATGTTCCCGCGGGCTTTGAAACAAACTCGATAACCGCAGCCTTTCCGTCACTCACTACGCAAAGCTGTGCGCCGAGTTTTTCGAAATTATGCCTCATTACCTCGCAGGTAAGCTTATTGCTTTCGGCCAGCAGAATCTTTCTGCCTCTTAAAACTTCTTCGCCTGAAACATTTTCCTCAAAAGCTGTATCCTCCGGATCCCGCTCCGAAGAAATATCGTGCTCCCCGGACGAAAAAGCAAAATCTTTTGGTATATCACTGCTGTCAACTATCGAAATCGACACTTTATTGTCTTCCTCATGCCTCTTGCCATAACTGATACGATTGATGGGGCGATCTTCAAACTCAAAATCCGGAAGCTCCTCCACCACCGCTTCCGGGAGTGCCTTTCTCAAAACTCTGTTCATTTTCACAGCCTCAGCTTCAATCATTTTGAAGCGTTCGCGCGAAACCGCAGGGTCTGAGGTTTCGGTTTTGGCCAGAGCCGCCATTCCGATAACCGAAGCAAGCGGTGATCTGATTTCTTCCGCTATTTTTGCTATAACTTTAGACTTTTCGATGCTCTGTGTGCGTTCATGATCAAGTGCATCAATGAGCTCCTGCTTGTATTTTAAATCCGCTCCTGTTTCGTCCTCAACCTTTCTGAAGCATGCAAAGAATTTAATATGGTCTCCGATCTGCTTTGTCGGGACAATATTTTTTACTTTAACCCAGCTGTAACCGCCTTCATGATTCAACATTCGGAAGTTAAGCTTAGTAACGTAAATATTCTCTTTTACTCTTCTTTTTATGCCTTCAAGATCAAAGAATTCCCTGAAGGCCTCTTTGTCATCGGGATGAATATATTTCTCGGCAAGAATAATTATCTCAATACCTGCAAAACCGCTCTGAGCCCATCGTTTGGATCTTCCTTCTTCATTCATTAAGCTCTCAAAACGACCTGTTTTCTGATCGACTTCGAAAATCTCATCATAATAATCCTGCCAAACCTGCAGCAGCTGAAGCAATATAGGATTTTCATCTTTAAGTTCTTCGTTAATATTGTTCATTTCAGCCATTTTTATCCTCCCGGTATTTAGGACTTTGCTGTTTTCATTAAAAGCGACCTCGCAAGGTCGCTTTTAACCATTCATAATTCAATACGCCTCAACGTTATTTCATAAGCTCCATAATCTCGTTGCTTCTCTCAACAAAAGCAGTCATAGCCTCAGGGGCGAGAGGCTTGTGGCTGAGCATGGCAAGATCGTAAAGCTGTGCGACAATGAGTTCAACCTTGCGGCCTTTCTTGTGCTCATTCAAATACTGAACCAGTGAATTGCTGCTGTTAAGTGTAAGCGTCTCTGTTCCTCCGAACATGTCGGGATCCATTCCCGGCATGCTGTACATCTTCATCATATCAGACATACGGCGGCTCTCTTCGCTCAGAGTCACAACTGCGGCAACTTTTTCGGACTTAAGTTTTTCAACCTTTACTTCAAGCTTGTCCTTTCCGAGAATCTTTCTGAATAAACTTTCGAGGTTCTTCTGCTGTTCTTCAAGAGAAGTCTTCTCCTCATCACTGACTTCCTGCTTGATGCTGTCGGAAATATCGGAATCAATTCTTAAGAAACTGATTTTCTCGTTGTCCTGTTCGAGCTGCTGAACAAAAGGCTGATCAATGTTGTGAGTAAGCAGCACCGCATCAAGACCTTCGGCACGGAAAAGGTTTATGTACTGACTCTGCTGTTTCTCATCGGTAACATAATAAATCTTGTCCTTCGCAGGTTCTCCCGCATCGTCCTTCTTTTCGGTATCTGCCGCATTCTCTGCGTTTGTTGCATCGCCGGCAGTCTCACCGGCTGCATCCTTCTTAAGATACTCGGAAACAGTAAGGTACTTTCCGTCGAGGTTTTTGAAAAGGATTGTATCCTTTACTTTCTCCTTAAACTTAACGTCCTTAAGGCAGCCGAATTTGATGAAGGGACTGATATCATCCCAATATTTTTCATAATTTTCACGGTCGGTCTTGAACATGCCTGTAAGCTTGTCCGCAACTTTCTTAGTAATATAGTCGTTGATTTTCTTTACAAAACCGTCATTCTGAAGTGCACTTCTCGAAACATTGAGAGGCAGATCGGGACAGTCGATAACACCCTTTAAGAGCATAAGGAACTCCGGAATAACCTCTTTGATGTTGTCGGCGATAAATACCTGGTTTGAATACAACTTGATGGTTCCTTCGAGGCTCTCGTACTCAAGATTAAGCTTCGGGAAATAAAGAATTCCCTTCAAATTGAAAGGATAGTCCATGTTGAGGTGAATCCAGAACAGAGGCTCCTTATAGTCATGGAAAACCTTGCGGTAAAAGGCTTTGTAATCGTCTTCACTGCATTCATTGGGATGCTTTGTCCAAAGAGGTGCAATCTCATTGATAGGTTCGGGACCCTTCTTGACCTCGGCAGCCTGTCCGTCCTCTCCTACTTCGGCATCAACAACATCTTCCTTCTTAGGCTCTTCCTTGGCATCGACATTTTTAAAATAAATAGCTACAGGCATAAACGAACAGTACTTATCGAGTACTTCTTTTGCTCTGTACTCATTTGCGAACTCGTAGCTGTCCTCATTCAGATAAAGGGTAATCTCTGTTCCGCGTCCTGTCTTGTCGCCCTCACCCATTTCAAATTCCATACCCTCTTCGGAAGACCAGAATACGGGTGCTGCATCTTTTTTGTAAGACAATGTCGAAATGGTAACCTTATGGGCAACCATAAATGCTGAATAAAAACCAAGTCCGAAATGACCGATAATCTGATCATCGTTAGCCTTGTCCTTATACTTCTGAAGAAAGTCCGCAGCTCCCGAAAAAGCAATCTGGTTGATATATTCCTTAACCTCATCCGCAGTCATACCGATACCGTTATCGCGGATAACAATTGTCTTTTTCTCGGAAGAAACTTCAACCTCAACCTTAAGTTCATCCTCGTCAGCTTCAAACTCACCGATAAGTGAAAGCTTTTTAAGCTTTGTAATAGCATCGCAGCCGTTTGAAATAAGCTCGCGATAGAAAATGTCGTGGTCGGAATAAAGCCACTTCTTGATGATGGGGAAAATATTCTCCGAATTGATAGAAAGATTTCCTTTTTCCATACTCATAATAAAGCCTCCAAATAATTACATAATATCAAAATCAATTCCGCTTCGCTTTAGGAACCCGGCCATATTGTCGTCCCATTCCTTCTCACCGGACTTATCAAGTGTAAACACAGATCTGGTAATGCCGGTAATAAGCAGCAGACTTGAATTGTCAAAACGAACATTAAGCAGGTAAGTCAAATCTCCCTGCCCGGGCTTCTTAAGTACCAGCTTCATTGAAAGCGGCAGCCTTTTGCCCTTTATCATCTGGGTCACTATATTCTTTGTCCCCGACCAGGTCTGATATTCTTCGACCTTCATTTCCTCCAACTCCTCTTCGGAGTAAAAAGTCATATTAACCTTGCCGTCAATATGGTAATCGACGGCCATGCTGATATCACCTTCAACGAAAAGGAAGTTATCAAAGGCGGTTCCCGAAAACAGTAACCCCATAAACCCTTTAACATCATTAACGCGCAGCGCTATCATTTATTTTCCTCCCCCAGAACAAAAACAGCTATGCTTCTGGGCGCAATTTCACAGGTTCGCTCCTTGTTGTAACTGATATCAGGATCCGTGCTTCCGAGCAAATCAAAGGTCTGTTTGTTTACGGTCGGAAGATCGAAATCATGTGCCTCCCAGTGCATGTTAAACGCAATATAAAAGCTGCAGTCGGGCTTTATTCTGTCAACCCTCGCATATGCTCCGTTGAGCAGAATACCGAACGTCCTTGCAAAATGACTGTAGTCCGGATACCAGGCCTTTGTACCGTGACAAGACACATCAGGGCACCCGCTGTATGTATAATCCATTCCTCGAAGCTCAATAACGTTGGCAAATACCCGATGAGCCTTCCTGAGAGCTATCAGCTCCGTGGTATACTTGCGAAGTTCATTGGCTGCAGCACTCTTCTCCCATATTGTCCATCCGAGTTCATTGTCGCAGCAGTAAGGATTGTTGTTCCCTTTGTGAGTCGCTCCGAATTCGTCACCGGCCATCAAAAGCGGTGTTCCCTGACTTAAGAAAAGTGTGGTCAGTGCATTCTTCATCATTTTACGCCTGAGCTTAAGAATGCTTTTTTTCGAAGTCGGACCTTCTATTCCGCAGTTCCAACTGTAATTAATCTCACGACCGTCCTTGTTGTTTTCACCGTTTTCCTCGTTGTGACGCTCATCATAAGAAAACAAATCCGCAAGTGTAAATCCGTTGTGGTCGGCGATATAGTTCACCTTCGCTGTTCTGGTTCCGCTGCTCTTCAATGCTTCGCCGAACGCTCTGGTGACACCTTCATTACCAATCATAAAACGCCTTACGGCTATCATGTATTCTTCATTGCAAACCGCAAGTCTCGGACGATAATTTGAGCCGTTATCGGAAATGCATGTGTCATCCCAAGAGGGTCCGATAAGCTTTGCATCGCTAAGGTACGGATCCGTAGCAATAAGTCTGGCAGAAATGTTGCCGCTCATAAGCCTGAATCCGTCAACATGATAAACCTCATGCCAGAAGCGAAGTGCCTCAAGCATCAGTATATCCGGTGTACCTTCGCAAAAGTCCATTTCCATAAGGACTTCAATCCCGTTCTTATGCATCAGCCTTACAAGCTCCGCGAACTCTGCGCAAGCTCTCTGAGGTTTTGATGCATATGAAGTTTTAGGAATAAAATACTGCGCCGGCGCACCGTAGCCCCAGTAATTAATCTTCTCTTTTCGGTCAAAGCTGCTCTTCATGATTTCATCGAAATCATAGCAGGGCATAAGAAGAATCGCGTTCACTCCGAGGGCCTTAATATAGTTCAGTTTCTGTCCCACACCCGCAAAAGTTCCGGGATTTCTGACTCCCGAAGAAAAGTGCATGGTAAATCCTCTGACATGCAACTTATAAATAATCATGTCGGAATAATCTATCGCCTTATGTTCTTCATCCGGATAATTCTTCGCTGCCTTGGGCAGGCGGTATCGAAGTATCTTCCTGCTTGCACCAAAATCTTCATCCCCGGCAACCTCAAGGGCATACGGATCCGAAACATTTCCGAGGTCCGTTTCAAAATCATATTCCTGTGCACTTGTCTCAAAAGTGCAGGAATAGATATTTCTGTATCCGGGCTCTCTGGTCATTTCAACCATCTGCACAGGTTTCTTCGCACCTTTTTCAAACAATCTTATTCTGCAGGCACTCGCCTTACTTGTCTGAACCGAAGCAACATATCCCCTACCGCTTTTGTGAACACCTAATTTAATCATTCATACCTCTTTTCAATCATTGCGATGCATTTCACCGCATCACAGATTTTCGGGATATCAATCTTCGCTGCCTTCGCCGTCTTCTTCCTCAACATTTACGGCAAGAACGGTTCTCTTACGAGCCATTTCGTCGTTGGCAAGATAATCATCGTAGGTTGATACCTTATCGATAAGCTTTCCGTCGGGAGTAATCTCCATAATACGGTTAGCTGTTGTCTGTATAAACTGATGATCGAGAGCACTGAACAACTCAACACCGGGGAATTTAATCATCGCATTGTTGAGCGCTGTGATGGATTCCATGTCAAGGTGGTTGGTAGGCTCATCCATAACAAGAACGTTTGAGCCGAGAATCATCATCTTGGAAAGCATTACACGAACTCGCTCTCCTCCCGAAAGAACATTTACTTTCTTAACGCCGTCCTCGCCCTTGAAGAGCATACGTCCGAGGAAACCTCTTACATACTGCTGATCGTCCACGGGTGAAAAAGGCATAAGGTGATCGACGATTGTCTCTTCGCCCTTGAACTCCTCGGTATTATCCTTCTGGAAGTAGCTTCTCTCGGTAGTAACGCCCCACTTGAAGCTGCCCTCATCAGGTTCCATCTCTTCGTTGATAATCTTGAAAAGCGCAGTAGTGGCCTGTGTATTGGCCCCGACAAAAGCAATCTTATCCTCTCTGTTTACGACAAAGCTTACATTATCAAGTACCTTTACGCCATCGATGGTTTTAGAAAGATTCTTAACGGTAAGAACCTCATTACCGATTGCACGGTTGGGTCTGAAATCGATATAAGGATAAACGCGGCTCGAAGGTCTGATGTCATCAAGCTGAATCTTCTCAAGAGCGCGCTTACGTGATGTAGCCTGCTTCGACTTGGAAGCATTTGCAGAGAAACGGTGAATGAACTCCTGAAGTTCCTTGATTTTCTCTTGCTTCTTCTTATTTGCTTGCTTCATCTGCTTTACCATCAGCTGACTTGACTCGTACCAGAAATCGTAGTTACCTGCATAAAGCTGAATCTTTGCATAATCGATATCCGCAATCTGAGTACATACCTTGTTAAGGAAGTAACGGTCATGGGATACTACAATAACGGTATTTTCGAAGTTGATAAGGAACTCATTGAGCCAGTTGATAGCCTCGAGATCAAGGTGGTTGGTAGGCTCGTCGAGAAGAAGAATATCAGGATTTCCGAAAAGTGCCTGAGCGAGAAGTACTTTAACTTTAAGTGAATCCTTGAGCTCACTCATAAGCATATAATGATACTCTGTTTCAACGCCAAGACCGTTAAGAAGAGTTGCTGCGTCAGACTCGGCCTCCCAGCCGTTCATCTGTGCGAATTCACCTTCAAGTTCCGATGCCTTTATTCCATCTTCATCAGTGAAATCTTCTTTGGCATAGATTTCATCCTTCTCCTTCATAATCTCATAAAGGCGCTTATTACCCAAAATAACCGTATCGATAACATTGTATGCATCGTATTTGAAGTGATCCTGCTCGAGGAAAGAAAGACGCTGTCCGGGAGTAATAATGATATCGCCCTTAGTAGGCTCGAGCTGTCCCGATAAAATCTTCAAAAACGTAGACTTTCCGGCTCCGTTTGCTCCGATAAGTCCATAGCAGTTTCCTTCGGTAAATTTAATATTAACGTCCTCAAATAAGGCTCTTTTTCCGAGTCTTAATGTTACATTGCTTGCCTGAATCATTTAATCAAATCCTTTCACTTTCATTTTTTCACACAGATAGTTTAATTGTATATGAAAACTGCCAAAAAAGCAATATTTTCCGCCATCTCCCGCCGTTTAATCAGATGGCTGTTCTGATGCTGCAAAAAAACTTTTTTGCAGCAAATCTGCTTGCTGTTAACAAAAAAAGAGCACCATTTATTGAAATTAGCGTATAGACATTTCTTCTCAAAACGTGTATAGTAATATAAAATGGTATACGAATAGAGAAGTTCAATAATATGTATCAGGGGGGGATTGCATATGCAAAATGTACAGGTTATTGTAGATAACGATATGTGCACCGGCTGCTGTGAATGCATCGGGGCTTGTTCTGCAAACAACATTTTCATAATGATGAGTTCTTCAGCCCATCATCCCGTTCCCTTTATTTCGGAAGATGTTTGTACCGGATGCGGCAATTGCCTCAAAGCATGTCCGCAAAACGAATTACAGATTCAGCATACAGCATAACAAAAAGCCGTTCAATCGAACGGCTTTTATTTTCATTACATAATTATTCAAGATATACTGTATTCATCGGATAAAATCATCTTGTCTTTCGGGACTGACATATCAAACTTCAAACATCAACTGTCCGTATGTCGGAACCGGCCACAATCTGTCGTCGACAACCAGTTCAAGTCGGTCTATGGGGCTGCGAAGCTCCTCCATTGTTTTCACAACTGTGCGCCTGAAGAACATCGCCTTTTGAGCTGTATCCGAAATTGAATTTGCTTCTTCTATCTGCTGTCTGAGCCTGTTGTATGCATCATTTGCATCTTTTAAGAGAATTGAACACTCCTTTAAAATATCTTTCTCAGTACAGGCATACTCCTCTCCGACTGCGGCCTTCACTTCATTAATGGCTTCTCCAAGACGTCTGATATATCTTATGGTCGCAGGAAGATACTTGCGGGACGCCATCTCAGCCATTGTGCGTGCTTCAATATTGATGGTCTTCGCATATAATTCATAGTTGATCTCCGCACGCGATTCAAGTTCTGTTTTGGACATTACCTTGTGCTTTTCAAAAACTCTTACAGTATTGTCGAACTTGAGTGCCTCAATAGTGTCAACATACGACTCTTTGTTCGGAAGTCCTCTTCTTGCAGCCTCTTCTATCCACTCATGTGCATATCCGTTTCCGTCGAAGATAACCTTCTTATGCTCACGAACCGTACGGCTGATAAGTTCAATCACCGCATTCTCAAAATCGTCGGCCTTCTCAAGCTCATCCGCCATCTCGCAAAGAGCATCTGCAACGATTGTATTAAGAACCGTATTGGAATCCGCTATAGACATTGATGATCCTACCATACGAAACTCAAACTTATTGCCGGTAAAGGCAAATGTCGAAGTTCTGTTGCGGTCTGCCACATCCTTTTTAATCGCAGGAATCGTACTTACTCCGATATTGAGCTTTTCACCCTTTTTCGAATCTGTTGCGCGTCCGGTATCCGAAACCTGTTCAAGAATATCTTCAAGCTGAGCTCCGACGAATATCGATACGATTCCGGGAGGTGCCTCTGCCCCTCCGAGTCTCTGATCATTTCCGGGGCATGAAGCCGACATTCTGAGCAGTTCTGCATGCTCATCCACCGCACGAATAACCGCAGCCATGAAGAGGAGGAACTGAAGATTCTCATGAGGGCGCTTTCCGGGACTCATGAGATTCTCGCCCTTATCCGTGACAAGTGACCAGTTGTTGTGCTTACCCGAGCCGTTCACACCTGCAAAAGGCTTCTCATGAAGGAGACAGGTAAGTCCGTGTCTGGCGGCAATCTTCTTCATGCATTCCATAATAAGCTGATTATGATCTGTCTCAATATTTACCGTACTGAATATAGGCGCAAGTTCGTGCTGTGCAGGTGCAGCTTCGTTATGCTGCGTCTTTGCAAGAATGCCGAGTTTCCACAACTCAACATTCAAATCATTCATAAATGCAGAGATTCTCTCTTTGATAGCTCCGAAATAATGGTCATCCATTTCCTGACCTTTTGGCGGCATGGCTCCGAAAAGAGTCCTTCCGCTGAAAATAAGATCATCTCTTAAGAGGTATTTCTCACGGTCGATAAGGAAATATTCCTGCTCGGCTCCGACACACACATCTACATGCTTAACATCATTTTTTCCGAAAAGATGAAGTACTCTGACTGCCTGCTTACTGATAGCTTCCATCGAACGAAGAAGTGGTGTCTTCTTATCCAGAGCCTCTCCTGTATAGGAACAAAATGCCGTCGGGATACATAATGTGACTCCGCCGGAATTGTCCTCGCGCAAAAAAGCCGGTGAAGTACAATCCCAGGCTGTATATCCTCTGGCTTCAAAGGTCGCTCTGAGTCCTCCCGAAGGAAAACTCGACGCATCCGGCTCTCCCTTAATAAGCTCCTTGCCCGAAAACTCCATAATAATCCGTCCGTCACCTGCGGGGCTTATAAACGCGTCATGTTTTTCCGCGGTAACTCCGGTCATCGGCTGAAACCAATGCGTAAAATGAGTGGCTCCCTTGGAAAGTGCCCACTCTTTCATGGCAGTCGCTACAGCCTCGGCAACCTCGGGAGTCAGTTCCTCTCCCGTTTCGATGGTTCTTTTAAGAGCATCGTAGGTCTCGGTGGCAAGAAACTTCTTCATCGTCGCTTCGTTGAAGGTATTCTCACCAAAATATTCAGTTAATTCTCTCTCCATGTAAGTATAAACCTCTACTTGTCTTTCTCTCTCAAAATATATTTACTCGCATGCAGTTAATCATGCGTAATAAATTCAATGCTTATTATTTCTCTCCCTTTTTTGCGGGTGTGCATGTAAAAATGCAGCAGCCCAAAGGAGGAAGCTTTATGGTAATGGAATTATCAAGTCCATCCTTGGGTTCATTCTTTGAAGCCTTCGCACGCGGATTAATGTTGCCGTTTCCTCCGTATGTCACGGAATCGCTGTTGAGTATCTCTTTATATGTACCTTCAAAAGGAACAGGCTGAACGAATTTATCATAAGGTACAGGTGTAAAGTTAAATACAAACATCAGCGTTCCTTCATCGGTTCCGTCGGAACGTATGAAACTTACTATGCTGTGATCGGCGTCCATGCAGCTGAGCCATTTAAAGCCATCAGGGCTGGCATCGAGTCTTGTAAATGCAGGATACTCGCGGTACATTGCATTAAGTTTTGCCGAATACTTCTGAAGTTTTGCATTCTGCTCATCTTCAAGTTCGAACCAGTCGAGGGATCTTGCCTCGCTCCACTCGCGTGACTGACCGAATTCCTGACCCATAAACAGCAGTTTCTTTCCCGGATGACCCATCATAAAACCATATGCTGTCCTCAAGTTTGCAAACTTGTCGACTCTGTAGCCGGGCATCTTATTAAGCATAGAACACTTGCCGTGAACAACCTCATCGTGTGAAAGGACAAGCACAAAATTCTCACTGTATGCATACATCATACTGAATGTAAGCTGACCGTGAACTCCTTTTCTGAAAAGCGGATCCTTCTTCATGTACGAAGTGAAGTCATTCATCCAGCCCATGTTCCATTTAAGGTCAAAGCCAAGGCCGTTTTCTTCAACATCACGAGTGATATTGGGCCAGGCGGTTGATTCTTCGGCAATAATAAGAGCTCCGTTCTTTTTCTTATGGAAGATGGAATTAAGATGCTTAAGAAGCTCAATCGCTTCGAGATTCTCGTTTCCGCCGTATTTGTTTGCAACCCATTCACCGTCCTTGCGGCCGTAATCAAGGTAAAGAATAGAAGCAACCGCATCCATTCTGATACCGTCCGCATGGTACTTTTCAACCCAGAATAAAGCTCCCGCAATAAGGAAGTTCGATACTTCGGGTCTTCCGAAATTGAAAATAAGGGTTCCCCAATCCGGATGCTCTCCGAGGCGTTTGTCGGGATGCTCGTAAAGACAGGTTCCGTCGAAAGAAGCAAGTGCGAACGCGTCTCTGGGGAAATGGGCGGGTACCCAGTCCAGAATGACTCCGATACCTTCCTTATGCATATAGTCAACAAAATACATAAAGTCCTGAGGAGTTCCGTATCTTGAAGTAGGTGCAAAATATCCCGTAACCTGATATCCCCACGAGCCGTCAAAGGGATGCTCCATAATAGGCATCAGCTCGATGTGTGTATAGCCCTGCTTTTTTACATACTTTGCAAGCATGGGTGCCAGTTCACGGTAATTATAAAATCCGTTGTCGGTTTCATCCTTTCTCTTCCAGGATCCGAGATGAACCTCATATATTGACATAGGAACCGATGCAGGATCAACCTTTTTTCTATCCTCCATCCAGTCGGCATCGTTCCAATCATATTTGAGCGAACGGACAATCGAAGCAGTGCCGGGTCTGAGTTCCGCATAATTCGCATATGGATCTGCCTTAAAATATGTAAGTCCTCCCGGAGCCTTAAGTTCATATTTGTAAACCTCATCCTCGCCAACACCGGGAATGAAAATTTCAAAAATGCCCGCAGCTTTACGCTTGCGCATCTGGTACAATCTTCCGTCCCAGTTATTGAAATTACCGACAACACTGACTCTCAGCGCATTGGGTGCCCAAACCGCAAATGCAGTTCCCTTTACACCCTTGACGGTTTTTACATGAGCTCCGAGTTTTTCATAAATCTCATAATGAACACCCCTTATAAAGCGGTCTTCATCCTCTGCGGAAATAGTAGGTTCAAAAGCATATGCATCATAAAATTCCGCAGATGAACCGTTCTTGTAGGTTACGACAAGCTTATAAGTGCTTATACTGTCCCCGGGTATCAGAACCGAGAAGTTGCCCTGGCCGTCGACATCCTCCATCTGATGAACGCTTTTTCCGATTTTTACCGCCACCTCAGCCGCTTCGGGCTGGAATGCATTATAGAGAACACCCTTGTCCGTCACATGACCTCCGAGCCAGCTGTGCGGATCATCGTGTTCCGAATAAACCAGAGCTTCAAGCGCTCCCCAGTTCATAAGTTCATAAAGCTTGTTACCTTCCTCCACCATATTACAAATCCACCTTTATCAAATTATTTATTCACGATACCACGCAGTATTTTCGGG
Source organism: Lachnospiraceae bacterium (assembly GCA_045616585.1). Classification (GTDB taxonomy): domain Bacteria; phylum Bacillota; class Clostridia; order Lachnospirales; family Lachnospiraceae; genus RUG11977. The sequence continues at coordinate 64,704 of JAZLGZ010000060.1, forward strand.
ATCCTCCGACTCCTGAGAATCGGGGTCCGACTGTTCTACATATTTTTTGAATACCGGCTCTATAATAAAACTTCTTGAAAAAGCCAATGCTCCGGGAACCAGAGGAACCAGGACAATGTAGTAAAGCAGGTAATCAAAGAACACGTAGCATAAAAGCCCTATCGCAATCCATATGAGCACGAGAAGAACCGTTCTGACAATATGCTTTCCCGCGGTATAAACCGAACACTTGAGAAGTCCCGAAACGTTGTATGTGAATCGCGACAAAATCGGGAAAATCCACACGCTTGTCAGCAGTCCTATGATGGTTCCGGCTATCGCAACTCCAAGCATAAGATTGCCCATCGCGTTGCCCTGCTCCCTCATAAACAAAGCATACTGAAAATCAAGAACCATAAGGTACCCGTACACGAAAACAATCAGCGAAGTAATACCCGCAACGCTGATATTCTCTTTAAAAGATCTGAAAAATTCCTTTGTTGCATACCCTCTGCTTCTTCTGACCACTTTCACTATGCCGTAATACAAAGCACAGCTTCCGGGTCCCAGAAGAAATATACCTGCTATCAAAAAAGCATAAAATACAATATTTCCGCCGCCAACATAGACTGCAATCAAAAAACCCGCAAAACCCACGCCGGGCCCAAGTATCAGCCATAACAGTCCCAGCCACAATGTGTCGATTACTTTGTTGACAATCGAGAAAAACGAATTGTCGGGATTAAACAATTTACTCATTTCTTCTTTACAAAACCTTTCAATTTATCCAGCACCTGCTTACCTCTCTCGGTTACTACTCCGGCACGAATTTTTACACTTTTTTTGTCAGCCGCATCAGTGCCGTCCTTCTGAGCTTCCGCCATTCGAAGTGCCTTCAAAGTCGCAGGTATATATTCGGAAACCGCTTCGTTCTTGGCTTCCGCTTCCGTTTCCGAGGTTTCGGCGGTCATATTCTTTGTTTTGCCGTCATCTGTTCCGCTGTCCGGCTCCGAAACACCGTCAGCACCGGTATCATCACTTTCATCTTCGGATGCCGATTCCGAAGCCTCAACCACTCTGCAGAACACTTCCGTTTCATCAACCTTATCCAAGTCGATGTAATCACTGGTTTCGGTCATCAGGCCCTTGGCATGCAGCCGGTCTTCGACAATTTCCTTGATAATCATATAGATACAAGCCATAAGCGGAACACCGATAAGCATACCGAGAACACCCCAGAGGCTTCCGAAAACAGTACATGCAAACAATACCCATAAAGGTGAAAGACCGATTGTGTCTCCGACAATCTTCGGTGTAAGAATATTGCCGTCGAACTGCTGAAGTACAAGAATGATAATCAGGAAGTACACACATTTGATCGGGCTCGCAAACAGAATAAGAAACGCACTGGGTATAGCACCGATAAAAGGTCCGAAGAACGGAATAACGTTCGTCACTCCGACAATAACGCTGATAAGCGGAGGATAGGGAATTCCGAACAAGGTCATGGCCGCAAAACAGAGCAGACCGATAATCGCCGAATCGACAACCTTTCCGGTAATCGAACCTATAAACTTGATATGACAGGCACGGGTAATTCTGATAAGTGTATTGGCCTTTTTGCGCTTAAACGAAGCATAGGTAATCTTCTTTGAAATCGCAGCGAGCTTCTCCTTGTACGCCAGCATATAGATTGCGAATACCATACCGAGCAGGATATTGTAAATCGTTCCCAGAACACTCCATATTCCGGATGCGATAGATCCCAGAACGTTCGTAGCCGTATCCACAAGTCTGTTCTCCACGAAATCCTCGACATACTCGGTAGCCTTTACAAAGGCCATTGCAACATATTCACCGATAGCGGTCTTTTCAAGTTCAAGTCCCCAATACCACTCTTCCACGCGCTGAACCTGCGTGGGCATCTCATCAACAATACTTACAATAGTGCCGGTAAGCTGAGGAATCAGAAGATAAAGCAGGAAACCGATAAGCAGAATCACACAAAGCACAGTCGTTATGATGGCAAGTACTCTCGATGTCTTGTTTGCCCTGCTGATTCGCCTTGCATGCTTGTAGAAAAAATTCTTGTAACGTGTCTCAAAGAATACCATAAGCGGATTCATCAGATACGCCAGCAATCCTCCCACAATGAACGGAGTAACCGCCTTGAAGATTCTCCCTGTCTGAACCGAAAAGCTCTCGCTTTTAACAAAAACGAAAACCAGAACAATGGCCGCAGCAATAACAATAAATGCAGTAAGTCCGTAACCCGCAAACTTCTTCCACTGACTGCCTCTGCGGTCGATTATTATCTTCTCTTCCTTCATTTTCGCACCCCTGTAAAATCAGTTTTTACTCCTCATCCGAGAAAACAATTTCACCTGTATCGGCATTCATTCCCTCCAGAATCGCAAGTGACTGCAGATCAATGCCCATATCGCGAATCTGCTGTCCTCCCGACTGGAATCCCTTTTCGATTACGATACCGATACCTTCGACGCTTGCGCCCGCGGACTTCACCAAATCGATAAGTCCCAGAAGCGCACATCCGTTTGCAAGGAAATCATCAACGATCAGAACCTTGTCATCCCTGCTGATATACTTCTTTGAAACAATAACGTCATAAACACGCTTGTGTGTAAAGCTTTCAATCTTGGTTGCATAGAAATCACCGTCAAGATTGATGCTCTGCGCCTTCTTGGCAAAAACAACCGGAACATTGAAATACTGAGCGGCGATACATGCAATAGCAATACCCGAGGCTTCAATAGTCAGAATCTTCGTAATCTCTTTATCGGCAAAAAGTCTCTTGAACTCCTTTCCGATTTCGTTGAGCAATTCAACATCTATCTGATGGTTAAGAAACATATCGACTTTAAGGACATTGCCGGGCTTAACCGTACCATCCTTACGAATTCTTTCTTTAAGAAGTTTCATTATAACGATACCATCCTTCGTAATATAATAATTCATTTTATTTTACCATATTATCCCGCAAAGGTGTAGCATTATTTGTCGTTAAAATTATTTTTTTGCTATACAATTTTTTTTATATATGTTAAAATTCAAACATATCAATCTATCTAATTAAGGAGATTAAATTTATGGCTCAGCAGTTTGAAAACGCTTTTATTTTCGATCACCCTTTAATTCAGCACAAGACTTCTCTTCTTCGCGACAAGAACACTTCAACCAAGGATTTCCGAGAACTCGTTTCTGAGATTTCCATGCTTATGGCATACGAAGTTACCCGCGATCTCGAGCTTGAAGAGATTGAAGTTGAAACTCCCATTTGCGTCTGCAAAACAAAGGTCCTTTCTCATCAGCGTAAAATTACCCTTGTTCCCGTTTTACGTGCAGGCCTCGGAATGGTTGACGGAATGCTTAAGATTCTTCCCCAGGTACGCGTAGGACACATAGGTCTTTATCGTGACCACGAGTCTCATGAGCCTGTAGAATATTATTGCAAGCTTCCCGATGATGTTGCCGATAGCGAGGTTATCCTTCTCGATCCCATGCTTGCAACCGGCGGTTCTGCGATTGCTGCCACACAGTTCATCAAAGCACGCGGATGCAAGAACATCAGATGGGTCAGCATGATTGCAGCTCCCGAAGGTATCGAAGCTTTCCACAAGGTATATCCCGACATTCCCGTTTGGTGTGCCGTTGTAGACGAGAAGCTTAACGAAAACGCATATATCGTTCCGGGTCTCGGTGACTGCGGTGACCGTTTATTCGGAACCAAATAACAGAACGGAGTTTTTTCCATGATTTCTCTTGAAAATCTGAAAGATATCGCACACTCGGTTGCAGTTCAGTTCGGTTCGAACTGTGAGGTCGTAATCCACGAGGTTTTTCCAAATCGTCTGGGTGCCACCATAGTTCACATTGAAAACGGTCACGTCAGCGGCAGAAAGCTTGGCGACGGTGCCTCGCATGCCGTGCTTGAAGCACTTAATGCAGCATCGGTTCAGGTTGAGAATCATCTGGGTTATATGACCCAAACTACCGACGGCCGAATGCTCAAATCAAGTACATTGTATTTTCGTAACGAGGAAGACTCTGTAAAGTATGTTCTTTCAATCAATTACGATATTACCGGTTTTATGATGACTCAAAGTGCAATCGAAGCCTTTATCGGTGAGGACAAGTCAACCGTGGAAGCCGAAAAGATTACCAACAATGTCAATGATCTTCTTGACGATCTCATCGAAAGATCCGTTAGAAAAATCGGAAAACCCGTAGCATATATGACCAAAGAAGAAAAGACCGCCGCTATTCAGTTTCTCAATGACAGCGGAGCCTTTCTTATCACAAAGTCCGGAGATAAAGTCTCCAAATACTTCGGAATTTCCAAATATACGCTTTACAGCTATATCGATGTAAACAAATAGCAAATACCGTCGTCGGTTATCCCGACGGCGGTATTTTTCTTTTTCTCTAAAATGCAATATCAAACTTATCCTCGGGATAATGATATACCCTGTCCGATAAAACATCCTGCGGATCGACATGCTCTTTGTTGACCTGCGGAACCATATCGCGGAATATCTCTTTTCCGCCCGCGGCTTTGTCTGTTACGATTATTACCTCATTAACGGAACTAGGCAATATATAAAATCCGCATCCGAAGCTGTCGTACAGCTTATCGAGCAGACCCTCGTACAAGATACAGGCCGCTCCGTTTATTCCGCTGCCCGTAGTCAGAACATACATTGAATTGCCCGAAGCGTCATTCTTTTCGATGCAGGATATTATCTCCCGCAAAGCCTCGATTTCACTTTCATCTCCGCCTCTGACCTCCATGTCCCGAAGCATCATATCCGCCAGGACATTGAAAATATTTCTGAAAGAAAACGGAAGCAGCATAGGTGTATTCACCGAAGCGTATTCCCATAATTCTTCTGCACCGATACCCCACTTTTCACAATGTTCATAGGTTATCCTTATAGTTCCCATTCCCTGCTGGTCCAGTTTAATCAGACATCCGAATACTACCGCCAGATCCATATACCTGATATGCGGTGTATTTCTGAGCATCTCGGAATTCATGTCATAGTTGACGAGTCTGTAAATGATTTTGTCTTTCATATTAGCAAAAGAATAATCAAGTGCGAGTCCGCCTTCAAGACCATGCATGGAGCGGTGATATATTTCTATGATAGAATCGGCAATTTCTTCATATGACGCTCCTCTGAGATAATCGGGATAAAAGTCATTCAGATAGATGCTGGGCGCAATATTACGTCCGTTTTTCAGAATTGTAATAGAATCCAAAGAAATCGAATTGTTTTTAAGAACCTTGCCGCTCGTGACAGTAAACTCAGAGCCTGCTTTCTCACGAACAAATGCGGTAATCCCGCTGACATAGTCACTGTAACCCGTACTCTCCCCGGAGGATACCTCGCCTTCGGCTACAAAGCTCGGTACTTCCCTGCAATAGTTGAAATACGGATCAACATTGTTGTTTTCAAAATAATAGATAGTGTTTTCGCTCATTTCTCCCTTACTCCGTTCAATTAGGTCGAAAAGGCGTGTAATTCTGTCAAATGTCATTCTAGCATAGAACAACGTTCATTTCCATAGTATTTTCATTTTTCGTGAATAAAATTAATTCTGCAGCTAAGAACTATCATAATCTGCGAAGGCAAATAGAACATCCACATAAAGTCACCCGCAACCCCTATCATTTTCCGTAAAGCCGTCAAAGAATCCGGTATCGAATCACCGATGTTATACAGAAGTACATTAATGTCGCACATTAAAAAAGTAATCAGTCCGACAAGAAAAAGAACCGTATTCAGTCCCTTTTCCTTATATTCCAATCGCCTTTTGCCTGCACGTACCGCACACATCACGATGTTCCTGATAAAACTGAAGGCATAAGCCGCGCCGAAACCTATCAGCCATCCGTTCATCCCGTCAATCGCATCTTTCATCAAGACTCCGACCACTGCACCTATACCGGCCGCAAGCAAAATATAAATTATAATCCGGGCGTTCTTTGAACATCGTTCTACCGATTCATCCATACCGAGAAGCATAGCAAGATATATACTTTGAACCACACAAAAACTGATAACACCCGGAAGGAATATATCCGTCATAAGCAGGAAAACGTCCGACACAACGGTAAAGCTAAGTGCAGCTGCTATATAAGCCGATACTTTTCTTCCCGACATAAAAAATCTTGTCCAGGCTGCCAAGAAGCATAAAAAAATCGACATGAGTTTCAATACGCCCGACATTTCCCCCGACAAACCGCCTATGTCCAGGTACATAAATGAACAATACAGTATTGTCTCTGCCGTAAGGAAAACAGCCAAAAGAATATTGTGTTTATTTTTCATTCCGTTTCGGTCTCCTCTCGTTCGCCGGGTCAGACACATAATTGTACTTGACTTTTTTACAATGTAGAAGCATAATATCAATGTTTGGTTAACAAACCATCGAGGTGTGGCCCAGTTTGGTAGGGCGCTACGTTCGGGACGTAGAGGTCGTGGGTTCGAATCCCGTCACCTCGATTAATATTTTTACCGCAAAAACCTATGAATTTGTTGTTTTTTCAATGGATTTTATAGGTTTTTCTTTTATTCTTGCAACTGATTATATCACTCTGAAACTATTGGTTTCAAGATTTTCGGGCAGTGTTTTGGCACTGTTTTGGCAAAAGATTCCATCTGCCTTTCCGCTGTCAATTCCCAACTCGTTGAGCTTGTTCTGAAGCAGCTCTACATCATCACCACGCATCAGGTTGCCTTTCGCAAACTTTAGGTTACGGTCGAAGATATGCTCGTTCCATACGCTTGTTACGGTTGCCGTGTGTCCGGGGCCCTACCTGTCGTACCATTCCTGGAAGCGCAGCTCCTTGCCGTTCTGGTTTCCGGGCTTACCTTCATGCCCACCGGTCTCTGATCCGACAGCGTGACCCAATATAACGTGTCTTTTAATCTTCATCGCTACGGTCAAACCTATAAAGCAATTCTTCAGGCGTTTCGCTTGAAGAACCTTCGTTAAGGATTCCAGAAAGATGCGAGTAATTGCTGAATATTCCATCTAGAATTTTTGATGAAAGATTTTTCATCTTCTCGTCAAAGTTTCTCGCCTTGTTTGTATCGACCTTGTACTCTACTTGTGCAGCGTTATGTGTAGGAGTCCAAGCATCAGCACCGTAAACAGTATTACCACTTCTTGCAGGATCAATAGTATTCTTATCAAATACTAAAGAAATCTCGCCGTAATCCTCATTTGCAAGTCCTTCATCAATATTGATAACAGCAGAACTGATACCCGGAAGTCCTTCAAGTTCAAGAGCCTTCATCAGTTTGTCCTCTGTTGTTCCATGTACCGCAACAAGGTTAAGCTCCTGATTGATAACTCGGTCACTAGCTCTAAAGCCATCTTCAGAAATAGTACTTGACTTTTCTTCAGCTTGTGATACATTAGTTATAGAAGCATTTTCTAAATCCATCTGCAGTCCTTTCGAAGGGCGAGGTGATGAATTTGCTTCTTTTTTTAATGTAAACTTTGTTGGAACAACATTAGCTAACGTATAAAACACGAGTCTGTTTTCACCATTTAATCCGATATCTACTTCTCCATAATACTGATTATTGCCTGCTTGTATTAGCACAATGCCACGACCGAATTCTGAAAATCTCTTCTTTTTTCCTTCTCTTTCTTTTCGTAATTCATTTACATAATCAGTTGATGCAAGTACCAAGTCCTCGATGTTGCTTGCCGTTCGTAAGATATCGTAATATCTTTGCTTATCAACTACTTTAAGATTATTTAATTCTTTAGAGTGTGTAAACTTGCCATAACTTTCCTTATTAACGTAAATAATGTTATTTCCGGCCTGAATTTGATTAAGCTGCTTTATAACATTCTTTGCAACTCTAGGCCAGTCCTCTTCGTCAACGTCTTTAAGGATATCCTCGTCAAGAACAGCAACCCTTTTATTATCTGTAGTATATCTAATTGAATACTTTGCGCCATCGTCAATACTGCTTCCAACATTCTCATTCTGTGTTGCAGCTCTGTACTTGATACTTTCTTCAAGCGCACCGTTGAAGTAATTGAGCAATTCTTCAAAATACTGCTCCATACCTTCTTCTCTTAATCTGAGTGTCTCATCATGTATTCCAAATGTAGCATCCTTATACTTGGCAATGAAATTGCTCACCCAATTCTTAAAACGCTCAATAGCCTGAGATATCTTATCGACAAAGGTCTTTGCCTGGTCCTGCTTAAGATATCCGAACATATCAACCATGAAGTCTGAATTTGTCAGCATATCTTCAGATGATCTTGCAACAATCTCATCCATGATAAGCTCGTTGCCCTTTGCCCCGGAAAGCTCTTCCTTTGTATAAGAACTGTTCTTCAGAAGCTCTTCACGTACCATTTCAACATACGCTGCGCTTGTCATTCCGTACCTCTCAGAAAGTGCCTTTAAGGCAATCTGCCTCATGTTCTCGTAGTAAATATCGGTGTTCTTTAACTTTACTCATCAAATATTCAAGTGCTTGATTATAAATTTCGCTATACAATCGTTATTATAACCCATGCTTAAAGCATAAGTGAACTCTTTACACAATCCGTCAGTCATCAATAAATTCCCTTTTTTTCTTTAAAACAGTGGTTACATTTTCGGTTACGCATCAGCTTTTTCTATTGTTTTTGCACAAAAAATATTGTATAATTACGTCAGAATTGCGTTTATTGTACACACTATGGAGATAAGACATGAATTTCTTTGAAAATGCAGTCATTTTCGACAGATTCAGAGTTGTCGAAAAGCTGGAAGACGGAACATTTTTTACATCATATTTGGGCAAAGACCTGGACAGCGGTTCCAAGGTTTTTATTAAGATACTTAATCCGAATACATACACTCGTTATGAGGTTGATAAAATCTGCTTCAGTAATGAACTGCCTGCCATTAAGCAATTCGAGAACAAGAATATTCAGGCAGTTATTGATGCAGGTTTATATTCCAATACCATGTGCATCGTTTCCGAGTATGTCGACTCCATCAATCTTACCGAGTTCCTCAACGGACGCGGTGCTCTCGATTTAAATACAGCTATCAATCTTATTCTCCAGTTGACCAACGCATTACAGTACGCACATTCAAAAAACATCATCCATCGCGGTGTAAAAGCCGGCAGCATCATCATCTGCGACAGCAACGGTGAGTTTGTTCTGAAGCTTACCGATTTCGGCTTATCACACATACTCGATTACAGCAACACTCCTTCGGACGAAGTCGACGAGTGTTTTGGTTTTATGGCTCCGGAATCAACCGGACTGCTCGATCATAAAGTTGACGCACGTGCGGATTTGTACTCACTGGGTATTCTTTTCTATCGCTTTATCACAGGTACCTTCCCCTTCCATGCAGATACCATCGACAATATGGTCTATCAGCATGTTGCGGTTATGCCCAAAGCGCCTAAGGAGTTTAACCCTTCAATTCCGGATGCTATTTCAAATCTTGTCCTCAAACTTCTTATGAAGGATCCCGACAAGCGATATCAGTCTGCCAACGAAGTAATAAACGAACTGGACATGTTCAAATCCTTCTCGGATTTCGGCGGACATCTTCAGAATGACGATATTCTCCAGACTCTGGATTCAAGATCAAAGCTTCTCGTCAGAAAAACCGAACTTTCGCAGCTTAGAAATTACTATACGAAAGCTCTCGACGGTCCCGGCCGCTTTTGTCTCGTAAGCGGTGATTTGGGCTGCGGCAAAAGTGACTTGTTCGCAAACCTCTGCTCGGAGCTCGATGCCAGCGGCACCACATATTTCAGAGCTCATTTCTCGGCACAGTCATCATTGACACCATACTCCGCATTACACGATATACTGCATGAGTTCGCTCACCGTTTCGAACAGTATGATCGAAGATTGCAGATGCTTGAGCGCAGCAGACTTACCCGTACCCTCATGGGACTTTCGGATCTTGTCTGCAGCATCTGTTCCGATATGAAGAATGTACTTACCGAGTCACTTTCGCTCCCCTCTTTGGCTAATTTCAAAGAGCAGCAGCGCTCGGTTATGCTTTTGGCAAAATTCTTCCTGTCACTGCTTCCGAATGACCCTTATATTATTATTCTCGATGACATCCATTTTGCGGATACAGCCAGCCTGGCCCTTCTTAATGAGATGGCCGGCAATATTGCAGACACAAAGCTGTTTATCGTTTGCTCCTGCAGAAGCATTGATACTACCGAGAATGCCGCACTCTCTTCTTTTCTCAAATTGTTCGGCAAAGACGAAACCTTCAACAGTATCGTTCTGCCTCCGTTTGACGAAAACAGAGCCTGCGAATTCCTCTCGGATTTGCTTATCCTTGACAAGGTCGAGTGCCAGACACTTGCCCGTTACATTGTCGATAAAACAAGCGGCAATCCCTATTTCACTGTAAATGTAATTCGTTCCATGCTTGAGGACAATGTCATTTCGATAAACAACGGAATGATTGAGCACAATTGGGAGCAGCTCCGCGTCATCAGCAGAAGCGAAGATTTGTTTAATCTTATCGATCGAAGAATCAGCCGTCTTTCGAACGAAACTGTCGGTCTTCTCGAGATTGCTTCTGTTATCGGAGATAACTTCAATCTTGAACTGCTCAGCATCGTTTCCGGTATTGAAATGCGTAAGCTCAGACAGCTTATCGTTCCTGCCGTAAACTTCCAGTTTGTCGATTACAGCTCATCCTCCGATCTTATGGAGTTCGCTCACCGTGATATTCACACAGCATTCCTCGATCGTATTTATGCGGAGGACCTTAAAAAGCTTCACTATAAGATTGCCAAAGCGATAGAAACACTTGCAAAAGACGGTGAGCCCGATGTATACGCTCTTGTATATCATTACACCGAAGCAGGCTCAGAGGAGGATGTACGCCGTTTCATCATGGATGCAGCCTCATTGGCTCGTTATTCGCATGCCACCAACGAGGCACTGACATATTACAAAAAAGCCCTTGAGCTTATTGAGGATGAGGGAGGCAAAGGAAACGAAAGCTGGTGTATTGCCGTTGCCGCACTCATCGATCTTGATTTGGCCATCGGCGATTGCGAGAAGGCCATTGAGCGTGCTAAGCTGCTTCAGGACTATATGCCCGATGATATCGAACGCGCTCGCCTTAATCACAGAGTCGGTTTGGCATATTATCGTCTCGGCGATTTTGTCAACAGTGAAAAATTCTATATTGAAGCGTTGAATTGTCTCGGAGAAAAGTTCCCCACAAAGACTTTTTACCTCAACAGAATCGGCAAATCAATCAATTCAGACCTTCGCTATGCCCGCAGTCTGAGTGCCGAGAATGATAATTCTCGCATAACCGAAGCCGAAAAGAAACGTGTAAGGATCGCCTCGGCCATTTATGAATCTTTATGTTGGATATA
>JAZLGZ010000061.1:0-5425 GCA_045616585.1 Lachnospiraceae bacterium
ATTATTTGCATAAGGTGCATTTTCAATGCCTTCAAATGCTATGGATTTTAAGAAAGGTGGACCAGTTTTGAGCTCGACAGAATACGCAGTACAAATGCAAAACATTACCAAGCGCTTTGGCTCCATAACCGCCAATGACGATGTTAGCTTCGGTCTGAGAAAAGGTGAGATCCTTGCTCTGCTCGGTGAAAACGGAAGCGGTAAGACTACTCTTATGAATATGCTTTCGGGAATCTACTTCCCTGACAGCGGAAGCATCCTGATAAACGGAGAACCTGCTTCAATCGCATCTCCAAAAGATGCCTACAAATACGGAATCGGAATGATTCATCAGCACTTCAAGCTGGTTGATGTTTTTACTGCTGCCGAGAATGTAGCTCTCGGTCAGGAAGACAGCAACGGTTTCAATCTTTCAAAGGTTTCTGCGGATGTAAAAGAAATTGCCGAGCGTTACGGCTTCGTCATCGAGCCCGACAAGAAGGTCTACGAAATGAGTGTCTCGGAAAAACAGACTCTCGAAATTATCAAAGCGCTTTACAGAGGTGCTCAGATTCTTATTCTTGATGAGCCTACCGCGGTTCTTACTCCTCAGGAGTCCGAAAAGCTTTTTGATGTTATAAGAAGCATGAAAAAAGCGGGTAAGTCCATCATTATTATTACTCATAAGCTCAACGAGGTTATGGAGATTTCCGACACCGTTGCGGTTCTTCGAAAAGGTAAATATATCGGCAGTGTTGAAACATGCACGACTTCACCTCAGGAGCTCACCGATATGATGGTCGGACATGCCACAACCCTCGATATAGATCGTCCCGACCCTGTTAATCCCACTCCCCGAATCGTCATCAAAGACCTTACCGCATATGATATAGACGGCATCAAGCGTCTTGACAAGGTCAGCTTTACGGCAAATTCCGGCGAGATTCTCGGAATCGCGGGAGTAGCGGGATCCGGTCAGAAAGAGCTGCTTGAATCAATCTCCGGTCTTTACCCGGTAGCAGACGGTTCCATCAGCTATATTCCCGAAGACGGCAAGGAAGTAAATCTTGTCGGCCTCGATCCTCTTTCAATCAAGTCCTACGGAATATCAATGAGTTTCGTTCCGGAGGACCGTCTCGGAATGGGTCTTGTCGGAACCATGGGTATGACAGGAAACATGATGCTTCGTTCCTGGAGAAACGGCAGAGGCTTGTTTGCGAACAGAAAAGATCCGAGCGATCTGGCAACAAAGATATTAAACGAACTCGGAGTTGTTACTCCTTCGATCAATTATCCCGTCAGACGTCTTTCCGGCGGTAATGTTCAGAAGGTTCTTGTCGGACGTGAAATAGCTTCCGCACCTTCCGTTCTCATGACTGCATATGCGGTCCGCGGACTTGACATCAATACCTCTTACACCATATACAATCTTTTGACAGAGCAGAAGAAAAAAGGTGTTGCCGTTGTTTATGTCGGTGAGGACCTCGACGTTTTGCTTGCCCTATGCGACCGCCTTGTCGTGCTTTGCGGAGGTCAGGTATCGGGTACAGTTGATTGCCGCACCGCTACCAAAGAAGAAGTCGGTCTGCTTATGACTCAGTACAGAAAGGAGAATTGAGAATGGCCTCTGAGAATCGTATACGCGAACCTTTCATTCGTATTTCCAAGCGTGCTGATATTTCACGCAGCAAGGCCTGGCTCATACGTCTTATTTTCCTTTTCAGTGCACTTGTGGTTTCCGGAATCGTAATAGTAGCAATCGTTCACATCAATCCCTTGAGTGTGTACGGAACAATGTTTAACGGAGCCTTCGGTACCGCGAAGCGTTCCTGGGTAACCGTTCGCGACACCATGACACTCCTTTGTATTGCAGTCGGTCTCGCCCCTGCTTTTGCAATGAAGTTCTGGAACGTCGGAGCGGAAGGACAGGTACTTATCGGCGGTATTGCTACCGTAGCCTGTATGAAGTACTTTGCAAGCTTTCCCGCACTTGTTCTTTTCCCGGTAATGATTTGTGCAAGTCTTCTTGCCGGAGCATTATGGAGTTTTCTTCCCGGCCTTTTTAAAGCATACTGGAATACAAATGAGACACTGTTCACTCTCATGATGAACTACATTGCAATTCAGATTACAGCTGTTATGGAAGCAATCTGGGAAGCAGCACCCAACTCAAGTAAGGTTGGTACGGTCAATTCGAAGACCTTCGCCGGCTGGCTTCCGAGTATGTTCAGCGATGTCCCCAACAAAGACTTCGGCTGGAACGCATTAATCGTTTTGTTCGTTACCGTTGCCATGTTTGTGTACCTTAAGTACTCCAAACACGGATATGAAATCTCGGTTGTCGGAGACTCTGTCAACACCGCACGTTACGCAGGTATCCGTGTAAAGAAAGTATATATCCGCACAATGGCTCTTTCGGGTGCTATCTGCGGTCTTGCGGGTTTTGTAGCAGTATCGGGCGCAAGTCATACCATATCAACCGAAACAGCGGGCGGCAGAGGATTTACAGCCATCATCGTTGCTTGGCTCGCGAAGTTCAACACTCTTACAATGATACTTATTTCAGTCCTCATCGTCTTTCTGGACAAGGGTGCCTCACAGATAGCTTCTAAATATAACATAAATGAATATGTATCACAGATTATCACCGGAATAATCCTGTTCTTCCTTTTGGCAAGTGAATTCCTTATCAACTACAATGTTATATTCCGCAGCTCAAAGGCGAAAGGAGGTATCGAAGCATGACAGCATTATTAACACTCTTCCACTCTGCGGTAGTATTCGGTACCGTAATCATGTTCGGAGCTTTAGGTGAGATTCTTACCGAAAAGTCAGGTAACTTAAATCTCGGTGTTCCCGGAATCATGTATTTGGGAGGAATCGCAGGTCTTTGCGCCTCATTCTTCTACGAAAACGGTAATCCTAATCCGAACGGACTTGTTTCCGCTGTTCTTTCCTTTGTTGCAGCATTTATATTCGCGGCTCTGGGAGGACTGCTTTACAGTTTCCTTACCATCACGTTAAGGACCAACCAGAACGTTACAGGTCTTACTCTTACAATATTCGGCGGAGGAATCGCAAACTTCCTCGGCGGAATGCTTCAGAAATTCTCGGGCGGTGTCGGTCAGGTTTCGGTTGCATCCGCTTCGGAAGTCTACAGAGCTTATTCATCCGCTCTTGCAGGTACCTCCACAGACGATCCCAGATATGCAATATTCGGCTACGGCTGGATGGTCTATCTGGCAATCGTTGCAGCGATCGTTATGTACATCTTCCTGAACAAGACACATGCAGGTCTTAATCTTCGAGCAGTGGGCGAGAATCCTGCCACTGCCGATGCCGCAGGAATCAACGTAACCAAATATAAATATCTCGGTACCTGTATCGGTGCCGGCATCTCGGGTCTGGGCGGTCTTTATTATACAATGGACCATATCAAAGGTACCTGGGCAAACGACGGAACCATCGAGCGCTTAGGCTGGCTGGCTGTGGCTCTCGTAATATTCGCAACCTGGCGTCCGATAAACGCAATCTGGGGCTCATACGTATTCGGTCTTTGCTACTGGACATACCTTTACATCCCGGGACTTAACCGTTACACTCTCGAAGCCTTCAAGATGCTTCCCTACATCGTAACTCTGATAGTTCTGATTGTAGTTTCATTACGACACAAGAAAGAGAACCTCCCTCCGGAGCACTTGGGTATACCTTACTTCAGAGAGGACCGCTAATCAGCAGGATTGACTATCAATAAAAAAGCAGCCCGTACAGGCTGCTTTTTTAATATCTTAATACTTTTTAATTAATACTCACGAACTCGCTCAAAGCTCAGTCGTCTTACAACATCATCAAATGAAAGAGTCATGTAGTTTGAAAGGAAGCTGTAATACTCAGAGTTCTTCTTTGACTTGAAGTAGCAACTTGAATCGGGAATTATTGCCCATTCACCGTTAATCTTTACAACTGCAAATTCACCGCTCTGGGTAGAAGCAATCTCATCGGAACCATCCTTAAGTACGAAGCGTCCTTCAATCTGGTAGCCTTCTGTAACCTTGGGACTCTTGAACTTTTCCATGTACTTCGCAAGATCCTTGGCATAAGCAAGGAATGCTTTCTCATCGTATCCCTTGTCGTCCGCAAATTCCTTCATTTCTTCAGAATTATGCTTTACGTCGTAATTGTAATCATTAAGATTATCCTCGAAATAATCCTCATAGTAGTCGCGGAAGTAACGCTCAGCTTCTCTCATTTCAAGCTTTGAAACCTTCTCTACGCTTTCATATTCAAACGAAAGCTTGTATCCCGAATACTTGTCTTCGAGCTTTTCAAACGACTTATTGGTATCCTTATTGTAGGATCTGAGTGTTTTCGAATCCCACATCAGTTCGGCACCGCTCTTCATGATTTTTTGAAGATCCTTGGGAAGACTTGCAAATCTGAGGTCAAGATACTCCTTCTCACCCTTCTTGTTTACGGCATCAATGATTCTGTTGAAAGGATCCTTGTATGATCCGCCGCCAGCAAACACAAGAATAAGTACAATAACAAGTACCAGTGCTGCAGCTCCGATTCCACCAAAAAGAATTTTCTTGTCGACAGGCTTCTTCGGCTTTGCTGCGGGCATGGGCTGCATGCCGGGCATCTGTCCGGGTATGGTCTGCATGTTAGGCATTCCCTGTACGGGAGGCACAAGCTCGGGTGCACTCTGGACGGGAGGCACCTGTCCGGGCATTACCTGCATTGTAACGGGGTCTACTGCGGGCTCCATCGGTACATTAACTGCCGGCGCGGGAGCTGCCCCACCGCCGACCATAGGTGTCATATTAACTGCTGCGGTACAATCACATACCTGTCCGTCAGGTATCTGTTTGCCGCACTGTGGACAAAATGCCATTTTTCTTCCTCCTGAAATATAATAATTTTATAATCATTCTAATCCATACAAAAAATCTTTTCAATGGCAGTTCAACATTATATCCATTCAAATCGAACAATTTCACAGTTCTTTACGCCGTAAGAAGCATATTCATCGTTCGTAAGACTGTTGAAATAAGAGTTGACGCACCTTGCGATACCGTTGTGTGCAACCAGAATATATTCCTCGTCTCTGCCCTTCAAGTCATCGAGCAGTCCGTAGATTCTGTGCGCCAGCATGAGCATGGATTCTCCGTCCCCGTACCTGTCGGCCAGATTCTTCTTTGACTCATAGAATTCGCCGTCGTCTCTGGGGCGTCCTTCATACCTTCCGAAGCACTGCTCAATAAGCCTTGGTTCCTCTTCGGCGGGAATACCCGTCGCAGCGGAAATAATAAGTGCCGTTTCTTTTGCGCGCGATAATGGCGAATACAATATCTTATCGGCCGAAATCTTCCGGCCAACAAATGCCTGTGCGGTCGCCTTCGCCTGCTGCCTGCCTTTATCCGTAAGAGCAATATCTGTGCTTCCG
>JAZLGZ010000062.1:0-41566 GCA_045616585.1 Lachnospiraceae bacterium
GTTGATGCCGAAGAAGCGGATGCTAAAATGAGATTCCGCAAACAAGCAAAAAGATGCTGGATTTTATGGAAAATACATTAATATCAGCCGATACCGAAGGCGTTAAGCTCAGTCTCGGAGAATTCTGTGAAACCGATACTGCCGTACAGTATTTTAACTTTGCTTCGAGAGGCAGTTTCCCGAATAACTTTGCTCATACGGAAAACTCGGGAGGCGAGAAGCTTACATTAAAGCTTACCTGCAAGAATCTGCTGCTTAATTATAAGACAGCCAACAATTCAAAATTCGGAACCGCAGAGTTTTATGTGGACGGGGAACTTGTTGCGGCCTATAACGGCAATGATGCCGGCGGATGGAACAACTGCAATGCGGTTTTATTGATTGATGAAGCGGAAGCATCCGATCATGTTGTGGAAGTTAAGATGGCTGAGGGTGATGAAGACAAGTGCTTTACAATTTACGGTTTCAGTTTCAGTAAGTAAAGGAATTATTATGAAAAAAAGAATTTTTGTTTTATTGATGGTTTTATGCATGCTTCTTTGCGCATGCTCCAAGGCTGACAAGCCTGAGGATAACGGTAATGCGGCCGACGGCGCTGCTGTATCGAATAGCGGTGAAGCTGCAAACGATGCGGCGGATGCCGGCAGCGATAACGATGATACTGCCGATGCGGAAAACAGCAAGGGAGATTTGGAAGACGGCACGTCAAATACTGACGCGGAAGTACCTTTTGAAGGAAAATATGTTACTTTCGATACATCCGTGACTCATCAGACCATGGATGGCTTCGGTGCTGCTTATACATGGTACGGCGACAGACTTTTAAATGCCAAGGACTCCGAAGCGGGTCTTGATGCGCTTTTTAGTGATGCGAAGCTTACCATATTAAGATTTAAAAATGAATATGAGTATACTATGCCCGGTAAGGCAAACAATGCAAATGCCATGCTCAGAAATTACAGAGAGGCAAGAAACCGTGCCGGACAGTACGGCGAGACTGTGCAGATCCTTCTTTGCTGCTGGTCGCCCCCTGCTTATCTGAAATCCGACAATACCCTTAATACGGGTTACGGAACATTAAAGAAAGACGAGAACGGCAGTTATATGTACAAGGAGTATGCCGACTGGTGGACCGAGTCTGTAAAATATTATCGCAGTAAGGGTATTCAGATAGACTATGTTTCTATTCAGAACGAGGTTGATTTCAGCCCCGAAAGCTATGAAGGCTGTCGATTCGATGCAAAAGAGAATGATGAGCATGCAGGATATGCGCAGGCTTTCTGCGCGGTTTACGATGCTTTCAATGAGGCCTTCGGAGATGATGCACCGATTCTTCTCGGACCCGAAACGATGAGCTGCACAACCAGCAGCATGATTTCATATACCACGGAAATCAGCAAGATTAATCCCGAAGCACTCGGTGGGCTTGCTTTCCATTTATATGTAGGCGGAACCAGTGATTCGTCTACGCTTACCGTAAAGCCAAGCTCTTACTATGTACCTTTCTCGGGTATGGAAAGCTCGTTCCCCGATATCAGAAAGTGGGAGACAGAGTTCTACATCGGACAGGGAATTCAGACATCGGAACTTATCTGGAGTGCTCTGACCAATGCCGAAATGACGGCGTATCTTTATTGGAGCGGTGTATGGGATGACTCAACGCCGAATCAGTTTGAGTCTGCCGATCTTATTGAGATAAACAATAAGGGTGAGTGGAGAACCAGTTCGAACTATTATGCGATGAGACATTATTCGCAGTTTATCCGTCCGGGATATGTGCGCATCGATGCCGAAAGTGATGAAGCCAGAATAAAAGTAAGTGCTTTTGCGAATTCCAACAATACAAAAGTTGCTGCGGTTCTCGTGAACAATTCCGATAAGGAGTATGATGTAAAGCTTGCCGGAACTGATTATACGGTACTTGGTTTTGCAGCATACCAGTCAGTATTCGGTCAGTCTGCACAGTCTGACGAGAATATGTTCAAACCCCTCGGGGAGTTAAAGGACGGAATCGTAACACTTCCCGCTTACAGCGTTACTTCCGTGGATATTACCGGATATGCGGGAAATACACCTGCAGAGGTACCTGAAGTAAAAGTAATCACTTATGAGGATCATGATGAAGAAATTGAAGAGATTCCCGACTATGATGTTGTAATTCTTGACAGCGATTTCTCTGAGGATTCACAGGTCAGTAAGTATTCGGGCTTCGGAAGTTCAATTACAAGAAGAATCGCCGATGGCGGAGAAGACAAGACGGGATGCATGATTGTCAAAGGCCGTGCGGATGCATGGAATGGCATGACATTGGATGCCGGATATTTTGAAAATTACGGATATCTGGTAAAAGTCAGCTATGATGTTATGATGGAAGAGAGCGGAAGTACAGTATCGTGTACCTCCACCTTCTCCGTTGATAGCGGAACCTACTATCCTGACGGAGAAAACAATCGTATCGCAGTATTTGATATGGAGGGCGGCAAGTGGTACCATGCGGAAGGATACGCAACCATGTATGGTAATATGAATCCGGAATCCTTCAGATTATACTGGGAGTCTCCCGACAATACCAATGATTTTTATCTCGATAATATAAAGGTAACCATTATGTATACGATGCCTGCGGGAGACTATTCCGTCGAATAGTTCTTAGAATAAAACGGATAATTGAAAACAGCATAAAAATTTCTTCTTAAAGAAAAAACATTTATGTAATATTATTAATAATTCTTTGCATATATTATAGTTTTGGCTAAACTGCCGGAAACGATTCGGTTTCCGCAGTTTAGCTTTTTTTATTTTATTAGGGCTGAAAAACCTTGAAAATAAGCATTTTTCCCGAAAATTCAATTATTTGGGATAAATGCACATGCTTTTATTATCACTAAATAACTTTAGTAAGAATTAAATGATTGTTATAACTATTGTATAAAATGCTCAATTTGACTGCTGATTTTTGTAATCTGATATAAAAATTGCTATTGCATTTTAGTTTACGTTGTAGTATTTTAGTTTTATAGATTTAGAGAAAACAGAAATGTTTTAGTTTTAACTAAAGAAAAGATGGTTTGCGGGAGGTCTGCGGTATGTTTAGTAAAGGATTCACTAAAATAGTCTCGTTTTTTTTAGTGACGGCTATGTTTTTGGGCACTTTTACAACAAGCGATGTTTATGCTGAGGATATTGTTTTTACATCCGAACCGGTTTCAGACCTTGCTGCGCCTTCAAGCGGAGATGTCAGCTATTCGGAGGAACGTCTTCAGCATAATTATACCAATGTGAGTAAGAACTATAAGCTTTCTGCTTACACGGGTTTTGATGTTGAGTACTCCCTCGCTCAGCTTTCAAGCGATTTTCAGGATAAATATCTTGCGGACAACACCTACGGTTATCATACAAGCGCGTTCAAGGTAAAGGCAGGCGACGAGTTTAAGTTTACTGCGGAAGTTGCTGCTGACGGTCTTTACACCGTGGGTTTTGATTATCTTTCATATGATGAGTCTATTCTTCCTATCGAATTTGCGATGACAGTCGACGGTGAATATCCATTTTATGAAATGCGTAATTTAAAGTTCGAAACAACCTGGATTACGAGCGGCGAAAAGAGCCTGGACAGATATGGCAATGAAATAGTTGTCATGCCCGACAAAGATATTCGCTGGGAACATAAAAAGATATCAGATGCAAGCTACAGATATTCAAGACCGCTGGTTCTTGAACTGAAGAAAGGCGTTCACGAGATCGGTATTAAGGTGGAAGAGGGAAGATTCCTGATAGGTAACATGGTTCTTTCTTCACCTGAAGTTATTCCCGCGTATACCGGTTCAAACAAAGCAGACGGCGATGAACTGATTACCATTGAGGGTGAGGATTTCTATCTTAGAAACGATTCATCGATTCATGCCGCAGGAGATTACGATACTTCGCTTTTCCCTACATATGTAAGAGAGACGGTTCTCAACACTATCGATGAGGATTCGTTTTCAAAGCCCGGACAGACGATTACTTATAAGTTCAATGCCGAGAAGACGGGCTATTACTATATCGGCCTTCATTATATTCAGTCGGAGAAGAACGGATTCCCTGTATTCGTAAACTATGAGGTTGACGGAAAAATCCCTAACGAGATGTTTGCGAATTACGCGATGGAATATACAACCAGCTACAAGACCACAACTCTGAGCGATAACGACGGCAATAAGCTGAGCGTTTATCTTGAGGCTGGTGAGCATACGATTTCAATGACCTTAAGTGCCGATCCGATAAGATATGCACTTGAAGCGGTTGACAGGATTATCAGCGGAATCAGCGATCTTTCACTTGAGGTTACAAAGGTAGCGGGAACAAATAAAGATAAATACAGAGATTTAAAGATTACCAGATACATTCCCGATATAGAGGACAGGTTAAACGGCTGGGTAAATGAGCTTAATGAACTTGCGGATCAGGCAAAGCCTTTTGTAAATGCGGATAATGCCGAAGAAGTTGCGGCTTTCTCTTATCTTATGATAGCGGCCAAGCAGCTCAAGACTCTGGCTGATGAGCCGAATGAACTGGTTTACAGAGTGGATGAGCTCTCAACAAGCACAAACTCCATCAACACTCAGATTGCCAATTTCGTTGACATTATCAACGACAACAATATTTCAATCGATCGAATTTATGTTTATCAGGAAGGCGCAAAACTTCCCGGAAAACCGAACATTTTCGTAAGATTGTGGCTCAGCATCAAAAGATTTTTCTATTCCTTCTTCGGTCAGTCGTATTCGGCAACCAATACCGATAAGGAGCATATTCAGGTCTGGGTAAACCGCCCGAGACAGTATGTCGAGATTATGCAGAAGATGATTGATGATCAGTTCACTCCGAAAACCGGAATTGATGTTGATTTGGCTATTATGACCGATGCACAAAAATTGATTCTTTCGAATGCTTCGGGAGACACACCGGATATTGCAACCGGTATCAACTACTCGATTCCTTTCGAACTCGGTATTCGAGGGGCTTTGGTTGATTTGACAAAGTTTTCGAACTACAAGGAAGTCTTCGGACGTTACAGCGATGGTATATTGGTTCCTTCGGTTATCGATAACGGACTTTACTCGCTGCCCGAAACCATGAACTTCTACGTTTTGTTCTACAGAACCGACATACTCGATAAGCTCGGACTTGGAATTCCTTCAACTATGGATGAGCTTATAGCAATGCTTCCCGATCTGCAGATGAGAGGACTGAATGTTTATTATCCTACAGCAGCGATGCTTTCGATGAGAAACTTCCACGGTACTACTCCTCTTATTTATCAGAACGGAGGCAAGCTTTACGGTGAGACTGCCAGAGACCTTTTACTTGACAGCGAAGCAACCGTAGAAGGATTTACACAGCTTACAGAGTTATTTACATTATACAACCTGCCGGTAGATGTTCCCAACTTCTATCAGCACTTCAGAAACGGTGACCTTGCGATGGGTATCGCGGACTTCAATTCTTACAACCTTATTTTGAATGCGGCACCCGAAATCGCAAATTCATGGGCAATTGCTCCGGTACCCGGAGTTGAAGATGCACAGACCGGAGAAATATACAGATATATGTCCGGCGGTGCGGAATCCACTGTTATGTTCTCTTCGGATGATGAAAGAGAGCAGAAGGCATGGCAGTTTATGGACTGGTGGTCATCGACGGATGTCCAGGCAGAGTTCGGACAGATGCTTCAGATTATGTACGGCGACGAATACATCTGGCCTACTGCCAATCTTGACGCATTCACGAGACTTCCTTATCCGACATCTGATAAGAATATTATTCTTGAGCAGGCCCAGTGTATTCTCGAGGCACCGAGACTTCTCGGAAGCTACATGCTTGAGCGTGAGATGAGTAATGCATATAACGACATCGTCGTAAACGGTGATACGGTCAGAGCAAGAGTGGATGAAGCAGTGAAGACCGTCAAGAGAGAAACCGATCGAAAGCTTGAAGAATTCGGTTATATCGATGCGGACGGAAACAATCTTAAAGAATATTACATTCCTTCGGTGGAAAGAGTTCGCAGTATCATGAACAGATAAAAGGTCAGAGCAAATAAGCAGAATGGAGATAGGCAATGCTTAAGAAGAAGAATGGTTCCAGAGTGGGAAAACGAATGCATTCGAATACAAACGGTTACTGGTTTGTACTTCCCTATGCAATATTATTCGTAGTTTTCATACTGGCACCCGTTATTATGGCAATCGCACTTTCGTTTACAAACTTCAATGCGATTGAATCGCCTAAGTTTATAGGATTTTTAAATTACATAAATCTGATTACAAGTGATGATACCTTCATGAAGTTCGTACTTCCCAATACCGTTAAGTACGCATTGATAGTCGGTGTCGGCGGATATGTTCTTGCATTCCTTCTTGCATGGGCACTTGCAAATCTTTCACCGAAGCTTCGAACCGTATTCGCATTGGTTCTTTACTCACCCAGTATGACAACGGGTGTTGCGATGGCCGTTCTCTGGAAGATTATGTTTACCGGTGATCAGACCGGATATATCAACAGCTGGCTGATGAGTATAGGTGCAATCGACGAACCGATTATATGGCTTGTAAATCAGGACTATCTGCTTCCGATTGTAATTATTATCGGATTGTGGAGCAGTATGGGTATCGGATTCCTTTCGATTCTGGCCGGACTTCTTAATGTCGATGAACAGCTGTATGAAGCGGCGGCAATCGACGGTGTAAAGAACCGTTTCCAGGAAATGATATATGTAACGATTCCCAGTATGAAGCCCCAGATGCTTTTCGCAGCGGTAATGCAGATTGTAGGAGCTTTCCAGAACGGTATGATTTCAACACTGCTTGCCGGAAATCCCACTCCCGGATATGCCGCTCAGCTGATTGTAAACCATGTTGAGGACTACGGCTTTATCAGATACGAAATGGGATATGCGGCAGCGGTTTCGGTAGTATTGCTGCTTATAGTACAGATATTCTCGGGAGTTTCCAACAAGCTCTTCGGAGAGAATGATTAACGGAAGGAAAGGAGATTAATATGGCATACAAAGGTCACAAAATGAACCCTGACAAGTTCGAAAAAAGCCAGATTAAAATAATTCTTCTGGTACTTCCGATGGTACTGCTTACGGCACTTCCGATTGTTTTCATTTTCTTCCACGCCTTTAAACCGATGGAAGAGCTGTTTGCTTTCCCTCCCAAGTTTATTACAACGCACCCGACACTGGATAACTTCAGAAAGCTTGCAAAGGCTTCAAGGTCGGCAAGCATCCCGATCAGTAAATATGTATTCAACAGTATATTCATCACCTTGGGAGTAGTAATCGGTTCCCTTGTATTCTCGACCATGGCGGCCTACGCACTTTCAAAGCTTAGGTTCAAGGGTCGCGAGAACATGATGAAAATCAACCAGATTGCGCTTATGTTCGTATCATGTGCGGTAATGATTCCGAGATACCTTGTTATCAACAAGCTTGGACTGATTGATTCTTACTGGGCACAGATACTTCCTCTTATTGCTCTTCCTGTAGGACTTTTCCTTATTAAACAGTTCGTAGATCAGGTCCCGAACTCGCTTATCGAGGCCGCTTACATGGACGGAGCCAAGGAATGGACGATTTACAGAAAAGTAATTCTGCCGCTTATAAAGCCTGCGATTGCGACTGCTGCAATCATGGTATTCCAGCAGGTATGGACAAACCTTGAAACATCAAACTATTACATTAACGATGAATCTTTAAAGTCGCTTGCGTTTTATATGAACACACTTGCCAGCAATTCATCGAATACCGTAGCCGGTCAGGGTATTTCGGCAGCGGCATCGTTAATAATGTTCTTACCCAACCTTATATTGTTCTGTATCCTTCAGAAGCAGGTAATGAACACAATGGCATATTCGGGTATTAAGTAAACCGACAAAAAAGATTGGAGTAAATCGTGAAAAAAACAGTTAAAAGCAATTTGCTTATAATCCTATTCCTGATCACTCTGACAGTCGGAGTTTTCGGGGCGGGCAGTGAAAGCGTTCTTGCGGATGCACCGTACAAAACATATACGGTAAACGGCTACGGTGCGGTAATCGAAACCCAGACAGCTTATCTGCCTTATGAAACAATCACCAAAATCGGTGAGGAAAGCCTCAAAGCCCCCACGGATTTTGCTATCCTTGACGACGGATTCATTTATATCCTTGACAGCGGCAACAAAAGAGTAGTTGTTTCCGACATGGAATTGAATACGGTGAATATCTTCGGAGAGGGTACTTTGGTTGCTCCCAGAGGTATGTTTGTCACAGAGGATCATATCTGCTATATAGCGGACCGTGATGCAAATAAAATCTGGGTATTCGACGGCGAAGGCAAGCTTATCAACAGCTATGGAAAGCCCACCGAGGCAATGTACGGAGACGGACAGGAGTTCCTCCCGTTAAAGATTGTTGTAAACGAGTCCGGAACAATGTATGTAATCTGTGAGTCGAACAACAACGGTATCGTTGAAATAAGTCCTGTGGAGGGCGGAACATTCCTCGGATATTTCGGTACAAACGGAACCGATGCATCATTGCTTCGTATTATCTGGAGAGCAATTTTAACGGATGCCCAGAGAGCCAAGATGCAGAGCAACCTTCCTGCGACTCCCGATAATATGGTGATAGACAATAAGGGCGTTATCTATACCGTTACCCGCGGAGAGGGAAACGAAGCCCTTAAAAGACTTAATATTGCAGGCGTTAACATGATTAAGCCTGAGTCATACGAGGACCTTCCCGCAGCAGTTGCGGTAGGAAATCATGACAATGCTTTTGTTGCATCACAGGACGGATTTATCTACGAATACAACAATGAAGGTGATTTGCTTTTTGTATTCGGCGGATGCGATGACGGCGATCAGAGAATCGGTCTTTCGACAAAGGTTGAGGCAATCAAGGTCGGAAAAGACGACAAGATTTATGTACTCGACTCCGACAAGGCTCAGATTCAGGTTTATGAGGCTACAGAGTTTACGGATTATCTTCACGAAGCGCTTTTGCTTTTCTCAAAGGGAAGATATACAGAGTCAAAGGAACCGTTAAAGAAAGTTCTTGCGATGAATAACCTCTTTGATTACGCAAACATGGCGATGGCCAAGGCGCTGTACAAGGAGGAGAACTACACAGAGGCTCTTAAATATGCAAAGCTTTCGAAGGAGATGGATGTTTATTCGGATTCCTTCTGGGAACTGAGAAGCAGCTGGCTGAAGCATAATCTTACGGCTATTGCGATAGCAATCATTCTTCTGATTGTTATCGTGAAGGTTGTGAAGCTTCTGGATAAAAAGAAGCATATTCTGGACAAACCGAAGGCTGCTGTTGCTAAGTTCAAGAAGCTTAAGTATGTGAAGCAGATTAACTACATGTTCTACTTCATGAGACATCCGATAGAGGGTTGCTACGGAATCAAGCATTACAATTCGGTATCGCTGATGAGTTCAAACATTCTGCTTGCGGTACTTACATTGTTTTACATTATCAACAAGTATTTCTGCGGATTTATATTAAAGACCGTAAGAGAAGGCAGCTTCGATGCTTTTTCGGACGTGGGAATGATTCTCGGTGTACTTGTTCTGGTTGTTTCGTGCAACTACCTTATGTGTACTATCAATGACGGTGAAGGAAAGCTTAAGGAAATCTATTGCTCATTCATTTACAGCATGGGTCCTTATATTGCGATTACTCCTTTCATCTTCCTGATTTCACATGTAATTACCGATAATGAAAAGTTCTTTGCAACTTTCGGAAACTTCCTGATGTTTACCTGGGTATTTGTACTGGTATTCATCTCAATAAAGGAGATTAACGACTATACTGTAAAGGAAACAATAAAGATTATTCTTCTTACAATCTTTACTATCCTGATTGTATGTCTGCTCCTGTTTATTATTTACGTACTTTGGTCGCAGGTATTTGATTTCCTGCAGCAGATTCCCAGAGAGGTGGTGTACAGAGTTGGTTAAGCAGTTAAAACGTGTGATAGCAATGTTTGTTACTGCTATCCTTATTACATCCTCATTTGCGGGGTTGACGGTAGGAGCCGACGACATAGTACTTCCGGGAATGAATATTGACGGTCAGCGCGATGTGAGCGCCAATCCGAGATATTCAATGTATGTGGATGAGAAGACTCTCGGGCTTACCATTGTTGATAAAGTGACCGGTGCCTACATGGAGTCCTTCACAAGCTACGATGACGGACTTGCGAACAAGACCTGGTGGGGTGCTATGAATTCAGCTGTTGTGCTTACCATGATTAACGGTAATGACAGCACGAAGCAGGCGAACACCTTTAATGACAACGTAAGAATAAAGCTTAATTATACCGATTACGGTTTTTCGGCCGACATTTACTGGAATACCTACAAGCTCGGACTTACACTTGAGGTTTCGCTTACAAATGAAGGACTTACCGTAAGGGTTCCCGATGAATCCATCAAGGAGGATTCGGACAAGTATCAGATCGGTACGATTGCCCTTTACCCCTATATGGGAACTTCTTATCTGGATACCAAGGAAGGATACATGCTTGTTCCCGATGGAAACGGTGCACTTATTTATCTTGATGACAAAGAAGGCCGTTACAATGCCGGTTACTCGGCAATGATTTACGGAACTGATATAGGCTTTGACGATTCAAGGGTTGAGACTCTTTTATGGGATCGTTACAAGAGTATTAATGAAGCAGAGCAGGTAATTGCTCCGGTATTCGGAATTGCACATACCGCAGACAAGATTGCTTATCTCGGAATTGTAGAAGACGGAGCTATGAGAGCTTCAATCGAGTGTATGCCGAACGGTGTCAGCATTGATTACAATCGTGCTTATGCAAAGTTTATTGAAAGAAGACTTTATACACAGCCTACTTCAAATAACTCAACCGCCGGTTCACTCCATATTGCCGAAGCTGACAGATCACATTCCGATCTTCAGGTAAGATATATTTTCCTTCCTGATGAGGAAGCAACTTACGCCGGTATGGCAAATGCCTATCGTGAGTATCTTCTTTCAAGAGGCTTACTTAAGAAAACAGATGAAGGCTATAAAACACGAGTAGATTTCCTCGGAAGCGAAAGAGAGGAATGGGTTATCGGAACCAGCGCAGTAGTAATGACTACCGTAGATGATATCCGTGATATCTATTCAGATCTTGAGAGCAGAGGAGTAAACGATATTCTTTCGGTATATAAAGGCTGGCAGAAAGGCGGGTTATACAATATTCCGATTTCCGACTACAAGCCTGATAAGAATCTCGGAAGCAAAAAGGATTTACAGCAGCTGATGGCTGATGCAGAAAGCAAAGGTATTTCGATGTATCTGTATGCTGATGCGTTAAGGATTAATCCTGATGAGTTTAACGTAACATTTAACATCGTTAAACGAATTAACAAGCGTAAGTTTGCTGAAGATACTTACAAGGAAGTATATAAATCATTTAACTGGCAGACTCCTTCAAGAAGCGATAACAGGCTTAATTCTTTCATCAGGAGTGCCAACAGGAACGACATCAACAACTTCTGTGTTGCGGGTATTACGGACAATATTTTTTCGTATAACTACAGCGGAAATGATTATACAAGATACGACACCGCTAAGTCATACTTAACAACCATGACTCAGACTTCAGCAGGAAATGATATTATTCTTGAACAGCCGTTTGCGTACCTTTGGAGTGCGGCAGATGCTTTCCTTGATATGCCGCTTTACACTTCAAGTTATATTATCGAAGATACCTTTGTTCCTTTCCTTTCATTGGTATTAAAGGGCGTTGTTCCGGTTTATTCGGAGTACGTCAACTTCGAAGCAAACAAGCAGGAGTTCTTCTTGAAGATGGTTGAAACCGGAACATATCCTTCGTTCTATATTACAAAAGAAAGTTCTGCTGATTTGATTTATACAAACTCAAGAGATGTATACAGCTCGGAGTATTCAGCTTATGCAGAGACTATTAGCGGATATGCGGATGAACTTTCTGCACTTAATAAAAAGATTGCAGGAGCTACAATCAGCCGTCATACCATTGAAGGAAAAGTTACAACTGTTACTTACAGTAACGGTGTAAAGGTTTATATCAACTACGGTGATACCGCTGCCGAGGCAGACGGAATGACCATCGGAGCAATGTCATATGTTGTAGTCGATTAAGGCTGCGACATGGAGGGGATTAATAGTAATGAGTAGCAAGAAAAAAGAAAAAAAACCTAAGCAGAAGCTTGGCAAGCTTGAAAAAAGAGAAGCCCGCATGGGTTATCTGTTCATAGCTCCCTGGCTCATCGGTGTGGTAGCTTTCCTGCTGTATCCACTCGGACAGTCGTTCCGTTACATGTGGTACAACATAAGAATTACCCCCATGGAGACAAAGTTCATTCCTGTAGGAACACAGAACTTTACTCAGATCTGGCTTGAGAATGCGGAATTTCCTCAGCAGCTGGTTACTTACATCTGGCAGACAATAGTTGAGGTTCCAATTATTGTAGTATTCGCACTTATCATCGCAATGATGCTCAACGGAAAGATAAAATTTAAGGGCTTTTTCAGACTCTTATTCTTCCTTCCGGTTATCATCGTAAGCGGACCGGTAATGAATATGCTGGTAAGTGAAGGTGCGGCAACCATTCCTTCGATGAATGTTCAGGCTATTATATCTGCATTCGGACGATTCTTCCCGATGAAGGTTGCGCAGTCCGTAGGAGAGATATTCTCAAACATGATTATGATACTCTGGTATTCCGGAGTTCAGATTCTGATTTTCCTTTCTGCTTTGCAGAAGGTTGATCCGGCACTTTATGAGGCAGCCAAGATGGACGGCGGTTCTTCTTGGGAGTGCTTCTGGAAGATTACTCTTCCTACCGTTAAACCGATGATTCTTCTGAATGCGGTTTACTCGGTAATATTCCTTTCGGGAAACGAGCACAACGAGCTTATCAACATGATTGAAAATGCGATGTTCTCGGGAACCAAGGAAAAGGGTTACGGTTATGCTTCGGCGATGGCCTGGATGTATGCTTTGGTAGTAACCCTTATAGTTTTATTCTTCTTTATGATACTCGGTTCGAAGAAAGACCAGTACGACAGAGCTGTTATAAGATTTAAGAAGCAGCAGAAGAAAGAAGAAAAACTTCAGAAAAAAATACGAAGGAGGAGCATAAGAAATGCGAGAAAGTTCGAAAAAGCCGAACGCAAAGGCAAGTACAGACCAAACGAAAGCAGCAAAGAAAATTAAAAGCGCGTTTACCAAAGAAAAGCTCCATCGTTTCGTATTCGGAACAAGAGAAAAGGACGGACTCGGAAAGAAGATAGTTGTATACGGTCTGCTAATTTGTATCGGCTTTGTTTATCTTTACCCGATTCTTTACATGATAAGCACAAGCTTCATGAGCAGGGATGATCTTCTTGATTCTTCGGTAAAGTGGATTCCCGGTTCCTTCTATCTTCAGAACTATGTCGAAGCAGCAAAGTCGATGGAGTTCTGGAAGACCTTCGGAAAAAGCGTAGCCATTTCTGCAGCTCCGACAATCTGCAATGTTATCATCTGCATGATGATAGGCTACGGATTTGCGAAGTATAACTTTAAGGGAAAGAAATTCTTTATGGGACTTCTGATTTTCTCTTATATACTTCCCAGCCAGGTTACCATGATTCCCACATATGTTCTTTACAACAAGTTTGGAATTCTCGGCACAATCTGGACCTTCGTGCTTCCGGCACTTTTCGGAAACGGACTCAATGCACCGATATTTATCCTGATATTCTATCAGTTCTTTAAACAGGTGCCGAAAGTCTTGATGGAGGCAGCGGCAATCGACGGAGCAGGTCATTTGAAGACCTTCTTCAGAATTGCGGTTCCTTCAGCGATTCCGGCAATTGTAACAGTTGTTCTGTTCTCTTTTGTATGGTATTGGAATGAGTCATATCTTACAGAGCTTTATGTACAGGGTCTTTCGACAAAGAGTATGTGGACAAACCTTGTTATTCAGCTGAAGCGTTTTGATACGAGCTTCAACACCAGAGCAAGCGTAGGAGATACGGCAACGAGTCTTAACGAATCCGTCAGAATGGCGGCAACAACACTCAGTATTATGCCTTTGTTTGTAATGTATCTTATTCTTCAAAGACAGTTCGTTGAGAGTATTGATCGTTCGGGTATTACCGGCGAATAATTTGCAGCATTTATTGTGGTCATTACCGCGTGGCGCGGTTTGATAGATTTCTTTAATTCTATAAGGAGGATTTATGAAAAAGAGAATTATAGCTTTACTTTTGGTAGCAGTTATGCTTCTGAGCGTTGTAGGTTGCTCGAAGTCTGATACCGACAGCAACGCTGATCAAAGTGTAGGCGGGGGTTCTACAGCAAGCGGTGACAACACTGTTACCGACGAAAAGATTACACTTACTTTCTGGAGCTATGAGGATGAGACAACAGCAAACCTGATGGCAGAGAAGTTCATGAAGCTCTATCCCAACATTACTGTTGAGACACGTATCATTGAGGATATGAGTACTGACCTTTCTGCAGCAGCATCAGCAGGCAATTTCCCTGATGTATTTGAGGGAACTGACTCTGATACAGCTTTAGCTAACCAGTACTGGCTTGATATCAGCGAGTACTTCAACAACGATCCTGAGAATGCAAATCTGCTTCCTACCATTCAGGAGTACGGTATCGGATGTTTTGATACAAGCAAGAGATATGCGGTTCCCATGATGGTTTGGCCCAGTGCCGTATTTATCGATCGTAACGTAATTGAGAAGCTTAACCTTCAGATGCCCAGAACTGACTGGACATGGGCAGAGATGCTTCAGCTTATTAAGGATGCAACTGTTGATGACAGAAGCGGTATGAAGTATTACGGACTCGGATACTACAACAGACTTGATTCACTTTACGGAATTGCAGCCTGCTCAAATGCAGAGCGTGCAATCAGAGGAGAGTTTGGTTTTGACGGCAATGATTTCGATCTTTCATATTGGGCAATCGGAGAGCAGCAGTTCTCAGATCTTAAGCTCGGCGGATATGTAGCTCCTCAGCAGGATACTCAGGAGATGGAAGACTGGTCAGGTGACTGGACAACATGGTTTGGTGCTACAGGTCACGTTGCAGTATTCTCAGAGGCATTCTGGACCTACCAGAACCTTTGGGGTGTAGACGGATACCAGGAGCAGTATGGTCTTGATATTGTTCCTTACGTAACTCCCAATGTAGTTGACGAGAAGGAGCATAACGTTATTACAAACATGTACATGGGCGGTGTATCTACTTCATGTAAGCATCCTTACGAAGCATATCTTCTCCTCAAGTTCATGGGTTGGGGTGTAGATGGCTGGAACGCTCGTATGGATATCTACGAGGATGCTACAATCACAAATGCATCAGGAGTTCCTCTTAAGAACTCACAGATGCCTATGCCTATTACTCTTGACGAAGGTGTTTGGGCACGTTACAGAAACTTATTCCCTACAGATGCAGATCACGCAAAGTACTGGGATGATTATTTTGCAAGTGTAAGACGTCCTGTTCCTTACGGATGGTATTCAATTGCAGGTTACTGGAACTTCTGCGACCAGTATTTCAACAAAATCGGTATTCATGACCTTGTTGACCTTGGTAAGGCTAAGGCAGCAGATTATGCGCTTGAGGCAACCGAGCAGGCCAACTATTATCATGCAGAGGCTATGATTTCATACTTCGGACCTTACGGCTACAATATTCTTTCCGAAGAGGAACTTGCAAAGTACCAGGCAATTGTCGATTCGTTCGGCAGATAATCAATGTTTTCTTGAATCAATGCACTGGTGCCTCGGCTTACATTAAGCTGCGGCACAGTGCCTGAGATAATTAAGAGGAGGAAAAAATAATGCGTAAGAAGCTTTTAAGCGTTCTTGTATGCGTATGCATGACAGCTGCCCTTTTGGCAGGCTGTGGCAAGAAAAACAATGATGCAGGCAATGAGACTGCACCTACAGTTACAGAAACTCCCGCGGTAACCGCAGAGCCTGTAACACTGCCCGACACAACACCTGCTCCCGCAGTAGGTGAGAGTCTTCCCGATCCTGTATATTACTATTCATTCGATCAGGCAGACGGAACAAACGGTATCGTTTCAGCAATGAAGGATGCCGGTGCTATTTCTTTAGTAGATGACAAGGCTCCTGTATTCGTTACCGGTGTAAAGGGTGATGCTCTTTATGCAGACGGTGTTACAGGATATAAGCTCACAAACGTTAAGGGTGTCGGCGAGACATATACCTTAAGTTTCTGGGTGAATGCTTCAAGATTCGCTACTTATATGCCTACTGTTCAGTACGGCCCCGATATCCACGGAGATCTTACAGGCAGCCAGCATTATGTAAACTTTACACGTACAGAGTGGAGCGGCGAGGCTGCATTCCCCTGCGTATGGTCATACGATCAGGCAGACAATGCCAAGTGGCCCAACTGGGCACCTCAGGTTGGTGAAGGTGAGCACGTTAAGGAATGGGTTAACATTACTTTCGTTGTAGATCCTACCAAGCTCAGCGAGGATGAGGAACTCATCAGTGCTCAGCTCTATGTAAACGGTGTAGATTACGGTGTAGTACCTACGGTATTCGACGTAATGGTTGATTCTGACAACTATGAGATGCTTCTCGGTGTAAACTACTGGGATGCAACTTTCAAGGGTGCTTTCGATGAGCTTTATGTATTCGATAAGGCACTTACAGCAGGACAGGCAGCAACTCTTTACAATGCAGGCAATCCTAACGCAACCTTCGTTGAGCCTGAGCATGTATTTGAGTTCTACAAGGAAGAGGGTGCAATCGAGTCACTCGGTTCAGAGAGCCTTTCTTCTGCATGGATGTCAACCGTATCTTCATCTACAGCAATCGCTGACGGAGAGACCTGGCAGGTTAAGCTTCACAACTGGTCAGACGCAAAGGATACAAAGAACAACTACGGCGTTGTATTTGCAAATGCTCCTTACGGCGCAGACGGATACACTGAGTATGCTGTTGTAAATGCTGATGCTTCAGGTACGGTTAACGGTGCTGAAATCGCAGCCAATGCAT
The DNA here is from genome assembly GCA_045616585.1 of Lachnospiraceae bacterium. GTDB lineage: Bacteria > Bacillota > Clostridia > Lachnospirales > Lachnospiraceae > RUG11977. The sequence continues at coordinate 17,080 of JAZLGZ010000062.1, forward strand.
TTACTTATACATGGGGTAACTGGAATACATGGTCACAGAAGGTAATGCGTGACGCAGATGTTACACTTACTATCACCAGAAACGGCGGACAGCTTGCTATCGAGGCTTCAAATGTTGACTTCAACGAGTCTGCAAACAATATGACTGCAGTTGTTGAAACGGGTCTTGGAGCAGAAGATACAATCGAGTTCTTCCTTTCATGTAAGGATTCATATGTAGACATTCTTTCAATCAAGAACAAGACAGCAGCTCCCACAGGTGTTGTTGTAGGTAACACAGATTGTTCAACAGGCTGGTGGACAGCATTCTCGAATATTTGGGAGGTTCCTGCCGGTCAGTCTAAGACAGTAAGCTTCACAAACTATACAAGCGGTATTGAGAATTGGCATAACTTCGTAGCTATTCTTCAGAATACTCCTTATGGACATAGTGCAGATGATGCAGAAGGCTACATGGAGTATGCAGTAGTACGTGCAGATAACTATGGATGGGGTGCAGGCTACGATGCATGTACACCTGAGTGTGACTGGGATTGGGATAACTTCAAGTCAATTATGGATGGTATTGATGTTAACCTTACTGTTACAAACAATGGTGCAACTGCAGACATCGTTGCTCTTTGCACAACACCCGGCGGAAAGACCTATACTCAGAAGTATACAGGAATTACAACAGGCGGAGATCTCTACTTCTGCTTAGGCTGTGAGGGTGCTTACCTTTCACTTGACACAAAGATTGTTGGTAATACAGACTGCTCAACAGGCTGGTGGTCAACATTCTCCGATATTTGGGCTGTTCCTGAAGGACAGGCAAAGACTGTAAGCTTTGTAAACCATACAAGTGGAATTGAGAATTGGCATAATTTCGTAGCTATTCTTCAGAATACTCCTGCAGGACATAGTGCTGAAGCATTTGAGGGCTACATGGAGTATGCAGTAGTACGTGCAGATAACTATGGATGGGGCGCCGGTTACGATGCTTGTACAGCAGAGTCTAATTGGAACTGGGATACCTTTAAGGCTGATATGGATGGTGCAATTGTAAATCTTACAGTTGCAAACAATGGTGCTACTGCTGATGTTCTTTGTAAGGTTGTTACAGCAGACGGCAAGGTTTACTTCCAGAATTATACAGGAATCACAACAGGCGGAGACCTTTACTTCTGCTTAAGCGGAGAGGGTGCTTACCTTTCAATCGATACTGTTGGTGTCGGTAATTCAGATTGCTCAACAGGCTGGTGGACAAAGTTCTCTGATATCAAGAAGGTTGATGAGGGTACTACAGGTTACATCTCATTCACAAACAATACAAGCGGTGCAGAGAACTGGCATAACTTTGTAGTTATTCTTCAGAATACTCCTACAGGACATGGTGCAGCTGATGTAGAAGGCTATGCTGAGTACTGTGTAGTACGTGCAGATAACTATGGATGGGGTGCCGGATACGAAGGTATTGTAGTTCCCGAAAGTAACTGGGATTGGGAGACCTTCAAGACTGATATGGATGGCGCAAGAGTTCTTGTTGCAGTTACAAACAATGGAGCAACAGCTGACATTGTTGCATATGTAACTACAGTTGAGGGTAAGGTTTATACTCAGAAGTATATGGGAATCGCTACAGGCGGAGATCTCTACTTCTGCTTAGGATGTGAGGGTGCTTACCTTACAATCGACTGATAATTACCGCATCGGTTGATCTCATAAAAAAATCGAACAATTTTTCCGGACTCCGGCTGGAGTCGGGGTCCGGAACTGATTGTTTGTGTAAAAAGTATTAGCATAATGCCTTTTGCAGAAATAATCAGAAACTTATGCTGATTAGAATTATTATTTGCGGGCAAACGGCCCCGGGAAAGAGGAATCAGAGGATGAATGAAGCAATTCCGCGCAATGGGTTAATAACCGAATATAATGTGCCTTTTATCGAACAGCGCGCAGATCCTTACGTATACAGACATACTGACGGTAAGTATTATTTTTCTGCTTCGGTACCGGCATATGACAGAGTCGTACTTCGCTGCTCGGATACATTTGAGGGACTTAAAAGCGCAAAGGAGAGAACTCTCTGGCTCAAACATGAAAGCGGTGAGATGAGCCGTCATATCTGGGCACCCGAGATTCATTTTCTTTTCGGAAAGTGGTATATTTATTTTGCTGCGGGTGAAATGGATGACATGTGGAAGATCCGTCCTTTTGTACTTGAGTGCACCACCGACGATCCGATGACAGGAGACTGGGTGGAAAAAGGCAAGATGCAGCGTTCGGACGATGATATTTATTCTTTTGAAGCATTTTCTCTTGATATGACTGTGTTCGAAAACAAGGGAGAGTGGTATGCCATTTGGGCAGAGAAGGTAAGTGTCGGAATCCAGATTTCAAATCTTTATATTGCCAGAATGGAGTCTGCCACAAAGCTTGCGACTGCGCAGGTGCTTCTGACTACTCCGGATTATGACTGGGAGAGAGTGGATATCTGGGTTAATGAAGGGCCTTCCGTTATTAGAAACAATGGCAGGATATTCGTAACCTATTCCGCAAGTGCGACCGGTGAATGCTACTGCATGGGAATGATGAGCATCGGCGAGGACGAAGATATGCTTGATCCCAAGGCCTGGAAGAAGGAGAGACAGCCTGTTCTTCGTTCCGATGCGGAGAAAGGCTTTTACGGTCCCGGACACAACTCCTTTACGGAACTTGCCGACGGAAGTCCGGTTTGTGTTTTCCATTCGAGAACCTACAAGGACATTGTCGGAGATCCTCTTTACGATCCCAACAGGCATGCGATGGTAATGAAGGTTATTTTTGATGAGAAGGGATATCCGGTATTCAATTATGAGAACATGTATAAACCGGCTTAAAAGAGCCATGCTTTTATTGGGCTGTTTGCTGTTTGCATTCCAAATGGCAGCAGTCGGTGTGTACGCAGATGATTCGGTTTATGATGAAAACGTTAAGGGCGTTCATGTAATATTGAAAGCCGACAAAACGGAATACAAGGCAGGAGAGCCTGTTAAGTATACGCTTACCATTGAAAACAACAACGGTCACAGTTATCTTGCCGAAACCAACATAGCATACGACAATACTGAGGGTGTTGTTGAGAATACTCCCGGATCCATGCCTGTTAAGTTTGACAAGGTTAAAAGCGGCGAGCCCGTAAGTGTTTACGGAGAGGCAAGAGGCAGTGTCTCGGTTTTCGGAGAACCTTCCCCGGAAGCAGAGTCTTTTTCCGAGAATATACCCGAAGCAGTACCCCAAAGTGCAGGCAGTGTCGCGATACCCGTTATTATTGTTGTGGCTGTGATTGCCGCAGCAGCGATAGCGGTTATTGTATTGAAGAAGAAAAAAGGGGCTAAGGCTCTGGCAGTCGTTCTTGTACTGATGCTCGGGCTTGGCAGTGTGCGGGTATTTGCAGCGGAGTATGAAGTAATCAAATTGCGTCCTTATGTAAAGGTAACCTATGCCGGTAAGGAATTTATGATCCGAATGCTGATGGAGTTCCATCTTTATCCCGAAAAAGTGCAGATATCAAGATCCGATAAAGACACTCCCAAGGCGATTACATGTCACGATCCTTCTATTTTCAAGGACTTCGACGGCAGATATTACATTTTCGGAACTCATATTACCGGTGGATATACCGATGATTTAAGAAACTGGACCGACATTCATTCGAGCTTCAGAACAAGTTTCTCGCAGGATACCATTAAGAAGATTCGCGAGTGGAACAAGGACAGCGGCGACTGGTACGGTTATCTTTGGGCACCGGATGTGGTTTACAATCCCGTGCTTGATAAGTATTGTTATTATTTGTCGGCCAACGGCGATGACTGGAAGTCAAACATCGTTATGCTTACTTCGGACAATATTACCGGGCCTTATGAGTACGCGGGAAGCGTAGTATACGGAGGATTTAATGCATCCGATATCGGTGAGACGGATGCACTTACCGTTCTCGGTACAGATACCATTCCGGACCGTTATGTAACAAACGGTGTCGACAACCGTAAGTGGGGAGACAAGTGGCCAAACTGTATCGATCCCTGCGTATTCTATGATGATGACGGAAATCTTTGGATGAGTTACGGTTCATGGTCGGGCGGAATCTTTATGCTTGAGCTCGATGAGAATACGGGCCTGAGAGATTACAGTGTAAGCTACGAGACCAATGACCATTCGGACGCATATTTCGGAAAGAAGATTGCGGGCGGCTGGTATGCCTCGGGAGAAGCATCATATATCCAGAAAATCGGAAATTATTACTGGCTGTTTATTTCTTATGGTGGACTTGAAGCAAAAGGCGGTTATAATATAAGAGTATTCAGATCCGAAAGACCTGATGGCGAGTATGTCGACATGCTCGGAAATTCAGCTCTGTTTGACAAATGGGTTCAGAACTTTAACCTTGGTGTTGGTGTAAGACTTTTCGGAAACTACAAATGGAGAACCTTCTCGAACGGACAGGTTGCTCAGGGTCACAATTCCGCATTTGTGGATGACGACGGCCGGGCTTATATCGTATACCATACAAGAACCACAGACGGTACGGAAGGTCATAGTGTAAAGGTCCATCAGCTTTTCCTCAATTCCGAGGGATGGCTTGTTGCAGCACCTTATACAACAAACGGTGAATCACTGAAACCGGGAATGGATTCAGCCGGTTTTGCGGGTGAATACGAGATTATTATTCATAAGCTTGATGTTGATTATGCGAAACTCGATGTTTGTGTTCCGGAATTTATTACTTTGAATTCGGACGGAACTGTTTCGGGTGACTATACCGGAACCTGGAGTATCGATGGATCCGAATCGTATATTTATCTGAATTTAGGCAATGCCGAATACAGCGGAGTGGCATTAAACATGCCCGTGGAGAACACAAAGATCAATACGGATGTATTTACCGCTGTCGATAAGAATTCGCAGATTGCTCTTTGGGGCAGTAAGGTCCTCGATTAGGACTGATGGTACCCTGCAAGGTGATTTATATGAAAAATGAAAAATTCGATCCTTTGGCTGCAATAAAAGAAATACTTGTCGTTATATTTGCCGTAGCGGTTGTATTCGGCTGGATGATGCTTGTTCAGCTCATTATCAGTTTTGTAGCCTTATCATACATAACGTTGAAATTGAAAACGATGATTATTGTGTCGTCGTGCATAGCGGTGGCTTTCGGTATTTTGTTTGAAGCCGAGAGAACCCGAAAAAGAAAAAACTATGCAAAGAAGCTTCAATAATTCTTTGCTGACTGGGAGATTTTGTAATGGCAGATGCAATGTTATATTTAAAGTCGCTTGAAGAAGCGGAAGAGGTATTTAAAGCACTTTCGACGCCCATGCGACTTAAGATTATGGAAATGATATATAAGAACGATAATCTCAGCATGAACGATCTTGCTGAAGCACTGGGACTTACAAACGGTGCTATTTCCATGAATGTTTCGAAGCTTGAGGAAGCTGGTCTTGTAAAAATTAAGACTATGGCAGGCAAGAGAGGAGCTATGAAAATCGTTCGGCCCAGATATGAAAAGCTGATGATTGATATGGCCCCCGAGAAGGAAGCACCGAAGTGCTATACGGATGATATCAGAATAGGATATTATACTTCGTGTCAGGTAAATCCTACCTGCGGTCTTTCTACCTCGACAGCGATTATCGGTTCGCTTGACGATACGAGAGTTTTCTCTTTCCCTGAAAGATTTGAGGCCGGAATTCTCTGGTTCGCAAACGGATACGTGGAGTACAATCTTCCGAACCATCTTCAGGCAGGCCAGACACTTACAGAACTCCAGATTTCTTTCGAGATTTCTTCGGAGTGTCCCGAATACAACGAAGATTATCCTTCAGATATTCATTTTTCAATCAACGGGACTAAAGTCGGAATGTGGATCAGCCCCGGAGATTACGGCGGAAGAAAGGGATACGTTTCACCTGTATGGTGGCCGCCCCTTCTTAATCAGTACGGACTGTTAAAGAACCTTATCATCAATTCGGAAGGTACTTTCATGGACGGTACGAACAAGATTTCAAATGTTACCATCGACGATCTGAAGCTCGATTACAACAGTTTTATAACTTTCAGATTTGAGGTACCCAAGGATACAGCAAACTGCGGAGGACTTACATTGTTCGGATCTGAGTTCGGAGATTACAATCAGGCTATTAAAGTAAAAATGTTCTATCGCGAAGACTAGTCGTCCTTAGAATATTTCATGCATATTACCGCCGTTTGGTATTCAAGCGGCGGCATATTTTCATCATAAAATGAACTTGTTCATTTTGTAAAGATAAGGAGCGATAATGCCTAAGATACTTGAAAACGTAAAAGAATCACTGGTTGATGAAATGAAAAAGCAGATTTACGAGAAAGGTTATTCCGAGACTTCCGTCAGATCTGTAGCCAAGGCCTGCGGGATAGCAACTGGCACGGTATACAATTATTTTTCTTCGAAAGATGCCATTATCGCGGAATTTATGGCCGGCGACTGGGAGAATGCTTACAGCGGAATGAAAAAAAGATGTAAGTGCTTTGATAAACCCGTCGAAGTAATCGGTGAAATCTATAAATGTTTGTCTGATTTTGTTTACGAACATCGCAAGCTGTTTGAGGATCCGCAGGCCAGCAGCGGCTTCTCATCCATAGCTTATATGTGGCATGGCAAGCTTGTCGGGCAGATTGCTGAAGTACTGAAACCCTCCTGTGAAGCTCATGCGCTTAGGAAAGGAACTCAAACCGCTGGCTTTATTGCCGAGACAATGTTAAACTGGTGTATGAACAGAAAGGATATTGCCGAATACAACGATATCGTTTCAGGTTTGTTTGACTGATGTATTCGGACAGATAGGAGATACAGTGAATCTTTTGGTTGCTGAAAGTCTTTCAAAAAGCTATGGAGTGAAGACACTTTTTGAAGACATATCGTTTGGAATAAATGAAGGGGATAAGGTAGGTCTTATCGGTATAAACGGTACCGGCAAGTCTACCTTACTTAAGATTATTGCAGGGGTGGAAGAAGCCGATGAAGGTACCGTGACAAAGAGAAGCGGACTTAAAATCGCATATCTTCCTCAGAATCCCGAGTATGATGATTCTGTCTCATTGCTTGATAATGTAATTCGTGACAAGGTGGCCGCGGATGCGTACAGAAATATTCGGGGAGAAGCTGCGGCCATGCTTGTAAAGCTCGGAATTCCCGATCCCGAGTGCAAACCTTCGATTCTTTCGGGCGGACAAAGGAAACGTGCCGCACTGGTAAGAACTCTGCTTACGGATTCCGATATTCTGGTGCTCGACGAGCCTACGAACCACCTGGATGCGGAGATGACAGAGTGGCTTGAGGAGACATTAAAAGCTTACAAGGGTGCATTTATTTGCATTACTCACGACAGATATTTCCTTGACGAGGTTACGAATAAAATTTTCGAACTTGATAAAAGAGCATTGTATTCGTATGTTGCCAATTATTCCCGCTTTATCGAACTTAAATGTGAACGTGAGGATATGGAGCAGGCAACCGAACGCAAGGCAAAGTCATTGTATAAAACCGAACTGGCCTGGATGCTTCGCGGGGCAAGGGCACGTTCGACCAAGCAGAAGGCTCATATAGAGCGCTTTAAAGCTTTGAGGGACCGAAAGAAGATTGAAATAACCGAAGAGATAGAGATATCATCCGGATATTCGAGAATGGGTCGTAAAACTCTCGAAGCAGAGCATCTTCATAAGGCTTTTGGCGGGAAAACCGTGGTAGATGATTTCTCGTATATTTTTCTTCAGAATGAACGAATAGGAATTGTCGGTTCAAACGGTTGCGGCAAGTCTACACTGCTTAAAATGCTTACCGGCAGGCTTGAACCCGATGCGGGTAAAATAGAAGCGGGAATTACTCTTAAATTCGGATACTTTGCACAGGAGCATGAATTTATGAATCCCGAGCAAAGGGTAATTGATTATATCAGAGATACCGCAGAGAACATAAAGACCAAGGACGGAATTATAACCGCATCAAGAATGTGTGAGCGTTTTCTTTTCGGAAGTGATTTGCAGTATTCCGCCATCGGAAAACTTTCGGGCGGTGAAAAAAGAAGACTTTATCTTTTAAAGATTCTTATGGAAGCTCCCAATGTACTGATTCTCGATGAGCCTACAAACGATCTTGATATTTCGACTCTTACCATTCTTGAAGATTATCTTCAGAGCTTTGAGGGAATTATTATTACCGTATCGCATGACAGATACTTCCTGGACAAGCTTGTGAACCGCATCTTCGTATTCAGAGGAGACGGAATAATAGATCAGGTTGAAGGAAACTATACTGATTATAAGAATAAGGAACTTGATGCTGCGGAGTCCGTGTTAAGTGCAGCCGCAGCCGGGAAAAATGCAAGGTTATCAGGGAAAACCGAAATCGGCAGTGCAGATAGCGCTTCTTCGGGTTCGGCCAAATCCTGGAAGCAGGATCAGCCGCAGAAGCTCAAAATGACATATAATGAGCAGCGTGAATTTGCTTCCATAGATGATGATATAGCTATATTGGAAGATAAAATATCCGAACTTGAAAAGCAAATGGAAGCCTCTGCATCAAGCTACAGCAAACTCGGAGAAATAATGGCTCAAAAAGAAGCAGCTGAAAAAGAGCTTGAAGAAAAAATGGACAGATGGGTATATTTGAACGACCTGGCAGAGCGCATCGGAATGCAGTGATACATTAAAATTCTGAAAGCGGAAAGCCCGGTAAAATGAATTAATAAAAACGAAAAATAAAAACAAAAAAATAAAAACGAACAAATAAAAAACGAAGCGGATTAGGCAATATTTCCGCTTCGTTTGTTTCATTTTCCGATATTTGCGACATCGTAGGGTGTAGCCTGATATACGTAGTAATTCAGCCAGTTGGAATACATGGTGTTGCAGTGAGCCCGCCAGCTGAGCACAGGTTTTTGTTCAGGATCGTTGCCGGGGTAATAGTTCTTGGGCATTGCGATATCAAGACCTTTTCCGAGGTCGCGTTTATATTCGGTATCGAGAGTCATTCTGTCATATTCCAGATGACCGAAAACAAATATCTGACGTCCTTCTTTGGCCATGGCAATACAGATACCTGCCTCTTCGGAATCCGCTAGTACCGTAAGTTCAGGGTGGTTGTATACCTCCTGAGGATCTATAGTCGTATGACGGCTGTGAGGGATATAGAAAACGTCATCGAAACCACGTACAAAAGGTTCTTTTCGATTGTGAACGCGGTGTTCAAAAACACCGAACATTTTCTGAGGAAGGGCAAGCTTCTTTATTCCGTAATGATAATATATTCCGGCCTGTGCACCCCAGCATATATGGAGCGTGGAAGTAACATTTGTTTCCGACCATTTCATGATTTCACACAACTCGTCCCAATAAGCAACTTCTTCGAAATCCATCTGTTCAACCGGAGCTCCCGTAATGATAAGGCCGTCGAATTTTTTTTCTTTAACATCATCGAAGGTAAGATAAAACTGTTCCAGATGAGACTTTGCTGTATTCTTTCCGACATAGCTCGATGTGGTCAGAAAGGTCATGTTTACCTGAAGAGGAGAGTTTGAAAGTGAGCGAAGCATCTGAACCTCGGTAGCTTCCTTCAGCGGCATAAGATTGAGTATGGCGATTTCAAGAGGACGAATGTCCTGTGAGAGCGCACGGTTCTCATCCATCATAAAGATGTTTTCTTCTTCCATTATTTTCTTGGCAGGAAGATCGTTTTGTACTCTGATAGGCATCTTTTGATGCTCCTTTCGTGAAGTGGTTGTTTATTGGTTTACCAGGTTGAGGAAGTCTTCTTCGGTGATAATCGCCACACCAAGAGACTTTGCTGTTTTATTTTTTGAAGAACCGGAGTTGATATCATTGTTTATAAGGTAATCTGTATTTCCGGTAACAGAGCCGGTGACTTTTCCGCCTTTTGACTCGATAAAGGCTTTAAGCTCGTTTCTGTTGGCAAAATGTTCGACGGAACCGGTTATAACGAAGACTTTGCCTTCAAGCTCGGAACCGGTATTTGCTTCCTCTTCGAATATCAATTCACCTGCAAGTTCGTTATATGCACAGAGATTGGATTCGTTTGCAATGTAATCGGTGAATGATGCTGCAAGAACATCACCGATACCTTCTATGCTTACAAGCTCGTCTGCGGAAAGCGCAGGAATCCTTGAAGGTTCATTTGATACGTATTTACAAATGACTTTTGCGTTGGCAAGACCGATATTTGGTATGCCTAGGGCGTAAACAAGTCTGGAGAGTGTGGTGTGGCGCGCGGCCTCGATTGCATCTAGAAGCTTTGAGGCACTTTTTTCGCCGAATCCTTCCATATTGCAGATTGTATCCTTATGAACGGACAGCCTGAAGAAATCGACGATTCCGCCTATGATTCCCGCATCGACGAATTTTTCGATGGTTGCTTCGGACAGACCTTCGATGTTTAGTGCGTTTCTGTCGGCCATGTGAGAGAACAACCCTATTTTTTTGGCGGAACAATCGGGGTTTTCACAGAAAAGAGTGCGGATACCGTCCTCGTCGTGTATAACGGTGGGCTGTCCGCAAACGGGACAGCAGGATGCAACGACGGAATTTATGTATCGAACCTGCTTTCCGGATATTTGAATCGATGAACTGTCGGACGGCAGAATATTGCCGGAGGTATCGGCAGCGTCTGTGATTGTGTATCCTCCGCCCTTGGTGAGGTTTTCGGAAATCTGCGGAATAATCATATTGGCCTTGTAGACTTTTATGGTATCTCCGATTGCGAGATGAAGTTCGTCAACAATGCTGACATTGTGTATGCTTGCACGCGAAACGGTAGTACCTTCAAGTTCGACCGGATCGAATATGGCAACAGGGTTGATAAGACCTGTTCTTGAAGCTGACCATTCGATCTCGCGAAGGATTGTCGAAGCTTCTTCGTCTGCCCACTTAAAGGCAATTCCGTCACGGGGGAACTTTGCCGTTCGGCCGAGCGACCGTCCGTAAGCGATATCGTCATAGAGCAGAACAAGACCGTCCGAAGGGAAATCGTTGCCTGTTATTTTGTTTGAAAAGTCTTCGACAGCCGTGACGACATTTTCCGCACTTACAAGGGTCCTTTCAACGGTTAAAAAACCGAGGCTGTCGAGATAATCAAGCTGCTCGCCTCGGGTTGCGAATCCATCTTCGCCGTCCATGGAAATCAGAGCAAACGCATAAAAACAGACACTTCTTTGTGCGGTAATGCTGCTGTCAAGCTGTCTGACCGAGCCGCTGCAAAGATTTCTGGGATTTTTGTATTTTGCGTCAGCATCCGGGATTTGAGCATTGATTTTCTCAAAATCGGAGTAGCGGATAATAGCTTCTCCGCGAAGCGTAAGTTCACCTTTATAGGATATTTTTAAAGGTACATTTTTGAAGGCCTTGGCATTGGGTGTGATAACTTCTCCGATTTCACCGTTGCCTCTTGTTACGGCCTTGATAAGTTCACCGTTTGAATATGAAAGGACTACGGTAAGTCCGTCCATCTTCCATGACAGAAGACCTGTATGACTGCCGAGCCACGAGACAAGCTCTTCACGTGACTTTGTCTTGTTTAACGAAAGCATGGGAGAAGGGTGCTTCTCCTTGGGAAGCTCGGAAAGCACTTCATAGCCTACCTGCTGTGTAGGGCTTCCGGCGAGAATTACTCCTGTTTCTTCTTCCAGGGCCTTTAATTCATCATATAATCTGTCGTATTCAAAATTACTTATTATTTCTCGGTCTTCCTGTTCGTAAGCTCTTGCTGCTCGTGAAAGAAGATCTGTCAGTTCGGTTATACGCTGAAGTTTTTCCCTGTCTGTCATTTCTTTTCTCCGTTCTTGATGTTGCTGATGCGCGTTCGTTGCGAAAATTTCTCAAAGTCCGTTCCTGCCTTCTCAAAACGGTCTTTCCGGCTTCAATCGATTCTGCGTCAATACTTCCTTCACTGCCTCTTTCACTGCCGGAAACAGGTGTATTGCTTGAATCCGCAATCAGCTCTTTAAGCTTTGCAAGCTCGTAATCGGTTACGTTTCTGTAAGTACCGGTCTTTAAACGTCCAAGTGTGATGTTCATGATTCTGACACGCTGAAGTGCGCGAACACGATATTCAAGCGCCTCACACATACGTCTGATCTGGCGGTTGAGTCCCTGCGTAAGAATGATTCTGAAGGTGAATTTATCAATCTGCTCAACTTTGCAGGGGCGGGTAACGGTATCGAGAATAGGAACTCCGGCAGACATTTTGGCAATGAATTCGGGAGTTATTTCTTTATTTACTTTTACCAGATACTCTTTCTCATGGAAATTGCCCGCACGCAGAATTTTGTTTACGATATTTCCGTCGTTGGTAAGAAGTATGAGGCCTTCCGAGTCCTTATCAAGTCGTCCGATGGGAAAAATACGCTTTTCGTAGCTGATGAAGTCGATGATGTTGTCGGGATCGCGGCGGTCGGTGGTACATACAATTCCTACGGGCTTGTTAAGAGCAATGAGAATCAAATCCTCATTTTTGCTTATGGCCTTTCCTTTGTAGGCAACGGTTTGACCCGGAAGAACGCGGCTGCCCATGAGAGCTTTCTTGCCGTCTATCGTAACATAGCCTGCCTCGATTGCAGCATCTCCTTCGCGTCTGGAGCAGACACCTGCGTCTGCAAGATATTTATTGATACGTACTCCCTTTGCACCTGTATCGGGAGTTTCAAACATTTCCTTTTTTGCTTTCATAAATCTCCGTTCCGGTATGCATCACTGCATTCCCTTTAAATCTTCATGCATTATATCATTTACATAAAATAAAGTAAAGATTAGCTGACCCATACAATAAACTTACAAACTTGTCAAAAAGTCGGATGCGGCAGGGCTAAAATGTACTTGCAAGAGCTATAAGTGTGTGCTAAAGTTATAATAATTTAGAACACTAAAGCGATGAAATTTTGAAAATACTTCGTAAATGGGTTCTGTTATTAAGAAAAAGGAAAGAGAGGACATATCTTATTATGGAGAAAAAGGATATCGACTGGGGCAATCTTGGCTTTGGTTATGTGAAGACCGACAAGAGATTCGTTGCCAATTTTAAGGATGGTGCATGGGATGAGGGTACCCTGACAGAGGATGCTACAGTATGCATCAGTGAATGTGCAGGCGTTCTTCAGTATGCTCAGACCGTATTTGAAGGCCTTAAGGCATACACTACAGAGGACGGACATATTGTTTGTTTCAGACCCGACCTCAATGCAGCGCGTATCGAGGAATCAGCTAAGCGTCTTGAGATGCCTGCTTTCCCTCAGGACAAGTTTATCAAGGCCGTTGAAGAAGTTGTAAAAGCCAATGCCGCATATGTTCCTCCTTTCGGAAGCGGAGCAACTTTCTACATTCGTCCTTATGAGTTCGGTTCAAGCCCGGTTATCGGTGTTAAGCCCGCAGCAGAGTATCAGTTCAGAATTTTCGGTACTCCTGTAGGACCTTACTTCAAGGGTGGTGTTAAGCCTCTTACACTGAAGGTAAGTGATTTTGACCGTGCCGCTCCGAACGGAACAGGACACATCAAGGCCGGCCTTAACTATGCCATGAGCCTTCATGCAATTGTAACCGCTCATGAGGAAGGTTTCGATGAGAATATGTATCTTGATTCAAAGACCAGAACCTTTGTTGAGGAGACCGGCGGAGCAAACTTCCTTTTTGTAACAAAGGATGGCAAGGTCGTTACGCCTAAGTCAAATACAATTCTGCCTTCTATTACACGTCGTTCACTCGTCCAGGTTGCAAGAGATATTCTTGGATTTGAGGTTGAGGAGCGCGAGATTGCACTTGAGGAAGTAAAGGATATGGCTGAGTGCGGTCTTTGCGGAACCGCAGCGGTTATCTCACCTGTAGGCAAGATTGTTGACCACGGAAAAGAAATTTGCCTTCCCAGCGGTATGAGTGAGATGGGACCTGTTACCAAGAAGCTTTATGATACACTTACCGGCATTCAGATGGGTCGTATCGAAGGTCCTGAAGGATGGGTACACAGAATTTTATAATTGCATACAAAGAAACGGACTGTAAAAATACCAATGTCATTAAGTTAATCTTATAGCTTCAGATTTAAGTTCGCGCAGGGGATTAAGATTTTGATTCTTAATTCCCTGCTTTTTAATTATAAGCATGACAATAAGGCAGGTTTTTAATCTGCCTCAAAAATAGAGTATTCTTAATAGCTTTTCTATGCTACTCTATAAAGGAACCCGCAAAAGCTCTTTGTAGTCGGACGGCGTTTATCACGTCTACCAGGCCTTATTGGGTTTATATTTTGAGTAATGATGGTTTCCAAATTAGGTGATGTTGTTTTTCCATGATAGAACAGTCTGCACATGTGTACCGCTACTGTGAAATGGTAATTTGCGTGTCCTGGAAAAATCTCGTTGTGGGTTGATGCAATATTTATCTGGGCTATGCACGACTGTTTCTATCTCAGATAATAATAGCTTTCTAATGTGTTTCGGTTTCATATGTATTCCTCCTTGCAATTAAAAGTGTCTTAATTACAAGGGCCGCTCTCACTACCTCTTTATTCAGTCAGTAGTGAGAGCGGCCGCACATTTGAGACCAACTGTCAATACTTTTTACAAAAAAAGACCTCTATACCATTTCAGATATAGAGATCTTTCCGAAGTTTTCTTAACTTAATGACATTGGTAAAAATACAGTCCGCTTTTTTTATCCTTTGATCAAACTTATTGTAGAGTCGTATGTTGAAGAAAGTGTGTCCGTAAGACTGTCGACTCTGTCGAATTCACCGTTGTCGATACAATGCATTATCTCTGCTGCGACGTGGGAGAGAAGCGTCAGACCGATATTTGCCGCTGTCCCCTTTATGGTGTGTATATGCTCACGGCACTTGGCATAATCTTTGATATTGTAACTATCCATGTATTCGGCGTATTCTGTGTCCTGCAAAAACATGGATGTAAGCATTTCACAGGTTTCTTCATCCTGTTCAAAAAGATTCAGATAATCGGATATATTGTTTCCTGCGACTTCCAATCGCTCAAGCATCGGACTCAAAAAAACACCTCCCTTTACGTAAAATGACCTTTTGATTATTAAGCAAAATATATTTGAAATAATTCTGCATATTATTCTTTTTTAAACCTATCCGCTATCCAATATAGCATAAAGTTACATGTTTGGCAAGGATTATGAGTAAATTTTTAACATATACCCCATGTTCTTTGATGACAGTGCGAAAATACACGAAAAAAGAAGATTATATAGAAAAAAAGGTTATTTATTAATGTTTTTCTCGCAAAAATCAATGATATTTTATCTCTAATTGATTAGTTAAGGATTTGATTATCCAATATATTTATGGTATGGGCGGAATTCTTGGAAATGATGTGTCTTTTCCGGAATTGGTCTGCCGGCTATTTTGATTGATTATATGGAGGATTTAATTATGGGTCCTATTGCACCTAAAGATCCGGTTAAAAAGCGTGACTTTTTCTATATCATGCTTGAAAAGCAGATTTCGGCCGCACCGACTCCAGACGGAAAAGGTGTTTGCGTTATCTACGAAGACGGAGACAGAATGGTTACTTCTGCGAAGATTGTCGGAAGCATTACCGATGAAGAGGAGCTTAACCTTTTGAGAACCGCCGAAGGTTTTAAGAAGCTGGTTTACGGTATCGGTGTATCTGTCATGAGCTCCGATGTTCAAAACTGTGAGTTTGCGTTCCAGATGTACGGCAGGACCGATGCGTATGTTTCCGGAACAACGGTTAAGCAGACTGTATCCGCCGACGGAGTTGAATACCTTATACCGCTTAATGAAGTTGATTGGAGCAGCGACGACGACAAGCCCGGACAGATTAGATTTCATTTTGAAAAATCAGGCTTCTTATCTACCGTTAATGTAAGACTTTATCTTAATGACGGATATACTGCACCCGAGTTCGAAGGTCTCGATCCCATCGACACTGCATCTGCCGCATATGCGGATATGATTAAGAAATCGGTTGTATCGCTCGGAAGAGATGCACGTCTTGGAAAAGTTATCGAAAGAGCAAAAGCAGGAGAGGATTTGACTCTTGCATATATCGGAGGCTCCATTACTCAGGGAGCCGGAGCCACACCCATCAATCTTGAGTGCTATGCCAGAAAGATGTTTGAAAGCTTTGAAGCAAACTATATGAAGGGCGGAAAAGCAACATATATTAAGGCAGGTGTAGGCGGAACTCCTTCGGAGCTCGGTATAGTTCGTTATGACCGCGATGTTTTGGGTTACGGAACTCCCGACCTTGTTGTTATCGAATTTGCGGTTAACGACGCAGGAGACGAGACCGAAGGTGATTGCTACGAAGGACTTGTAAGAACCGTTCTCAACAGTCCCAATAAGCCTGCGGTTATCCTTATTTTCTCGGTATTCGCCGATGACTACAATCTTGAGGACAGACTTATTCCGATCGGAGAGCACTACGGTCTTCCAATGGTAAGCTTAAAGCGTGCCGTAACTCCTCAGTTCTATCTTTCTAAAGAAAAAGGACGTGTTCTTGCGAAGAACAGATATTTCTATGATGTATTCCATCCCGCAAACATCGGACACAAAATTATGGCTGACTGCCTGATGAATATTGTGGACGAAACTGCGGCAGCACCTGCTGCAGGCGAAATGGATTATATAAATTTACCCGCACTCAGAAGCGCTGATTTTGAGGGAGTGCATTTGATTGACCGTATCGATAACAAGTACGGTGCTGTCATTTGCGAGGGAGATTTCAACAAGACGGATAAAGAGATTCAAGCCTGCGAAATGAATCTTGACCCGATGGTATCTCCTCAGTTCCCGAATAACTGGCTCAGAACCGAGGGCGACAAGCCTTTCTGTCTTGACATTAATTGCCGCAGACTCCTTATTGTTACAAAGGATTCCGCAAGTCCCGCAGACGGCTGCGCAGACATTTTCGTTGACGGCAAGTTTGTTAAAACGGTTAATCCTCACGATGTAGGATGGGTTCACTGCAATTCTCAGATTATAATTCGTGAGCAGGAAAGTGCCGATCATCATGTTGAGGTGAAGATGCATCCCGGAGATGAGGATAAGAAGTTTACTATTCTCGGATTTGGTGTGGTTAAATAATTATTCCTTTGGAGGATATTTAAATGATTAAAGAATCAAAAATTAATGAGTATAGAGAAAGAGCAGCCGAGCTTGTTTCTCAGATGACACTCGAAGAGAAGGTTTTCCAGTTAAGACACGGAGCTCCCGCAATTGAAAGACTGGGAATTCCTGCTTACAACTATTGGAACGAGGCACTTCACGGCGTCGCTCGTGCCGGAGTGGCAACGGTATTTCCCCAGGCAATCGGTATGGCAGCTGCTTTCGATGAGGAAATCGTCGGAAAGGTAGCCGAAGTTATCTCTACCGAGGGTCGCGGAAAGTACAATGCTCAGTTCAAGTACAATGATCACGGTATTTATAAGGGACTGACATTCTGGGCTCCGAACATCAATATTTTCCGTGATCCCAGATGGGGCCGCGGCCATGAGACTTACGGCGAGGATCCTTATCTTACAACAAAGCTCGGTGTTTCCTTTGTAAAGGGCATTCAGGGTGATGATGAGAATTATTTAAAGGCAGCAGCATGTGCCAAGCATTTTGCGGTTCACTCAGGACCCGAGAGCATCAGACACAGCTTTGATGCGAAATGCAGCAAGCAGGATCTCAGAGAAACTTATCTTCCCGCATTTGAGGCTCTTGTAAAGGATGCCAATGTTGAAGCTGTGATGGGAGCATACAACCGTACAAACGGTGAGCCCTGCTGTGCAAGCAAGACACTCCTTACAGACATTCTTCGTAAGGAATGGGGCTTTGGCGGACATGTTACATCAGACTGCTGGGCAATCAAGGATATCAATGAGAATCACTGTGTAACTTCTACTCCCGAGGAGAGCGTTGCACTTGCCATCAACAATGGCTGCGACCTTAACTGCGGTGATATCTTCCAGTATCTGCTTCAGGCGGTTGAACAGGGACTTACTTCTGAAGAGAATATAAATGAGGCGCTTATTCGTGTTCTTACTACTCGTATGAAGCTTGGTCTTTTCGACGGACCCGAGAACAATCCTTATGCTTCGATTGATTACTCATCCGTTGATATGCCCGAGTCCAGAGAACTCAATCTTAAGGTTGCAAAGGAGTGTATTACACTTCTTCAGAACAAGGATGCCGTTCTTCCGGTTGATTTATCAAAGATTAAGACAATCGGTGTTATCGGACCCAACGCAAACAGCCGCAAGGCACTTGTAGGTAACTATGAGGGTACTTCTTCAGAATATGTTACTGTTCTTGAGGGTATCAGAAAGCTTGCAGAGGCGGCCGGAGTAAGAGTATTTGCAGCTGAGGGATGTCACCTTTACAAAGACAGAATGCAGGGACTCGGCGAGTTCAATGACAGACTTGCGGAGGTTAAGGCAGTATGTGAGCAGAGTGATATTGTTATTGCCTGTATGGGTCTTGATGCGGATCTGGAAGGTGAAGAGGGCGATACCGGAAATGAGTACGGCAGCGGCGATAAGCCCAACCTTAACTTCCCCGGACAGCAGCAGTCTGTTATGGACGCAATCACCGAGAGCGGAAAGCCTTCAGTACTTGTTGTTCTTTCGGGCAGTGCACTTGCACTTGATAAAGCACAGGCTGATTTTGATGCTATTCTCCAAGGATGGTATCCTGGTGCACAGGGCGGAAATGCCATCGCTCAGATTCTGTTCGGACAGGCAAATCCTGAAGGTAAGCTTCCTCTTACATTCTACAGCGAGAAGAACACATTACCTGACTTTACCGATTATTCGATGAAGGGCAGAACATACAGATACATGACCGAACAGCCTTTATATCCTTTTGGTTTCGGACTTAGCTATACAACCTTCGAGGAGAAGATTACAGCTGTTCGTAAGAACGGACAGGCAGTTTCGGGTGCGGTTACCATCGGCAAGGACGATGTTCTTGAAATCGATGTTAATGTTGCCAATACCGGCAAGCTCGATGGAGGTGTTACTGTTCAGGCATACGTTGAGTACGGCTTTGGAGGAGCTCCCGTAAGACAGCTTAAAGGTCTTAAGAAGCTTCATGTTGCTGCTGGAAGCACTGCTTCGACTACAATTACACTTGATGCAAAGGCATTCAGTTTGTTTGATGAGAACGGCGAACTGAAGCTTAACACCGGCAGCTACAAGGTATTTGTGGGAGATTCTCAGCCTGATGAGCTCAGTACATCTCTTACTGGTGCAAAGTGCGATATGATTGAGGTTAACGCATAATATAAATATCTGCGTCAGGTTACCCGGCGGGGGACTTCTGACGAAATGAAGAAATAAAACTATAGGGGCGGGCTTATTTTGAGTGTGATTTGGTACACTCAATTTGAGTCCGCTTTTTTGGGAAAAAATCATGATTTTACTTGCATGATTTGGGGATAACTGATAGAATGGAAACCAGATAGAGAAATGTAGTTTCCTTAACGCTGTTTTAAGCTTACGAAGAGAGAAGTGCGGCGATTACATTTTTACATAGAATAGAGGAATTTAATATGAATGATGAGAAGGAAATAAAGGGCAGAATTGTTGATGCCGCAATTAAAGCCTTCAATGAAAAGGGTGCCAAGTTCAGAATGGATGATGTGGCTGCTCTTTTAAGTATGAGCAAGAAGACGCTGTATAAGTTTTTCGACAGCAAGGATGAACTGATTTTATCTGCGGTTGATATGGGATTTACCGCCGTAAAGGAAAGTGAAAGGAAAATTATTGAGGATCCTGATATAGATCTCGCTGAGAAGATTAAAAAAGTTATTATCGTTATTCCCGACAGATACAAAGCGATGGATTGGAGAAGACTGTATGAGTTTAAGGATTCCTATCCCGAAGCCTATGGACGTATACAGTATTATTTGGCAACAGGATGGGAAGGTACACTCGGACTTCTTGAGGAGGGTATCCGTCTCGGAATTATTAAAAATGTAAATCTGTATGTTCTTCAGTCGATGATTGAGAGCAGTTTTGAGGGATTTATAAAGAATGCAAACCTTTTGGAGAAGGGCATTTCTTACGAAGAAGCACTTGAGGAAATGGCTGATATCATTATGAACGGTATCAAAGCGTAAGCTTCGTATAAAAGCGTAAATAAGGCTTTAAAGGCCTAAAATAATAGGGGGTTTATTATGGAAAACTTAAAGCAGGAGAAGAGGAACTTGTGGTTCTATCCTCTCGGAACCGTCGGAAGAGATATGATATACAATCTTTTCACGAATTTTATTCTTCTATACGTTATGTATACAAGAAATCTAACGACCGCTCAGCTTGGTGCGGTAACGGCCATCATGGTAGCGGCACGTATTTTCGACGCTCTCAATGATCCGATTATGGGAAACATTATCGAGAGAACCAGAGGCAAATACGGTAAATTTAAACCTTGGCTTGCTGTCGGTATCGGATCAACAAGTATTGTGGTTTATCTTGCATTCAACACCAATCTTGAGGGATGGAGCTTTATAGTATTCTTTGGTGTTATATATTTCCTCTACAGCATTACTTACACAATGCATGACATCTCGTACTGGGGTATGGTTCCTGCACTCAGCTCAAACGGAGACACAAGAAACAAATTTACTGCCCGTGCGACTCTGTTTGCGGGTATCGGCGGTACTCTTGCTTCAATTATGATTCCCGTATTTACTACCGGTGAGAGTGCAATCGGAGGCAACTCGAGAACCGCATATGGCATGATTGCATTGATTATTTGTATTCTTACACCTGCTTTTATCTGTTTTACGCTGTTCGGTGTAAAAGAAAATCGAGATGATATGCAGCAGCCGGCGCCTCCGGTCAGCTTTAAGAAGATACTTTCGACTATTATGGGCAACGACCAGCTTATTTGGATTTCCGTTATTTTCCTGCTTCAGGAGGTCGGAAACGGAATCGTATTGGGCGGTTCGGGTTCGAATTATATTTACTTCGAATTTGGCTATGACGGAGGTCTTTACTCAACCTTCACAACCGTAGGAATGGCGGCTACAGCGGTTCTCATGGTATTTTATCCTGCTATTTCGCAGCGCTTCGGCCGCAGGAAGCTTGTATTCATGATGGGAGTTGTTGCAACTTTCGGTTATATTGTTCAGATTGCCGCAGGTCTTTTGATGCCTGCAACAATGGTTAAGTTCTGGATACTTACTTTAGGCTTCATGCTTGCCAATTTCGGTCAGTACGGTCTGTATCTGATTATGATGATTTCGATTATAAATACTGTTGAGTACAACGAACTTAAGAACGGTACACGTGATGAAGCGATTATCACATCCATGAGACCTTTCCTTACAAAGCTTTCCAGTTCGTTTACCGTTATCATTACTTCGGTTACCTACATTATTGCAAACGTAACGGCTTATTCAAACCGAATTTCGGATATTGAAAAACAGGCTGAGCAGGGTATCATTTCGGCTGCCGCGAAGAGTGAAAGTATAGCGGAAGTTATTGCGTCGGTTGATTCGGCACAGAAAATCGGTCTTTTACTAGCAATGACCGTACTTCCCTGTATACTGATGCTTATCAGCTGCGTACTGTACCGCAGAAAGTATAAGCTTGATGAGGAGACTTACAACAATATCTGTGAAGAACTGGCAAAGAAAAAAGCCAATGCATAAATAAATATGAATAAAGATAAGAGGCAGCAGTGCATAAATGCATTGTTGCTCTTTCTTTTTATCTGCTATAATATTTCGAAAGGATTTGTGAAAGAGGAACAATTATGACCGGTTATGATTATTATTATTTTGATGAGACAGATTCTACAAACAATGAGGCAAAACGGCGGATCGAAGCAGGCACGTTAACGACCGCGACATTGATTGCCGCCGGTGCGCAGACTGCGGGACGCGGCAGAAGAGGAAAGAATTTTTATTCACCCAAAGGCACAGGGCTTTATATGACGCTGACTGTTCCTATGGGATGCGCACTGACAGGACAGGTTACGATTACTACCAGAGTGGCTGTAGCCGTAGCATCTGCTATCGAGAAGGTACTGCAGGTATCACCGATGATAAAGTGGGTGAACGATATATATCTGAACGATAAAAAATGCTGCGGAATTCTGTGTGAGGCAGTAAATGACTACGAAGCGGGGATATTGAAATATGCCGTGATAGGAATCGGCATAAACATCGATACCGAGGTTTTCCCGGATGATATTAAAAATGTTGCCGGTAGTCTTATAAATGTTAATAATCGGACAAGAGATGCCGGGAATGATTTCAGGGGGAATCAAAAGAATGACTGTGAAAGCCCCGCTTACGGAAACAGAGTGAAAGCGGACAGTCTTTTTGCCGGAACGAATACTCCGGGAATTCTGGCGGAAGAGATAACTGCCAATATATTAAAAGATCTTTCCGATATGAATAATCTTGATTATTTGCACTACTATCGCAGTCATTCCAATGTTATCGGCCGAGAGATAACCTTCAGCGAAGGAGATCTGCTTAGGGTGGGATCTGCCGTCGACGTCGATGAATCCGGGGCTTTGATAGTAAGAACAGAGGATAATAATACTACAATTTTAAATTCCGGCGAAATAAGTATTCGAGTAAGATAATTCATTGAATATGTATTTTTATTCATTTTTTATACAATTAACTGTTGATTTAACAGCGGCATAATGTTATATTAATTAAATATACTAAGGTAAAGGCAGAACCTGAAGAAAGGGTTTTGAGAAAATATGCTTAAGAAATTAAAAGACTTGATTGTGGTGACCGGCCATTACGGCTGCGGAAAAACAAACTTTTCCATTAATCTGGCCTTTAAATACGTAAAAGAAGGCCGCAAGGTTACCCTTGTGGATATGGATCTGGTAAATCCGTATTTCAGAACCTCGGATTACAGGGATATACTTGAACAACATGGA
Source organism: Lachnospiraceae bacterium (assembly GCA_045616585.1). Classification (GTDB taxonomy): domain Bacteria; phylum Bacillota; class Clostridia; order Lachnospirales; family Lachnospiraceae; genus RUG11977. The sequence goes on from JAZLGZ010000062.1 coordinate 40,018, forward strand.
ATTGAGGTTATTGCCCCGGTATTCGGACATACGAATCTCGACCTTCCTTCATTGCCGGCAGCGATGTATTCCATCTTTGAGAATAAGGATGTTGTTATCGTGGATGTGGGCGGTGACGATGTAGGCTCGACTGTACTGGGGCGCTTCAGAAACAGATTTGTCGAGAAAGATTACGATATGCTGTATGTTGTGAATAAATATCGAAATCTGACTTCCACACCCGAAGAAGCGGTTGAGATTCTCGGTGAAATAGAAGCTGTCAGCGGTATGAAGGCTACGGCAGTTGTCAATAATTCGCATCTTATGGATGAGACGAATGAGGCTATGCTTCTGGCGGGAGATGAGTTTGCGAAGGAAGTATCAAAACTTACGGGACTTGAGGTATGGTGCAATACCGTTGAGAAGACTTTGATTGAATCCGGTGCTGCCGATGTATCAAAGCATGAGCCTGCATTTATAATTGACAGGCACGTAAAAGTAATCTGGTAATTATTTAATTAAATAAAGGAAAGTAAGGAGGCGTACTGATGGCAAAGGTTTCATTTAACGAGAGTTTGTGTAAGGGCTGCGAAATGTGTGTAAATGCATGTCCCAAGAATCTGATTGCACTTGCTAAGGACAGAATTAATGCAAAGGGTTATCACCCCGCACAGATGACTGACGAATCACAGTGTATAGGCTGCAAATCCTGTGCAATTATGTGTCCTGATGTTTGCATTACAATTGAAAAATAAAACAATTTATATTAGGAGAAAACCAACATGGCAGACAAAGTATTAATGAAAGGAAATGAGGCTTTGGGCGAGGCTGCATTAAGAGCAGGCTGTCGTCATTTCTTCGGATATCCGATTACGCCTCAGACCGAGCTTTCAGCATATCTGTCAAAGAAGATGCCCAAGTGTGACGGCGTTTTCCTTCAGGCAGAATCAGAGCTCGCAGCAATTAACATGGTTCTTGGTGCAGCGGCAACGGGCGTTCGCGCAATGACTTCATCAAGTTCACCCGGAATATCACTTAAGTCGGAGGGTATAAGTTACATTGCCGGATCGGATGTTCCCTGCGTTATTATTAACGTTCAGCGAGGCGGCCCGGGACTTGGAAGTATTCAGCCTTCACAGGCAGATTACTGGCAGGCAACAAAGGCTACCGGTCACGGTGATTTCCAGCTTCTTGTTTATGCACCTTCAACAGTTCAGGAGATGGCGGATTTCGTAGGACTCGCTTTTGATACTGCTGAGAAGTACAGAGTTCCCGCTATGATTCTTTCGGATGGTATGATGGGTCAGATGATGGAGCCCGTCTGCTTCTCAGATGATACAGAGGTAAAGAAGGTTGAAAAGCCTTGGGCTGCCTGCGGTCATGAGAATAAGAGAGCTCACAATATTGTTAACTCACTTTTCATCGAGGCACAGGATCTCGAGAAGATTGTTATAGAGCGTTATGAGCGTTATGCACAGATTAAGGCTAATGAGCAGCGTGCAGAGAGCTACCTCACAGAGGATGCTGATATCGTACTTGTTGCTTATGGTGCTTCATCACGTGTGGCTCG
>JAZLGZ010000063.1:0-57958 GCA_045616585.1 Lachnospiraceae bacterium
GCTCTCCAGAGTCACCAGATTAGGAGTCGATTTCAGCTGAAGCTCTGCGGAGTCCTCGATGGTTATTATTCGTTCATCCTCGGATATGCGCTGAGACAGTGCGTTTAAAAATGTGGTCTTTCCCGAACCTGTTCCGCCCGAAATCAGCAGATTAAATCCGGCTCTGACAACCGTCTCCAGAAAATCGGCCGCTTCTTTGTTGATGGCTCCAAACTCAATCAGCTTCTCCATAGTCATAACTTCACTCGGAAATTTTCTGATGGTTATGACCGGTCCGTCCAAAGCAATCGGATAAAGCACAAGGCTCACACGGGAACCGTCCTGAAGCCTCGCATCGGCGATAGGACTGGCCTCATTTACAACTCTGTTGCAGCCGGCTGCTATTTTTTGAACAACATCATCCAGCTTCTCCCTACTCTCAAAAACCTCATCATACCGATACAGATGTCCCTCTCTTTCATAAAAAATATTATTGGGACCGTTAACCATGATTTCCGTCACGGTTTCGTCGTCGACAAGCTCCTGGATAACGTCAAAGCCTCTGATGGATGCATATATTTTCTTTCGAATTATGAGTTTGTCCGCAAGGGAAACATATCTGGTCCCTGCATATTCGCAAATAACTTCATCAATAATCGAATACAGACCCGCATCGTCCGTATCAAGTCCCGGATCCGCACGCATAATCACTTTTTTCTTCAGTTCCCTACACTGCTCGGAATTTACTATTTGCGTTCTCCTCCGTTTCTTTTATGTAGCGCCCCATCAGACCGTCAAGCAAGCACTCGAATTCATAATCACCCGAAAGCGTTTCATCGAATGGCAATTCTCTTTCAACGACTTTTTGAAGAATCTCGCGCTGTCCGGAAAAACTGAGTTGGCGCTTCCATTCCTCGAGAATTCTCTTGTAACCGGAAGTCCTTCTGATCGGCACATATATGCTGCTGCAGCCCGCCAGCAGTTCGATTCCCGCAGAGCCAAGACCGCCCATGTCCACAACGATGCTCTCATATACATCGCTTTCGCAAAGGGCCGTAAAAAGCTTGCGCATCTGAAGAGGCGTAATGTCCGCGATGTCAAACCAGTGAGACACCCCGGACACATATTCGAGATTGCCCCTGCGGTTTGCCACCCGGCCTATAAATTCCATGGGATTTTTTTCATAGATTTGTAAGAAATAGATGATGTCGCTTAGATTTTTATCTGTATATTTTTTAGACTCCCCCGGTAGGAGAAAGAACGGATCGAAACTTATAAACAAAGTGTGACCCTTTTTAGAATAATAATCTGCCAAAGCCAGAGAATATGTGGAACAATAGCTGCCGCCCAAAGGCGAACAAACACATATGAATCGCTTGTCGGCAATGGTCTCGTTCTCGGGCGCCGCAGATTTGTACGAGCTGTAAAATTCCATAATCTCCCTTAATATTTCTTCCGAAGACTGGTATTTGAATATGATATTGCTCTCGGTCTGTTCCCCGACCAGACTGTGCTCAGTCAGGATACATATATTTTGAGTTCGGGCCCGCCCTTTAAGTTCGGGCATAAACCCTTCGCTGCAAAGCAGCAAATCGACATTGTGATTCTCCTCATAATCGAGAAACAAATCGGAACCGGTAAAAATCACCGGCTTGAAAATAAAGTCGCTTTTTGATGACAGATACGCCGACAGCTCGCCGGCATACTCCTGTTCATCGACCAGCAAAGCCAGAATTCTTTCCAAACAATCCCCCCTAATCAATATTTAGAGCACTCTTCAAAGTGCTTGTTTCGATGACAAAATAATACGACGAATCAGCTAAATTGTCAATACAATTCGGTCAATTCGTCGCATTTCACAAACAATATTTTATTTTCTATACACAATAGACAATTTTCAGCTTTTATAGCCACTGCAAGCGTAAACATATCAGACCGCGTTTTTGCGGCTCACATTACCAGTCGCTGTCCCAATCGCTTCCGCCGCTGTCCCATGAATCCGAAGAACTCCAATCCCAGCTTGAATCGCTGCTCCAATCGGAAGAAGATGACGATGATGATGACGAACTCGAAGAATGAGCCTTCTGATATTCTTCGTAAGCAGATTTCGACTCCTGAGTCTCCTGATACCATATCGTGTCGGAAAAATCCGAAGCCAACAGCCCCGAATCCCAGGCATAGTTGCCGTCATAATAATAAACATCTCCGGAAACATAATTCGAATACGATTCGCCGACGTAATATTTATCATCATCGTACCACAAATCATCTCCCAAAAGAGTATGATCATCATCACTGCAGTAATACTCCCAACCGTCGTCGTCATACCTGTACCAGCCCGACCTGTCACCGTTTCCGTAGCTGTATCCGTACCGGTCGTAGAGATAATAATATGTATCGTCTCCTACCCTGTAGTACGAATTGCTGCTCGGGGACATATGATGCACATCGATATAAGTGTGCGATCTGCGGATATTAAGTGGCGATTTCTCATCCAGCTGTGAATAATCTTCTCCGATATATTCTGCCAAGTCCGCCAAGTCTCCGATAAGGTTTTCCTTATCCATATCGTCAACAAAATCGGATTTGTCTTTTACATACTTATATATATACCAATCAGAGTCGGAGTCATCATATTTCCACCATTCATAACCACTGCTCGAATATCCGTAGTAATAATAGTAGTCCGAGTTTGCAGCATAATATCTGTTGATTTGAGGTTTTTTAGCATCCTTCCATGATGAAACAGCTCCGACAATGAGCAGGAAGACTATCGCTATAATGGGCATAATCGCCCTCGGAAGGCACCCGAGGCAACATCCTCCCGCTGTGCTTAAACAGCCCTGTACACCTTCTGAAACAGAACTTAAGGGGTTCGTTACAACTTTTTTCGAAACACGAAACCCGGTGTTTCGCGGTGCTTTTCGGGAACTCCCGGAGCTGCTGCGGGAATTAATATTCTTCTGATTGAGGATTTCCTCTTTGAGTCGAAGATATAATTCGTTTACCGCGTAAGCTTCGTCTGTACCGTTGTATCGGACGGCCCTGGAGCCGTCCGCTTTATTTTTGTAAACCACATAATTATTGCCGTCTTTATAAATACCGAAGGCTTTCGGGCCTTTGTGATTTATACCGATGAAAAATCTTGTGGTTTCATAGGGAGGCAACTTTCTCGCCTTGTACCATGCCTGAAGTTCCTCAATGGTCTTGGGCGTGATTTTTGCCATCCTTTGAAAGTTTGCATTTACGCCGTCGCAGTTGGGACACTTTTCCAAGGTGTCTTCTATCCACGCGCCGCAGAATTCACATTTTACCTGCATAATTCATTACTCCGTAAAGAAAAACGATGTTCCCAACTGCTGACAAAGTATAATCCTTTGCCGATTCATCAACAGATTTCGCTTCCTCCCGCAAAAGGCTTCTCGGGAACCATAAGCGAAAGGTCGCCGTTCTCATCTTCAGCGCAAAGAATCATGCCTTCGGAAATAATTCCGGCAAGCTTTGCAGGCTTGAGGTTAACTACTACCATTACACGTTTTCCTACCATCTGCTCGGGTGAATAATGAGCCTTAATTCCCGAAACAATCTGCTTAACATCATCGCCGATCTTAACCTGACTGCAAAGAAGCTTCTTTGACTTGGGAACTTCTTCACACTTGATAATCTCGCCTACCCTGAACTCGAGCTTAGCGAAATCATCGTAGGTAATCTCTTCCTTTGTGGGCACATGAAGCTCGGTATGATTCTCGTTTTCGGCAGCGAGAGGAGTTCCGTCGGGATTAAGTCCGAGCTTAGCCTGCTCCGCAGCATAATCAGCAGCCTGCTTTGCGCGGATAACCTCAACCTTCTCAAGTACTTCCTTCTGATCGAGTCTTGCAAAAAGAATCTCGGGAGTCTCGGTAACCTTTCCGCCCGAAGGATAGAGACCGAACTTATCGAGCTCATCGATGGTTCTTGCGGTTGTATTAAGCTGTGCAAGAATCTTCTCTGCGGTTTCGGGAAGGAAAGGAGCGAGAAGATTTGTTGCTATTGCGATACTCTCAACCAGGTTGTAAAGAACGGTTGAAAGGCGGTCACTCTTTGCTTCGTCCTTTGCAAGAACCCAGGGAGTGGTCTCATCGATATACTTGTTGCAGCGCTTGTAAACATTGAAAATCTCGGTGAGGGCATCTGCCACACGAAGCTCGTCCATCTTTGCGACAACGGTGTTCTTTGCAGCTGTCGCAACGGCAATAAGCTCTTCATCGACAGGCTCTGCAGCACCCTTGTTCGCAACAACGCCACCGAAATACTTGTTGCTCATCGAAACGGTTCTGTTTACCAGATTTCCGAGAACGTTTGCAAGCTCGGCATTGAGACGCTCGACAAGAAGCTCCCAGGTAATGATACCGTCGTTCTCGAAGGGCATTTCGTGCATTACGAAATAACGGGTTCCGTCCACGCCGAAAAGGTCTACCATATCATCGGCATAGATAACATTGCCCTTAGACTTGCTCATCTTGTCGCCGCCCTGTAAAAGCCAGGGATGACCGAATACCTGCTTGGGAAGCTCCACATCAAGAGCCATAAGCATAATAGGCCAGTAAATGGTGTGGAATCTTAAAATATCCTTGCCGATAAGGTGAAGGTCTGCGGGCCAATACTTCTTGTAATTGTCTCCGTGGTTGCCGTCGACATCGTAGCCGAGACCTGTGATATAGTTGCTCAGTGCATCGATCCAAACATATACGGTGTGCTTGGGATCGAAGTCTACGGGAATTCCCCACTTAACCGAAGTTCTCGATACACAAAGATCCTTAAGTCCGGGAAGAAGGAAATTCTTCATCATCTCGTTCTTACGGGACTCGGGCTGAATGAAATCGGGATGTGTATTGATATGCTCGATAAGCTTGTCGGCGTAATTGCTCATTTTGAAGAAATAAGCCTCTTCCTTTGCAGGAACAACATCGCGTCCGCAGTCGGGACATTTGCCGTCCACAAGCTGCGATGCGGTATAGAAGGACTCGCAGGGCTTGCAGTATAAGCCCTCATACTCGTTCTTGTAAATGTCGCCCTTGTCATAAAGTTTCTTGAAAATCTTCTGAACCTGAACAACATGATCCTCATCCGTTGTACGGATGAAACGGTCGTACTTTGCTCCTACCAGGTCAAAAATTCTCTTAATCTCGCCCGAAACATCGTCTACAAACTCCTTGGGAGTCTTTCCGGCAAGAGCCGACTTCTCCTCAACCTTGATACCGTGCTCGTCGGTACCGGTCTGGAAACGAACATCAAAGCCCTGATACTTTTTGAATCTGGCGATACTGTCGGCAAGAATAATTTCGTAGGTGTTGCCGATGTGGGGTTTACCTGATGCGTATGCAATCGCAGTGGTAATGTAATAAGGTTTCTTCTCCATATAATCCCTCCTTGAATCGTAATGGGCGCTTCCGCCCTGATAACCTCCGACCCTGATGGCTGTCGGAACTGCAATGTTCATATAAAAGCGGACAAATAAAAAAAGCCCCGTCTTTATTTAAAGACGAGACTGTAATCCCGTGGTTCCACTTTAATTCAGCCGTACCTCGCGGCACAACCCTCTGCAACTGTCCATCAACAGTTTGTACTGTAACGGGTACTCCCGGGAGATGCTAAATTGACCTACTGATTACGAATCAGTTGCTTCAAAGACTCACACCTCCGGCTCCGGGACCATCTTCCATCGATTCTTTTCCGCCCTCTCTCAGCAAAATACCGGGCTCTCTGTGGGATTGTCTTGCGATGTACTCTTCCTTTCAACGCCATTATTCCGGACGTAAGTATAACACGATTGCTTTTGGTTGTAAAGATATCAGATCAATCCGTAATGCTTAAGTCCGTTATAGATTCCATCTTCGTACAAATCCGTGGTAATCCATTCCGCACGTTCTTTCGCTGCATCCTTGGCATTACCCATTGCGACGGGGTGTCCCACCGCATCAAACATTTCAATATCGTTAGCGCTGTCTCCGAAGGCAAATGCGTCCTTAGGATCGACTCCGAAAAACTCACAGACACGGCTGACTCCGTTCGCTTTGCTGTAGCCCTTCGGAACCGCTTCCACAACAGCGGTAATGGTCATCGGGCCCGCCTCAATAAGCTGAAGGTCGGGTGTCATCCCATGTTCGACGAAATCGTAATACGGCATGAGTGTTTCTTTGAGCTTGTCATATTCGGTCATCTTAAGAACATCCGCGGAAAATTTGTTCATCTCGATTTCATCGCTGTATCCGGTCAGAAGTCTTGCATCCTCACCAAGGGTTTCAAACAGGTGTGTAACGAAATCGTCTCCCTCAAATCCCCAGTCGGAAATCCAGTGCCTGGCATGTCCTTCAAGAACGGAAGGCATCTTGCAATCTATGATAGTGTCAACCGTAAGCTTCACCAGCTCAGGCTCCACAAGCTTGTTGAAAATAACTTTTCCACCGATTTCGACGTATGTTCCGCATGCCGCTACAATTCCGTCAAAACCGATATCGAGCAGGCGTCTGTCCCGGATGTTTGCTTTGGATCTTCCGCTGCATATAATGGCCTTGTGTCCGTTCGCCCGAAGCGCCCTAACGGCTTCAATTGTACTGGGTGGAATCTGCTGCTGCCAGTCCCAAAGTGTTCCGTCTATATCGAAAAAAACTACATTCATCGGTTTATTCTCCGTTTCGGTCTAAACTCCTCTTCCAACCCCCGCCGTTTCCGGCGCGGTTCTCGGTTTTACATAAAAAACGATGTCAGAAGCTTCTCAAGCTCCGCCTGATCGTCAGTGCCCATAAGCTCTCTCGCGGAATGCATTGCAAGAAGCGGAACACCTATATCAACGGTATACATTGGAAGCCAAGCCGAAATGATGGGACCCAGAGTACCACCGCCCGGCATATCCGAATGATTTACAAACTTCTTGTACTTAACCTTGTACTTATCGCAAAGCTGCATAAGTGCGGCTACCGCAACACCGTCATATGAATAACGCTGATTTGCGCTGAGCTTGAAAGTTACTCCGTCACCCATACGCATGTTGTTGACGGGATCGTATTTTTCCGACTTTGCGGGATGAAGTGCATGTGCCACATCCACCGAAAGAAGGAATCCGGCCTGAATATCGTTCTCGAGTTCGATTTCACCCTTTCCCAAAGCGCCGTAAACTCTCTTCAAAATTCCCTTAAGCAGAGCCGAGTCAGCACCCTGCTTTGTACCTGAACCGATCTCTTCATTGTCGAAAAGGCCTATAAGATTGATTCCGTTCGCTTTATTCTTTTTCGACGCTTCAATAATTCCCACAACCGCAGCATAGCAGGAGGTAATATTGTCAAGACGGGGAGAGGACAAAAGCTCGCCCTGCATTCCGACAAAGGAAGGCTCCTCAGCATTGTAAACGATGAGATCGAAGTCAAGAATATCTTCCTTCTTTTCACCGATTTCTTCGGCAAGAAAATCAACAAAGAAAGAATCCTTGTTGAGTGTATCGTTTATCATTCCGAGAACCGGAAGCATATCATTCTGCTTGGTAAGCTCCACGCCCTTATTCACTTCACGGTTATAATGCACCGCGAGATTCGGAATCGTAAGCACAGGTCTTTCGAAATCAACCATTACCTCACGGGGTGCGTAAATATCATCGCTTCTTAAAAGAACACGTCCCGCCAGCGACAGCGGTCTGTCGAGCCAGGTATTGAGAATGGGGCCGCCGTAAATCTCGCAGTTCACGCGCATGTAACCGCCGTTTACAAGTTCTGCCTTAGGCTTCACGTGAAGGCACGGAAAATCCGTATGAGCAGCGGCGATATGAAGTCCGCGGGTCTGCTGCTTCGAATTCTTCTTCGCTTTTTCCGGAACGGTAAAGGCAAACAAGGCTGTTTTGAAGGGTATTGTATAATACTTTCCGCCTTCTTGAAGCTTCCATTCATCCGTCATTTTCAATTCGCAAAATCCGGCCCCCGAAAGAAGTTCTGCGGACTTTGCCACAGTATGATAAGGCGAAACCGCCCTTTTGATAAATTCCGATAATGTTTTTGCTGACATATCAATCCCGATTATATGCAGATGTTTGGATTTAACATCCGGTATTAATCCGAATGCTACAAATGCACCGCTATCTATTATCGCACACTTCGACACAAAAAAACAAGTTGACAGCCTCTTCTTTACAAATTAGTATTCTAATTAGTTGATTTAATGCAACTTCTAACAAGTCGACTGATTATAACAACCATTGGGGAGGTTTTATGAGCGCAGTTTCAAACTCGGATTTCTTTCGCGAATTGATTTATCTTTACAACGCACACAAAAAATACAATATGCAACTTTTTTCGGAGCTGGGTCTTTCAACCGGACAGCCAAAGGTTCTTTCCATTCTTCTTTCTCAGGAAGGCTGTATCCAGAAGGATCTCGCCGGAAGATGCATGGTCGAGCCCGCTACCATGACTTCGCTGTTAAGTCATATGGAAAAAGCGGGACTTATCTGCAAAAAATCTCATCATTCGGCTGCAGGAAAACGTTCGATGGCGATTTATCTCACCGATAAAGGTCGCGAAACAGCGGAAAAAGTCAATGAAATCGTTTCATCCACAGACACCTTCGCACTTGAAGGTCTGTCGGAAGACGAAAGCAAGCTTCTGATCGGCAGTATGCAAAAATGTCGTACAAATCTGGAAGTAAAATACGAAGAATACGAAAAGGAAAGACGCAACCGTCTGTTCCGACGCAACCAAATTTGAGAAGTGGTTCATCAATTATTAACTTGACTGAAAAACACCTTATCCTTTATAAAAGTCTTACAATAACTTTATTAAGGATAAGGTGTTTTTTATGTACAGGATATTCCGTAAAAATAAAAATATAAGTTTCCCTGTTTCGGTACTCTTACTGACGGTAATGATCATTGGTTTATTTGGTTCTTCAGGTATTGAGGCTGCCTCCAAAAAACGTGTTATGGCGACCTCTGTTTCCGCCGATGAAGAGATGCGCGGAGTATGGTTCCCCTACACTGCCTATAAGCCTTCCGAATACCACAATGCAAAGACTTTCCGTGCATTTGTTTCGAAAGTATACGACAATATTGCAAAACGCGGCATGAACGCCGTATTCATGCACGTTCGCCCCGTAGGCGATGCGATGTATCCTTCGCAGTATTATCCCTGGTCAAAATATATCTCCGGAACCCAGGGTGTTGACCCCGGATACGATCCTTTGGCCATCATGATTGAAGAGGCTCATCTGCGAAATCTTCAGTTTCATGCCTGGATAAATCCTTACAGAGTCAGCTTCAATACCGACCCTCTTACTCTTTCCGAGGACAATTCCGTCAGAAAGTATATGACAAACCAAAAGACAAGCGATGACAGATATGTCCTTGTGGGAAACGGAAGCGGCGGAAAATGGCTTTTCCTGAATCCTTCCAAGCCCGCAATGCAAACCAAGATTGTGAACGGTGTCAGGGAAATCGTAGAGAACTATGATGTAGACGGTATCCATTTTGATGATTATTTTTATCCTGACCTCGGCAGTTCATCCTACAAAACAGCCTATGATGCTCCCGAATACAATTCATATGCAAAGAAATGCAAAAAAAGAGGCGAGGAGCCCATGGACATCGTTGCATGGCGAAAGAACAACGTAAACACTCTCGTTAAAACCGTTTATGCAACCATCAAAGAAATAAAGCCCGATTGTGCTTTCGGAATAAGTCCCGGCGGCTACTACAGATACTACGATAACGACCCGCATCGCTGGTATGTGGATTTCAGAACCTGGCTGTCACAGCCCGGATATGTTGATTATATCTGTCCTCAGCTTTACTGGTCCTTCAATACGCTCAACCCTTATCCCTTCAGAGAGACTTTGGAGGCATGGGCAAGCGCAGTCAAGGATCCTTCGGTAAAGCTCTACACAGGAATCGCAGTCTATAAAATGAACGCACAGGCAGTAGTTTCCACAAGCAATCCCATTAAAGATACCGAATGGTACAACCAGAAAATTCTGGCAGCTATGGTGGAGGAAGCCAGGGCCAATGAAAAATGTTCGGGATTTTTGTTCTATGATTACGATACTTTAGTTGCAACAAAGAACACTTCTGCTGTAAAATATCTTCAGGATAAGTTGGAACAATAATTTAATAATACAACGAGGGAGAGAATTCATGAAATTTGTTTTTGCCTCAGATTCATTCAAAGGTACTCTGTCTTCGTCTAAAATAATTGAACTGTTGACAATTGCAGCCCGCGAAAGTTTCCCTGACTGCGAGACGGTAGGAATACCCGTTTCGTCGGGAAGTATCGGAACCATCGATGCGGTTGCGGAAGCCCTTGCGGGAGAAAGACGAAGCATCACCGTACACAATCCTCATATGGAAGAAGTACAGGCCTCATACTGCATCTATCACCTTCCCGGAAAGGACTCCGATTCGTACTTGGGTGCGGTTATCGAGATGTCGTCCGCCTCGGGTGTACATCTTCTTCCGGGTGACCAGTTGAATCCTTTATACACAACCACATACGGTACAGGCGAGCTCATTCTCGATGCGCTCAACCGGGGCTGCCGTGAAATTTCCATCGCAATCGGCGCCAGTGCCACAAACGACGGCGGTATCGGAGCCATGCGTGCTCTTGGTGCAAGGTTCTTCGATGAGGACGGCAATGAACTGGGACTTAAAAGTGATTTGCATCCTTACTTCGGCGGTGTCGGCAAAGATTTGGAGAGCATAGCCTCCATTGATTTATCGGGACTTAACCCACTGTTAAAAAACACAAGCATCACGGTTTTAAGTAACGTCGACAATCCGCTTACCGGACCTGACGGTGCGGTATTCACATACGGCAAGCAGAAATGCTCACCGGACATAGAACCCGATGATTTAAACGATATTCTTTCGACTCTCGAAGCCGGAATGATGAATTATTCAAGAGTGCTGGAAGCAACCTTCGGCACCAACCCCGACACAATACCGGGCGGCGGTGCAGCCGGCGGACTGGGTGCAGCCCTCAATCTTTTCCTGGGTGCCAAAATGGGACTCGGAATCGAAACCATTCTTACGCTGCTTGATTTGGACTCACAGCTGGAAAATGCCGATTTATGTATTACCGGCGAAGGCCGTCTCGATTGGCAGTCCGCTCACGGTAAAACCGTTTCCGGCGTAGCGGCTCATTGCCGCAAGCATAATGTTCCTCTTGCAGCCATAGTCGGAGATACGGGCGAGGGCTTTGAAGATGCATATGATATCGGAGTAAGTGTTATCATACGAACCTGCTGTGATATGCCTCTTGAAAAAGCAATGATGAACGCAGAGGAATATTATCTGCTGACCGCGAGAGCATATTTCCAGTCTTTGAAAATGATGTAATTTATTAATCAATGCATCGAACATAAATTAAGAGCATGATGAAAATGAAATACATTTCCGTCATGCTCCTTTTTGATCTTATTCTCTACCTGATAACTTTTACCTGACATACTTCCATAGCCTTTAGTGCATTCTCGTGCGTTTCGACGCTTACACCGGCACAGCAGTTTGCATCTACAATAACAGGAACCTCAGGCAAAAATGCCTTTGCTATCATAACATTCGAAATGACACAGATATCTGTGCAAAGACCTATTACGGTTATGCTGCTGATTTTTTCTTCTTCATCAAGCTGTATCAGTATTTCACCCAGCTCACTCGAACCGAAGGTCAGTTTATCTATAGCCTCTGTGGTTCTTAATGCTTCGAGCTCCTCACGAATTTCCCAGCCTTTTGTCCCTTCAATGCAATGGGGTACGGGAAGATTCTTTCCCTCCTGAGTTTCCATATAGTTCTCATAATGAGTGTCTCGTGTAAAAAGAACAAGTCCGTCGAAATTCTCAATTTTCTTTTTTACGTTCGGTACGATTTTCACCGCTTCTGCGGTTCCCAAGGCACCGTCGATAAAATCATTCTGCATATCAACAACCAAAAGCAGATCTCTCATTGTCAGCTCTCTCTTTCTATATTCAGTCGTGTCTTTCTTCGGCATTGGTCCAGCACTCGCAAAATCTTGCAGAGAAGGACGGTTCCCTGCCCGCAACATACAAATGCGAAGTATCGCCGATTCCGCAGGCTCTGAAGTATGCTGCTCCGGGACGGCGCTCCTCCGTAACGATTGTTGTCAGCGATGTGGGAGCCATACTGATTCCGTGCCACAAAACCATCGGGGAAACATTTATCAGATGTGACAGCGCCACACAGGTGAGTCCGTAATGACAGAAGAAAACCAAAGTATCGTTGTTTGGCTTTACCGCTTTATACATTCTTCCGTCCCGCACATATCCGTGCTCGGCAAGCAATGCATCAAGGCCGGCACAAACTCTGTCGTATTCTTCGCGAACCTTTCCCGCAATCATCTCCGGCTCTTCGGCCCAATGATCCTTATCAAAGAATCTGTCGCGAACACTCCAGTCAGTCGGAATCCAGTCCCAGCATACCCAGCTCTTTTCTTCCTTGTCGGGTCGTAAAATCGGTGCATTGAATTCTCTTAACCAGTCGCATTCTACAGGTGTAGTTCCAAGTCCTTTAAGTCCCAGCTCGGCTGTCTTTTGTGCTCTTCCCAAAGGAGATACGTAACACGCATCCATTTTTAAATTTTTGAGCCTTACATTAAGCAGCTCCGCTTCTTTAATTCCGGTTTCGGTCAGTGTATCTCTGTCATAATCGGGATCACCGTGACGAATAAATATCAGCTTCATACTGTTGTATTGTTCCCTGCTTTCTTCGCTCTTTTGCAGATGTACATGTTTACATCCGCTTCCTCCATTGCCTTCGGTAAGGCATCCGGCTCAAGTCTGTTTTTAAGCGAATAGCCTATACTTGCGGTAATCGGAACCGCAAGTTCAAAATCTTCATTCAACTCTTCGAGTTTTTCCCTGAACATATCCAGTCTTTCCTCTGCAGCTTTCTCGCTGTACTCGTTAAGACCTATCAGATAAAACTCATCTCCGCCGCCTCTGACACAAAGTTCTCCTCTTGCGGCGATACCTTTCACAGCCTTTGATACCAGAGTTATTCCCGTGTCACCGGCACTGTGCCCATATGTATCGTTAATAAACTTCAGCCCGTCCATATCGATAACATACACGAGATATGACGCATCGTCCGGGGACTGTCTCTCCAGCTCCTTAAGACCTGCTTCCATACCTCTTCTGTTTAATAATCCGGTCATCATATCGTATTCCGAAAGGTTTGAAATACGATTCTTGGTTCGGCTCATTTCGAGAGCGTTGTTTATATTTCTGATGTAGTTTCTGAAAGTTATTCCAATCTTTGAAGGACTCGAAAGATCATTCTGCAATACTGCATATCCCAGCACCTTCTCACGGAAATGCAAGGGTACGAAATAGAACACCTGCGGAACTTCGTACTCTTCCTCAAGTTCCGGAAGCATACGATTGGTTTTGAAGGACTTTTGATTGTTTTCATTCATGAATACATGGTAGTCGTATCCGTGCAAATGATTTATCATGTCCGCTTTAAGAACGGTATTCATCCTTTCGGGGTAGCCTTCGGTTCTGTTCTCATCAATGTCCAGCCAGTCCGGCATCAGACACATATAAAAATGTCCGTAAGGCTCGAGAAGGTATTTTGACTCATATATTTTTTTTACACAGTTTTCGGGACTGTCGGTACTTGTGAGAATCTCCGCGGTATAGCTCTCCATAAGACTTCCGATATCAATTCCCTGACGATTCGAAAGTACCTTAAAATCCTGATTTATAAGATAAAGCGAATCCACAACCTTCGCACGGGTATAATTCAGGTCCTCCTTGCATCCGCAGGTTTCTCCGAATTTAATGCTGCCGCGCTCCGATAATTCAAATTCTATGGGTTCTGCGTCCGGTTCAAGGACGCTTCGCAGATATTCCACACAGCGTGCTCCGGTTCTCGCATCATCCGGTGCAAACGATGTAATGGGCGGATTGTTAAGTGCTGCCGCAGAGCGTGCGTCATATCCTGTAACACGAATATCCTCCGGAACGCGAATGCCTGTTGCAATAAGATCATTTACGAGTCCTATAGCCATCGCATCCGAAGCGCATATAACGGCTTCCGGCATTGAAATCCTCTTCTCGATAATATCCGCGGCAATCTGTTTGCCGCCGCTGTACCAGAAATCTCCGAAATACAGTCTGTCATCCGGCAAGGTCAATCCATGGCGCTCCATAGCCCTCTTCACGCCATTCACTCTGGGATACGAAAGCGAGTAATCCTTCATTCCCGTAAGTACGGCAATATCCCTGCAGCCATGCTCGGTAATGATATGCTCAGCAAGCATATCAAAAGCAGTTTCATCATCCGTTGCGATAACCGGGTAGTCTCCGAATGCCAGACCCGCCGACACGACAGGCGCTTTACATTCGTTTTGTATTCTTTCGAGCAGGCGATTTACAACAGAGTCTATTCGATCCTCCGTCATCGGAATGGGAGTAATAATAACGCCGTCGAACAAGTCGAAATTGATGAGTTCATATATATTCAGTTCACCATGCAGATAGTCTTTAAAATAATTGGCAACCTGCACCAGCGGGGTAACCACAACCACATCATAGTTGTACTTTTCACAGGCTTCAAATATACCGCTCATGATTCTGTGCTGGTAATCATCTTCAGGACATATGGTAAGCAATGCAATACGTTTTCTCACTGTAGTCTCCATTCCAAAATCGGGTCACAAAGTACTTTATTTCAAACAACTTCTGATACTAATTACATCAACATTTCGACTATTTCGTCTATATATTCATCACATTTTTCGGGATTGTTCAAATCAATACCTATATTCGCCGAAAGAAGATTCCTCCGAAGAAATGCATCCTTTAACGAAGCAGTTATCATAAAAGCTTTTCTGCGCTGCTCGCTGACAAAATGCTCACGGAACTGCTGCTTCATTTTTTCGCTTATACGGTCATTATTAAGCATGCCCTCAAGCTGATGCCTGTCGACCATACAATATGCGAATGAGTTTACAAGTCTCGCGGTATAATCCTCCTGATCGGGAGCTTCCGCGTCGTGCAGAAAAGCGACCCTGGCTACCTCTTCATTTTCGAGAAGAAAATGCATCACCGATTTAGCCACACGCTTTGTTGCTTCTATAGGCGTAAGCTTCTCGGCGGAAGCTGTTTCCTCCGCCGAGACAAATCCCGCAAATATGTCTTTCATAATATTGTCGACACATTCACCGATAAGAAGTTCCTTCGACTTAAAATAATGATTTGTAAGTCCGACTCCTATTCCGGCTCTGTCGGCAATCATACGAATAGTGACATTTCCGATGTCACCCTTGCGCTCCTTAATAAGGGCCATCGTAACGTCCAGTATTTTTTCTTTTGTTTCAAGAGCACTCATTATCGTTTTACTCCTTAATGGATACCTAAACGCTTATTATTTTGCTGCCTTGACCTTAATCCATAACTCAGAGAGTGTCTTACGGAGGTTCTCATCGTCATGATAAATCTCATCGAGTTCGTAATCTCTGGGATAATATGCTTCGTTTTCTGCGTAATCTCCGCCCTCTGCCGTCATCTCCTGAAGAACCTGTGCATTGGGAGATGCATAGCCTACAGCCTGTGTGTTTGCAAGGCTGTTCTCATACTCAAGAATATAGTTGATGAACTCATGCGCAAGCTTAGGATTCTCTGCATTTGCGGGAATAACCATAGCGTCGTACCATCTGTTTGTACCGCATGAAGGTGTGTAATAGCTCATGTCCTCGTTCTCATCGAGAATTGTAACGGCATCACCGCTGTAAACAATTGCCATGTCCTTGGTTCCGTTAATCATACCGTCGATAACCTCGTCGGTAACATATACCGGAGCCATGGTCTTGTTGAGCTCAACGAGCCACTCGTACTGTGCATCAAGTTCTGCCTTGTCATTGCTGTTGGTAGAGAATCCAAGCTGCTTTGCTGCAATAAGGAAACCGTCACGCTCCGAATCGTACATATAAATCTTTCCCTTGTACTTGGTATCCTTGAGAATATCCCAATCCTTTGCTTCAAGCTCTTCGAGAGAAACGTTGTTGTGATTGTAAACAATACCTACGGTACCCCAGAAATAAGGAACCGAATAAGTGTTTTCCTTATCGTAGGCTGCGTTAAGTACCTCAGATGCAAGATTCTTCATATTGGGAATGAGTGTCTTGTCGAGGGGCTGAAGCTGATTCTCCTTCATGAGACGTTCAATCATGTAGTCCGAAGGAATAAGAATATCGTACTTGTCGCCTGCGCTGAACTTGGTGTACATCATCTCGTTTGAATCAAAAAGCTCAACGATTACGTTTACACCGAACTTCTTCTCGAAACCGGGCACGATACCGTCATCGATATACTCTCCGGGAAGGAAGATTTTGAGGGTTGAAGAACCGTACTTTTCCTCTGCTTCCTTTGATGACTTGCCTGAACATGCAGCCAAACTGAGGCACATAACGGCAATCATTAAAATACATACTGCTTTTCTTAATACTTTCATCTCTTTACTCTCCTTTTTTATTCTTTGGCATCGGATTTGGCCTTTGCCGCATCGATCTTTTTGATTCGTCTGTCCGCAATCTTCGGAACTGCATTCGAAATCAGCAGGAATATCGAAATAATTGCAATAATCAGTGTCGACAAAGCATTTATCGAAGGATTGACACGCTTTGACATGGTATATACCAGTATCGAAATATTCGAAACTCCGTTGCCGGTTACAAAATAAGAAATAACGAAATCATCAAAACTCATTGTAAAGGCAATAAGAGCACCGCTGATAATTCCGGGCTTTATCTGAGGCACGATAACCATGGTAAGTGCCTGCCAGGGTGTTGCTCCAAGGTCCATAGCCGCATCCGCAAGATTCTGATCAAGAGTTCGAAGCTTTGGTGCAATGCTCAGAATAACATACGGAATACAGAACATTATGTGCGCCAGCAGCATTGTCAGGAAGCCCTTCTTTATATGAATGGCGCTGTAAAACATAAGCAGACCGATAGCGGTTACAATCTCGGGATTCATAATCGGAAGGTTGTTGATCTGCTCTACAATCGATCTGACAATCTTTTTCGACTTTGAAAGACCGATGGCTGTAATGGTTCCGACTATTGTCGAGATAACAGTGGCCAGCACCGCAGTAACAACGGTATAAAATACCGACTGCATCATGGTGCGGTCCGCAAACATCTTCTCATACCATCGAAGTGAAAAGCCCGCAAAATGTGTGAGCGATTTACTGTCGTTGAAAGAGAAAACAATTGTATAGAGAATCGGAGCGTAGAAAAATACTACCAGGATTCCCATGTAAATACTTGAAAGGACGCGTTTTTTCTGTTTCATCAGTTTGCGCTCCTTTCTGCAATATCAGACTTGTCGACCTTCTTTGTGAGGTAGAGCGACAGCATGATAATAATTGCCATAATAAGTGAAATTGCACTTCCGAAATTCCAATCTCCGGCAGTAATGAACTGATTCTCGATAACATTACCTACCAGAACGTACTGTCCGCCGCCCAAAAGCTTAGGTATACAGAAGCTTGATACCGCAGGGAGGAAAACAAGTGTGATTCCGCTGATAACTCCGGGAAGCGAGAGCGGAAGAATTACTTTTGTAAAGCACTTGAGTCTGTCCGCACCAAGGTCCTGAGCTGCTTCGATGAGTGAATAATCCATCTTGGTAAGCGAAGTATAAATCTGCAGAATCATAAACGGAATGAAGTTGTAAACCATTCCGAGTATTACCGCAAAATCCGTATGCATCATCGAAATCGGTCCGATTCCGATCCAACCGAGGAAGGTATTTATAACTCCGTCATCCTGGAGAATACCGATCCACGCATATGTACGCACCAGCATGTTAATCCAGGTAGGGAAAGTGATAATAAGTACCCATCTCATCTTGAGACCTTCGCTCGAGCGCGCGATGTAATATGCTGCGGGATATCCCAAAACTATACATATAACCGTTGTGATGAGTGCTACCTTAAGTGAACGCAGCAGCACCTCCGCAAAAATCGGGTCGCTGAAAAACTTTCCGAAATTATCGAGTGTAAATGAAAACTGAAGAACCGAATTACCCTGCTTCGTAAAGGCATAGAACAGAATCAGAAGCATGGGTACCACAATAATGACTGTTATCCACACAAGGTACGGATAAGTCATCTTTTTAAACTGCTTCATAGATCAATCCTCTCCCTGTGTCTTTGACATAATGTGAAGGTCCTCGGGTGAAAAATCAAGACCGACTGCCGCACCGACTTCAACCTTATCCGTAGTATCAACTCTGTACTCGTATCCCTTTGTCTTGAAGGTTACGCTGTAAGCTCCGGGAGTAATGTTCTGAGGATCGAAGTTGTAAACAACATCGGTAACCTCAACAGGACTTCCGTCTTCCAAATCATATGCAACGGCATTTGCCCAAATCTTTAAATCTGTTTCAAGAGCAATACTCTCCTGAATTTCATCAACCTTCTTGAAGAAGTTTACGGCATAAATCTCTTCTCCGTATTCTTCATTAATATCACGGTTGACATCTTCAACAATCATGTTGGTTGTAACACTTGTTCCCGCTGAAGTATAGAAGGTAACGGGATATGTTCCGTTCTGCTTTGAAATCTCATATTCAACTCTGCTGATTGAGATACGCTCATCGCCTTCATGCTTCCAAGCCTGTGCATCGGCACGGTCGATGATAATGGCATCTGTCAGAGTCTCAACGTCCTCCGCATCCAGATAGAAATCGTTCGCAGACATCATCTCGCCTGCTTCCTCATTTACAACAGGCTTGTCATTTGAAACGACCATCTTAACCTTAATGCTGGCTCCGGCTTTTGTTTCTACAACTGTCTCATAATGAACACCCTTGAAAAGAACAGACTTAACGATACCTTTAAGCTTGCCCTTTCTGGGTTCAACAATATCAAGGTCCTCGGGTCTGATTACAACGTCAACACGTTCATTCTTTCCGAATCCGTTATCCACACACTCAAACTGCTTATCCTCGAACATTACCTTGTAATCCTCAAGCATAATTCCGTCGACAATATTTGAAGCTCCGATGAAATTTGCAACATAGCGGTTTGCAGGCTCATTGTATATATCTGTAGGAGTTCCGATCTGCTGAATCTCGCCTTCCTTCATAATGACGATCTTGTCGGACATGGTAAGTGCCTCTTCCTGATCATGTGTTACGAAGATGAAGGTAATTCCGACCTCTTTCTGAATCTTTTTAAGCTCGCGCTGCATCTCCTTACGAAGCTTTGCATCAAGCGCACCCAAGGGCTCGTCAAGAAGAAGCACACCGGGCTCATTAACAAGAGCACGCGCGATGGCAACTCGCTGCTGCTGTCCTCCGGACATCTCGTAGATGCTTCGCTTGCCGTAATCCTCAAGACCTACAAGCTTAAGCATACGGGTAACCTTCTGCTCTATAATATCCTTAGGCTCTTTTTTAAGCTTCAAGCCAAAGGCAACGTTATCATATACATTTAAATGAGGGAAAAGTGCATACTTCTGGAATACGGTGTTAAGATCACGCTTGTGAGGAGGAAGATCGGTAATGTCTTCTCCGTCAAACACTACACTTCCCTCGTCAGGTTCAAGGAATCCGCCAAGTATTCTCAGCAACGTTGTTTTTCCGCAGCCTGAAGGTCCTAAAAGAGTTACGAACTCATTCTCATATATATCGAGGTTAATTCCCTTCAAAATTAACTGGCCGTCAAAATACTTGACAATGTTCTTAAACTGAATCAGTTTTTTCATTGCACCCTCCCGTTATTTTCTCTAAATTTGTCGTTGTCCCCCGCCATAAACAGGTGATTGTTGAATCGCGTTCAAACAACGAGTTTATTATATCAACAATACCCCTAATTGCAATAAGATTTTTATTAAAAAAATAATACATACTTTCATTTAAAATAAATTGTGATAGAATAGGAAAAAGGTAATCCATAATTTATAGATTTTCAGTATTTGACTGTATAAATAAGGAGGAAAACTTCATGCATTGTACTACTTGCGGAAAGGAACTCATAGAAGGATATAAGTTCTGTACTGCATGCGGAACTCCCGCATATGTTCCTGCAAATATGGCTCCGGCCGCACCGGCTGCTCCTGCAGCTCCGATGGCTCCTGTTATGCCTGCTGCTCCTGAGGCTCCTATGGCCCCTGTTATGCCGGCCGCTCCTGAGGCTCCTATGGCTCCTGCCATGCCCGCTGCTCCCGAGGCTCCTATGGCTATGGCTCCTGCCATGCCCGCTGCCCCTGAAGCTCCTATGGCTCCTGCGGCACCTGTTATGCCTGCCGCTCCTGAGGCTCCGGTGGCTCCTGAGATGCCGGCCGCTCCCGAAGTTCCGGCTGCCCCGGAAAAGATTGACAAGAATGCAGCCAAGGCTGCCAAAAAGGCTGAAGAGGAAGCCGCTAAAGTTGCCAAAGCCGCTGAAAAAGCCGCAAAGAAGGCTGCAAAGAATTCACCTGCACAGACAGACATCAGTAACGTTGCAGTATCTGCTGATTCAGCTCAGGAAGCATCACTTGATAATACTCCCATCAGCATGTGGGGATATTTCGGATACACGATTTTATACATCATCCCCGTTATCGGACTTATCTGCATCTTAATCAATGCATTCAAGAAGTCCGGAAATATTAATGCACGAAACTATGCAAGAGGTCACATTTGTTTAAGACTCCTTGCCTATATCCTGATTGCAGCAACTCTTGCCGTACTGTTTATTCTTTTCCCGGCATAAATCACTGCCGGTCTGTCGGCATAAATTGCTGCTGAAATACATTAAAAACAAATATCCCGCAGGTTGATTAACCGACCTGCGGGATATCTTATATTATCATGCTATATTCTATTGCACTGTAACCGGAATAATGTACACAGCCTCAGGGTATATATTACATAACCTGTAAAAGTCTCTCACGGTATGCATCCATGTTCGCATCTCCGAGACCGAAATCCATCTTCTTGTAGCTCCATGCTGCACGGCCGATGTTATACTTTCTGAATACCTCATTAACCATTGAGTACCACTTAATAATCTTCTCGGGATCTACGGTCTCAATAACACCGTACTCACCGCAGTAAAGCATAACGTTCTTCTCCTCAGCAACCTTGATAGCTTCCTCAAACTTGCTGTAGAAATAATCGGGACCGAACTTCTTGTCAGGATCAAATCCGAAAAAGTCGGGACGGTCTGCTCCGAAAACTTCAGCTCTCTTCTTCTCGAACTCACCATAGGTAAGATCGATGTCCATCTTGAAGTCATGAGGCATTTCCTTAACCCAGCCTGCACCCTGATGAGTAAATACAAGAGGATCGTAACAATGGAAATTGAATACAATGTTCTCATCGATGGGAACGTTGATATCCTTTACTGATGAAACGCTGTTGTTCCAGTATCCGCCGACAAGAATCTTTACATCCTTTGAAATCTTTCGAATGCGAGCAATACACTCGGTTGCAATTCTGTTCCACTCATTGCAGAAGCTCTGATCGGTAACCTCGTTCAAAAGCTCAAAAGATACGGTATCTGCATACTTAGCATACTTGTTCGCAAACTTCTCCCAAAGCTTGTAAAAACGCTCCTGATAGTCCTTGTTCTCGAAGAATCCGAACTCCTGCTCACCATCATCGAAAGAGAATCCCGCAGTCTTGTGAAGATCAAGAACCATATTAAGCCCATTTTTCCTTGTCCAGTCAATGGCACGCTGAATATACTCGTAACCGCCCTCTCTGGGATTGCCTTCCTTATCCTCTACAAGATCAAAATCTACGGGAACACGAACGTGATCAAGACCCCAGCTTGCAATTCTTGCAAGATCTTCTTCCTTTATAAAGCTCTCGTAATGTTCTACGGTATGAACACACTGTGAAAGCCAGCCGCCTAAATCAATTCCTTTAACATGACCTTTCCATTCCTTCATATCATAATCTCCATTCTGTATAATCTGTTTTCATTAATTACCGCAAAGGTAAAACAGTACTGTCCCGCAAGCAAAAACCTGCGGGACAGCTTTGTCTTGATTATTACAGTTTATCAAAAAATCTTCAAAATGCCATGCATTATTTTTTGATTATTTTGTCATTTCTTGCTGTTTATATTTCTCAGCAGCTGACCAAAGAGTAATATTTATTAGAGGTAATCTTGTAGACTATGGTGTATATTACCGCAAAAATGAGCACACTTATAACTGCAGTTCCGACAAGCATCCAAAGGTTCTTCAGTCCGAACAAACGCAGCATACGATATATCATCGGGAACGCAAATCCCAAATGCATAACGGCAGCTGCCAGCGGGATAAAGAAAACACTTCCCATCTGTGAATTGACGCTTCTCTTAATCTCTTCCTTTGTCATTCCGACCTTACGCATAATCTCAAAACGGGCTCTGTCCTCAAATCCCTCGGAAATCTGCTTGTAATAGATAATCAGCACCAATGCAAATGTAAATACAAGGCTGAGTACCATTCCCAGGAAGAATAAGCCGCCGTACAGTTCATAAAATTCATTTCTGATATCTTCACGACATTCGCTCGTATAAAAATTAATCTGACTGCGATCAGACTCTGAACCCATGTCCGATGCAAAAATCTTAGCTCCGATATAGTCAAATACCTCAATCTGACGCTCCGGAGTTTCATTTATATCAAATGCAAAAGTAAAAACGGTATTGTTTAAACTGTACTCTTTATATTCATCTCCGGGTATCTTGTCAGGAAGACGGTTAACGACAAACACAGCTCCGGGAATTATGTCAGTGGCAATCCCTTCCGGCATATAAAAATCCTTCGAGCGATCTGCAATCCTATATTCGTTTCCGCCGCTTATGCTGAATGTATCATAAGGATATTTTGTATCATACTCGCAGCATATCGTTTCATCATCGGCCAGCTTCAGGTCTGTACCCATATATTTGTTGTAGTCATCAACCGAAACCATATACAGGTCCCATGAATCGTCGGTCATCGACGTAGACAAATAAGCTGAAATGGTATAATCCGCCACACCGTTCTTTAAAACAGCCGATTCAGCAAGCATAGAAAACTCAACCGCATTGCTGAGCGTCGCCCCGCAATCCTTTGCTGCCGAAATGATATGCTGCTTCAATGTCTCAACCTGCTCAGCAGCTTCTTCTTCGCGTGAGGTATTAATGCGGAAACTCATTTCTCTGGGGTAAAGATTGTTAATCGTCGCATTGCCTCCGAAATACAGGCATGAGGTTGAAGCTATCATAACCAGCACCATTGTCGACAGAATACAGATGACCGACAGTCCTGCTCCGTTTCGCTTCATTCTGAAAACCATTGAGGACAGTGAAACAAAATGCTTCGGCTGATAATAGTAGCCTTTCTTCTTCTGAAGCATCCTGCATATGGTAACCGATCCCGTAACAAAAATAATATAGGTTGCTGCAATAACCATAATAACCGCAACAAAGAAGGTTGCCATCGCCTTTACCGGATTGGTGATGGATACCGCCATATAATAGGCACATCCAAGCACCACAAAACCGATAATTGTGTAGAAGACATTGCCTTTGGGAGGTTTCTCCCCGACATTCTCGCTCTTCAGCAGATCGATAGTCTTCATACCGAAAATGCGAATCATATTTCCGAACATAAGGCAGATGAATATGACCGCAAGAGTTCCGGCAGTCCACAGCAGAGAATCGACATCTATGTGCATCGCATAGCTTGTCTGAACATTAAGAAGCTTTGCAAGAAGCAGTTCTGCCATTTTCTCAAACAAAAGACCTGCTGCCAAACCGCCTGTAATTGAAATTGCTCCTGAAATGAGCGTCTCTACAGCAACAATACGGGCTATATGAAACCTGCTCATTCCGAGCACATTATAAAGACCGAATTCTCGGGTTCTTGATTTAATAAGAAACGAATGTGTATAGGCCATAAAGACGGCCGCAAACACAGCTATTACAAACACACCCAGAGCCAGAATAGTTCTTAATATTCCGCCGCCCTTCATATAATTCAGCAGCTCGCTGACGTTAATTGCCTTAATGATATAAAGCATAGCCGTAATACCAGCTGCAGCAAGTATATACGGTGTATATAACTTGTGATTGTTTTTTATACCGTTGAAAGCCAGATTAAAAAACAGTCCGTTCTTTTTCCTCTTCATCAACGGTCACCTCCGGTGGCAAGCATGGTGAGGGTGTCCGAAATGACCTGATACATCTGCTCATCCGTCTGACTTCCTTTGTAAAGCTGATGGAATACCACTCCATCCTTAATAAACAAAACCCTTCCTGCGTGGCTCGCCGCCTTAACAGAGTGGGTAACCATCAAAATAGTCTGGCCTGATTCATTTACGCTTTTGAACATTTTGAGAAGCTCATCCGTAGACTTTGAATCAAGCGCTCCTGTAGGCTCGTCCGCAAGCAAAAGCTTAGGTTCCGTAATAACCGCTCTGGCTACCGCCGCACGCTGCTTCTGTCCGCCGGAAACTTCATAAGGATATTTCTTCAGGAGGGTATCTATGCCGAGCTTTTGTGCAATCGGCTGAAGCTTCTTGCTCATTCCCGCATAGTCTTCACCTGCAAGAACGAGAGGCAGATAAATATTGTCCTCCAGCGAGAAATTATCCAAAAGATTGAACTCCTGGAATACAAAGCCCAGATTGTCTCTTCGAAACATTGCAAGCTTGCTGTCCTTAATTTTCGCAGTATCTTCGCCGTCGAGGATGACCGTTCCGGAGGTAGGTTTATCAAGCGCTGCTATAATGTTTAAAAGCGTCGATTTACCGGAACCCGACTCACCCATAATAGCCACATATTCGCCCTTTTCAACGCTGAAGGAAACTCCCTTCAGAGCTTCAACCCTGTTTCCTCCGAAACGAGTTGTATAAGTCTTTGTCAATTCATTAACTTCAAGAATCTTCATATTTACTTTCTTCCTTTCCTATTAAGTCACGGTGGTACATCGTTACTTAATTTGGGTTTGCTTCTCAAATCCTTACCTTCCTATGAAGTCACTTTGATTCATCGTAACCTCATATGGACCTGCTTTGCACTGAAATTTTTTCTTCGCTGCATTCAACAATATGATTATAACAAAAGGGAAACGAAGGTTTCCATTCAAACACCTTACATTTCCCTTGTCATTTCTTACAATAATGTCACTTTTACTCCCAGCGCGTTTTATCACGCCTGATTTCAAGCTTTACGCAGGTTCCTTCTCCCGCTTTTGATTCTATCGAAATATCAGTACCGAGTTTATCACAAATCCTTTTGCACAGGTACAAACCTATTCCGCTCGATTTATTGTCCGAGCGGCCGTTATAGCCGGTAAATCCCATCTCAAATACTCTCGGAAGATTCTCGTCGGAAATTCCGATACCTGTATCGGTAATACTTACAACCGGATATTCACCGTCGGTATCAACCGCAATTGTTATGCCGCCCTTTCGAGTATATTTAAGAGCATTTGATAATATCTGCCCGATTACAAAACCAAGCCATTTTTCATCAGTAAGAACCGTTACGTCCTTCGGCTCGTAATCAAGCGTAAGCTTTTTGGAGATAAAATCGGTCATGTATCGCTTCACACAACCCTTTATAATTGAATTCAAGTTGCAGTCGACAAAAACATAATCCGTTGAATCTGAACCCAGACGGACATACGTCATTACCATATCAACATACTGTTCAATCCGATTAAGCTCCGTAGTAATGCTTCTTGAAAAATCACTGTCCTCTGCGGAAAGCTTCAGCTTCATTGACGCAATAGGTGTCTTTATCTGATGCGCCCAGCAGGTATAATATTCCGAAAGCTCCTGATATCTGGTGTTCGCCATCGTAACGGCATCTGCCCGTTCTTTTTTCAGAAGCCTGATAATCTCGTGCAGATCTTCATCCAACATAGTCTTCGCCGGCGGAAGATCCGAAAGATCCAGTAACTCCGCACGCAAAGCTGCCTCCTGAAGTGCCTTATGATCCTTACGCTCTTGCCCGGATCTGATTGCAAACATAATCAGTACCAGAATCATGCTTAAAATGGTCGGATATATAACAGACTCTATCGGAAATCCATACAATCCGAAGGATGCCATAAACACCGCATAGATTATAAGTGTCGACCACAGATAAGCGCGATGCTCACGCAAATATTTCTTAAAAAACTCCATTAATATTGCCTTTCGCTGTGTAAAAACAGTTGCCGATAACTTCCTTTAGCTGTTGATAACTGCCCTTGGTTGCATATAGCTGCCCTTCACTCAATACCGGGTCAGTCTTCAATCAGATAACCTTCACCGAATTTGGTGGTAATGAAGCCTTCCAGTCCCGCACCGTCCAGCTTCTTTCTGAGGCGATTTACATTCACCGTCAGCGTATTCTCGTCAACAAAACAATCCGACTCCCACAAAAGCTCCATAAGTCGTTCGCGGCTCACGGTTTTGCCTTTATTCTGCATAAGTGCGGTAAGAATTCTGTGCTCATTCTTTGTAAGCGAAATCTTCGAATCTGCATAAGTAAAGCTGCCGTCTCCGGTATTAAGCATCGCACCTCTGCATTCAATAATGGGACTTGATTCGCCAAAATCATATGCCCGTCGCAGAAGCGCCCCGACCTTCGCAACCAGAACATTGACATCAAAGGGCTTCGCAATGAAATCATCCGCGCCCATATTCATTGCCATAACTATATTCATGTTCTCCGCAGCGGAGGAAATAAAAATAATCGGAACCTTCGACACTTTCCTTATCTCACTGCACCAATGATATCCGTTGAAAAACGGAAGTGTGATATCAAGAAGCACCAGATGCGGCTCAAACTCCGCAAATGTCTTCATAACATTTGAAAAATCTTCAATCAGAGCGGTCTGATGTCCCCAGCTTTTAAGCTGTGCGGCAACACCTTCCGCAATTCCCTGATCATCCTCAACAATTAATATTCTATACATATCTTCCTTTTCTCTTCCGCAGTCATATTACTTCACTTCGTTCGCAAATATCCATTGCTGAACAATTCCCCGATATCCGCTGTAACGTCCGAAATGCTCCTCTGTCAGCCTTTCGTAATCCTTCAGAGTAAGCTTCTCCTGCGGATGCCTATCTCTTTCTACAATTGTAGTCAGATAGTATTCCCGATACAAAATATCTTTAATGTGAGTATCTATCGGAAATGCATCCACAAACGCCGCGCCAAACAGCAGAATACAATTTGCAACTTTTTCGCCGATTCCGGTAAAAGAGAGCAAATACTTTTTCGCCTCGGCATAATCCATCGCTTCAAGCTCATCATCCGAGATTCCGCGCTCAAGATACTGACGCGAGGTTTCGTACAAATACCTCTCCCTGTATCCGAGAGACAAACCTTTCACTCCCTCAGGTCCTGCTGCCGCAATTTCTGCAGCTTCCGGAAATGCATACCACTCATGCTCCTCCGACTTAATCTGCGGGTTCCCCGGTTTGCCCGGCTCACCGTATTCAATCATATGCTTCATCTTCTTCCCGAGCTTCGCCGAAAGACCTTCAACGCACTTTCTGATGCTCGGAATCTGCTTCTGCTGAGAAATAATAAAGGTTATCATCATTTCCCAAATATTCTGATGAAGAATTCTGATACTGCAGCCGTAATCCCGACACGCCGTCAGATAAGCATCCTGCGCATCCACGCTCGCTGCTGCACCTGCATAGTCCCTTTCCAAATCAAAATACTTCTTCCAGTAACCCAAATCTTCCTCTGCACAATAAAAGGTCAGCTTCTGTCTGTCCCCTCCGGCATCCTCCGCCAAAACCCTTACATGCTTATCTGCAGAATAAACATCAAACAGCCCCTGCTCCCTCTCGTACATGCGAAAGACCTGACCGCTGGTACATATCTTGCTCAGATTAAAATAATCTATTGTTAATTCAAATTGTTTCGACATAATCACCTTAATTTGTTTACATAATTTTCCAACGTATGATAGATTCCGAGTATATATACGTTGCTTCCATCAATTTTATAGATTATCATGTAATCCATTTCCGAAATCTTTGCTTCATGGTATCCGAGATTTCTCATAAACGGATTCGAAGATAATCTGTAAATGTTAGGATTATCTTCGAGTCGTTCATATATTTCTGACACCTCATCCAGGAGATGAACGGCAGCCTGCTCACTCTTAAACTTATTCAAAAGATACTTAACACAGTTATCAAGCAGCTTATTCACTTCGTCAGTAGCAACAATATTATAGGCCATATTTCTCCCTCACTAACTCGAGTGATGCCCTTGCATTATGAACCTTTCCTTCCTTTATTTGCTGCTCAGAATTCATAAGACTCTTATACATATTGAGGGTTTCGGAAACTCCTTCAAAGGTCTCCATACTCATGATGACCATATCACCATATCCATTTTTTGTTATATAAACCGGCTCTGATGTACTATGGCATAAATCTGAAATATTAGAAGTATTTTTTAAATCTTTTATAGGAATAATCTGTGGCATAACAATACCTCATTTCAATTTATTATGGCCCGATTATACCATAATTATGCTTCTGATTCAATCAAATTTCGGATTAAGCCTTCGGATTGACGCCCAACACATATTCGATACTGTATTTTTTCCCACTCTTGTCAGTCAATGAAAGAACATACGTATATGAGTTACTATAATGTCCGCACACTACTTGCTTTTTTCCCTGATTTACAGAAGCACCAACCGCAGCTCCGACCACCCCACCAACTGCAGCTCCAACTACGGCGCCAACCACCGGACTTCGATCTTTATACTCCGGACCAACATAATGGCTATGATTGAGACTACAAGAATAATAAATGTTTGAAAGATTTCTAAGCGGTATATAATATAGTTCATTTGCAACAACAGTTTTCTGCATATTTATTAATTCATATTTTAGTTTTCGTATAACCAAATAGAACGATGTTAAGTAAACACAGTATATTTTAGCAAAGTGATCATTACCAGGTCTATCGCAATAAAGCACTCCTCTCTTTAGCCTCAGCCTTTGTGAAAGATTTGAATCGAACGAATCATCATCTGGTAAAATGCCCAGCTCTCTATCCTTAGCGATTTCATCCTTAGTAGCGCTAATCGTGCTTATATTTTTTTCAAATATTTCAAACTCGTCTTTGACACCCATAAAGTTTCTTTCCTCCTCCATATTATAAGAATTAGTAACTAATCCAATCAGCTATGTATTTTCATTACATCCGTATGGTGTAGTATATGTATCCTTCAACTCCGGGAAAATATCTAATATTCCCTTTACAAAATCCTCTTGTAAAAAATGAATACAACTACTTATGTTTTCATACTTTTTAGCTCTGTAAATCTGAGAAATCGTGCCGGACAATTTGCCCAATTTCCTAACTAATTCCTCATCTAAATACACATTACCTAAGTTATTTTTGATATCAACCTCTAGTCTTCTAATATCAGCTCCTATTTCATCAATATCTTGCCATATATATTTTTTTTGCAAAATCATTCTTTGATCACAATTAATAAGAAGTTCACCGAAATCTTCAACCCAACGCGCATATTCTTTTTCATCTTCAAAATCCGCCCTATCAACACTGTCAATTACAGCCAATGCAACTGTAATAGGAAAATAGTCGCATTTGGATTTTAATTCGCTCATTAACCTTTCTGCGATTTCTTTTTGACGTTTCTGTTCTCTCTTTGTTGCTTGTCTTTCAACAAACAAAGCAACAAGGAAGGAAGCTACTATGCCAACACAAAGATCTCCAACTATAGATTGAAACCAACAAATATCCATGATTAATCAAACCTCTCTACCCTTACTATCATAAGTAGTGGAAGTTGTTCTTCCACAATTTGAACACTGATATGTAACAGTATGTTTTTTCATCCGATTCCTGCCTCTGCGCCTACTAAACCAAACAAAGCAGTACCAACCAATCCTTTGCTGAAACTGTACTCGCCAGATTAAGTCCTTGTATTACAAACCTCTTTCCAGTAACCTCTTCCACAAAAACATCGTCCTAACATACTTAATCCTCCTTTATTAATCTTATTTTATAACAGATTAAGAACTGCAAAATGTGTACCTTTTGACTACAACGCTTAAACATGTTTTTCTGTCAAACAGATAAACAATTTGCACAAAAGCCAAA
The DNA here is from genome assembly GCA_045616585.1 of Lachnospiraceae bacterium. GTDB lineage: Bacteria > Bacillota > Clostridia > Lachnospirales > Lachnospiraceae > RUG11977. Next base: position 30,083 of record JAZLGZ010000063.1, read on the forward strand.
ATTCCATCTGCGTTTCATCTTGCTTTTGTGTGTTTTCGATGCTATAATCACAAATACAAAGAACTGCCAAAAGGTACACCTAATGACAGTTCTTTTCTTCTTTTATTCTCCTGTAAAACGTTGATTCCGACATATTGCATTCCTGCAAAACATTCTTCAGTGGTATCTCTTTATTCTTCCACAGTTCCACCAAATGATTAAAATTTCCGGGAAGTTCCTTCGCTGGCCTTCCCATATGGATTCCCTTAGCCTTTGCTGCCGCAATACCCTGCTCCTGTCTCCGCTTTATGTTCTCACGCTCACTTTGTGCCACGAATGATAATATCTGCAGCACCAGATCTGCTATGAAGACGCCCATTAAATCCTGGCTCGTTCTTGTATCCAAGAGCGGCATATCAATCACACATATATCCGCACCTATTTCCTTTGTAAGAAACCTCCACTGCTCCTGAATTTCCGCATAATTCCTGCCCAGCCTGTCGATGCTGAGAATGTACAGTGTATCACCCTTCCGCAGCTTTTTTACCATTTTCTTATATTGCGGTCTGTTGAAATCTTTTCCGGACTGCTTGTCGATAAAACAGTTCTTTGAATCGATGCCAACTTCCCGCATGGCAATCACCTGCCTGCTTTCATTCTGATCCGTGGCAGAAACCCGGATATATCCATATGATACTCCCATATTAATCCTCCAAACGCATATTAATTGATGTAATAAACATAATGTTTTCACACCCGGCATTTGGAATTCAAATTGCAAAAAGACAAAAATAAGGATGTTGCTGGTGCTTATTCACCGGCAACATCCTTCGAAACACTCGAATTCATATACCTTTTTAAAATGATAAGTGCTTTCCATTTATTCAGCCAAATACATTTCATCCCTTTTATTTCTGCAGAATACATCAAACCTTGGAAAAGTGAAGGTAACATATCCATATCCTGCTGACTTTATAACTTCGCCACGCATAAGCCTATTCTTATAGACATTCAGAAATCCCGGTGTAATGTTCATTTTTTCCACCAGACTACCTACTTTCACATTCTCGTTTCCAAGTTCTTCAATTAGCATCGCCATACAGATGCAGATAGAAATATCTGTCGCAGACAAACTTTTCCAAATAGACCCATATACCAAATCTTCAAGCCTGTAATCAAATTCTTTTAAAATATCCTCTTCTGCGGAACCTTTCATTGTCCATAACAAGTGACCCATAAGCTGAAATGCAAATGAATACCCTTTAACATAACCGGCGTATTTGCCTGCAGTTTCATTATCAAACGAAAATGTCTTTGCATAGTTATCTTTTATTCTGGTAAAATTCAACGGTTCCAGTTCAATTTTGCTTGCTCGATTTAGAAAGGTCAAATTTTCTTCGTTTTGCAGCTTAAAAATATTGTTTGGCAGTCCTGTTCCGATAAAATACAGCGGATACTCCTCACGAATCAATAATTGAAATGTAGAAGCAAACTTCTTCACATTTTCAGTACTGGAAACTTCATCTATCGCCACGAGAACTTTTTTCTTTAGCTTCTTTATAACTTTAAACATTTTGTCCAAACCGGACTCGATATCAAAAATCGGCGGAGCTTTTTTTACTTCGACACCAAAGCCAAACTTTGAAAAATTCAATTTCTCTACAGCAAATGAAGTTGATAATTCCGGTATTTCATACAGTTTAGCAGCCAGTCCGATTCTAAGATCATCCTGAGGATTTATCTCAACTACAAGCCAATCTTTTTCATCTTCAAATTTCTTCTTTATCTCTGTCAAAAGAACCGTTTTTCCTGATCCCCTTACTCCTGTAATAATAAAACAGTTAATATCTTCGTTTAAAAAATTCTCGCACACAGTATCAACGGCAGATGCTCTTTCTACATATGTTTTAGCTATTTTTCCGAACTGCAATGAATATGGATTTGTTGCCATGATATACTCTCCTTCTCTATCCGATCCATTTCTTTTATAAGTTTATATAAGTTTTTATAACTTGTCAATTCTTTTATAAGTTTTTATAACTTTTTATAACTTTTGAGAATAGAAAGATACCGATATTTGTTAAGCAATCTATTGCCCTATCGGAATTACTATGCTTGTCTATGATAAATAATCATCTCGGATCAGGCTAAAAAAGTACACCGGGCACGGGTCTCCACATACTCCGGGCGATATTAAAATAGGGCCGCCGCACAACAGCGGCAGCCCTGAAATATTTAAAATTACGCGTTGAACATAATCTTCTCACTGTTGAAGGCCTTGGTAATAGCCACGGTAAGAATGATGCCGAGTACTACGGTACCTCCGACTGAAAGAAGGAAGTTACCGGTTGTAAGCTCATTTACACAAATGTCCTTAATAGCAAGTGCGTTTCCGTAAATCGGAATTGCATATCTGTAAGGAGGAATTGCCTTTCCGCTGGTAAACATTGTCATCATACCTGCAACGATTACTACGATGTAGATAGGTGAAATGTAGGTTGAAGCGGTCTTTACATCCTTTGCAAGTACTGCCAGGAATCCGATTACAGCAACATAAAGGTAAACCATGGCAAGCATGATAACCAGAAGCATAAGAATCTGGCTTGCTCCGAATGATACACCGCCAAAGCCTGAAACCTCTTCTCCGGTAATACCGCCCATCATAGGCATTGCAAGAACCATGGAAACAGTATATACAATTGCTGAAATTCCGGAAAGAATAGCCATTGAAACGAGCTTTCCGAGAACGATTTCACCACGGCTTACGGGAGTAATCAGCATAGATGCAAGAGTTCCTCTTTCCTTCTCGCCTGCGATGGCATCAACACCGATACTCATTGCACCTGCGAAAAGAAGCATGGTAATAAGGTAAGGAAGCATCATCGAGATGAACTCAGTATTGTCTTTCTCTTCCTTGAAGATTGAAACATCATTCTGAGTAAATACATTTAAAAGCTCAAGGCTTCCGAGTCTTTCCTCAAGAAGTAAGTTTCTCATTACACCAAGAACACTGTTCTCGCCGCCTGCAAATACATTGTAGGCCTGAGCTGAATAATTCTCGGTCTGGTTGAAACAGATGTTTAATGCGGGAAGCTTGTCGCCGGCCTTCTCATAGGCTGCGATTACAGCCTCAAAATCAGGATCTGCAACAACTACCAGATCAACTATACCTTCTTTTACATCATTCTCAAGTTCAGACTTCTTCGAATCGTATTCGCTCTGAGAAATGTAATTGATATTGGCCATTTTGTCGTAGCCTGTTGCTGCGATTGCCGCATCAAGCTTTTTATTTGTGTTAACAACATATACTTCAGATACATGCTCGGTAATGTCCTTTTCCATTGAACCGATCATTGTACCCATAAGTCCGTAGATACCGATTACCAGTACCGCGGGAAGAATAAATAAACTGAATACGAGCTTGCGGTCACCAAATACACGCTTAAGCTCCTTACGTAAAATAATTCCGGCACCCTTCATGACTCCACCTCCTTAGCCTTCGGGATTGTACTTGCTGTACAATCTGAAGAATGCATCCTCAAGATCCTCACCACCGGTCTCCTCAAGTATTTCCTGAAGAGTACCCTCGCAAACCTTCCGGCCGCTGATGATAACACCGATTCTATCGCAAAGCTTCTCTGCTTCACTCATAATATGGGTAGAAACGATAACGATTTTTCCTTCGTCACGAAGCTGCTTAAGATAATCGGTTACGCCTCTTGCGGTAATAATATCAAGTCCGCTGGTGGGCTCGTCGAAAATAACTACCTTAGGGTCATGAACAAGGCTTACTGCGATAGCTGCCTTCTGCTTCATACCTGTTGAAAGCTCTTCTATTTTCTTATCCTTGAAAGCATTGATTCCGAAATGGTTGAAAAGCACTTCCTGTCTCGCCGCAATAGCTTCCTCGCTCATTCCGTGAAGACGACCGAAGAATTTAAACATATAATCTGCGGTGAAGTTGGGATCGAGCTTAATCTCGTTTGTGAGGAAACAGATATTGTCACGTACCTTTGCTCCTTCCTTAACGGTATCGTATCCGCAAACGGAAATCTCACCGTCGGTGGGCTTAAGAAGTGTTGCTACACAACGAAGTGTGGTTGTCTTTCCCGCGCCGTTAGGTCCGAGAAGTCGGAAAATCTCACCCTCGTGTGCTTCAAGAGAAACGCCGTTGACAGCAATCTTTTTAGGATTCGTTGTCTTAAGTTCCTGCATTTTTTTCTTACCGAGCTTATAAACCTTGGTAAGATTCGTAATCTTAATCATAAAATCTCCATTCTGCATCCACGGTTCTGCGTCAGGCAAAATAATTAATACTCACAGCACCTTCAGGATACTATTTGTCTTTGCAATAACTGCTGCAAATGAATCACATGAACGACTATAAGCTTTTTATGAACCGAGGTCAATATAAACATTTGCGAAATAAATCGGGTTATTTCGCCGTTTTCAGGCTCAAATAATGTCAAAACGTGAAGATTTACTCCTCTGCGGGTAACGGAATATCATCGTTAAATGCAATAAGAGCAAAGTTATATAAACCGAGATACCAGATATTGAAATCGTGTCCTCCGCTCTTTTCCTGCCACAAGAAGTTCTCGCGTTTTGTAAGCTTCTCACTTACGGTATCGATGGTCTTTGCTGCAGCGGAGGCAGCCCCGTAAGCAATCGAATCCTGCTTGCCGCAGATATTATAGAAGAAATCGATGTCATATTCCGAATCTTTGATTGTAGCGGAAATCTTTCCGGCTGCGTAAGAAGTAGGCGCTGCGGAGAAGGCTCCGAACCAGCTGAATAAATCAAGGCACTCGCAGATACCGATATTTATGGTCTGCATTCCGCCCATTGAAAGTCCTGCCATAGCACGATGATTTCTGTTTGCCGAAAGATCGTAACCATCTTCGCTGTAATCGGCATAGGTTGCATAACGGCTTTCCATATAAGGAATCAGATCGTTGCGCAGCTCATATCCGAATTTGTAGAAAAGATCGTTTCCTTCCACTCCCGAGAGCGCAAGTGCCTTTCCGTTGGGGGTAACAACAATCACAGGCTCGATATCTCCGTCGGCAATGAGATTGTCGAGGATCTTCTTAACCTTCGAGGTCTTCGCCTGGTTAAGTCCCCACTCGTTCTCGTTTCCGCCGATACCGTGCATAAGGTAAATCACATTGTACTGCTTAGTCTCGTCGTACCCTGCGGGCAGATAAACATATGCAAACTTCTCATAATCGGGACCGTCTCCGATATAATCGTGGGCCATGTAGGAAATCTTCTCGATAGTTCCCTGTTCGCCCTTTGTATTCATCGAATACTTCCCGGGAAGATTAAGCGTAACCGATGCACGCTCAGGTTCCGGAACAGGTGTCGCTGTAGGTTCTGCAGTAGGCTCGGGTGTCGCTGTGGGCTCCGGTGTTGCTTCCGGTGTAACTTCGGCATCAGTCGATGTCACATCCGCGGTATTCCCTCCTGTTATGCCGCTGTCTGCAGATGTACTGCTATCCTGTTTCGCAGAACATGCCGACAATACCATCAGCATGGCCATACAAATAGCAATAATTCTTTTCATTTCATACTCTCCCTTACAAAACTTTATTAAAATACGAGCCCTGCCGCAGGCAGAACGTATTTTTCATAATATTCCTCCAGACAAAGGTCCTCTTCAAAACAAACCTTTGCAACCGCCTCACCGACATAGGTAAAATGCCATTCCTCTTCCATTACTCCGGTGTAGGCAGTCTTTTTGCCGGAGTAGCGCTTGATAAATCCGTATTTATAGCTGTTGTCGCGAAGCCAGTCATAGCTCTTTGTTCCGGTCAGAATATCCACGGCATATCCGGTTCTGTGCTCGCTGCTCGAACCGGGAACCGTCTTTGTTCCGCTCACATACGCATCCTTGCCGTAGTTGGGATCCTGTGTGATATGGTTTCTCCAGAAAGAAGTCTGTGTATTAAAGTCTCTGTATCCGCCGTAAAAATTCATTTCATAATATGCATATTTTGTAGCGGCCTTGCAATCTTCCAGCATTTTCGACAAAGGCTCGATAATGCTCTCCTGAAGTCTGACACTCTTCTCGTATTTCAGGATTTTTGTAATCTTCGAATCCTTCAGATATATAAGTCCTTCGGGATCTCCCGATGTAACAAGGCAGTTTGTATAGTTCACAAGCATACCGGGAACGGCCGTAAATGCGGCATTTGTGGAAGGCTTATAAAAATGTCCGGTCTCCGGATCGTAATCATAAGAAACAACCGTATTGATGCTGTTCTTGGCGTTATCGTATGCACTGATATTGCAGGTATAGGTTCTTCCCTTTGAATCGGTAACTTTGATAACGGCTGTGCCGACTCTCTTAATCTTAACCTTTCCTTTGGAAGAAACGGTTGCAATCCTTTTGTCCGACGAAGAATAAGTCAGTCCCTTTGCTCCCGAAACACTGAGCTTGAAAGAGTCCCCCGGAATACAATTTTTTGCTTTAATATTAATCGCAGGTGTCCTTACGGTAACCTTGCAATAATAAGTCTTATCGCCGTAGCTTGCCGTGATTTCCGCAGTTCCTGCGTTGTGAGCCGTCACTGCTCCGCCGGAAACGGTTGCAACCTCCTCATTCGAGCTTTTCCAAATAATCTTTTCTTTGTACTTGGACTGCAACAGTTTAAGTGTAAAGGTCTTCTCCTCATTTACGGTTTTTTTCGAATAGTTCAGATGGATATTTTTTACGGTTTTTTTAGGAGCCTCGACAGCTTCCGTCAAAGTTTCGGCCTCGGTAATCTCCGGCGAAACTTCTGTCACAACCTGTTCTTCTTCATCCGCAAACGCAGCTACCGTACCCATTGATAAAACCGAAGCCGCAAGCAGACATAATATTGCACTCAGTAACTTCTTCATAATCATATATCTCCGTTGTGTATCAAACTACCTATTATTCAAACATTGCCGACTTATCCACCGGCAAAAACAGACATTCATTCGAAATATACTTGCCAAAAGACAGAATTTCGTTAGCATTCTATCACATTTTATCGGATTCTACAATATTGCTTGATTTCAGATATAATGATATATTAGATAGGGGTATTGTTTTTACCGATGGTATTTATCAATTATCCTCGCAAACGGCACTGTAATCAAATTATTCACATAAAGCAAAGGCGGGCACTATATGAGATATGTCAGCATGACACATGTTTCTGACGGCATGATTCTTGCAAAACCGATTTTGGACGAAACCGGTCGTATTCTGCTCGGAATCAATACGGTTCTTACAAATCCTTACATCACCAGACTCATTACACTCGGAGTCAGCGGAATATACATCGACGATGCTCTTTCTTCCGATATCGAAATCGAAGAGCCCATATCGCCGAAGCTCCGAGGCAGTGCAATTGCAGCACTGAAAGAACACGATATTGATTCCTGTATTAAGATTTCACGCGACATTGTAAATGAGATCATCAATTCAAATACAACCAAAATAGATATGAAGGACCTTCGTACCTATGACAACTACACCTATGAGCATTCAATCAGCGTTGCGGTTCTTGCGTGTACCATGGGTCTGCATCTGAAACTGAAGGAGAACATGTTATACGATCTCGTACTTGCCGGCATTCTTCACGACATTGGCAAAACAGAGATTCCGCCCGAAGTTTTAAATAAACCCGAGCATCTCACTCCCGAAGAATATGCGCTAATAAAAGCTCATCCCACTATGTCCTACGATATAATTAAGGACAATACAAGCATTTCCGCACTGTGCAAAAATGCCGTTATTTCACATCATGAAAATCATGACGGTTCCGGGTATCCGAATCACGCCAAGGGTGAGAACATCACTCTGCTTGCGCGTATTTTACATGTTGCCGATGTCTACGATGCACTGGTTTCTCAGCGTCCATATAAAAAACCTTACTCTCCGTTTGCTGCGGTAGAGCTGCTTCAGGGAGGTTCGGGAACCTCATATCATCCCGATGCCGTAAATGCTTTTCTTGAAAGCGTTCCCCTGTATCCGAAGGGTACTCTTATGGAGATTGACGGAAGTATCGAAGGCATCGTTATCGAAAACTCGGGAATTCACAATATGAGACCCATAATACGAGTTGCCGAAGGAATTGAAATTGACCTTGCTTCTCCCGAAAACAAAGAAATGGTCATCACTTCTCCGGGTGATTCCGATCATTTTCGGATTATGGCCGAGGAAGAGGAAAGAAAGCAGATGTTCGGTGATGTCAAGCGCTATACCGTCATGGTCGTGGACATCAACACCGATACTTTTGAAGAACTCAGCAAAAAGCTGTCGCAGATATATGATTTTGTCTATGCCCCGACGGAGCGTCATGCCGAAAGCATAATCAAAAAGACCCAAGCACCCGATCTTATTCTTTTTGATATAGACCTGATCAGTCCCGAAAACATGTCCGAGCACATCTCAAAAATGCAGCATATTTGCGAAAACCGACCTTCGATTTGCCTCGGCTCAAAAAGAGATCTGACAACAATCTCTGCGCTTAAATCCGGCGGTGTAAAAAGCTATGTATTAAAGCCCTACAGTACAATCTATCTTCAGTCACAGATTAAACTGTTCACCAAATAACGGAGGTATAACCTTTGAAAATCAAAATAACCGACAAGTCCTTTGAGGAAGTTCAAAACATAAAAAAGCCGGCTCACAAACGCCCCCGCCTTCAGAAAATCTTCTGGAGAAAACTGATTGCGGCTCTTGCCAAAAAAGAATTAAAGGAAACCAACTTCTCCTATACCATGAACGGCATGCTTAAGCTCGGTAATCTCGAGCCTTGCCTCATCCTGATGAATCATTCTTCTTTCACGGATCTGCAGATTGTAGGAACTCTTTTTTCCAAGCGCCCCTACAATATAGTCTGCACCAATGACGGCTTTGTGGGAAAAGAATGGCTGATGAGAGCCATCGGCTGCATACCGACCAAGAAATTCATTACCGATGCGACACTGGTAAAGGATATGAACTATACACTTCATACTCTTCACAGCTCCGTTGTAATGTTCCCCGAAGCCAGCTACTCCTTCGACGGAACCGAAACACCTCTTCCTCAGAGTCTCGGAAAATGCATTAAGCTGCTGAAAGTCCCGGTTGTAATGATTAAAACACAGGGTGCCTTTTTGCGTGACCCTCTTTACAACAACCTCCAGAAGCGCGCTGCAAATATTCATGCCGATGTCACATATCTGCTCTCCCCTGACGAGATTGCTTCAATATCCGCAGAAGATATCAACACGATTTTGGCCGAAGCTTTCTCGTATGACCATTTTAAGGCCCAGTATAATAACGGCGTCCTCGTGAAGGAATCTTTCCGTGCCGACGGTCTTCACCGAGTTCTCTACAAATGTCCGAATTGCAATTCCGAAGGCCGTATGCATGGTGAAGGTACCATTATAAAATGCTGCTCCTGCGGTGAAGTTCACGAGTTGTGCGAGAACGGCTCTCTAAGCAACCTTACATCAGACAATACCCGTTTCAAGTTCGTTTCGGATTGGTATAAATGGGAGCGCGAATGTGTTCGCGAAGAAATTGAGAAAGAAGAATACAAGCTTGATACCGACGTAGATATCCTTGTTCTTGCGGACATGAAGAGTATGTACCGAGTAGGCTCGGGGCACCTTTTACATGACAGCAAAGGCTTTAAGCTCAACGGATGCGACGGCAAACTTTCCTACACTCAGAGCCCGCACGCATCTTATTCACTGTATGCGGACTATTTCTGGTATGAAGTAGGCGATGTAATAAGTATCGGCGACAGTAAGCTTCAGTACTACTGCTTCCCCAAAGACCGGGAAGGCACAATAGTGGCCAAAGCAAGACTTGCCGCCGAAGAAATGTACAAGATTAAAAAATGATTCAGTCAGTCCCGGCTTCATCAAGAGGTCGGGATATTTCTATGCCGAATTCGGAAGGCAGGAATCTGGGGCACACATTTTCATGCGATACAATAACCGAGGCTGCAAGCTGAGAGCCTATATCACAGCTTTCGGCAACCGACTTGCCGTAAGTAAGTCCGATGGCTACTCCGGCGAAAAATGCATCCCCGGCTCCCGTCGTATCTTTAACCATTACCTTACGGGCCGGACAGTATCCGCTCTCGCCCTCACCGGTTGCATAAACGGCACCTTTCTCTGCAAGGGTAATAATCATCTTTCTGATGCCTGCGGAGATAACCTTTTTCGAAAGAATGTCCTTGAGCTCGTCAATCGACTTGTCCTCGTAATCGTCGGTAAATAGAATGCCGGCCTCGGAAAGATTACAGACAAAACAGTCGGACTGCTTGATAAAATCTCGCCTTTCGGACGCAATACTCATATTCGATACTACGGCATAGACTTTCTTGTCATGCTTCTGCGCCAGCTGGAAAACCTTCTTTACGATATCTTTGTCCATATCGATTTCGATAACGATACTGTCGGCACGACTGAAAATCTCGTCTCCTTTTTCCTCGAGGATATCAAGAATCGGCAACAGGTCGGGACGCTTTGAGATAGCTGCCTGAACCTCCCCCGTATGATCGAATACCGCAAGCCAGGTTCCCATACCGTCGGGAACGCTTCTGACGTACTCGGTATTTACCTTATGTTTTTTCAGCTTATTGATAACACCGTCTCCGATGGCATCGTTATCAACCAGGCTGATAAAAGTAGGGCGCAGTTCCACATTCGCAATGTCCTCGCACACATTTCGGCTCACACCTCCGTGCACATGCTCTACCGTTCCGGCATTACGTCCGCCGGGAATGTAGGTTCCGAAAGGATGTCCTTTTATATCGACAAAAACCGCACCGAATACAACTATTCCAAGACTGCCCTCACTCACGCCAAAATCTCCTTTCAACCGCTATTTACATTCGAAGCATCAGTTCCTGCTCCACGACTTCTCCCTTGCGCAGGTAAATTCTCGGAACTCGTTTGCTGACCGCGCAGGTCAGTTCGTAGGGAATCGTGGACGCAAGATCGCTCAGCGTCTCAATCGGATTATTGTTTCCGAATATTTCTATTTCGTCTCCGACATCAACCTTCATTTTGTCAGTCAAATCTATCATGCACATGTCCATACAGATTTTGCCGCGCTGGGGTGCGGGGCCTTCTTGGGTCATCAGACTGCATTTATTCGATAAGGCTCTGAAAAATCCATCCGCGTATCCGTAAGGAATAACTCCCATTCTGGTCCTTTTGTCGCATACAAATATTCCGCCGTAGCTTATCTGTGTTCCCGGATTGTATGTCTTGATGGTACTCACCGTAGTCTTTAAAGTCATAACCGGCTTGAGTCCCAGCTGCTTTGCAAACTCCCCGTATCCGTACAGCAAAAGTCCCGGACGCACCATATCAAGGTATGTTTCGGGGAAACGCGCAACCGCACCGGTATTGGCGCAGTGTCTGATTTTGAACTTCCGTCCGAGTCGTTTCTCGACTTCTTCTGTCACACCCGTAAAAAGCTCAAACTGCTTCTTTGTATAACTGTCAGCTGCATCTCCAAACTCATCCGAAACCGCAAAGTGAGTAAATATACCCTCGGCCTCCAGTCCTTCGAGACTGCATGCATCGCAGATTCCTTCTACTCCGGTAGAAAACAAATCTCCGTCACAAAGATATCCCAGACGCGACATACCGGTATCCACTTTAATATGAACCTTCAAAGTACCGTGTGCCGCTATAGCTGCTTCACTGTATTCAATTGCTTTTGCTCTGCAGGTAACGGCCTGTGTGATTTTATATTCAATCAGACGTGCAACCTGCTCCTTCGGAGTATGTCCGAGAATCAGAATCGGCGTCGTAATTCCGTTTAAACGAAGCTCCATGGCTTCATCGATCGAGCTGACAGCCAGATAATCCGCTCCGAGCTCCTCCAATACTCTGCTGACACGCAGCGATCCGTGACCGTAAGCATCTGCTTTCACAACTCCGAGAAACTTAACATTTTCTCCGACATGCTCGCGAAGCTTTAAATAATTGTATTCGACTGCGTCGAGATCGATCTCGGCCCAGGTTCTTCTTAATGTAGATCTCATTTTATTTCCTCCGCATATCCTGTTTTTCGTATTTCAAGATATCGATTGATTGTCCTAATTGTACCATAATCGCACCTTCAATGATAGACTTTCACTCCTATAAAAAAATATACTCTCTCTTTATCAATTGTGCTAATATTAATCTGAAAAAGTTTAACTCACAATTGCTTTGCAATAATAAAAAGTGCAGGCTTAATGCACGGAACGGAGAATATATGAAGGTTGTTTTGGATCATCTTACCAAAAAGTTCCCCAACCGCAACAAAAAACAGGGCGGTGATGTTGTCGCCGTAAGCGATTTCACCTTTGAAATCCCGGACGGCAAACTTATCGGTCTTCTCGGACCCTCCGGCTGCGGAAAAAGTACCACGCTCAATCTTATCTGCGGTCTTGAAAAACCCACTTCGGGCAAGATTTTCTTCGGAGAAAACGATGTAACGAATCTTCCTCCCGAAAACAGAGGCGTCGGTCTTGTATTCCAGAATTATGCTCTTTATCCTCACCTTACCGTCGAGCAGAATATCATGTTCCCCCTGCAGAACTTCAAGGGTGATAGAAAGCTCACCAAGGAACAGATGAAGGAGAAAGCTCTCGAGGCAGCAAAGCTGGTTCAGATCGATGAACTGATGGAGCGCAGACCCAGTGAACTTTCGGGCGGCCAGCAGCAGCGTGTTGCCATTGCCCGTGCCCTCGTAAAAATGCCCGGTGTGCTTTTGCTTGACGAGCCTCTTTCAAACCTCGATGCGAGACTTCGCCTCCAGACACGAGAGGAGCTTCGCCGCATTCAGAACGAAACCGGAATCACAACCGTATTCGTTACTCACGACCAGGAAGAAGCAATGAGTATTTCAGATATGATTGTTGTTATGAAGGCAGGCGTTATTCAGCAGATTGATAAGCCGCAGACCGTTTACGACGATCCGGTTAATCTTTTTGTTGCCAAGTTCCTCGGAACTCCTGCCATAAATGTATTCGAAGGTTCGATCAAAAACGGCAAGCTCTGCATAGGAGATGACAAGGTCCTTGATGTGGAAGGTGCCGAAGACACAGAAGTATATATTGCGATCCGTCCCGAAGGCTTCATTGCAGACGACAGCGGTAGAATGATCTGTGATTTCAAACTCCGCGAAGTTATGGGCCGCGATTCAAGCGTTATTTCCACACACGAAGGTTTCCTCGGACAGACCATCAGATCCATTATTGGTTCGGACATTCCCGTAAATCCCGTCGACGGCAAGGTTCGGTTCTCGCTCAAGCCCTCAAAGGTTCATATTTTTGACAGGCAGACCGAAGAACGTATCCGCTGCATTACCAAGTAAAGTCGTGCTGCAATAACACTCAGACACAGAATGGAGACGCAATGAAAAACAATCTGAAGGGCTGGCTTTATCTGCTGCCGGCAATCCTGTTCCTGGGCGTATTTATGGTTTATCCTCTGATTGATGTTCTGGTTTATTCTTTCGAGGAAAGCTACAACTTCGCTTCGCAGACTTATTCGGGAACGGGCTTATACAATTATTCTTATGTCCTGCACGACCCTTACTTCACGCAGGCGCTCAAAAACACTTTTATTATAGTAATAATTACAGTTCCTCTTTCGACCGGAATCGCTCTGCTGATTTCCCTGGGGCTCAGCAGTATTCCGAAGCTTAAAGAACTTTTCCAGACCGTTTACTTCCTGCCTTACGTAACCAATACACTTGCGGTAGGTCTGGTATTTATGATTCTTTTCAAAAAAACCGCATACTCCGACGGTATGATCAATCTCCTGATCAATCTGTTCGGCGGTGAATCGGTAGATTTCATCGAAGGTCCTTACTGGGCCAAGATGTTCGTAATGTGCTTCTACACCATATGGGTAGTAATGCCGTTCAAGATTCTGATACTTACCAGTGCTCTCGCTTCCGTAAACCAGACATATTACAAGGCTGCAAAAGTTGACGGAACAAGACCTTTCAGAATTTTTACAAGAATTACTCTTCCGATGATCTCACCCATGATTTTCTATCTTGTTATCACGGGCTTTATCGGAGCTTTCAAGGCCTACAGTGACGAGGTTGCTTTGTTCGGAACGAACCTGAATGCAGCCGGAATGAACACCATCGTAGGCTATGTTTACGACATGCTTTACGGAAACAGCGGAGGATATCCCTCATATGCTTCCGCAGCGGCACTTATTCTGTTTGCAATAGTATTTACCATTACCTGTATCAATCTGCTCATCCGTAAGAAGAGCACGATTAACTGAAGAAAGGAGGACATATGTCGCAGCAGCAGGATTTTGAAAAAATCGAGCGTTCGTCCAAAAACCGCAAACTGACAAAAAACATCGTGGTATATGTACTCCTCGGAATATGGGGCATACTGGTGCTTTTCCCTTTCTACTGGATGATTCTTTCCTCGGTAAAAAGCTTCAGTGCCTACAACCTCGAGTCGGTACCGAAATTCTTTACGTTAAGCCCGACGTTTGAAAATTACAGGGAAGCCTTCACAGCAGTTCCTCTTGCCAAGTACTTCTTCAATACTCTGATTTTTACGGTTTCGACCACCGCCCTTATGATGATTGTCATCATACTTGCGGCCTTTGCTTTCGCAAGAATCGATTTCAAAGGAAAGAATCTTGTATTTACCCTGTTCCTTTCACTCATGATGATTCCCAACGAGCTCGTAATCATCACAAACTTTGTTACGGTTACAAACTGGGGAATGCGCAACACCTTCCTCGGCCTGATACTTCCTTCGGTTACTTCCGTCTTTTACATTTACCTACTTAAGGAAAATTTTGAAGCGATTCCCGAAGAGCTTTACAAGGCTGCAAAGGTCGACGGAACCTCGGATTTCAAATACCTTGTAAAGGTTATGATTCCCATTGCCCAGCCCACTCTTATCACCATTACAATCTTGAAAGTTATCGAGTGCTGGAATTCCTATGTATGGCCCAGACTTATCACAGACAACGCAAACTATTACCTTGTTTCAAACGGAATTCAGGAAATTCGCGAAAACGGCTTCGGCCGCGAAAACATCCCCGCCATGATGGCAGCGGTTGTGGTCATCTCGATTCCGTTGATTGTGTTGTTCCTTATTTTCCACAAGAAAATCATGGAGGGCGTTTCAAGAGGAGGTACAAAGGGATGAAAAAATATATTTCCATGCTTCTTCTGATGCTGGTATCCCTGTTTGTGCTTACCGGCTGCCACGGTTCGAAAGAGACCGTTGCTTTTCAGATTTCGGACGAGTTCGATACAAACAGAAATTACGAAATCACCTTTTGGGCAAAGAATGATACCAACAAGAACCAGGTTGATATCTATACAAAGGCCGTTGAAGATTTCGAAAAGCTTTACCCCAACATTAAAGTTACGCTCAAGCTTTATACTGATTACGGAAGAATTTACAACGACGTAATCACCAATATTTCCACCAATACAACACCCAATGTCTGTATCACTTATCCGGACCACATCGCGACCTATCTTACCGGCGAAAATACGGTAGTATCTCTCGATGAACTGTTTACCGACAAAAACTACGGACTCGGAGGCAAAGAAGTCCGCTTCGATGCCCCTACGGTAAAAGAAATCGTTCCGAAGTTTCTCGAAGAATGCAAAATAAACGGCAACTACTACGCACTTCCGTTTATGCGCTCGACAGAAGCCTGCTATATCAACAAAACATATGTTGAGAAGCTCGGATATACACTTCCCGATGTTCTTACCTGGGATTTTGTGTGGGAAGTATCCGATAAAGCTGCCGAAAAGAATTCCGACGGCATTTATCCGATAAACGGTCAGAAGGTCATGATTCCCTTTATTTACAAATCGACCGACAACATGATGATTCAGATGCTCCGCCAAAAGGGTGCCGGTTATTCAGACCCTTCGGGCGAAATCAAAATTTTCAACAACGATGCTTTTGAGATGCTTAAAAACATCTCCGGTCATGTAAAGCAGGGTGCTTTCTCAACCTTCAAAATTTCAAGCTATCCTGCCAACTTCCTCAATGCGGGACAGTGCATTTTCGCAATCGACTCGACAGCAGGTTCCACCTGGATGGGTTCAAAGGCTCCTCTTTCGGATATTCCCGCGGATCAGGTTGTGGATTTTGAGACTGTGGTAATGCCCATTCCCCAGTATGACACCGAAAATCCCACTATGATATCCCAGGGGCCTTCACTTTGCATTTTCAACAAAGAAGACCCTCAGGAAGTTCTTGCTTCGTGGCTGTTTACTCAGTTCCTTCTGACCAATGAGGTTCAGGTTGCCTATGCCGAAACCGAAGGCTACGTTCCGGTTACGCTCAAGGCACAGGAATCCGAGGAGTACACCGATTATCTCTCTCACGAAGACCCTACAAGCAAGGAGTATTACGATATCAAGATAAAAGCTTCGAAGCTTCTTATCGAGAATACCGACAACACTTTCGTTACACCTGTATTCAACGGTTCCGCTTCTCTGCGTGACGCGGCCGGTCAGATGATTGAAAATGTCACAAAGTCCACCCGAAGAAAAGAGACCATCGATGATGCCTATATGGAGAAGCTCCGTACGGATATTACTTCACTCTACAGACTCGACCAGATTAATGTCGATGACAGCGTGAACACGGATCTCGGTCCGCTTCCAAAATCCTCGAAGACTTTGCTTTGGCTGCTGGTTGTCGTATGGATTCTGATGGGTATATATGTTACAACCGAACAAGTGCTTAAAAAAATGAACAAAAAAAGACCATAATATCGCATTTACTTTGTTTCAGCCCACAAAAATGAAGGTTCAGCCACATTTTTTGCGGGCTGATTCTTGTATTTTGCAACAATGCGTATATAATAGGTTGCGTCAGAATACAGAGGGTATTTATACTCTACTGTCACACGAAAAGGAGATATTAATATGAAAAAGATTATCGCAATGCTCCTTGCTGCTGTCATGGTTCTCGGCCTTATCGGCTGCAAGAAGTCGGACAACAACAAAAATGAGAGCACACCTACTCCCGAAGTAACACAGACTGTAAATAACGAGACAACCCCCGAGGTTACACCCGAAGCAACTCCCGAGGCTACACCTGAGGCAACTCCCGAGCCTACTCCCGAAGTTACCGATGTGCCTGCAGTTGATCCCTTCGCAAAGTCGGAAGGCGTAATGACCTACGCTGAGTACGCTGCTGCCGATGTTGATTCACCCGTTGTCGTTGAGACATTCGTTCAGGCTAAGCAGAGCTGGTGGGACAACAAGGGTACCTTCTATACACAGGACCTTGACGGTGCATACTTCCTCTACAACATGGCTTGTACCGAGGATGAGTACAATCAGCTTGTTCCCGGAACCAAGATTAAGGTTTCAGGCTTCAAGTCAGAATGGGCAGGCGAAGTTGAGATTGTAGACGCAACCTTCGAAATCGAGGATGGCTACTTCATCGCAAACCATACTCCTCTTGATGCTTTATTTGCAGCAAATGACCTTGCAGGTCTTGAGGCTGCTCAGAACATTGATTTCATGCTTTCAGGTGCTGTTATCGCTCCTCAGGCTGACGGAAGCGCATTCCTTTACAACTGGGACGGTTCAGGTTCACATGATGCCAACAGCGACCTTTACTTCAATGTAGCGGTTGGTGAGAACGTTTACAGCTTCACTGTTGAGTCTTACCTTTGCAACAACAATACAGATGTTTACGCAGCTGTTGAAAACCTTCAGGTTGGCGACACCGTTGATGTATGCGGTTACCTTTACTGGTACAACGGACCCAACCCCCACATCACTTCACTTACCAACGTAACAAACGAGCAGTTCGATCCTTCAGCCGATCTCGGTGCAGGCAACGGAATGAACTATTTTGAGTTTGCCAATGCGGAAATCGATTCCGAAGTTACCGTTGATACTTACGTTCAGGCTAAGCAGAGCTGGTGGGACGGCAAGGGTACCTTCTATACACAGAACCGCGACGGTGCTTACTTCCTTTACAACATGCCCTGTACAGAGGAAGAGTACAATGCGCTTGTTCCCGGAACCCGTATCCTTGTAAAGGGTTACAAGGCTGAGTGGTCAGGCGAAGTTGAGATTATCGATGCTACCTACGAAGTACTTACAGATGATGCCTTCATCGCAGAGCCTGTTGATCTTACCGCTGATTTCGCTGACAACAACGAGAGCGCACTGCTTTCATTCCAGAACTACAGCTTCGTTGTTACAGATGCCAAGGTTCTTGCTCAGGCTGACGGCAGCGCATTCCTTTACAGCTGGGATGGTTCAGGTTCGCACGATTCAAACAGCGACCTTTACTTCGACCTCGAAATCGGTGGAAACAAGTACACCTTCACTGTTGAGTCTTACCTCTGCGGCAACGATTCAGACGTTTACGCAGCAGTTGAAGCTCTTCAGGTCGGCGATGTAATCACCGCTGAAGGTTTCCTCTACTGGTACAACGGAGCTAACCCTCACATCACCACAATCACAAAATAATCAAGAACCATTTATATGCCAACGGGGCTGCGGTACGCAGCCCCGTTTTCTTTTATTCACGATTCTTCAGTGCATCGGTCATGGGTATTTTGTTGATGTTTTTGATGTTGATTGCGTTAATAAGTGCGTAGGAGGTCAGTCCTATGGCTATTATTGCGATGTAAACACGGAAAGGCAGGTAGAAGGAAATGTAGCCTTCTATCATGCTCGAGAGGAATATGAGCACGAGTTTGAACATCAAAACTTCAATTGGAAGGCAGATAAACAATGAAAGTGCCACTACGATACTTGTTGAGGTAAGGTAGAGCTTTCGAATTTCCTTCTTGTTGTAACCGAAAACCTTCATGTACGAAATCGACAGCGAGTTTTTCTCGATTACGACTCTCGTAAGTATGTAAATCATAATAATGTATACCGCTACCGAGAAAATATTTACAAGCTGAATTACGGTTGAGAAGGAATCCATCATCTGACTTGCCGCACCCAGCATATCTTCTCTCGAAATTCGCTTTATTACCATACTCTCATCGATATCGAGTTTCTTTTCCGACAAAAGAGAATTGAATATTCCTTCGGGGAGGTCAAAACGTTTTGCAGCCTCCGACCTTGAGATAAACATTGCCAGCGAAGCATTGTAAGGGTACACCTTTACGATGCTGAATTCATACTCCTTGTCGGTGTTCTTATCGGTAAGCTTCAGAGTGTCGCCCTCTTTAAGTCCCAGTTTCTTCGAAAGAGCGGATGAAACGCTGACACCGTTTTCCACGTAAGCATCCTTAAAGAAGGTACTGTCCTCATCTATTCCGTAGCAGCTTACTCCGATATCTTTTCCTCCCAGATCGAACCATGCATCCAGCTCATACATAAATACCTTCTCGCCGCCTTCAGCACTTACGGGCGCCTTCAAAAGATACTGATAATTGTAAGGCAGGGACTCATCGATGCTGTCCGTATAATGATCCATCAAAGGCTTAAGTCCGATACCGAACATAAGGAGGAAACTTGCAAGGAACACGCCGATAAACAGCATTATGTAGCTGCCTTTGTTCTGAATGATAACCCTCAGTCTGAATCTGTTAAGGAAACTCCAGTCGGGAAGCTTCAAGGCTCTTTTCTGCTTGCCGGTTTTCAACTCTCTTCTAAGAAACTTTAAAGGAGTAAGTGAAAGCTTCTTAGCCAGCATGAAATAATTGATTCCTATCATAAGTACCACAGGAATGACCGTTGTAACCACAAATGTTGCAGGCGCAAATTCTATAGATATGGGACCTATACTGTAGCTGGTGTAGTACATTCTGAGGAAAGGCTGAATCATCACGGTATATCCGAGTGCATTTCCGACTGCAGATCCGACGACCGCAATAATAATGGTGGGCCAGAGATAATGTCGTATTATCTCACCCTTTGTATAGCCCGAAGCCCTCAATGTTCCGATAATAATCGATTCCTTCTCAATGGTATTGCTTGTAAGTATTGCAAAAATAAAAGCTATCAGCGCAACCAGTATGTATACGAAAACGGTCATAAAAGGTCCGTCCGTGCCCATATCCATCTCAAGGAAGGATATGCTCTGGTTCTGGCTGCTTGTCAGAATACTGAGAACACGGTTTCCGCTCATCGCAACCTTTTTCTGAATATCCTCGACGATTTCAAGCTTACGCGACTCCTTCAGCTCCCTGTCTTCAAAGCGGAAGCTGTAACGATATGTAATGTGCTTGGAATCAATCTCTTCAAACGCCTTATGCGAAACAACCGAAACACAGAAATGCTTCGTATTCATCATAAGGTCCGTGTTGTTCATAAAGAGAGACGTATAATCGGGCAGCGAAACCGTTCCTGTTATTGCATAAACATTTCCTAAAAGTGTAATGTTATCTCCGATTTTAAAGCCTCGATTATTCGCAAAAACATGGTCAATTGCAATCTCGCTCTCACCCGAAGGAAGTTTTCCCTCAAAAACCACCGGAATATTTATGTCACTTCTCTCATCAAAAATCAGTACCTTTGTGGAGTCCGCAAACTCATTCTCGGCAGCATAAAAATTGCCGTATATCTTCAGACCCTGATCCTGAATGTATTTTATTGACTCTTCCGACAACAGATCGACAGTTTCGATTAATCCATCCTCCTGAAGATTGTCCATTTTAATGTCCTCTAAATATTTTGTCGCCCCGTTCATGGTAACCTGGAAAGAGGAACCGACACATATGGTACAAATGAGAATCAGCATCATTCCGACGTACTTGGCAAAATTCTGCTTCAACTCTCTGGGGATTCTCTTGTATAAAGGATTCTTCATGACAATACCCCCTTACCATTCGATTTCGTCGGCCGAGAGCTTATTCCCGTTAACATTATCAGATATTATCCTTCCGTCTCGAAGCTTCAGCACTCTGTCCGCCATCTGAGCTATGGCCTGGTTGTGAGTCACTATGAGCATTGTATTATGATACTTCCTGTTGATTTTCTCGATCAGTGAAAGAATTTCTTTGGAAGTGTTGTAATGAAGCACTCCTGTGGGTTCATCGAACAAAAGCACCGGAGGGTTCTTTACCAGAGCTCGTCCTATAGCACATCTTTGCTCCTGACCGCCGGAAAGCTGGTTGGGAAATTTATCCTTGTGGTCGGTAAGCCCGAGTGTTTCGAGCAGTTCGTCAAGGTTTAAGGGCTTCTTCGAAAGATAACCTCCGACTTCGATATTCTCCTTAATTGTCAGGTTCGGAATCAGATTGTAGAACTGGAATACAAATCCCAGATTGTTTCTTCTGTAATCCGAAAGCTGTGCCTCTCCCATACTGTCCGTACAGAAGATTCCGATATCGACGCATCCGCTGTCGGCACTCTCAAGACCGCCGATAATATTCAGCAAAGTCGATTTTCCCGAACCGGAAGGCCCGAGAAGTACACATATCTCTCCGTCCTTTACCTCGCAGTCGATGCCTTTCAACACCTCAACTCTCGATTCCTTCTCACCATAAAACTTGTGAACACCTTTTACCGTAAGTTTCATACTTTTTCCTCCTTCATTCAGTCACGTTCACCTGTTGTGACCTCAATCGGTTTTGCAAGCAAAACCGTACCCTATCAACATTTTTGCCCATAAAAAGAGCGGGCACATCAACTGTACCCGCCGAAAATCATTAAAAAAGACATAGACGCGCACAGCAAATGCAGCGCCTCAGTCTCATCTATTAAGGTAAACCAGGTTTTACGGACCGCTCCTACCATTATGTTGATTTACCGCATCAAGTGATGCTGACTACTCCCTAAAGCATCTCCTATTTTAATACCTGTTTTTTGGCTTGTCAATACAATTTATGAAAATATGTTCATATGTTTTAAACATTTTTGCCAATGTTATTATTGCAGGAGGACTTGTCCGGGAAAGAAGAAAATGGTAACATTGCGGTAAATAAAATGCGCCAAGGCGTGTTTAAATACGGGGTATTAGATATGGGATTATTAAAATATGCACTGAAATTGGCAGTAAAGACATCGAGGATCGAGGACGCGGACAGCTTCCTCTTTATCGCACCTCATCCGGATGATATCGAAATAGGTGCAGGTGCTACCGTTGCCAAGCTTGCGAAAATGAATAAAAGAATTACCGTTCTTGTATGTACCGACGGCCGCTTCGGGGACGGTTACTCAAACGGCGTCGAAGGAGATGCTTTGGCAGCGCTGCGAATGAAGGAAGTTAAAAAATCTTCCAAGATTTTGGGCGTAACGGACATTCGCTTTCTGAATCTCACCGACGGAGGCTGCTACAACTACGGCGAACTGCTTGAGGGCATTGCTAAAACCATCAGTGAGGTCAAGCCCGATATGGTATTTGCTCCCGACCCGTTTGCCCGAAGCGAATGCCACGAGGACCATATCAATGTCGGAAAAGCCGCACGCACTGTCTGCTGCCTGGCACCCTATAAGAATCTCATGCTGAATCGTTTCGGCGCGGAAGGCGCACCGGTTAAAGCTTTGGCTCTTTACATGACCGCAAGACCCAACCGCTTTGTAAATGTAAGGGGACTTCTTGGCAGACAGTTTAAGGCACTGTTCGGCTGTCACAAAAGCCAGTACCCCTCAGGCGCTCCGGAAACCGATTCCCTTAAGCTTTACTTAAAGCTCAGATATCTTCAGTACGCCGGATGCGAAGGTTTCCGCGTTTATTCCCAGACGCAGATGCACTGCCTTCCCGAGGCTGACTGAATATCTATATTATTTTGAACCCGATAAATAAGAGAGGACCATATTGTGAAAAAAACTTTTGTTACGGTAATGCCCAATCACATAGGCGCATTTTTAAAAGCAAGCAGATGCTTTGCCTCCATCGGAGTGAACATCACCCGCGTAAGCTACAATAAAGCCGTCGATTCACACATGCTGTTTATAGATGCAGAAGGCACGCCGCTTCAGCTCGACAAGGCTACCGAGGAGCTCACCAAAATAGGCTATCTCCAGTGCGACGATGACGGAAGAAGTGTCATTTTGCTCGAATTTAAGCTCCCGGATGTACCCGGAAGCGTCACGAAAATCCTTGAGCTCATCAGCGATTTCAGCTTCAACATTTCCTACATCAGCTCACATGAGAACGGCACGGATTTCCAGCTGTTCAAAATGGGAATAGTTGCCCAGGAAGCGGGCAAGATAAACGATTTCCTTGAAGCCGCAAAAAGAATCTGCGAAGTCCGTGTAATCGACTACAATCATGCCGACAAGATTTACGACAACAGTCTTTTCTATAATAATTTTGTAAGCGAGCTTTCTTCTCTTATGCAGATTTCAGCAGATTCGAAGGATGCTCTGCTCGTAAACACAAATCTTGCGATGCAGCAGCTCGATGAATCCGGTGTTTCTCCTTACAGAACCTTCGACAGTATCAGCCGTTTCTGCGAATTGCTTTCGGAATCAAGAGAAACAAATTTCGTTCCGCGAATTACCACACATAAAATTACCGACAAAACCGATATTACCCTTATCGAGCCTCCCTGCGGCAGCAATACGGCCATTATTCACAGCAACGGACAATATCTGTTCGTGGATACCGGTTACGCTTACTGCAGCCCCGAGATGAACCGCATATTTAAAGAGCTCATTCCGCATTTTGATAAACTCGAGAAGCAGGTTTTCATTACCCATGCCGATGTTGACCACTGTGGACTGCTGCCCGAATTCGATAAAGTATACGCGAGTGCCGGAACCGCAAAATGTCTCACTCTCGAGGCAGACGGAGAAGACGGCTTCCGTGAACAGAACCCGCTTCACAAACCCTATATTCGTATATGCAAGGTACTTACCTCGTACCGGCCTGTTGATCCGGAGAAAATTACTGTCGTGGGAACCCACGAAGAAGCTGTGGAAGGTGCTCTTGTGCGTACCGGTTTCTTTGATTTTGAAGAGCTCCATTTTGAGCTTTATCAGGGAAAGGGCGGACACCTTCAGGGCGAATCGGTTCTCATCGATTACGAGAACCACATCGTTTTCAGCGGAGATGTGTTTGTAAACATGAAAGAAATGACGGTTCCTCAGGAGAAATACAACCGATATGCTCCCATTCTTATGACCTCGGTGGACACCGACCCCAAGCTTTGTGCAGAGGAACGTCGGGCACTGTTCGCACGTCTGGGTGCGGGAACCTGGCAGATTTTCGGCGGCCACGGTGCAAAGAAAACCTACACCGTAGCCCCCGCATCATTGTAAAAATTACTCGAAACTGAAAGACCCTTCGTGATGGTCGGCCTTCAGTGTAATCTTAACCTTGCCGCTTGCCTTTACCTTGAAGCTGCAGGTCTCGACACTGTTTCCGCGGTACAAAACCTCTCCGTCTGTGCTCTCCATCAGAATATCTATGGTACCCTTTTCGGTCACAACATCTACAGTTATTGTATCGCTGCTCGGCTTTAAAGATTTGCTCATGGTGCCGTGAAGTTCAACATATCTTCCGCTCCATGAGTGCGTACCCGAGTTACCGACATATCCGATTCTTAATGCACTTCTTTTTTCGATGCCGCCGTTTAAAATCAGTACTACCGCAAGAACCGCAACCAATACGACCGTATAAATCAGAGCCGCTATTCTGCGCCTTCTGCCGATAGGTGATTTGTCGATAAAGAGGTTTCTGATTCCGTTTCCTAAAATTCTGTTAGCGTTCATTCCCATATCGTTCACTCATAATCCGATCTGATTGCAATCGTATTCTTCCTTTCATCTATTATCTCGTAGCCAAAACCTTGGCATAATCATATCCTCTGTCGGATGTAAGCTTCGACTCAAAAATCTCAAAATAAACCACTCCGTCAGGTTCAACCGCAATACTGCTCTTTACTGCACCATCCACTGCATCGATACGAGCCGACGCAACAAGCGGAGTATCCGCGCTTCGAAGAAGCTTCAGCTGCTCCTCAGTAGGATTTGCGGGCTCACCGAGGTCGTGCCAGAGCTTTAAGGGATTGCAGGTATCCATATCTACTGTTTTGGTGATCATTGTATAAGCTTTGCCTTCCGCACCGAGTTCCAGCTGTGTGGTGCAGGGCTTGTCCGAAAGATTCCATGCTATTCCGGCATAACCCTTTGCGGTCTTTACAATGACATGCGAATCATCACGGAAAACGCAGGTCTCCCCAAGCTCCTTCAGCTTTTTGAAGAAAGCAAAGGTCCAGAAAGTAGGCTTTCTGATGCATCCGTTCGCAACAAGTCCGAAGCCTCCGTGGAAAGGCGTAAAGGGTACACCCTGCTCCTCGAATACATCACCGAAGGTCCAATAAGAATATGACTCATTCATATCCCCGAGTCTGGACAGCTGCTGTGCAATAAATGCCGCATTAAGATTGGTATCATGGATAACTCCCTTGGGAGTATATGAGGTACTGAACTCGGTAATATGAATCGGCAGGCCCTTGTACTCCTCGAAAGAATCAATGATATCCCTGGTGGTCTGAAGGTTCGCGAAGCCATCCTCGGCCTTCATAAGTACAGAATAATCGTAATGTCCGATTTTCTCGGGAAATTCAATCGTATAATGATGTCTGGTAATAAAATCGGGCTTTAATGAATTTTCCTTGCAGTAATCGAGGAAAGACCGGATCCAGAGCTCGTCCTGAACACCGCAAACCGCAGGTCCGCCTACCGTGAACTTGGGATTGAAGGCCTTGATTGCGTTGATGGTATCCTTGAAAAGCTTAAAGTATTCCTGCATGTCTGCCTTGTACCAGAAGCCGGGAAGGTTGGGCTCGTTCCAAACCTCGATGGGCCATGAAAGAACCTCCTCTCCGTACCTGTCCAGCAGATGCGCGAGAAGTGCGGTTACCATATCCGTCCACTTTGAATAGTCTGCGGGAGGAGTGGTGTTGCCCTTCCAGTAAAAGATTGTCTGAGTTCCGCTCGCCATCTTCTCGGGCATGAAGCCAAGCTCAAGGAAAGGTCTGAGATTGCACTTGATATATCCGTCGAAAATGCGGTCGATGTAAGTATAGTTATACTCAACCTTCTTTTCTCCGTCTTCCTCGTACTCGTGATAAATCGCAACATCATCACAGAAAAGACCGTGGCCGCGGATGTGCCTGAAGCCTATTTCCTCCTGAACCATTTTGAGCTGCTTAAAATACTCTTCCTGAAGCCCGAGTCCCAGTCTTCCCGTGCCTACACAGTAATCAACCTTATTGTTGAAGCTGACATTTTCGTTTCCGTTAATTTTGATTGCAACGTTTTCCATAGTATTCCTCCTTTTAATCCGCAATATCCTTAAACTCCAGCGGTACAACCTTCGCAAGATCTTCCGGCTTTAATTCGACCTGATAACCGATTTTTCCGGCACTTACCATAATAGTATCATTGAGAAGTGCAGTTTCGTCTACAACTGTAGAAAAAACCCTTTTCATACCCACAGGAGAGCAGCCTCCGTGGATATATCCCGTAAGTGGAAGCAGTTCCTTCTGCTTTATCATCTCGATACTCTTCTCTGCGACTGCCGCTGCTGCCTTCTTCAGATTCAGATCGCAGCACACCGGAACCACAAATACATAGTGCTCACCTTTGTGGCCTACCGTTACCAGAGTCTTAAATACCTTTTCGGGCTCCTGATGAAGCACCGCCGCTACTTCAAGCCCCGATACCGCATCGGTATCCGCATAGCAGTGATCCTTGTATTCGATGCCGGCCTGCTCAAGAAGCCTCATAACATTGGTCTTCTCTGTTTTATCATTTTTCTTTGCCATTTTTTTCCATCCCCTGACCAAGATTTAATATTACGATTGCCGCAAGAATCATGACGATTCCCAGAATCTTAATAAATCCGTGGCTTTCTTTGTAAATTGTCATTCCTATGACTGCGCCCACAAGCGGCTCAACCGCAACAAGAATCGAAGCTTTGCCGGACTCCATGTATTTAAGCCCCCAGGTATATAAAAAGTACGGAAGCACCGTGCTTACGATTCCTATGCCGACGCACCAGAATATAAGTGTATAATCTCCGCGGATAAGTTCTATGATTTTTCCGGGCCTTCCAAGCGGCAGTGAGCCAATCACGCCAAACAAAAATGTATATGCGGTAACCGTCATGGAATCATATTTCGCCAGAGCATATTTTCCGAAAATTGTGTACAGACCGTAGAAAACACCCGAACATATTCCGGTAAACAAAACAAATCCCGATATTGCAATCGATCCCTCAAGAGCTCCCGTTACACATACACAGCCCGCGAAAGTTATTGCTGCCACAGCCAGCTTCTTTGCGGTTATTTTCTCTTTAAACAAAACCGCAGAAAACAGCATAATCCACACCGGAGACGTATATAAAAGAACCACCGCGATTGATGCCTGAGAACTTATCATAGTATAGAAATAGCAGGTATTGAAAAGTGTAACGCTGACTATTCCCGTTCCGATAAACATCCAGATATCGCGCAGTTTTATCTTTAGTTTCTTTGGATCGGTTATCGCCAGAAATCCCGTAAACAAAACCGCCGCAACTGTCAGTCGTATCAGCGAAATCTGAAGCGAATCGAATCCCGCTCCGGAAAGCTCCTTTATAAATATACTTATGAGTCCCCAAAGAACCCCGGCCAGAACTACCGCAGTCCCCGCTTTATTCTTCATTTTACAAACCTCTTTTGTATATAAGTTTTTTAAATAAATCTTTGCCTATTCAATTTCGAAAAAATCATTCCCGGCCAATATCTGCCTACACACATACTCTCTGTATTTTTCGAAGGCCGAACATGCCGCAGCATCCGAATCCGGCGCAGGATTCAGTTCACTGTCCAGCGACAAATAATAGAAATTCCAGTCCGATGCCGGTTCTTCACCCACAATTGAATCCGGCACCTCCGCTATATCGATATATATTCTGCAAGGCTTATTGAGGTAAGGTATTACCGTAACATGGATGTCCACCGAGTGATCTTTTATTTTCATCA
>JAZLGZ010000064.1:0-4257 GCA_045616585.1 Lachnospiraceae bacterium
CTTGAAGAAGATGTTATTTTCACAAATGATACCTTTGAGTGCATAGGATATAAAGAAATAGGCGGATGGCATATCGGATGCAACAACAAATACGGACACGGAACGTTAAGTCTTGCACAGTCATTGATGAAGTCGTGCAACTGTGCACTTATGGATATCGCGGATAAGCTTGGCGCGGATAATTTTTATAAGTATCAGGAGAAATTCGGTTTCGGAAAAAAGACAGGAATTGATTTATCCGGCGAATCACAGGGTATTGTGATCGAAAGGAAGAAACTCAATCCTACCGAACTTGCAACCAGCAGTTTCGGTACAACTTTTAATGTGTCTATGATTCAGATGGCATCAGCGTATTCGTCCATTATTAACGGTGGAACGTATTACCGACCTCATCTGGTAAAAGAGATACGTACATCCGGCGGATCCGTAGTTAAAAGATTCGATGATATGTCCGTTCGTGAGACAGTCAGCAAGAGTACTTCGGCTTTTGTGAGAAGTGCTTTATATATGACTGTTGAAAGCGGAACCGCAACACCCGCAAAGGTTGACGGCTATTTAATCGGCGGCAAGACCGGAACAGCTCAGAAACGACCTCGTGACGAGAAGAAATATGTTGTTTCTTTTGCCGGCTTTGCACCGGTTGATAATCCCCAGGTTCTTGTATACATTGTTATAGACGAAGTACATGATGAAACAGTAAACGGAAGCAGTTCACCTGCAACCCGAATGTCATCGGCGATTATGAAAGAAATTCTTCCTTATTTAGGGATGTATCCTGACGGTGATATCGAATACAATGTTGATTTGAGCCTGATCGAGAATTCGGATCCGGACTATGACAGTGAGCAGGACGAAGCAAGTCCCGATGTGCTTCCCGAAGGTATTGACGAGTAATATTGTGACTAATATAATGTTATATGTGAAATTGTCGAACACAATATGTAGTGTTTGTTTGAAAAAATCGGATTACGGAAAAATAACTGTAAGATGGAGATAAATATGAATTTTGACGGTAAGAAAATTCTTATAATAGGTGCAGGTCTGAGCGGCATTTCGGCTGCTGAACTGTTAACCGGAACAGGTTCGGAGGTTATACTTTACGATGCAAATGTGAAGGGGAATCTTTCGAACGAAGATATCATGAAAAAACTCCCCGGCAATTTCACCGGAAGAGTTGTTCTCGGGGAAATGACAAAAGAATGTACGGAAGACCTTGACTTATTGATATTAAGCCCCGGAGTTCCCAAGGATCTTCCTGTAGTTCTTGAAATCGAAAAAGCGGGTGTTAAGATTATCGGTGAAATCGAACTTGCGTATTATTTTTCGAGGGGCAGAATTGTCGGGGTTACGGGAACCAACGGCAAGACCACGACTACTGCGCTTACGGGTTATATTATCGGCAAATATGTTGAGAATACCCTTGTTGTGGGTAATATCGGTATTCCCTATACGAGACTTGTTAAGACTAGTACTGAAGATTCCGTTACTGTTGCTGAGCTCAGCAGCTTCCAGCTTGATACAATCGAAACTTTCCATCCCAATGTCGGAATGGTACTGAATATTACTCCGGACCATCTTGACAGACATCATACGATGGAAAACTATATTGCCGCAAAGATGAATGTTGCGCTTAACCAGACCGAAAACGATATTTGCATTTTAAACTACGAGGATGAGATTCTCCGTAAAGAGGCAGAAAAGATTAAGTCACGGGTGATGTGGTTTTCTTCTGCTCACAAACTTGATAACGGCATGTATTATGATGCAGGTGTTATTTATTACGCAAAGGATGGTGTTAGTGAGCCTGTCGTCGAAGTGGACAAAATGATTCTTATTGGTCTTCACAATTACGAAAACGTTATGGCTGCGGTTGCCTGTGCGATTTCTTTGGGTATTCCTACAGACATTATTCGTGATGCGGTATATTCGTTTACTCCCGTAGCTCACAGAATAGAATATGTTGCTACAAAAAACGGTGTTAAGTATTACAATGATTCGAAGGGGACGAATCCCGATGCATCAATAAAGGCTGTCAATGCAATGACTACTCCTACTTACCTTATTGGAGGCGGATACGATAAAAACTCCGAATATGATGAGTGGATCGAAAGCTTCGACGGTAAAATCAAGCATCTGTTATTGATGGGTCAGACCAGAGAAAAGATTGCGGCATGCTGTGAGAAGCACGGATTTACGGACTACTCTTTTGTTGAGAGTATGGAAGAGGCCGTAAAGTATTGCTCCGAGAATGCCGTTCAAGGTGAAACGGTTCTGCTTTCACCATGCTGTGCCAGCTGGGGAATGTTTAAGAACTATGAAGAAAGAGGAGATATCTTTAAGGAGCTTGTCAGAGCTCTTTGATATAGTTTTGCGGAGGCTTACAGACTATGGAAGAGCTGGAGAAAAAGAATAAAAAAATAGTCACGAGCAATTATGATTTCATTCTTTTTATGCTTATTGTACTGGTCAGTGTTTTCGGCCTCGTAATGATTTACAGTGTAAGTTCTTACAATGCTGCCTGGTATTATAAAGAGCCTAAATTGTATTTTAAACGTCAGGGAATGTTTTTGATTGTCGGGCTTGTACTGATGATTGTTCTTTCCTTTATCGACTACAGGTTTTATATCAGACCGCTTAAATGGTTTTTCGGCATAAGACCGATTTGGATTTTTTACATATTATGCCTCGGATTGCAGGGCTTTGTTTCGATTGCGGGTTACTCCGCGGGAGGCTCTTCGAGATGGATTAAGGCGGGAATCGCCGGAGTTCAGCCATCTGAGCTTATAAAACTTTGTACCATACTCTTTGCGGCGTTCATGATTCAGCAGGTGAATCATATGACTACTTCGATTGCCGGGTTTATAGGAGTTACGATGTATCTTTCTCCGCTTATTATACTTGTTGCTGTCGCAAATTTAAGTTCGGCGGTCATAATTTGCGGCATACTCGGAGTTATATGTTTCGTCGGATCCAAAGTAAAGAAATATTATTTCTTTGTAATCGCATTCATGCTGGTGTTTGTTGCCGTATTCGTACTGGCTGCGGGTTACCGTGGAAGCCGTGTAAAAAACTGGCTTAACAGAAATGATGAGAAGCAGGAAGTAGGACAGATCACAAAAGGACTTTATGCTATTGCTTCGGGCGGACTTTGGGGCAAAGGTCTGGGAAACAGTATTCAGAAGCAGGGTATTTTGGAGGAAGCTCATACCGACATGATTTTTACGGTTATATGTGAGGAACTCGGAATATTCGGTGCCATAATGGTAATTGCTGCATTCCTTATGCTGTTCTGGAGGCTGCTTTTAATAGCATTAAATGCACCGGATATGTATGGAGGCCTTATTGCAACCGGGGCATTGACTCACGTGGCAATGCAGGTGCTGCTTAATATTGCGGTGGTTACGAATTCGGTTCCTGCGACAGGTATTCCGTTTCCTTTTATCAGCTACGGAGGAAGTTCTCTGGTTGTTCTGATGATTGAGATGGGTATCGTGTTGTCGGTTTCAAAATATACAAATAAGGATAAGGCTTTTAATGGATGAGAATAAGAAAAGCCCTGTCGGAATCATAATCAGGCTTGCGTTATTGCTCGCGGTTGTTATCGCCGTGATTGCGTTTATGATGACCTGCAAGCTCGAAAATATTGATATTCGAGGCAGTGAAATATATTCGGATGAAGAGATAAAAGATAAACTGTTTACTTCAAAACTTGATAATTATACGATTCTGTTTGCATACAGAATCAATAAATTTACTTCGTTGTCCATCCCGTTTATAGAGAAAGTCGATGTTGAAATTACAGATAAGAATTCTGTTATTGTTTATGTTTATGACAAGGCGGTTACCGGCTGTATTGAGCATATGGGAACTTATGCATACTTTGACAGAGAAGGAATCATGGTCGATTCTTCTTCGAAACGCCTTGACGATATACCGGTAATCAAAGGTCTTAACATCGCTGATTATACGTTGGGGAAGAAACTGGAAACGGGGAATAATGTTGTATTTGATACAATACTTGATATTCTTATGCTTTTGAAGAAAAACAGCCTTGCTGCGGATGATATTGTTTTCGGTGTCAGAAATGATATTTCTCTCCATATCAACGGTAATGAAATACTTTTGGGTAAGTCCGACAGATATGACGGCAGGATTAATAATATAGCCTCGGCGGTTGAAGCGGCAGGTGAGGGGAAGTTTAGATTTGATTTTCGCAACTTCGATGAAGAAAGCGGGGAAATCGATGTAAGAAAGATT
>JAZLGZ010000065.1:0-38264 GCA_045616585.1 Lachnospiraceae bacterium
ATTGAGTCAACTGATGTATTTGCAAAACTCACACCAAATCAGAAAGCAAGAATTGTCTCACTTTTCAGAAACAATGGTCATGTTGTAGGCTATATGGGTGACGGAATAAATGATGCAGCAGCTATGAAAGCTGCGGATGTAGGCATTTCTGTTGATACAGCGGTAGATGTTGCAAAGGAGTCTGGGGATATTATTCTTCTTGAAAAAGATTTGATGGTTCTTGAGGAAGGTATTATCGAAGGACGAAAGACATATGCAAATATGATTAAGTACATAAAGATGACAGCATCCTCCAACTTTGGAAATATGTTTTCTGTGCTCGCATCAAGTGCATTGCTTCCGTTCCTTCCGATGGAAAGCGTGCACCTTATATTCCTGAACCTTATTTATGACTTATCATGTACAGCGATCCCCTGGGATAACGTTGATAAGGAGTTCATCAGAGAACCCAGAAAGTGGGATGCATCAAGTGTCGGTAACTTTATGATCTGGATCGGACCCACAAGCTCCATTTTTGATTTTACGACGTATATCTTTATGTATTTTGTATTCTGTCCTATTTTTGTTTCCAAGGGAGTGCTGTTCAATGATTTGGCAAACCACTTCAGCGGCGCGGAACTTGCAGATATAAAATTCAGATATGCAGCTATGTTCCAGGCAGGATGGTTTGTGGAATCGATGTGGAGTCAGACTCTCGTAATCCATATGATTCGAACACCCAAGATTCCCTTTATCCAGAGCCGTGCTTCGGCACCGCTTACATTACTTACCTTTACGGGTATTGCGCTGCTTACTGTTATTCCGTTTACGGGTTTTGGAGCAATGCTTGGATTTGTTGCGCTTCCTGCGTCTTACTTTGCTTATTTGATTCCCTGCATTCTTCTTTATATGTGTCTTGCAACAAGCTTAAAGAAGGCTTATGTGAAGCATTACGGTGAACTGTTATGATATTTGGGAGGTAATTTTAAATGAAAGTAAATTGGATATCACTTTGGATGAAATTGTTTAAAACAACGGAAATTATGGGGCTCGATATGGGTTTTTGGGTGTCTATGGCAGTAGTGGCAATCATAGTTATAGTAATGAACGTTGTGTTTTGGTGCTTGAAACCGCAGAAGAAATCATGATTTTGGTATGACAATAGGAATTTATAAAAAATTAAAGAATTACATTTTTAATTTCATGTACAAGATAAATTGAAAATGATATTATGAGAAGGAAAGCTCCTTATAGGGGAGCTTTCCTTTTTGGAATTACTAGGTCCGGGGGATTTGTATGAATAAGAACAGACCGGCTCTTTGGGCTGTCATTATGGGAAATGTTATATTCGGTTTCAGCTTTTTGTTTTCAAAGCTGGCTCTTGACTTGACCACTCCCGAGGTATTGATCGCAGTTCGCTTTACTGTGGCCTTTGCGGTATTGAATCTTATAGTCTTCGTGGGCAGGAGACTGAAGAATAAAGCCGGAGAGCCGCTTATCGGATTTTCACTTAAAAAGAAGCCGAAGAAGTATATACTTCTTCTTGCTTTGTTTCAGCCGATTATTTATTTTATCGCGGAAAATTACGGAATAGTCTATACATCATCGGCATTTGCAGGGGTTATTATTGCGGTTATTCCCATATTCGGTATTGTTATAGACATAATTATGCATTCCAAGGTTACGGCCAGACAATTGCTTTGTGCACTGGCATCGGTGTTCGGAGTAGTTCTGACTACCGTCGGTGCTGCGGATATGACATCGTCGCTTAAAGGAATTGTATTTCTGCTGATTGCGGTTCTTGCAGGTTCTTTATTTTATGTGTTCAGCAAAAAGACGGCCGATGATTATTCGCCGCTCGAAAGAACATATGTTATGTTCGGGCTCGGAAGTGCATTCTATATTATTCTGGCACTTTGCAGCAGTATGGGCCGTTTCGATGAACTGATTGTTTATCCGATAAGTCAGCCCATGTTCTGGCTCAGCATTTTATATTTATCGGTGGTTTCTTCCGTTGTGGCTTTCTTGCTGCTCAACTTCGGAAGTGCGTATGTTTCTATATCAAAAGCGACTCTTTTTGCAAATCTTACAACGGTTATATCGATTGCTGCCGGTGTTTTTATACTCGGAGAGAGCTTTTCGGTTTATCAGGTAATCGGAGCAGCGATTATACTGATAAGTGTTTATCTGGCTAAATGATTGCGACCGGAGAAATACGGTTTTGTCTGCAAAACCACATGAGGTCACGATGACTTAAAGGAGAAAAAATTATGAAGACACTTTATCTTGATTGCGGTATGGGTGCAGCAGGGGATATGCTTACCGCCGCATTGTATGAATTATTGGATGATTCCGCAAAGCAGGATTTTATTAAATACATGAACGGTCTGGGTATTCCGAATGTTGTTTTTGAGGCAGAGCCGATGACAAAGTGCGGCATAGTGGGCACACACATGAAAGTGACGGTTTCGGGAGTCGAAGAAGATGAGCATTTGCATGACCACGAACATCATCATGAGCATGATCATCACGAGCATGACCACGAGCACCATCATGAGCATGATCATCACGAGCATGACCACGATCACCATCATGAGCATGATCATCACGAGCATGACCACGATCATTATCACGAGCATCATCATCACGAGCATGACCACGATCATTATCACGAGCAGCATCATCATCACACGGGCATGGAAGAAATCAGACACATTATTGAGTCACTTCAGGTTTCGGATAAAGTTAAGAGCGATGTAGTTGAGGTTTACAGACTTATTGCCGATGCGGAAAGCCATGTCCATGGAGTTGAGATCGAACAGATTCATTTCCATGAGGTTGGCTCAATGGATGCGGTTGCCGATGTTGCTGCGGTATGTTTGTTGATAGAGAAGCTTGGTATCGAGACGGTTGTGGCTTCGCCCGTTCATGTGGGAAGCGGACAGGTTCGATGCGCACACGGTATATTGCCGGTCCCCGCACCGGCAACGGCGCATATTCTTCGTGAGGTTCCCATCTACAGCGGGGATATTAGAGGTGAGCTTTGTACTCCTACGGGTGCAGCTCTTTTGAAGCATTTTGCGACTGATTTTTCCAAGATGCCTGTAATGACAGTTGAAAAAATCGGATACGGAATGGGCAAGAAGGATTTTGCGGCAGCAAACTGCGTAAGAGCAATGCTTGGAGAAACTGCCGGCAGCAAGGACGATGTTCTTGAACTTTCCTGCAATATTGACGATATGACAGCCGAGTGCCTGGGCTTTGCCATGGACCGACTTTTTGAAGCGGGTGCGCTTGATGTGTATACACTTGCAATCGGAATGAAAAAATCTCGTCCCGGTACCATGCTCAATGTTCTCTGTAAACCTTCCGACAAGGATAAAATCGTTGAAACAATTTTTAAGCATACAACCACAATTGGTATCCGCGAGAACAGTTTTAACAGATATGTTCTTAACAGAAGCTTCCGTAAGCTGGATACACCGCTTGGAGAAGTAGGTGTGAAAGTCAGCGAGGGATACGGCGTAAAGAGAGAAAAATATGAATATGACGACCTTGCAAGAATCGCAAAGGAGCAGGGGATGTCTGTCGCAGATGTTATTAAGATTGTAAATGAATGATAAGTCTGTAAATATCTGAATATAAATAAAAAGCCGATACTTATTCGTTAATAATCGAAAAGTATCGGCTTTTGGCTTTTAAAGTATATCCATTTTACGAAGAGCCGGGCGAAGTGCAAGATAAAGAGCGGTTGAAAGGATCACTCCGATAACGGCATTGATAAGTGTCGCAAACGCACCGAATTTAGCCAGTACCTTGGCCATCTCCTGAGGCTGACCGAGAATGTACTGTTTGTAGAAATAGCCTACAATCGGATCGGCAAATACATTGAATCCAAGTCCTGCGATTGTGGAAATAAGTGTGAAAAGCTGAATCTTGGATGTTCTTTTTTCTTCACGAATCTTAAAAATCGTATGGGCTACGAGTCCGACAACAAGTCCGATGAGAAGCTTGAGAATAAATGTTTTGGGGGCTGAAGTTACGTAGCCTCCTGTCAGATCCGCAAGTGAAAGACCTACAGCACCTGCAAGACCACCCCAGACACCGCCCAGGCAAAGTGCGCCAAGAACCACAAAAGTATTTGCGAGGTGAATGGCGGTCTTTCCGTCGGGCCCGATCGGGATGTCAATTTTTAAGAAAGCGAAGCTTATGTAGCAAAGGGCAGCCATTAATCCTGCCATAGCTAGTTTTTTTGTGTTTTTTGATGTCATTTTGTATACCTCCCTTATTTCTGTTGAACAGTATAAGGATAATGTGAGGATAGAAAAAGCATCAAAACAAACAAAAAATATAAGACCAGATTTTATTCAGGAAGTCTTTTCTCGAGTTTCAGAAGATCTTTTTGATGCCCGAGAACAAGAAGCTTGTCATCTTCCTTCATGGTATAATTGGGGCCGGGATTCATATTCAGGCCCTTTTTATTGGCGGAACGTACAGCAATGACATTGACACTGTAGCATGCCCGGATGTTCACCTCGGCAAGGGTTTTTCCAAACCATGAGGCTAAAGGTGTAATCTCGTAAATGCTGTAATCTTCCTCGAGCTCGATGTAGTCAAAGATATTTTCCGAGCTGTAAGTGACTGCGCAGCGGTCCGCGATATCCCTATCCGGGAATACAATTTCATCGGCACCGACACGTTTTAATAAACGCTCGTGAAGTTCGCTGTTGGCTTTGCTGATGACATATTTAGCTCCTTTTTCCTTAAGGATGGCTGTAATCTCGAGTGCTGCCTGAAAATGGGAATCACCTATGCAGACAAAGCAAAGATCGTATTCGGGAACCCCAAGGCTGTCAATTACCTTCTCATTGGTACAATCACCGATGGTAGCGGCGTCAACGAAAGGAGCAATGTCTTCTATCAGAGCTTCGTCCGTATCGATAGCCATAATCTGATTGTCTCTTTTAATAAGTCCTTCTATAAGAGCACGTCCGAACTGTCCGAGTCCGATAACAAGAATTGATTTCATAAAAAACCTCCAATAATAAAGAATATCAGCCGACGTTTATGTTTTCACGGGGCTTTGAAACAGGATGAATAACTTTGCGGTCCGTAAAGCTTAAGGCGAAGGATAAACTTCCTATTCGTCCGAGATACATGATGACTATTACAATCAGTCTGCCTGCCAGGTTGAGTTTTCCGGTAAGGCCCGCTGACATACCGACGGTACTTACCGCAGAGAATATTTCAAACATAGTGTCGGAGAGTTTGAAGCCCTGCATAGCGGTCAGAACAACGCAGGCCGACAGTGCAATCGTAAGATTGATCATAAATACGTTTGCGGCTTTTTTCAGTGTTTCATCATCGATTCTTCTGCCATAGATTTCAACTCCCGAGCGGCGTTTTAAGGAGCTGATGACATAAGCGTAAAGCACAAAGATTGTGGTAACTTTTGCACCGCCTGCGGTTGAACCGGGATTGCCGCCTATGAACATCAGAATGATGGTCAAAAGCTTACCGGATTCCGTAAGCGCACCGTTGTCGACGGTATTGAAGCCTGCGGTACGGGGGGTAACCGCTCCGAAAAGGCTCGCGAATATTTTGCCGCCAACACTTAAATCCGCGAGGGTATTGTCTTTCTCACAGATGTAGAAGAGAAGAGCTCCACCGAATACCAGAACGGTGGCGCCTATCAGAACGACCTTGGTTTGGAGCGTGTACTTTTTAAAACGGAACTTTTTGGCCTTTAAATCCGCCCAAACTATAAATCCCAGTCCACCGATAAGGATAAGGAGAATCATCGTAATATTTACAACCGGGTCATCAACATAATAGGTGAGCGACGAACCGGGCTCTCTGAAGCCCATAAGATCAAAGCCGGCATTGCAAAATGCGGAGATTGAATGGAATATACCGTAGTAAATACCTTTGCCCCAACCCATTTCGGGAATAAAGCGTGATGCCAGCAGAATTGCACCCGTTCCTTCTACCAGAAGCGTTCCGAATACGACAAGCTTTACAAGATTTCCCGTCCCGGCGTAGTCCATGGTACTGATACTGTCTTTGATAAGACTTCTTGTACGAAGGTTAAGACTTCTGCGGATTGATAAGGTAATCATTACGAAGAAGGTAATAAAGCCCAGACCGCCTACCTGAATGAGCACCAGCAAAACCAACTGTCCGAAAATACTCCACTGAGTGAAGGTGTCTACGAGAACAAGTCCTGTTACGCAGGAAGCACTTGTGGCGGTAAACAAAGCTGTGATAAAATCTGCGGGGGTATTACCCTTCGAAGATACGGGAAGCATCAAGAGGAGAGTACCCAGCAGTATCATTATTAAAAATCCGATGGCAATGATAGAGGCCCCGGATATGTTCTTTTTGGTTTTTTTCAAACTCAGACCTCACTTATAACTACACGAAAAATGTAAAATAATACATGTATTATATCATTTGACTATACACGAAACAACAGAAATAATGTATAATTGGAGTCAGACTTTTACGATTAAGGAGATCTTTCGAATGAAGGATTTTTTACCGATTTGTCCCGAAGACGTTAAAAAACGCGGATGGGACTATATAGATTTTGTTTATGTCATCGGTGATGCATACGTGGATCATTCGTCTTTCGGACCTGCGATTATCAGCAGAGTGCTTGAAGCGCACGGTTATCGTGTGGCTATTATTTCACAGCCCGACTGGAAAAACGAAGAGAGTATTGCGGTATTTGGAAGACCAAGATTGGGTTTCCTGGTGGCTGCAGGCAACATGGACTCCATGGTAAACCACTATACCGTCAATAAAAAGCGACGATCAATGGATGCTTACACTCCGGGCGGAAAAACAGGTCACAGGCCCGACTATGCGACCATAGTTTACTGCAATCTTATAAAAAAGAAGTTTAAAAATGTGCCGATTGTCATAGGAGGCATCGAAGCAAGTCTGCGTCGCCTTGCGCACTATGATTACTGGTCGGACAAACTTAAAAAATCAATTCTTCTCGACTCCGGTGCCGACCTTCTGATATACGGAATGGGAGAGCTTACCATTGTCGAGATTGCAGATGCGATGGCTTCGGGTATCGATATTTCGGATATCACTTTCGTAAACGGTACGGTTTACAAAACCAGAGATATATCCGGTGTCGTAAACGGGATTGTGCTTCCCGATTATGATGCGCTTACTGCAGACAAACTCGAATATGCAAGGAGCTTTTACACTCAGTACATAAATACCGATTTTTATACCGCTCGACCTCTGATCGAACAGTACGGTCAAAACAGATATATTGTTCAGAATCCGCCCCAGAGACCTCTCACGACGCAGGAATTCGATGATGTCTACGAGCTTCCTTATATGAATAGTTACCATCCTTCATATGAGGCCGAAGGCGGGGTTCCCGCAATCAGCGAGATTAAATTCTCCCTTACCAGCAACAGAGGGTGTTTCGGAGGTTGCAATTTTTGTGCATTGACTTTCCATCAGGGAAGAATAGTGCAGGTCAGAAGCCATGAATCACTTGTCAAAGAGGCCACGCAGATGACTCTTGATCGGGATTTTAAGGGGTATATTCATGATGTTGGCGGACCTACGGCGAACTTCAGGGCTCCTGCCTGTGCCAAGCAGACCACAAAAGGCGTATGTATGAACAAGCAGTGCCTCTTCCCTACGGTATGTAAAAACGTAAGGGCCGATCATTCGGATTATCTTACGCTGCTTCGAAAGCTTCGCAAAATTCCGAACGTAAGGAAAGTATTTGTCAGATCGGGCCTTAGATTTGATTACATTTTGGCCGACAAGAACGGAGAAGCGTTTTTAAGGGAACTTTGCAAATATCATATCAGCGGTCAGATGCGAGTTGCTCCGGAGCATGTTTCGACACCTGTTCTTAATATGATGGGCAAGCCTGAGAGCGGAGTTTACAATCAGTTCCTCAAAATGTATGACAAGATTGATAAGGAACTTAAAATCAATCAGTTTGTTATTCCGTATCTTATGTCTTCACATCCCGGTTCCACCATAAAGGATGCGATTGCACTGGCCGAATCCGTCAGAAATCTCGGCTACATGCCGGAGCAGGTTCAGGATTTTTATCCTACACCTTCAACCATATCGACGGTTATGTACTATACCGGAGTCAATCCGGCTAACATGGAGAAAGTGTTCATTCCGAATACTCCTCATGAAAAGGCTATGCAAAGAGCCCTCATACAGTACAGAAAGCCGGAAAACTATGAACTTGTTAAAGAAGCTCTCATTAAGGCGGGAAGAGAAGATCTGATTGGCTTTGATCGTTCGAAATGTCTGATACCTCCAAGAAAGATAACAAACGAATACCGTGAGGCATCGCAGGCTTCGAAAAGACAGGGCAGGAACGGTTCTTCGAATCAGAATTCTTTCGGAAATAAAAAGACCGACAATAAAAACAGCAAAGATAAAAAAGAAAGCAAAACCGGAAAAAGCAGTAATTATAGTAATACCGATTACGGTAACGGCAGCAATAACAAGAGGAAACGGAATGGAAAAGAAGAACAGCGCGGTAAGCTGCGATGACTGCATGTATCTTGATTACGACGAGGAGATGGAAGAATATTATTGTTCTCAGTCCTGTCTTGATGAGGATGATGTTGCAAGAATGGCAGAGAACCCGAATTACAGATGCCCTTTTTACAGAAGGGGAAATGAATATACAATTGTTAAGCATCAGATGTAATTTAACTTGAAATGTAATTAAATTTGAAATGTAAGGAAGGAGCATTATATGAATATATCAAAAGTAAAACTTAAACCTGCAAAATGTGCGGTGGATCTCGGAGACGGAAGCGAGAGAGGATTTTATGTAGATCAGGATTATATTCTGAACAAACTTCACCGTCCTCATCGCGGTATCAACCTTATGTACTGTTATTATCCGCTCGATGAAGGCTGGCCGGTGCGTGCCCAGGAAGCATTTGCTGATAAAGAAGTTGGCTTTGCCTGGGATTATCCTTATGACAACTATTTCACTTATAAGGGTGGCCTTGAAGGCAATACGGAAGGTGAACCCTTTACATGCATGAAGGATGTACGCCGTCATGGTCAGGATGTTATCCTTACACTTACCTGCGATCCTCATATAAGTGATGAGCAGATTATTGCGATTGCGAAGGACTTGAAGCCTTACGGCAGAATGATGCTCAGACTTAATCACGAATGTACGGGCAACTGGTTTGCATATACTAAGCGTTCAACATATCAGGAAATTGCCGATTTCTTTGTAAGATTCAAGAAACTGCTCGAAGAGTACGCACCCCAGATTAAGATTATTCTCTGTGCAGGGCAGGTAACGGATGTTGAGAACCCTAAGCTTGAAATGGAAGAGACCTTTATGGAAGCCGGCAAAGTAACAGATTTCTGGTCAATCGACAATTATATCGCGCTTAACTGGGGCTGGCCTTACGAGGTTGCGGAGAAAGACAATTCAAGTCATAAGCTCACCGATTGTAAGATTATCTTCGACCAGATGAAGGCTACATACAATCGATATGTAGAACTTTACGGTGAAAAGAAGCCTCTTGTAATGTCGGAGCTTAACTCAGACGGAGATGTGGCAGGGCCTTACAAGCAGGCAGCTATGATGAAGGAATTCTACGATCTGGTAAAAGCCGATCCCGATAATTGCTGTGCCGGAATTACCCTTTATCAGTTCCGAGATGACGGAAGACTGGGCCTTGAGTTTACCGATCCCAGTAACCCCGACAACGGTTTTGAATGGCCCTTGCTTGCGACCTACAGGGATATTATCGATGATGACTTTTTCAAGCCTCAGAAAGAGTATGCAAATTGCGGAGAACTTCCTGTGAAGCTCAGATGGGGCGGGGCCGAGGATGCGGAAGGAATTTCTCTTGATTATGTGTTCGAGGGAAACCCTGTATTTGCCGAAGCAAACTTTAGCGGCACATTAAAGGACATGAATCTTATGCTCGAGATTAACGGACGCTGGTTCTATAAGGCTCCCGGAGCAACTTTCGTAGACTTTATGCCCGCATTTTACGGCAAGGAGATTAAGGCGGGTGAGGTTGTGAAGCTTAATATTTTTGCGCCTCCGGCAGAAGGTGTGAACGATCCTTCACAGGGAGACGACTGGACCATCAATTATTATGCGGAGCTTAAAGAACTTCCCGACGTCAGACTCAGATATGAACCCATAGTCTGATAAAATAAAAATAAAAGCGCATGAAAGAAGAAGACAGTGCTTCAAATTTCATGCGCTTTTTATATTGAATTACTTATATTTTGATTCTGGGCATCGGCTATATTGCCATTAGATAAGATTTATTTATCAAGGTAGGCGTTTAATGCGTTCTCGTCGATATCTCCGTTTGCAATGGTCTGCTCAACCCAAAGCTGTAGTGATCTGACGGATACGGAGATGCTGTCAAGCTGAGTCTTAATCTTGGCAAAATCCTTGTATTCATCTTCGGTAATGGCACCGTCAACGGTAATGTTGATGAAATTGCTCTTTTCTTTTTCGATTGAATTCAGAGAGTTCAGAATCTCCAAAACAATCTGTGAAAGATCCTTTAACTGAAGTTCCGGAACTCTGCCCTGGCCGATGGGACATTCGTGCGTGCAGTAATAATTGCGAAGAGAAGGGTTCTTGTAAACTTCTGCCATTGCAACGATTTCGTCGGGATGGGGATATGACTTCTCGCTTTCTATTTTTTCGATTCGGTCATCTGATATAAATTCAAGCTGTTCGGCTGCTTTTTCACGGGTATATCCCATTGCCTCACGGCTGGTCTGGTAGATATTCTTGTTTTCTTTAACAGATTTCTTTCCCATAATAAACTCCTTATTCGGCAAAATAACTGCCGCTATTGTGCCTTTTTTGCGATTTTTCCTAACAATGATTTATTCTACTATAAACTCGTTGAAAAGGGAAGAGAGAGTATAACTTTATAATCAATTAAAAATATTTGCAAAATTATTTATAAATAGTTATACTTATTTCTTGAGTAGGGTTAGAAAAACTCATGGAATTCGAAAGGAGAAAAAAATGGGACTTATTAAAGCAGCATTAGCATCAGTTGGATCGGTTTTTGCAGATCAGTGGAAAGAATATTTCTATTGTGAAGCAATTGACAAGGACGTTCTCGCAGTTCGTGGAATGAAGAGAACAAACGGAAACAATAAGGGCGATGACAACATTATTTCAAACGGTAGCGGTGTTGTTGTTGCTGACGGACAGTGTATGATTATCGTTGATCAGGGAAAGGTAGTTGAAGTTTGTGCCGAGCCCGGTCAGTTTACATACGATACATCATCTTCACCCAGTCTTTTCGC
This sequence comes from Lachnospiraceae bacterium, assembly GCA_045616585.1. GTDB lineage: Bacteria > Bacillota > Clostridia > Lachnospirales > Lachnospiraceae > RUG11977. The sequence goes on from JAZLGZ010000065.1 coordinate 11,308, forward strand.
AGGAAGCCTCGGACAGAGCCTCCTCGGAACACTTAAGGAAATCGGCTCACGTATTTCTTACGGCGGAGATACAGGCAAGGATCAGAGAGTTTATTACTTCAACACAAAGGAAATTCTCGACAACAAGGTTGGAACTCCCAGCCCCATTCCTTTCCGTGTGGTTGATCCCAAGATTGACCTTGATATCGAGATGGGTCTTCGTCTTAACGCTATCTACACTTACAAGATTACCAATCCTGTTCTTTTCTATACAAACGTTTGCGGTAATGTAACAAAGGAATACAATCGTTCCGAAATCGATTCAACCTTAAAGTCAGAGATTCTCGCAGCTCTTCAGCCCGCACTTGCAAAGATCTCTGCTATGGGTATTCGTTACAGTGAGATTCCCGCTCATGCACTTGAGTTAGAGAAGGCACTTCAGGAAGTTCTTGAGGAGACTTGGACAAATACACGTGGTATTACAATTGCTAAGTTCAGCCCCAATGCTATCAACTTAAGCGATGAGGATGCAGCTTTGATTAAGCAGCTTCAGCAGGCTAAGGTTCTCAGCAATGCCGGTATGGGTGCAGGCCTTATGGCAGGCGCTACAGCACAGGCTATGCAGACCGCAGCAGGCAATTCAGCCGGAGCCGCAGTAGGCTTTATGGGTATGAATATGGCACAGAATATGACAGGTATGTCTGCAGCAGGCCTTTATCAGGTTGCTCAGCAGGCACCCGCAGCACCCGCTCCTGCAGCAGCACCTGCTCCTGCAGCAGGCTGGACATGCTCATGCGGTACAGTTAATACAGGAAACTTCTGTACAAATTGCGGCTCACAGCGCCCTGCAGCAGGCTGGACATGTTCATGCGGTACAGTTAACACAGGAAACTTCTGTACCAATTGCGGAAAGCCTCGCGCATAATCAGTCAGTATATTATATGATGGCAAACAAAGCGGATAGAAATACCCGCTTTGTTTTCTATAGAATGGAGTTTTAAATGGCCTTATTGGAATATAAATGTCCGTGCTGCTCAGGAAAACTCGAGTTTGACAGCGGCATAGGAAAGGTTAAATGTCCCTTCTGTGATAACGAGTTTGAGATGGAGACATTTAAGCAGCTCGACGAGGAGCTTAATGAAGAAACCACGGAAAACCTTGAGTGGGAAAATGAATCTACAGATATCTGGTCAGAGGCCGACGAGGGCATGAAGGCTTATTCATGTAAGTCATGCGGAGCGCAGATCGTTCTTGATGAGAATACTTCTGCTTCAAAGTGTCCTTATTGTGACAGCCCTGTTGTGATGATGGGCAACCTTAAGGGAGATTTGAAGCCCGATCTGGTTATTCCCTTTAAACTTGACAAGAAAGCCGCTATGGCTGCATTTGAGAAACACCTTACCGGGAAGAAACTTCTTCCGAAGGTGTTTACTCAGCAGAATCACGTCAGCGATATTACAGGTATATATGTTCCTTACTGGATCTTTAATTCCGATGCGGAAGCAAGCATCAGATATCATGCTACCAAGTCCAGAAAGTATACCGAGGGCAACTTTGACTGTGAGGAAATTTCTCATTATGCGGTAATGAGAAGAGGATATCTTGCATTTGAGAACATTCCCGTTGACGGATCAAAGAAAATTGAGAATGACCTTATGGAATCTCTTGAGCCTTTTGATTTCTCGGAAGCAAAGGATTTCCAGACCGCATATATGGCAGGTTTTGTGGCTGATAAGTACGATGTCAAATGTGATGAATGTCAGCCCCGTGCAAATCAGCGTGTAAAGAATTCTACTTTACAGGAAATCAGAAAGACTGTTCAGGGTTACAATTCGATTGAGGCTGAGAATACCAATGTCAATCTCTCAAACGGATCCGCAAAGTACGCTTTGCTTCCGGTTTGGATACTCAATACGAAATGGAATGATAAGAACTACATTTTTGCTATGAACGGTCAGACAGGAAAGTTTGTCGGAGATCTTCCTTGCGACAACAATCTTAAAAAGGCGGCATCCAGGGCAGCAGGAATCAAAGCAGCAGCAATTGCGATTGTTGTATTGTTCCTTATAAAGTTTTTAGGTGCATAGGGGGGGAGAGAACGATGAAGAAATCTTTATTTGCTGTTATTATGGCACTCGTTCTGTGCCTCGTACCTGTTATCGGAGCTTCGGCAGCTTCCGATGGAAAGGTGCATCTTGTAGATAATGCAGGCGTACTTACCGATTCAGCCGCAGCATCAATCGAAGGCAGATTGCAGACTGTAGGCAATGAACTCGGAATCGGTCTTGCTGTTATGACTATCGAAAGCCTTGATGACGGCGCCGGCGATTCTGAGGCTGCCGCAAAGCAGGTTATTAAAAAATATTGTGACGCTACTTTCGGAGATGACTATGTAGGATTGATTTTCATGGTTGATACACGTGACCTTGTAGTATCCGGAAAGGGATTGCCGGAGAAAGCTTCAACGCTTACGGCACTTTCGGATGCCGCATTCAATAACATTGCCGGCGACAATTACGAAGGGGCCATTAATGCTTTTATCGATGAGGCATCAAGATCATGTAAAGTTAACGGTTATACATATGCGGAGTGGAATTCGTTCTCTAAAATTCAGAGAGCCATCAAGTCCTTCAGATGGGGACTGAATGCTATTATAGCTGCCGTAATCGGTTTGCTCGGAGGTGCAATTACCGGTTCTGCGCTTAAATCTGAACTTAAGAGTGTTCATTCAAACGACTCGGCAGCTCATTATATTAAGGATGGCAGTTTCAAGCTTTCGCACCAGCGTGACGTATTCCTCTACAAAGAGGTTGTTCGTACCGCCAAGCAGGCTACAGAGGCTAAGGTCGAGAAAGATGGTACCAATACTACAGTATCGAGAAAGTATTGATTGAAAATCAATAAATATTGTGATTTGAGAATAAAATCGTATAGCTGATGATTGCTCTGAAATCGTGAAACAAATGAAAAGACTTCGGTTTGCAGCTGACGGAATCGACAACGATTCTTAAGGCCGGCAGACCGGAGTCTTTTATATTACAGATTAAACGGGATTTAATATCCGTGTGCTGAGCTTTGTTTTATGACTGTGAAGGATCTTGATTCTTCAAGGCTTCAGCGGCTGCTTCTTTTGCCATTTCTTCGGCTCTTTCCGCTACAACTGCTTCGGCGTGATCAAGGGCGGCATTGATATTGGGGCAGAAGTTTTCTTTTCCGACCTTATCCATGAAGCCTGATTTTGTCATTACTTCGCGAGGCTGAAGATTGACATGTGAGAAGATAAGCTTTATGTGCTTTTCATTGCACATGTCGAGTAAGTGTTCAAGGCCTCTGATCGCTGTTATGTCAAGGACGCCTACACTTCGCATACGAAGGATGATCGCATCGTATCTGCGTTTAACTTTTATGTGCGAAATAAGTTCATCCACGGTTGCGAAGAACATAGGTCCTTCAATCTCATAAACAAGAGTATGCTCGGGGATCTTTTTATAACTGAGCTTTTCCGGCTGTGAATAATCGGGTGTATCTTCGGCAACATCTTCCCACTGACGAATGGTGGTGACCTTTGACATTCGGCGAAGGAAGAGTATCGATGAAGCAAGCACACCGACCTCGACTGCAAATAAAAGGTTTACGATTACGCCTGCAAAGAAAGTAATCAAAAGAACAAGAACATCCGATTTGGGTGCTTTCTTTACGATCGAAATAATCTCCTTGAAGTTGCACATGTTGTAGGCAACCAGAATAAGGATTGCTGCAAGCGTGGGCATGGGAATATAGCCTGCCAGGGGCATCATAAACAGCAAAATAAGTGTAACCACCAAACTGTGTACCATTCCTGCAACAGGGGTCTTTCCGCCGCTTTTTACGCTTGTTGAAGCACGGGCAACCGCGCCTGCTACGGGAACCGCTCCGAAGAGACCGCAGAATATATTGGCAAAACCTTCCGCAATAAGCTCCTGGTTGGAGTCGTGAGGCTCACCTGTAAGTCCATCTGTTACTACACATGCCAGCAGCGAAACAATTGCGATAAGAATTGCTAGAGTAACCGCCGACGGAATTACTTCCACTATAAGGTTCCATGAAAATTCCGGAATCTTAATCTTGGGGAAGTGGGAGGGAAGCTCTCCGTATACCGAACGGATGGTGGGAACTTCCATTTTTGTCAATAAAACGATGGGTGTTGTTACCAATATAGCCACAAGCGAATTGGGAATCTTTTTCGAGATTATCGGGACTAAGATTAGTACCGCCATTGCGATAAGTCCAATCAGCAAAGTATTCAAATCGAGTGTATTAAGAACCTTTGAATACGCTACGAACTTGTCAACGGTATTTACCGGAATGCTTTCCATCTCAAAACCGAAGAAACCTTTAAGCTGGCTTGAAAAGATACCCATTCCGATAGCAGCGGTGAATCCGAGTGTGATGGTTCTGGGAATATATTTGAGCAGTACACCGGCTTTTAAAAGACCGAGTATGATCAGAATAAGTCCGGCAAGCACGGTAGCTATCGCAAGACCGGCAAGACCATGTTCCGCAATGATTGTGAATACTGTCATTACCGTCGCGGCTGTGGCTCCGCCTATATTAACTCGGCTTCCGCCCAAAAGCGAAACAAGGAAACCACCGATGATAGCTGTGTATAAGCCTCTCTCAGGTGTCATTCCGGAAGAAATGGCAAGAGCAACGGAGAGCGGGAAGGCTATAATGGCAACGATGATTCCCGAAATAATATCCTTCTTTAACTGAGAAGCAGTATAGCCCTTCATGCATGTCATGATTTTGGGCTTCGGAAAAGCAGTTGATTTCATTTCGAATCCTCTTAATATATTTTATTAATATTTAATAATTACGACGGAATTTATTATTGTACTCCTTAAGTTTTATGTCAAATAGAAAAAGTAAGGAAAAATAGCGGGTTTTGCATATAATATGCACAAAAACGGCAGCTTATAACAGCGGATTAAAAAACGTTGACGCCTGCAAATGAAATAAGACGGAAAAAAGATGTTGACAAATATTATTAATGAGTATATCATGAACATATGAACAATAATTCATATGAAAAGGGGATACATATGCTGCACGAATTACCTGAAGAGAATGAATTGTACGATTTGGCAGAATTGTTTAAATGTTTCGGTGACTCGACCAGGATTAAAATTCTGTTTGTACTGTTTAAGAACGAGGCCTGTGTAAACGACATAGCGGATATGCTTAATATGACTCAGTCTGCTGTGTCTCATCAGCTTAAGATTCTGAAACAGGCAAAACTTATTTCGAGCAGAAGAGACGGCAAGCAGATTATATATATGCTTGCGGATGAGCATGTCAGCCTGATAGTGAAACTCGGGCTTGAACATATTGAAGAAAAATAAAAAGGTGGGTAAAAAAATGAAGAAGAAATTCAATTTACAGGATCTTGATTGCGCAAACTGCGCAACGAAGATGGAAGAGGGAATAAAGGCTCTTCCCGGAGTTATTAACGCTACTGTCAGCTTCATGACTCAAAAACTTACACTTGAAGCCGATGACGATAAGTTCGATGAGATTCTTGCTGAGGCAGTTAAAATCTGCAAGAAGATTGAACCTGATTGCGTTATCGTAATCAAATAATAATTTCGGTCATTGAATAGTGCGCAGAAGCAGGTGGGTATATTATGACATCAAAGCAGAAGAAAACATTATTAAGGATTATTGTATCTTTTGTGCTGTTTATTGCATTGGCGGTTGCTTTCCACGGACCGTTAAAAGACTATGAGGGAACCTGGTTTGAAGGACTGTTTTTCCTGGTTCCTTATGCAATTATCGGTTATGACATATTTGTCAAGGCCATAAAGAATATTATAAATGGGCAGGTTTTTGATGAGAATTTCCTGATGGTTGTTGCAGGTCTGGGAGCTTACGGGACCAAGGAGTTCAGTGAAGCAGTTGCAGTCATGCTGTTCTATCAGGTGGGAGAGCTTTTCCAGAGCTATGCGGTAGGAAAATCACGTCAGTCGATTGCCGATCTTATGAATATCGCTCCCGAATTTGCCAATATTATGGATGAAGAAGGGAATATTGAGGAAGTTGATCCGGATGAAGTCGAAATAGGAAGTATTATTCTTATCCGTCCCGGAGAGAAGATTCCTTTGGACGGAGTTGTAATTGAAGGAGAAAGTTTTGTCGATACGGCGGCACTTACCGGTGAATCGGTACCGAGACGCATTTGTGAAGGCAAAGACATTATCAGCGGCTGTATTAACGGAAGCGGAACTCTTAAGGTTCAAACAACCAAGGCATACGAGGATTCGACTGTTTCCAGAATACTCGAGCTTGTTGAGAACGCAAGCAGCAAGAAGAGCAAAACTGAGAACTTCATTACCAAATTTGCAAAATATTATACTCCGATCGTCACAATAGGCGCAGTTTTGCTTGCGGTTATTCCTTCGATTATCACCGGAAACTGGGCTGAATGGATCGGAAGAGCATGTACATTCCTTGTTATTTCGTGCCCTTGTGCTCTTGTAATATCCGTACCGATGGGTTTTTTCGGCGGAATAGGTGCCGCTTCGAAAATCGGTGTGCTTGTCAAAGGCAGCAATTATCTCGAGACGCTCTCAAAGCTAACATGTGTAGCTTTCGATAAGACAGGAACTCTTACTCAGGGCAAATTTGTTGTTACCTGTATTAAGCCTCACGGTATTTCTGAGGGTGAACTTCTAGAACTGGCAGCAAAGGCAGAAAAATATTCTACTCATCCAATCGCCGATTCGGTGTCGAAAGCTTATGCCGAGAAAAACAATAAAGATGCCGACGTCTCGGATGTAAGCGATTATATCGAAGTTCCCGGGATGGGAATAGCCGTCAGAGTCGGTTCAAAGCAGGTTTTTGCCGGCAACGAAAAGCTGATGCAGCGTGAAGGTATTGAGTTTGAGAAATCTTCGGAAAGCGGAACCGTTATTTATATTGCCGAGGAGAATACTTTCAGGGGATCGGTGGTTATTTCGGATATTGTAAAACGCGATGCCGGGAACGGAATCAAGGCACTGAAGCGTTCAGGAGTTTTAAAGACGGTTATGCTTACAGGTGACAGACTCGAGGCGGCTTCAAGTATTGCAAATGAACTGGGGATAGATGAGCTTCATGCGGATTTGATGCCCGCCGATAAGGTGGCGTGTGTGGAGACTCTCATTGACTCACTCTCGGAGAATCAGAAACTTGCATTTGTGGGAGACGGTATCAATGACGCACCGGTTCTGACCAGAGCGGACGTCGGAATCGCTATGGGTTCTTTAGGCTCGGATTCGGCTATAGAAGCTGCGGATGTTGTTATTATGGATGACAATATTTCTAAAATAGCTGCGGTTATCACAGTAGCCGGAAAGACTCTGAGAATAGTTCGCGAGAATATCGTTTTTGCACTCGGTGTGAAGTTTGCGGTGCTGATTTTGGGTGCGTTTGGATTTGCCTCCATGTGGGTTGCGGTATTTGCAGATGTCGGAGTTGCGGTACTGGCAATTCTCAATTCAATGAGGGCCCTAAAGGTTAACCTGTAGAAAATTAAATCGTAATTTATTTTCGTGTTTTTGCGTGACAATAAGCCCATGGTATATTATAATCAGAAAAACAGAATGTTTTTCGGAGGAGATTACTATGGGCTTTTTTAAAGATGTAAATGAGGACGCTGTCAGCATCAATGATGAAGAGTTTATCGATGATCAGGCAGATGAGGAAATTGTGACCGTGAACGAGGATGCTGCCGAACCTGCAGTTGATGAGGAGGAGCCTGTAGACGAGAGTCTGCTCGAGAATCTTTTCAGCGAGTCATCGGTTTCGGATGAAGATGTTCTTGTCGAAGAAGAATATGTACTTGACGAAGCAGAGCAGGAGAAGCCTTCTGTTTCCGTGTCGGAGTCATTGTATGACGATCAGGTTTCTGTAATCACAAAGGGAACCACTATCAACGGAAGCATTGTTTCCGATTGTTCTCTTAATATAATGGGAACTATCAACGGAGATATCGAGTGTATCGGAAAGCTTACTATCACCGGTAATGTTTCAGGTAATTCGGTAGCGTCCGATGTATATGTAAATTCAAAGCGTCTCGATGGCAATATCGATGCTGAGGGAACCGTTAAAATCGGTCTCGGCACTGTTGTTGTGGGAGATATCAAGGCAGGTACCGCGGTTGTTGCGGGAGCTGTTAAGGGGGAGCTTGATATCAAGGGACCCGTTGTTTTTGATTCGACTGCGATTATCAAGGGTAATGTTAAAGCTAAGTCGGTTCAGATGAACAACGGAGCAGTTCTTGAAGGCTTCTGTTCACTTGCTTATGCCGATGTTGATATCGACGATATTTTCGAATAATTCATAATAGCACGGAGAAAAACATGGAAGGTTATAAGAGAGTATTACTTAAACTGTCGGGAGAGGCTCTCGCGGGAGAAAAGAAAACCGGTTTTGACGAAGCTACATGTATCGAAGTAGCCAAGCAGGTGAAGCAGATTGTTGATTCGGGCTGTCAGGTGGCAATTGTCATCGGCGGAGGTAACTTTTGGCGCGGACGTACAAGTGAGACAATTGACAGATACAAGGCTGATCAGATCGGTATTCTTGCAACTATCATGAATTGTATTTACGTTTCTGATATTTTCCGTTATGTCGGAATGAAGACCTGCATATTCACACCTTTCGAGTGCGGAGATATGTCCGGGCTTTTTTCGAAGGATGAAGCGGTGGCCGCTCTTAACGATGGAAAGGTTGTCTTTCTTGCGGGAGGTACGGGACATCCTTATTTCTCTACGGATACCGCAACCGCGCTTCGTGCAATCGAACTTGATTGTGAGATTATCATGATGGCGAAGGCGATTGACGGTGTGTACAGTGCAGATCCCAAGAAAGACCCGAATGCAGTAAAGTTCGATAAGATTTCTCTTGACGAGCTTGTCGGGAAAGGGCTTCAGGTTATAGATTCAACCGCTTCGGTTATGTGCCGCGAGAACAAGATGCCTTTGCTTATCTTCTCACTTAATGAGGAGAATTCTATAGTTAACAATGCCGGAGGCAATTGCACCGGAACAATAGTAACAATTTAAATTTCAGGGGGAATTAATAATGGACGAGAGAGTAAAGCCTTACGAGGATAAAATGAAAAAGACTATGGATGTTCTTGTTGAAGAATATACTTCAATCAGAGCAGGACGTGCCAATCCTCATATTATCGACAAAATCAGAGTAGATTATTACGGAACACCTTCACCTATCAGCCAGGTAGCAAATATCAGCGTTCCCGAAGCAAGAATTATTCAGATCCAGCCTTGGGAGTCAAAAATGATTAAGGAAATCGAGAAGGCTATCAATATGTCGGACATCGGCATCAATCCTACCGATGACGGCAAGATTATCAGACTCGTATTCCCTGAACTTACCGAGGACAGACGTAAGGAGCTTTCAAAAGATGTAAAGAAGAAGGCTGAGGATGCAAAGGTAGCTATCAGAAATATTCGTCGTGACGGAAATGATGCATTTAAGAAGCTTGGAAAAGCCGGTGAGATTTCTGAGGATGTTCAGAAGCAGCTTGAGGGCGAAATCGACAAGATTACCGAGAAGTATGTAGGTGAAGTTGACAAGCAGATGGATGCAAAGACAAAGGAAATCATGACTATCTGATTTTTAAAACTATTTCGGGGCCGGGCAAGTTGCTTGCACGGCTCTTTTATGTGAAGCGTGGAGGAAATATATGGCAGGCAAGGAAGAGTACAAGATTCCGCAGCATGTCGCCATCATTATGGACGGCAACGGCAGATGGGCGAAGAAACGTCTTCTTCCCAGAAGCGCAGGACATAAAGCCGGCGCAAAAACCGTAGAGGATGTATGCGAATGGGCCTGGGACTTGGGCATTAAATATCTGACGGTTTATGCTTTTTCGACCGAGAACTGGACCAGAGCCGAGGACGAAGTCAAAACCCTTATGAATCTGCTTCGGGATTATATGAAGAACTGTCTTGTAAGAAGTCAGAAGAACAATATGCGGGTGCGCGTTATCGGTGATAAGACCAAACTTGCTCCGGATCTGCAGGAGTCGATTGCGGAACTTGAGCTAAAGAGCAGCAGCTGTACGGGCCTGAATTTTCAGGTGGCTATTAACTACGGTGGACGCGATGAACTGACCAGAGCCGTTAAATCAATTGCCGAGGATATTGCTTCGGGTAAGATAAAGCCCGAAGATATCGATCAGCAGCTCATTTCCGGAAGGCTTGATACCGGAGATATTCCGGATCCTGATTTGCTTATCAGAACCAGCGGCGAGCTTCGACTCTCCAATTTTATGCTTTGGCAGTCTGCTTATACCGAATTTTACTTTCCGGAACTGTTATGGCCCGATTTTTCAAAGAAAGATCTTCAGATTGCATTAGATTATTACAACAAGCGCGACAGACGCTTCGGAGGAAGAAATGAGTAATACTGAGAAGAGTAATAAGACTGTGGTTGTAGATAAAGTTGCGAAGGATAATTCTTTTCTTGTGCGCTTCAGAAGTGCCGTTATTTTGACTGTTATTGCTGTTGCAGCCATTGTTCTGGGAGAGTATACGCTTCTGGGTGTATTGTGCATTGTTTCGCTTATCGGACTTATGGAACTTTACAGAGCGGTCGGCGTCAATAAGTCATCCGCGGGATTAACCGGATATCTGGCTTGTGCCGCGTGGTACGGAGTGCTGCTTTACAAAATGATTAACGGAGCAAAAATTACCGAAGTAATCGATTCGAATACGCTGGCGATTACTGCGGGTGCTTTTTTGATTTTACTTCTTGCAGTTTATGTATTGAGCTTTCCGAAATTCAAATCAGAACAGGTTACGACGATATTTTTCGGCTTCTTTTATGTTGCCGTGACCTTGTCTTATATTTTCCTTGTACGTATGCTTCCGGGCGGTGCATATACCGTATGGCTTATTTTTATAGGATCGTGGGGCGCCGATACGATGGCATACCTTGTGGGCAGAAAAATCGGACGGCATAAAATTGTTCCCGTGCTCAGCCCCAAGAAGTCTCTTGAAGGTTTTATCGGAGGAGTTTTGGGAGCTGTTCTTATCGGTGTCATTTACGCACTCGTGTTTAAAAGCAATCTGACCGATAACTTCCCTAATCCCGTTCTTTCCTTCGCCGCTATAGCCGGAGTATCATCGGTTGTATCAATGATCGGAGATTTGGCCGCTTCAGCTATTAAACGTGATAAGGATATTAAAGATTACGGAAAACTGATACCCGGTCACGGAGGAATTCTTGACCGCTTCGACAGTGTGATTTTTATTGCTCCTATAGTATATTATCTGCTGTATTTCGGAATTTAGTTAATTTGTGAAATGGGATTCATGATGAAAAAACTTTGCCTTTTGGGTTCTACCGGATCGATCGGAACCCAGACTATAGATATTATTAACAGACATGGAGGATATACCGTTTATTCGCTTGCCGCAAAAAGAAGCATAGAGCTTCTTGAGAAGCAGACACGAATGCTCAACCCCAAAAAAGTGTGCGTATATGATGAAGACGCTGCGGAACAGTTCAGGGAGAAGGTTGCCGATCTGAACGTTGAAGTTCTGGTAGGCATGGACGGACTTATTGAACTTGCATCGGATCCGAATAATGATTTGACCGTGACCGCACTCGTAGGAATGATAGGTATCAGGCCGACTGTCGCAGCCATCAGGGCCGGATGCGATGTTGCGCTTGCCAACAAGGAGACGCTGGTTACGGCAGGTCATATTATTATGCCGCTTGTTGCTCAAATGGGAGTAAAGCTTCTTCCCATAGACAGTGAGCACTCGGCTATTTTCCAGTGTCTGCAGGGTAAATTCGGGCCTGACGGTTATTACGGTGATAGGTATTCTGCCAAAGAATGCGGTATCGACAAGATACTTCTTACGGCTTCCGGGGGACCCTTCAGAGGCCTTTCTTACGATGAGCTTAAGAACAAGACCGCAGCTGATGCGTTAAAGCACCCGAACTGGTCCATGGGACCCAAGATTACCATAGACTCGGCTTCAATGGTCAACAAGGCGCTTGAGGTAATGGAAGCAAAGTGGCTTTTCGGCGTGGATGCAGAGGAAATAGAGGTAGTTATTCAGCCCAAGAGCATCATTCATTCGGCTGTTCAGTTTAAAGACGGTGCGATAGTTGCGCAGCTGGGCTGTCCGGATATGAGACTGCCGATTCAGTACGCATTATATTATCCTCAGAGAATGGAGTGTCCGGCGGAGAAACTTGATTTGTTTTCTCTGGCCAAAATCGAATTCGAAAAACCGGATTATGAAACCTTTAAAGGGCTTAAACTCGGACTTGAAGCAATCAAAACGGGAGGCAGCATGTGTACCGTTTTCAATGCAGCCAACGAGTATGCCGTTGCACGGTTCCTTAAAGGAGAGATTTCATTTACCGGTATATATGATATTATCGAAATGTGCATGAAAGCACACAACGTTATTGAGTCACCTACGCTTGAGCAGATTCTCGAGACTGAAAAATGGGCGACCGATTATATAAAAAGGAGTTAACAGATGACAAAACTTGTTAGTATTCTTGTAGGCATACTGATATTTTGTTTAATAGTTGTTGTCCATGAGTTCGGACATCTTTTGCTTGCAAAGAAGAACGGAATTCTTGTTCCGGAGTTTCAGATTGGATTCGGACCTAAACTTTGCAAATTCACTGTCGGTGAAACCGAGTACAGCATAAGGCTTATTCCCTTCGGGGGAGCCTGCAAAATGCTTGGTGAAGACGGGGATAGCACAGACGAGCGGTCATTTACGTCAAAGAAGCCCTGGGCCAGATTCGCAACCATATTTGCGGGGCCGTTTTTCAATTTTATTCTTGCATTTATTCTTGCGGTTATTGTTATTTCGATAGTCGGATATGATCCGGCATATGTATTGCGTGTAAATAAAGACAGCGCGGCAGAGAAGGCAGGACTTTTACCCGGGGATGTTATTACCTCTTATGACGGCCATAAAATTACCATCGGACGAGATCTGGCGGTTTTATTTACTTTCAATGAAGTTACAGGCAAAGAAGTGGCTGTGAAATATGAGCGGGACGGAAAAGAATACCAAACCACGCTTACTCCGGACTTGTTAAAATCCTTTAAGCTTGGATTTTATTATACTCCCGATTCGAATCCGGCTCAGATAAGCAGTCTGGTTAAGGGTGGAGCTCTTGAACGTGCGGGAGTGAAAGCGGGAGATGTTATTGTCGGCATCAACGGTGTTGACATAAGCTCCGGTGAGGCTTTCAATAATTATGTTACGGAGAATCCTTTCGATGGAAGTGAAATCGAGTTTAAGATCAAAAGAGATGATGCAATTACGACTCTGACAATTACTCCGGAGTTTAACGAAGAATTTATTACCGGATTTTCGTATAATGCAAATTACCGTGAGAAAACAAATGCGCTCGGTGTTCTTCGGTATTCCTTTACCGAGGTTAAGTACTGGATTGTGAATACCGTAAAGAGTCTTGGACAGCTCTTTAAAGGCAAGGTCGGAGCCGATGATCTTGGCGGACCTGTCAGAATTGTATCGGAGCTTGAGAATACCGTTCAGGAATCGAAGTCTGACGGTATCCTTTACGTAATTCTCAATCTTTTAAATTGGGCAATTCTTTTGAGCGCAAACCTCGGAGTTATGAATCTTTTGCCTATTCCTGCACTTGACGGAGGAAGATTGGTATTCATAATTATTGAAATAATCAGAGGAAAGCCGGTACCGCCCGAGAAGGAAGGTATGGTTCATGCAATCGGTATTATTCTGCTTATGATGCTGATGGCTTTTATTTTCTTTAATGACATCAGAAATGTGTTCTTCTGAAAACTGATATTTTTCCTTTCGCGCCAAGGCTTGCCTTGGCGTGTGTATTTAGGAACGAGGAGGGTGGATATGGAGAGAAGAAAATCCCGAGAAATAAAGATTGGCGGAGTTACGATCGGCGGTAAAAATCCGATTGCGATTCAGTCTATGACAAATACAAAAACCGAAGACGTAAAAGCCACTGTTGCTCAGATTAAAAGACTGACCGCAGCGGGCTGCGATATTATTCGATGTGCAGTTCCGACTATGGAAGCTGCGCTTGCATTGAAAGAGATTAAAAAAGATATATCGATACCTTTGGTAGCGGATATTCATTTTGACCACAGGCTTGCGATTGTTGCGATCGAAAACGGAGCTGACAAGATAAGAATCAACCCCGGGAACATCGGTTCCGATGACAAGGTTCGTGCCGTCGTGGAAAAGGCGAGAGAGTACGGGATTCCCATTCGTGTGGGTGTGAATTCTGGTTCGCTTGAAAAGGCTTTGGTGGAAAAATACGGAGGTGTTACAGCAGAAGGTCTTGCAGAGTCTGCCATGGGCCAGGTAAAAAGACTTGAGGAAATGGCTTTCGATAATATTGTTATTTCCATCAAATCTTCCGATGTATTGATGTCAGTAAAGGCTCATGAGCTTATTTCCTCGATGAGCGATTATCCGCTTCATGTCGGAATAACGGAAACAGGTTCTGTGATAGCGGGAAATATTAAGTCTGCTATGGGAATCGGCATAATATTGAACGAAGGAATTGGAGATACCATAAGAGTATCTCTCACCGACGATCCGATTGAGGAAGTAAAGTCCGCAAAGCTGATTCTGCGCAATCTGGGACTTAGGAAAGAAGGTATTGATGTTGTGTCCTGTCCGACCTGCGGAAGAACAAGAATAGATTTGATAGGGCTCGCAAAACAGGTGGAGACTTTGACCGCTGATTATGACATTCCGATTAAGGTTGCGGTAATGGGATGTGCCGTTAACGGCCCCGGAGAGGCACGTGAGGCAGATTTGGGCATCGCAGGAGGAAACGGTGAGGGTCTTGTGTTCAAAAAGGGTGAAATCGTTAAGAAGGTTCCTGAGAATAAGCTCTTGGAGGAGCTTAAAACTCAGCTGGATATCTTAAAGAAGGATATGTGATTTTGCGGCTGCGGCCGCAAGGGACTTTGAGGGGGAGATTTGTATGACTTTTTTTGAGGTTTTTGAATCACTGAAGGTCGATTCACGTCTGAAGAAAAAGTTTGAAAAAACAGAAGTGGATAAGGTGCTTGCGTCAACCGTAGAGGATATTATGCAGGTTAATCTTGTCGCGGACGAGTACATCGGACTTGACAGCATTAAGGATATGGAAAACTCGATGTACAAGCAGATATTTTCCAATTTCGGCAAGAATGTTCGTATTTCGATGAACTATACTTTTTCACGAGGAAAAGGGTTCAACGAACTTTGGAACAGATACCACGTATATATAGAGGACGAACTGGCGGTCAGGAGCAATCTTATCGCCACTTTGTACCGTAATGCAGCGGTTACTGCCGAAGACGGAACAATATCGATTGATCTTCCTGAGAGTGAGATTGCGAGAGCGAGGGAAAAGAGTCTTATTTCTATGGTTGAAGAAACCTGCCGGTCTCTTTTTGGAACGGATGTTAAGGTTAATACATCGTATCATGAAGTTGCCGAACGTGAAGAACATTACAACACTTCGGATATAGATGCATATATGGAACAAATCAGAGGAAATTCCGGCAGTAAGAGTTTGGAAAAAGAGTCTGAAGCCAATGCTTCATCTGATATACCCATGCCTGAAAATGCGGCAGAGAATAAGAGTGCTCTTTCTGAAACCAAGGCTGTTAACGAGCCTTCGCCCGCTAAATCTACAGGCAGTGCAAAAGATGATTCAAAGGCGTCGAAGGATGCCTTTAAAAAGGGCGGAGCATATGATAAAGCTAAGGGAGGATTCAAGAAAAAGATTACTCCTACAGACCCTGATGTGTTCTTCGGGCGAAATTGTGACGGAGAACCTGTAAAGATTGAGGATATTCAGGGCGATATCGGTGAAGTGGTTATAAGATGCAAGGTTATCAGATATGAGGACCGTGAAACAAAAACAGGCAAGCTTATGGTTACTTTGGGAGTAACTGATTTTACTGATACAATTTCCGTTAAGCTTTTTCTTTCCGACGAAGAGAAAGAGGAGATTCCGCCAAAGCTTAAAGAAGGCAATTTCCTTAAAATAAAAGGTCTTGCAGGATTTGATACCTGGGTTAAGGATATAGTTATTTCTTCTATTTCCGGAATTAAGCCGATACCTGACTTTACTACGAAGCGCAGTGATAATGCTCCGGTTAAGCGAGTTGAGCTCCATGCACATACCATGATGAGTGATATGGATGGAGTAGTTGATGCTAAAACCCTCGTAAAGACTGCTTTTAAATGGGGACACAGGGGTATTGCGATTACCGACCACGGAGTGGTTCAGTCTTTCCCTATAGCATTCCACGCGATCGATCCAAAGAGTTTTAAGGATGAAGCGGAAGCTGAGAGAGCAAAGAACTTTAAAATTATATACGGATGTGAGGCATATATCGTTGACGACGAGCCGGATGTTGTGGTTGACAGAAAGGGTACGGAGTTTAAAAAAGGACCCGATGGAAAGTATTCCGATGAAGACATCAAGAAGATGCCAAGCAATCATATCATTCTGCTTTGCAAGAACGATATCGGAAGAGTAAATCTTTACGAACTTGTTTCACGTTCGCATCTTACGTATTTCGGAAGATGGCCCAGAATTCCCAAGAGTCTTCTTCGCGAAAAACGAGAAGGACTCATCGTGGGTTCAGCCTGCGAGGCAGGAGAACTGTTTAGGGCGATCGTTCACAATAAGCCTGAAGAAGAAGTCAGAAGAATCGCCGACTTTTATGATTACTACGAGATTCAGCAGATAGGCAACAACGCTTATATGATTGATGATGAACGTTTTCCCGAAGTTGAATCGGAAGCCGATTTGAAAAGAATAAATAAGCGCATCAGCGAGCTTGCCGATCGCGACGGAAAGCTTTGCGTCGCTACTTGCGATGTTCATTTCCTTAATCCGGAGGACAGCATATACAGGTCGGTTATTATGGCCTCAAAGGGTTTTGCGGATGCTGACAGACAAGCACCGTTGTATTTGCACACTACTGATGAAATGCTTGAGGAATGTGCGTATCTTGGAAAAGAAAAAGCTTACGAAGTAGTAGTTACAAATCCGAACAAGATATTCGATATGGTTGAGAAGATTGCACCTGTACGGCCGGATAAGGCACCTCCCGTCATTGAAGATTCGGATAAAACCTTACGTGAAATTTGCGAAAGACGTGCCCATGAGATCTACGGACCGGAGCTGCCCAGACAGGTTGAGGAACGACTCAATCATGAGCTTGAATCTATTATAAAAAACGGTTTCGCGGTTATGTATATCATTGCGCAGAAGCTTGTCTGGAAGTCCAATGAGGACGGCTATCTTGTAGGCTCGCGTGGATCCGTAGGTTCATCGTTTGCGGCTACAATGTCCGGTATTACCGAGATTAATCCGTTGCCGCCGCATTATTACTGCAAAAAATGTCATTACAGTGATTTTGAATCCGATGTCTGTAAAGAATACGAGGCAAAGTCCGGATGTGATATGCCGGATGCGGTATGCCCCGTATGCGGAGAACCACTCGTCAAGGAAGGACATAATATTCCTTTTGAGACATTCCTCGGTTTCTACGGAGATAAAGAGCCGGATATCGATCTTAATTTCTCCGGAGAATATCAGTCAAAGGCACATGATTATACCGAAGTTATTTTCGGAGCCGGTCAGACTTTCAGAGCCGGAACAATCGGTACTCTTGCCGAAAAGACTGCGTTCGGTCTTGTTTCAAAATATTATGAGGAGCGCGGTATTCATAAGCGTGATGCCGAGAAGGAACGTATTGCGGCCGGATGTGAAGGCGTAAGAAGAAGTACGGGTCAGCATCCGGGCGGAATCGTTGTTCTTCCGCGAGGGGAGAATATTTATTCGTTTACTCCGCTGCAGCATCCTGCAAACGATATGACCACGCCGACTATTACGACTCATTTCGAATATCATTCAATTGACCATAACCTGCTCAAACTTGATATTCTCGGACATGATGATCCGACCATGATTCGTATGCTGGAAGATCTGACCGGACTTGATGCGAAGACCATTCCTATGGATGACCCGGGTGTAATATCTTTGTTCAAATCCTGCGATGCGCTTAAGGTTAAGCCTTCGGATATAGACGGTGTTGAGCTGGGAAGCTTGGGACTTCCTGAACTGGGTACAAATTTTGTTATGCAGATGCTTAAGGATACGCAGCCCACCTGTTTCTCGGACATGGTTAAGATTGCGGGTCTTTCACACGGTACGGATGTATGGCTAAACAATGCTCAGTACTATATTCAGCGCGGTGATTGTACGCTTTCGACAGCAATATGTACCCGTGATGATATTATGATTTATCTGATAAGCAAGGGACTCGAACCCGGACTTGCATTTAAGACCATGGAATCCGTTCGTAAAGGAAAAGGACTTAAGCCCGAGATGGAAGAGGCAATGGTGGCAAACAATGTTCCGGAATGGTACATTGAGTCCTGCAAGAAAATCAAATATATGTTCCCGAAGGCACACGCATGTGCGTACATGATGATGGCCTTCAGAATTGCTTACTTCAAAATATATTATCCTCTTGCTTATTATGCGGCATTTTTCAGTATCAGAGCTTCAGATTTCGATTATGAGAAGATGTGTCAGGGCAAGGCTCATTTGCTTGAATGCATGGCTGAACTGAAAAGCAAGGGAGACAGCCGTACTGCAAAGGATGACGGTATGTATGATGATATGCGACTTGTTTTGGAGTTCTACGCCAGAGGCTTTGAATTCATGCCTATTGATGTTTATAAGGCAAAGGCCAGACATTTCCAGATTATCGACGGTAAGCTTATGCCTTCGTTGGGATCAATAAACGGTCTGGGCGGTAAGGCTGCAGAGCAGATCTATGATGTTGCTTCGAGAGAGAGATTTGTCTCCAGAGATGACTTTAAACATAAATGCAAGGTAGGAGATACTATCGCAAAAACAATGGCGGAACTCGGAATCTTGGATAATCTTCCTGAGTCCGATCAGATTTCCTTTGCGGATTTCTTCGGTGCGGATATGTTCTGAGTTATGTGTGCAATCTGCTGAATTGTGCAAAAAATATATTTAAAAAAGAAAATATAAAAAACTTTTAAAATATGCTTGACTTTTAATTCCAACCGTAGTATTATATAACATGTTGACAGCGTAAGCGTCATGAATGTGATGGCGAATTGGTCAAGCGGCTAAGACGCCGCCCTCTCACGGCGGAAACAAGGGTTCGATTCCCTTATTCGTCACTTCAAAGGAACTCAGTATTGAGTTCCTTTTTTTGTGTGCAAATTTCGATATAATGTTGCAAATACCGAAAAAAAGATGGTTGTATAACTGTGAATTGGTTATAATCTCCATAGAGGAGAGTGCATGAATATTTTTTGAGAGTCGTTTTTGTGAAACGACTGAGAGAGGGAATATGAGGAACTACTGTAGTATGAAGAAGATATTCGCAGCAGTGCTGTTTACATTGGCATTGCTGCTTGGTGTACCTTCATTAGCCATATCGGCGGAAGACGTAACCGTAAATATGAATGTTGTTTACGATCAGGAAGATGCCAGATCGATGCTCAAGCTTATCAATGATTTCAGAACTTCGAAAGATGCCTGGTACTGGGAGGCGGATAACATCAATAAATATTATTGCGGACAACTCGAACCGCTTTCGTATGATTATGAGCTTGAGAAGGTTGCTATGAAAAGAGCGGCGGAGATAGCGCTTGTATTCAGTCATACAAGACCGGATGGTTCATCGTGGTCCGATGCGTACGGTGAGGTTGGATATTACAGCTTTGCAAGCGCAGAGAATCTTGCGGCAGGCCATTCAAGTGCGAAGGCTGCTCTTGAAGATTTGAGAGAAGATTACGCAAAATACGGTGGACAGGGGCACCGCAGAAATATGCTTAATGCAAGATACGGTGCTGTCGGAATTGCATGTGTTGTCTGCAACGGAATTAGATACTATGTTCAGGAATTTTCGGATATGAACAGAGGGGCTGCCCGGACGGTTGTTTCCGCTGATGAAATGTCGGTAGCCGTTAGGTGTAAATCCGGTAATCTGAAAGTACTGAAACCGGTTTTTGATCGTTCAAGTTCATATTATCATGAAAAATATGACAGTGTTTCGGGACAACTTGAATCATACATTGATGGCAAGGCGGGATATACTGTCGAAATTCCCGTAAAAGGTTTTTCGGTATCTTATTCGATATCCGGGGACCGTACATTCGGAAGTCCCGTTGTTGCCGCTCAATCCAAATGGAAGTCTTCGGATGAAAGTGTTGCCGAGGTTGTCGGAAAATCACTTAAATTGAAGAAGTGCGGTAAAACCCGTATTTCAACAGAAGTCTGCGGCAAAAAAATCAGCATTGATATATATGTAGATCATGATTATATTTCGACGATTGTTCCTGCGACTCTCCAAAAGGACGGATATATAACTAAAACCTGTAAGTTTTGCGGTAAAACTGACGGAGCGGGAAAAAGTACGATTTATTCCATAAAAACAGCAGAGGTTAATCGAAATAAATATCCGTACAACAAAAAGGCAAGAAAGCCGGGTATAACGGTATATGACAGAAACGGAAAAGTGATTCCGGCTTCATCTTATACTCTTAAATATTCAAACAATAAAAAAGTCGGTACCGCCAATATTACAGTTTCGTTTAAAGGTAATTATTCGGGAAGTATGAGTCTTTCTTTTACAATAGTACCGAAGACTCCCACCATTACCGAAATAAATACAAAATCGAATGTTGTGGTTAAGTGGAAGAAGCTCGCTTCGCAATGCGACGGATATCAGCTCGAATATGCCAACAATCCGGGCTTTACCGCAAACGAAGGTATCACAACAATCAGCGGCAGAACCTCTGTTTCTAAGAAGATGCTGCTTACAAGGCGCGGAGGAAAGCGGTATATAAGAATAAGAGCATATAAAACAGTGGAAGGGAAGAAATATTATTCCGACTGGTCTGATACCAAAGTATATGATTATTGATTGGAGGAAATGCGTATGATGGTTACACTCGTTGCGATAGCAATAGTTGCTTTATTTGCTGTTTTGGGATATGTGAAAGGTCTGATAATGACTGTATGGAGAATGCTTGGACTGATTATAGTTCTGGTGCTTACCGTTATTATTGCACCTCAGATTGCAAACGGG
This sequence comes from Lachnospiraceae bacterium, assembly GCA_045616585.1. Classification (GTDB taxonomy): domain Bacteria; phylum Bacillota; class Clostridia; order Lachnospirales; family Lachnospiraceae; genus RUG11977. Next base: position 32,471 of record JAZLGZ010000065.1, read on the forward strand.
CTTAAAAGCAGTGAAAAAATATTCAATTCATTTTACAGCAAGGCGGAGCAGACGATTAATCTGAATATTGATACCGCAAACGGAACCGAAGTGCTTATTAAGGATATGCATCTGCCTTCATCCGTAGAAGATAAGCTGCTTGCCTTTGCGGACGAATATTCTGAAGATGCAGCAGCCAATGATGAAGCGATTAAACGCGAAATATATACTAAGGTGGCCAACTCGGCTATTACCGGTATAGCGTATATAGGAACTTTGATTGTGATTGCGGTGGTTGCGTTCATACTCGTAAGAATGCTTAATCTTGTCAGCAAGCTTCCTGTTCTTAACGCTACAAACAAGCTTGCGGGTCTTTGCCTGGGAATAGTGGAAGGTATACTGATTATATGGATTTTCTGCGGCATTGCACCGACATTTGCGGGAACGGAGGTCGGACGCTCGATAATAGACCAGGTGAATGCCAATGTATTTTTGCGTTTTCTTTACGAGCACAATTTACTGACTACGATTTTATCTGTTAAGAGTCTCGGATTGCTGTCGAAGAAATAAAGCATGAAGTTCGGGGGATTTGCACGGCAGATAGTTAATAGTGACAAAAAAATAAAGAACATTGCTTGACATAAATATACATTTTATATAGAATTAAAATGTTGTTGTGTGGTTATACAGCAATTACAATTTAATATTTTTTGGAGGTGCTCCTATGCCAGAGGCTATAATAGGCGCACTTATTGGATTGGTTGTAGGCGGAGTTGTTGCCTGGATTGTTTCAAAAAATGTTGCCTTAAAGAACAAGAAATTGCAGGATGAGGCTACTATCGGAACAGCTGAAAACAGAGCAAAAGAAATTATCGACGAAGCCAACAAGGCAGCTGAAGCCAGTAAGCGCGAAGCTTTGGTTGAGGTTAAGGAGGAGTCCATTCGTGCCAAGAAGGAACTTGATCGTGAGACCAAGGAACGTAAGGCAGAGGTTCAGCATTACGAACAGCGTGTGTTGAAGAAGGAAGAAACTCTTGACCGTAAAATCGAGCAGAATGAGAAAAAAGAAGCCAAAATCGCAGCCAAGGAGCTTGAACTTGATCGTATCAGAGAGGAAATCGAAGCCACTCATACAAAGCAGGTTCAGGAACTTGAGAAGATTTCAGGACTGACCTCCGAGCAAGCTAAAGAATATCTTATTAAAACTGTTGAAGATGATGTAAAGCATGAAACCGCAGTCATGATTAAAGACCTTGAGACCAAGGCAAAGGAAGAAGCGGATAAGAAAGCAAAAGAGCTTATTATCAATGCTATTCAGAAGACTGCTGCGGATCATGTTGCTGAAGCAACCATTACGGTTGTCCAGCTTCCCAGCGATGAAATGAAGGGTAGAATTATCGGTCGTGAGGGCCGTAATATTCGTACTCTTGAGACCATGACAGGTGTTGATCTCATTATTGATGATACACCTGAAGCTGTTGTCCTTTCAGGCTTTGATCCCGTAAGACGTGAGGTTGCAAGAATCGCTCTTGAAAAGCTTATTGTCGACGGACGTATCCACCCTGCCAGAATCGAGGAGATGGTTGAAAAAGCTCAGAAGGAAGTTGAGCAGACTATTCGTGAGTCAGGTGAGGCAGCTCTTATTGAGACGGGCGTTCACAATCTTCATCCCGAGCTTGTAAGGCTCCTGGGCAAGATGAGATTCAGAACCAGCTACGGCCAGAATGCACTCAAGCATTCTATCGAAGTATCGCTTTTATCCGGAATTCTTGCCGGTGAACTTGGTCTTGATGTGCGTATCGCAAAGCGTGCGGGACTCCTGCACGATATCGGTAAGTCAATTGACCAGGAGATGGAAGGTACTCATGTTCAGATCGGTGTCGATCTTTGTCGCAAATATAAAGAATCGAATATCGTTATTAATGCCGTAGAGGCTCATCATGGTGACGTTGAGTTCCAGTCACTCATCGCATGTGTGGTTCAGGCTGCGGACGCTATTTCAGCGGCCCGTCCCGGCGCGCGTCGTGAGACACTTGAGACTTACACCAACCGATTAAAGCAGTTAGAAGATATCACAAATGGCTTCAAAGGGGTCGAAAAGGCTTTCGCTATCCAGGCGGGTAGAGAAGTCCGCGTTATGGTTGTACCCGAGCAGATTACCGATGATGATATGGTATTGCTTGCAAGAGATATTTCTAAGAAGATTGAAGACGAATTAGAGTATCCCGGACAGATCAAGGTAAATGTTATCAGAGAATCCAGGGTAACCGATTACGCGAAATAATTAAATTGATTAAAAAAGGAACTGTGAAAAATCGCAGTTCCTTTTTCGTTTTATGTTTGAAAGCATAAATGCTATATGTTATAATTTATGCTTGTACGGAGAGAAGTCCGTGAGGGAGGCTTTTTTATGAAAATGTATTTCTATTATGGGGCTATGGGAGCTTCAAAGACAGCCAATGCGCTGATGACAAGATTTAATTTTGAAGATAAGGGCAAAAGAGTTGCGCTGCTTAAGCCCAGTATAGATACAAGAGACGGTGCGAACATTATCCGCTCCAGGGCGGGACTTCAGGCTGAGGCAATTCTTATCGCTCCGAATCAGAAGGTGAGGGATGTTCTCCCTCAGTCGCCTGCATATTACGACAATATTATTGTTGACGAGGCTCAGTTTTTGACACGTGCACAGGTTGATGAATTGAGAGAAATAGTAGATTCGGGAACCATGGTTATGTGTTACGGATTGCGAGCTGATTTTAAGGCGGAACTTTTTGAAGGCAGCAAACGTCTTTTTGAGCTCGCGGATAAAATCAGCGAAATCATTACAATGTGCAAATGCGGACGCAAAGCCACAATGAATGCAAGATACAGCAACGGTAAAATCATTTATGACGGTGAGCAGATTCTCATCGGTGCGGATGAACAATATATTGCAATGTGTCACAAATGTTATGCAAAGGGTGTCGTTTAAGACACCCTTTTATTCATTTTATGCATAATATTTTGAATAAAGATGTTGAAATAAAAAATTAGTTATTTTATAATATAGATTGGCTTTTTTTGAGAAAATATTATTTTTCACAGGAGATTTAAAATATGAAACAGTTTACTTCTAAGGAACTTAGAAATGCATGGAAGAAATTCTATACAGACAGAGGACATGTAGATTGCGGTGCGGTATCACTCGTTTCCGACGGTTCTACGGGTGTTCTTTTTAATGTTGCGGGTATGCAGCCTCTTATGCCTTATCTGCTTGGTCAGAAGCATCCTCTCGGAACCAGACTTTGCAATGTTCAGGGATGTGTTCGTACCAATGATATCGATTCCGTAGGTGATACCAGTCACGGTACATTCTTCGAAATGATGGGAAGCTGGTCACTCGGCGATTACTTCAAGGAAGACCGCTGCAAGTGGAGCTTTGAGCTTCTTACCGAAGTTTTCGGCTTTGACAGAGATCATCTTGCAGCTACGGTGTTTGCGGGCGATGAGAATGCTCCCCGAGACGAAGAAGGTGCAAAGTATCGTATCGCTTCGGGATTTAAGCCTGAGAATATTTTCTATTTACCTGCCGAGGATAACTGGTGGGGACTTGAGTTCGGACCCTGCGGTCCCGACAGTGAGATGTTCTATGTAAAGGATATGCCCGACTGCGGACCTGACTGCGGACCCGGATGTCATTGCGGAAAATATACCGAGATTGGTAATGATGTATTTATGCAGTATGAGAAGCATCAGGACGGTACATTAACTCCTCTTGCAAAGAAGAATGTCGATACCGGTTGGGGTCTTGAGCGTAATCTTGCTTTCCTCAACGGTTTCAGTGATGTTTATATGACCGATATTCATGCTCCGGTTATTGCATATATCGAGAAAGAGAGCGGATACAAGTACGGTGCCGATGAAAAGCTTACCCGTTCAATGCGTATTCTTGCAGATCATGTTCGTACCAGCGTGATGCTTATCGGTGACGAGGCAAAGCTTACTCCTTCAAATGCGGGAGCAGGGTATGTTCTTCGAAGACTGATCAGACGTGCCGTAAGACACGGACGTGCTCTCGGGCTTAAGAAAGAGAACCTTATCAAATGTGCTTCCATCTACATGGAAGAGGTTTACAACGATAGCTTTGAGAACCTTGTAAAGAATCACGATTTTGTTCTTTCCGAACTCGAAAAGGAGATTGTTCGTTTCGAGAGCACTCTTGAGAACGGAATGAAGGAGTTTGTTAAGATTCTCGATCAGAAGAAAGCTTCCGGCGAAAAGGAAATCGACGGAAAGTCAGCCTTCTACCTTTATGATACTTTCGGTTTCCCTATCGAGCTTACCGTCGAGATGGCAATGGAGGAAGGACTTACTGTTGATGAGAAGGGCTTTGACGTATCAATGCAGGAGCAGAAGGCTCTTGCACGTGCCGGAAAGAGCTTCGCCCAGAAGAATACTTCCTCAGTATTTGATGAGCTCGATGAAAGCATTGTCAGTGAGTTCACAGGTTATGACACCTTAACAGGAAACGATAAGATAGCTGCTCTTGCAAATGATGAAGAACTTACCGAAGTTCTGGCAAACGGACAGAGCGGTACGATTGTAGTTGCTAAAACTCCTTTCTACGCTACCATGGGTGGTCAGAAGGGAGATAAGGGTATCATTAAGACCGCTTCGGGTACCTTTGCCGTTGAAGAGACAGTAAAGCTTCCGGGAGGAAGAATCGGACATGTAGGAAAGGTATGTGAAGGATGCATTAAGACAGATGAGGCGGCAGTGCTTCTTGTTGATGAGGCTTCACGTGCAGCTACCTGCAAGAACCATTCGGTTACTCACCTTCTTCAGGCTGCTCTTCAGAAGGTTGTCGGAGGAGATGTTCACCAGCAGGGTTCTTATCAGGATACCGAGCGTACACGTTTTGATTTCTCATACGGTCAGGCAATGACAGCGGATGAAATCAATAAGGTCGAGAATCTTGTAAATGAGTGGATTGCAAAGGACTTTGATATCACAACACAGGTTATGAGTATTGATGAGGCGAAGGCTACCGGTGCTATGGCACTGTTCGGCGAGAAGTACGGCGATTCTGTCAGAGTAGTATCCATGGGCGACGTTTCAAAGGAACTTTGTGGTGGTACTCATGTCAAGTCTACAGGTGAAATTGCCAACTTCAAGATTCTTTCGGAATCAGGCGTCGCTGCCGGCGTAAGACGTATTGAGGCCATTACCGGTGCAAACGTTATTGCATATTACAAGAAGCTTGAAGCAACACTTAATGATGCTGCGGCAGCCGCAAAGGTTCAGCCCTCAGGTCTTGCTGAAAAGATAGCACATATGCAGGCTGAGATGAAGGCAATGCAGTCTGAAATTGAGTCCCTCAAGGCGAAGGCTGCCAAAGATGCACTCGGAGATGTTATGAACTCCGTAGTTGAAGTAAAGGGTGTTAAGCTTCTTGCGGCAAAGGTTCCCGGTGTCGATATGAACGGACTCAGAGATCTTGCCGACAGCTTATGCGAAAAGATGGGCGGAGGAATCGCTGTTCTTGCATCCGATACCGATGGAAAAGTAAATCTTGTTGCAAAGGCAACCGATGATGCAATGACCAAGGGTGCTCATGCAGGCAACCTTATCAAAGCTGTCGCTCCCATTGTTCAGGGTGGTGGCGGAGGACGTCCCAACATGGCTCAGGCCGGAGGTAAGGATGCTTCCAAGATTGATGAGTGTATTGCTGCCGTTCAGGCAGCTGTTGAAGCTCAGATTAAATAATTATTCAGTTTTTCCGGCGAATCCGGTTTGATTAAGGAATAGAAATGTCTAAAGAAAGACTTGATGTTTT
>JAZLGZ010000066.1:0-3826 GCA_045616585.1 Lachnospiraceae bacterium
GGGCTTTTTTCAGAACATCCAGACAGAACTGAGCCACCAGAAAGGCAGGCAAATGATTGCAAAGAATGCCAGGCTGATGAGTGTGAAAGTTTTGATGAATTTGCCGCCGTTTGAGGGATACTCGCGGACGTAAATTCTGTAGTTGATTACGGAAGCCAGTGAACCGATAAGCGAGCAAAGACCGGCACTGTCAAGACCGTACAAAAGCGCTCCCAAGTTGTCGGTGAACGGCCACAATACGATAGATGCGGGAACATTTGAAATGAACTGGCTCAGAAGAATACTCCACCAGTATTCATTGCCTCTGACCGAATCGGTAAGGAACCCCGAAATCGCAGTATTTCCCGCAATCGATGATGAAAATACGAAAAAGCACAGGAAGGTGAGCAGGAGGACGTAGTCGGTTTTGAGCAGAATTCTGTAGTCAAAAATGAGAACCGCAGCCGCGAGGCCGAGTGTTATGTAAGGCCAGAGCTGTGTTCTGCTTACGATTGTCCATACGACCGTAACGAATAAGAGAAGGTAAATGATTCTTTTGTATTTGCCCGAAGGTTCCCATTCTTTATATGCCGAAGCGCTATCGGATACAATCGCTTCTTTGGGCTGCTTTCTGTAAAGGAAACAAATGAAGATTGCGAGAAGAACAATCGAGGACAGCCACAAGGGACTCATGTGGAGCATGAAATTCCAGGGAGAAACGCCCGATTTACCGTAAAGGAAAAGATTCTGGGGGCTTCCGAAAGGTGTCAGCAAAGAACCGCGGATGGCAGCGATGTTCTCCATCGATATAACCGGAAGGATGTATTTCTCTTTGTTTCCCGCCCTGAATAAAATGATTGTAAGCGGGACGAAAATGATGAGCGAAACGTCGTTGGTTACAAACATCGACGAGAAGAAAACGCAGAATATCAGAAAGAACGACAGTCCTCTCATGGTTGCGAACTTACCTGCAAGTTTAAGGAAAGGGAGGAAAATATTTTCCTGCTTGAAGCCTTCGAGTACGGTCAACATCATAAACAGAGTTGCCAATGTGTGCCAGTCGATATCCCTAATAAGCTCTTTCGAGGGAGGTGTGATAAATAAAGCTATCACCGCGGCCGCAAGGGCTACGGTCAGCATCAGTTCTTTTTTGAAAAAAGCTGCTATTTTTTTCATTTGAGTTGCCTTTCTTTATAAAATCCTTTTTAGTGTCCGCTGTTAATGATTGAAGGACGCAGCGGACGGAGAAGACGCTCGGGTTCTGGGATTTTTTGGGTCTGCGTACAGTATATATGCCTTCAGCGGTGATTGCAACAAAGTATTCGGAATATGTGAAATAGCAAAAAATGAATTGTTACTATCGTCGGAACGTGATAATATGATATTTGTATAAATATGTTTACCTGCGCAGAATGAAGGGAGATGCAGGTAAACAGAAGAAAGGAAACTGTTATTATGCAGATGACATTTCGCTGGTATGGCGAGGGCAATGATACCATTACTCTCAACCAGATTAGACAGATACCCGGTGTTGAGGGTATTGTCTGGGCACTTCACAGCAAGATGCCCGGTGAGGTGTGGGAAATCGATGAGATTCAGAAGGTTGCCGATGAACTTCATGCGCATGGATTCAATATGGATGTTGTTGAGTCTGTAAATGTTCACGACGACATTAAGATCGGCCTTCCTACACGTGACAAGTATATTGAAAATTATAAGCAGACACTTCGCAACCTCGCAAAGTTCGGGGTAAAGGTTGTATGCTACAACTTCATGCCTGTTTTTCACTGGACGAGAACCGACTTGTTCCACCCGCTTCCCGACGGTTCGACAGCGCTTTTCTATGAGAAGGACAAGATTATCGACGATCCCATGGAGATGGCCGATTACATCCTTGAAAAGTGCGAAGGATTTACCATGCCCGGCTGGGAGCCTGAGCGTATGGAACACCTTCGTGAGCTTTTCGAAGCTTACAAGCCCGTTACCAAGGAGAAGCTTTGGGACAATCTCAAGTACTTCCTCGAGCAGCTTATGCCCGTGTGCAAGGAGACAGATATCAAGATGGCTATCCATCAGGACGATCCTCCGTGGGATATTTTCGGACTTCCCAGACTTCTTGTCGATGAAGAGTCTGTAGGACGCTTCCTTAAGATGGTAGACAATCCTTACAACTGCCTTACTCTGTGCAGCGGATCGCTCAGTTCGAATCCCAACAACAATGTTGCGGCAATTGTCAGAAAGTACTGCGACCGTATTGCTTTCGCCCATGTCCGTAATGTTAAGCATTTTGAGAACGGTGACTTCAGCGAAGCATCACATCGTGACTGCGACGGCGATACAGGTGTACTTGATATCATGAAGGCATACCATGACTGCGGTTTCACCGGATATATCAGACCCGATCACGGCAGACATATCTGGGGCGAAAAGTGCAGACCCGGATACGGCCTTTACGACAGGGCGCTCGGTATTATGTACCTGCTCGGAATCTGGGATTCGCTTGAAAAGTTTGATAAATAAACGAGGGAATTAAAATGGAATTAACATTAGAGGGAATTAAAAACGCTGCGGCCTGGGAAGGATATCATCTTCCTCAGTACGATATCGCAGCAATGTGCGAAACAACAAAAGAAAACCCTGTCTGGATTCATTTCGGATCGGGCAATATCTTCAGAGCATTTTTATGCAGCTGTGCGCAGGAGCTTCTTGAGAAGGGGAACATGAAGTCCGGTATTACCGCTGCGGAGAGTCACGGAACCGAAATCATTACCGAGTGCTTCAAGCCCCATGACAATCTTTGCGTGGGCGTTACCTTAAACGGTGACGGAAGTACCTCAAAGGAAGTTATCGCTTCCGTAGGCGAAGCTCTTTCGACGGAATTTGATTTTGCAAGAATCAGAGATATTTTTTCGTGCGAGAGTCTGCAGATGGTATCCTTCACCATTACCGAGAAGGGCTATGCTGTACGCAATGCGGCAGGAGAATTGAGCCCCGTGGTCATAGAGGATATGAATATCGGACCCAATGCGATTCTTAATCATATGACAGCTCTTGCGGCAGGAAACGAGCATAAGGTGGGAGCTCATCATCTGATGAGTGTCATCGCAGCTCTCTGCGTAGACCGCTGCCGTAGGATCGGAACTCCCGTTGCACTTGTTTCAATGGACAACTGTTCGCACAACGGAGAGAAGGTTGAGAATGCCGTGAAGGAGATCGCCGCAGAGTGGCTTAAGAACGGCAAGATTACCGAAGCTGAGCAGGAGTATCTTGCTTCAAAGGTCAGCTACCCCTGGAGTATGATCGACAAGATTACACCCCGTCCCGATGCGAAGGTTGAAGAGATGCTCATCAATGACGGCATCGATTCGATTAAGCCTTTCGTAACTCCGAACGGAACATACATTGCGGCATTTGTTAATGCTGAGCGGCCTCAGTATCTCGTAATCGAGGACGATTTCCCGAACGGAAGACCTGAGCTCAATCTTGCGAGAGGTATTATTTTCGCAGACCGCGATACCGTAAATGCGTGCGAGAGAATGAAAGTCTGCACATGCCTGAATCCTCTTCACACAGCACTTGCGATTTACGGATGCCTTCTCGGATACACCTCTATCTCCGCAGAGATGAAGGATGCCGAGCTGGTAAATCTTATTACAAAAATGGCAGAAACAGAGGGAATGCCCGTTGTTGTGGATCCGGGAATTCTTAATCCCCGTGAGTTCCTGAACGAGTGCCTGAACGAGCGCTTCCCTAATCCTTTCATGCCCGATACTCCTCAGCGTATCGCAACCGATACTTCTCAGAAGCTGCCCATCAGATACGGCGAGAACTTCAAGGAGCATATTGC
>JAZLGZ010000067.1:0-13404 GCA_045616585.1 Lachnospiraceae bacterium
GAGGCCGAACGTGAAGTTGAGAAGCTTAAGAAAGTCGAGTATATGTCACAGTTTGTCGGAGATGAATTTGATGGCGTTATAAGCGGTGTTTCATCGTGGGGGATGTATATTGAACTGCCCAATACAGTTGAGGGCATGATAAAGATAGCCGATATACCCGATGATTTTTATTACTTTGATGAAGAACACTATATGCTGGTCGGAGAGCACACAAAGCGCACATTTAAGCTCGGCCAGAAGGTGAAGGTTATTCTTGACAGTACTGATAAAATGCTTAGGACAATTGATTTCAGGCTGTCCGAGGAACAGGATTCAACAAATTGAACCATAGGTTTATTTACAAAGAATTAATTTGGAGTTATAATGCCTAAGTAAGTTTTGAGATATTGATTTAAAAGAGGTTTTCTATGGCACAGGTCAAGGCTTCCAAAATGGTAGCTAACAATAAAAAAGCATACTTTGATTATTTTATTGAAGATACCTACGAAGCAGGCATTGCGCTGGTAGGTACCGAGGTCAAGTCTATTCGTATGGGTAAGTGCAGCATCAAGGAATCTTATATTCAGATAGATAATAACGAGGTTAATATCTACGGAATGCATGTAAGTCCATACGAGAAAGGCAATATTTTCAACAAAGATCCTTTAAGAACACGTAAGCTTTTGCTCCACAAGGCAGAGATAGCCAAGCTTCGCTCCAAGGTTGCAGAAAAGGGATACACTATTGTTCCTTTGACGGTTTATCTTAAGGAGGGACTTGTAAAAGTATCCATCGGAGTGGCTAAGGGCAAAAAGCTGTATGACAAGCGTGAGAGTATCGCCAAAAAAGATCAGAAGCGAGAGATGGAAAAGGATTTCAAAAACAGTTACCGCTAAAAACTGTATTTATTTACAGTTTGATATAAGGGCCAGTACTGGTTTCGACGGGGGTTATGCAGCCGGAGAAGCGAGCCGCGAGGAAGTGCGTTAAACTCCAAACCTAAACATAAACGCTAACGATAATTTAGCAATTGCTGCCTAACTAAAGGCAACGGTTCGCCCGGACGCACCCACACGACCGGATACGGGCCTCATCCATGTGGGAAACGACGTGTGCAAAGCTTTGAGCATATGGGCGTATTATGAAGCTACCGAAAGCGTAAGAGTGTCTGCTCCCGTGCGCCGGAGGGAATACTAAATAACAGACTACGCTCGTAGAAGGACGGGGAATTGGCTTTCGGACAGGGGTTCGACTCCCCTCTGGTCCATCATTATCTCCTAAGACATCACAGTTTTTGTGATGTCTTTTTTTGTTTGATTTATAAGCTTTCAAATTGTTTTCTTGTATTGTTTTGAACAATTATATATAATTTAATTGATATGTTGTCTGATTAATCTCGGATTTCATATAAATATTAATGATGATTATTGGAATATTATGAATAAAAGACTGTTAATTATTATTTTGACTTTAATTACGCTGGTTTCTTCTGCCTGCTCCAAGGCCGGAAAACCTATCGATCCGATTCAGTTAACCACAAAAGAAACCGGTCATGTAGCCAGAATCAATGTTAAGAATTACGGATGCATCGACATAAGATTATTTGATAATGCCGCTCCCGAAGCCGTAAAGTCATTTATTGACTCGGCACAAAGCAATTTCTATAACGGAAAATCAGTTTATAATGTTATAAAAGATTTTGCTGTGATATGCGGCAAAGAAACTGTTGTCTCTGATCATAAAAATGATAAAGATTTTTCAAAAGAAATAAATACGGATTTTTATCCTCTGCGAGGTGCAGTTTGCTTGTCCGATGAAGGAGCCGGCATTACTGCCGATCATTTTTTTATAGTCAATACAGATAAAGATTTTTTGTCTGATTTAAGAAATGTTTTGGCATATAAAAATATTACGCTTCAGGAATATTTCAAAAATGCTTACGGTACAGAGATTTCCGATGAATTATTATCGGTATTTGAGAAATACGGCGGAGCTCCCTGGCTGTACGGTCACTCAATCGTATTTGGCCAGATTACTGAAGGTTTTGATGTTCTTGATAGGATTTCCGCTGCTGAATTATCCGATAACGGCAGTTATATTCCTGCCGAAGATATTATTATCGAAAATATTGAAATAAAATAAACTTTTCGTCCTGATCTCGGACAGAAGGGAGAACTATGTGGGATAATCTTACGGTCAAAGGATTTCATTTTGATTCTGCTTCAGAATATGCAGATGCAAAGCATGAAGCAGACACCATAGATTATATTTCATCCAAAATGGACGTTGATGAACCCAATATTGCCTTGAAAGTATATTATAAACTTCTTGAAAGACAGACTATGCATACGGTTGTAGGCTTATGTTTCCTTAATAAGCTTCGTGAAAATGTTATTGAATCAGGTCTGATTGATGAAAATGAACTTACTACCATCAGAGCTCCTAAAGCAGATTATACCCTGGAGCCTACTTTGACAGGTGATGAAACCGCATTGGAGAATTCTGTTGCAGCGTCTGAATACTCCAATGATATTTCCGAAGACATTCCTGAAAAAGGCGAAGATGAAATAACACCCGGAGAAGAAGTCAAAGAACTTAAGAACAATCTGAGTTTATATAAGACCAAAGAGAAAAAAGCTTCAAATATGGTTATATACTATCAGTCAAAAGTTAAGAAATTAGGAATTATTATTGCTGCTTTGGTTATAATTGTTCTTGTTCTTATCGGGATTGCTTATTACAACAATAATATTACGCCGGTCAGTGACGAAATCATTCTCCAGGATAAATATGCCCAGTGGCAGGAAAGTCTTGATGCAAAAGAAAAGGAGCTGAAGCTTAGAGAAGAAGAAATTCTTGCCAAAGAACAAATGAGTAAATAAAAATGTGATTAATTACATATGGATTTTTCACAATTTGTACATTTTTTGTTTTTATAATTCAATTATATTATTCATACTTTAGATTTCTTTATGGATAAATAGAGGTTAAAATCCTTAAATCTAATGAGTAAGATGAGGTATATATGGATAAATTAAAAGTGTTGATTGCTGACGACGAAAGTCGAATGAGAAAACTGGTAAAAGATTTTCTTGTAAGGAACAATTTTGAAGTACTCGAAGCAGAAGACGGTGATATGGCTTTGGATGTTTTCTTTTCTACAAAGGACATTTCACTGGTAATCCTTGATGTAATGATGCCTAAGCTTGACGGATGGCATGTATGCAGAGAAATAAGAGCTAATTCAAAGGTACCGATTATTATGCTTACTGCCAAGAGCGATGAGCGTGATGAGCTTCTTGGATTTGAACTCGGTGTCGATGAATATATTACAAAGCCTTTCAGTCCGAAGATTCTGGTAGCACGTGTAGATGCTATCTTAAGGAGAACCAACGGAACAGGCAATGAAAGACTGGAGATTAACGGAATTATTATCGACAAGGATGCCCATATGGTCACAGTAGACGGTAAGCCCATCGACCTTTCAATCAAAGAATTCGAATTATTGCATTACCTTATGTCAAATAAAGGCATTGCATTATCGAGAGATAAGATTCTGAATAATGTCTGGAAGTATGATTTCTTCGGAGATGCAAGAACTATAGATACTCATATTAAAAAGCTTCGAAGTAAAATCGGCGAAAAGGGTATTTACATTCAGACAGTATGGGGAATGGGTTATTTATTTGATACTGAAATCAGAGGATAATTTATTATGAGACGCTCTATTCGAATTAAGCTGATGGTTATCCTGTCCGTAATGCTTATTGCACTGATTTTTTTGTCATGGATTGCCAATAAAACTTTTTTACCGAATTATTATCAGAAACATAAGGTTTATTCTCTTTCGGACAGTTACGAAGAGGTAAACCTTATTACATCTGCATCGGATATTTCCGAAGAATCTGATTTTACAGATAAAATCGAGAAAATTGAAAACACATATAATGTAAATATATTCATTTTATCCGAAATTTCGGACAGTTATGATGGCAGAAGAGTTCTGGCATATATATATCCGATAGAGAATTCATTTTTAAACGATTTTGACAGGCCCTTAAAGTTAACCGACCGATTCAGAAGAATAACGAATTCTTTGCAGCACTATATATTTGCCAGCCCTAATCACAACGATGAATTCTATGAAGTTTTAAAAACTTCAGAAGATTATAATGTATTTAAATCCTTCGATAAAGATTTGGATTCCTACTTTTTGGATCTCGTAGGTTATTCCGATGAGAACTATTTGGTTTTCATAAGAGCCAATTATGAAAATATTGAAGAGAGTACCGCAATTGCATCAAAATTCATGGCCATTCTGGGTGTTGTTGTGATAATTGTCGGTTCTTTGATTATGTTCTTTATCAGTAAATCATTCACTAAACCGATTTTGGATCTTTCTCACATTGCGGATTCTATGTCATCCCTTGATTTTACAGCCAAATATTCAGGTATCCGTAAAGATGAAATAGGAACCTTAGGAACAAGTATAAATGAGTTATCCTATAAACTTGAAGATACCATTTCAGAATTAAAATCCGCCAATGCTCAGCTTGAACATGATATTCGACAGAAAATAGAGATAGATGAGCTTCGAAAAGATTTTTTATCGAATGTTTCTCATGAGCTAAAGACACCGATTGCTTTGATTCAGGGGTATGCCGAGGGGCTTCAGGAGAATATTAACGACGATCCAGAATCAAGAAATTTCTATTGCGAAGTCATTATTGATGAAGCATCCAAGATGAATAATATCGTCGGCAAACTTCTTTCATTAAATGAAATCGAATTCGGTAAAAATAAACTCGATATTCAACACTTTGATATAGTAGCTGTTGTGCGTGAATTATATTCATCCATGACTCTTTTGGCAAAGGCCGATAATATAAACTATGTATTCAACGAACATGAGCCTGTATATGTATGGGCTGATGAAAGCATGATAGAAGGTGTTATTACCAATTATCTCAGTAATGCAATTCATTATGCCGACGGACCCAAGATTGTAGATATAAGTTTCAAAGAAATGCCCAATGATAAGATTCGTATCTCCGTTTTCAATACCGGAAGCAATATTCCTGATGAAGAACTTGAAAATATCTGGGTGAAATTTTATAAAATCGATAAAGCCAGAACCCGTGAATACGGCGGAAGCGGCATAGGACTTTCCATTGTTAAAGCAATAATGGAACAGCATAATGAAGCTTTCGGAGTAAAAAATCATTCTGCAGGCGTGGAATTTTGGTTTGAACTTGATAAAAAAGATAGTATAGATACGTAATTTACATTTTTTTTAATAGTATTCATAGATATTTATTGCCAAAAATGAAAGTTGATGGTAAAATATTAACTAACGTGGAGAATATAAAGGAGGGAATTGTGAAAAAAGTATCTGTACTGTTTTTAGTAGTCTTTTTAACTATAATTCTTTCCGGTTGTTCGAAAGGGGATTTTATTGAACTTTCCGAAGATGAGTCAAATGCAATAGCACAGTATTCCGCTTATCTGCTTTTAAAATACGATAATAATAAAGTAGATGATATGCGATTGCTTGATAAGCAGGAAGTAATTGACATTCGAGAAAAGGAAAAAGAGGAGGCAGCGCCTACTGCTGTTCCTACCGAAGAACCCGAGCCGGTTGTTACCGATACTCCCGAACCGGAGATTACTGATGTACCTGAAGATTCAACGGAAAACACGGAGACTTTACCGATACCTACCGAAGCGGTTACAAGCACATGCAGTTCAATCTCAGAAGTTATGGAATGCAAAGATTTTTCCGTAAATTACAGCAGTATTAACATTTATGACAGCTACAAGAGTGAGAACGAAGCATTTGCACTTACTGCTCCGAAGGGAAAGAAACTCTGTATAGTAGATTTTTCAATTGAAAATCTTCTTGAAGAAGATAAAGTATTCAATTCGACGGATTACAAAGTGAATTACAAACTTGTTTGTGAGAACGGCAAATCTCATTCTTCGGAGATCTCACTGTTAGCAAATGATTTGTTGTATTATAACTCTGTAATCAAAAAGGGAAGTAGTGTAACAGCATCGGTTGTATTCTATGTCGAGCCGGAAGAAGTACCTGCATCTGTTGAGGTATTTGAGAAAGAACGTTTTATCATTAACTTACAATAATTATCACGGAGGTAGAAAATGGAAACAAATATCTTACTTGAAAGCGGAACCAACGAACTGGAAGTTCTTGAGTTTACAGTGGGCAATAATCATTATGGAATCAATGTAGCAAAAATCAAGGAGATTCTTCCCTATAAAGAGCCTACACCTATTCCCAATGCTCATCCCTGCATCGAAGGTATTTATATGCCCAGAGATACTATCATTACTATAGTAAATCTTTGCAGATCGCTTAATCTGCCTGAGAGTGATACCTCCAGAACAGATATGTATATTGTTACCAATTTCAATAAATTAAATATTGCATTCCATGTAAACAATGTTTTGGGTATTGAGCGCGTTTCATGGGCAGATATAACCAAGCCCGATGAGTCGATAAACAACTCAGGTAAGGGTGTCGCAACCGGAATTATCAAGCTTCAGGATAAACTTATTGTTATTCTTGACTTTGAGAAAATTGTTTCCGATATCAGTCCCGAGACCGGTCTTAAGGTATCCGATATCGATGCTCTCGGTGAGCGTGAGAGAAATAACTCACCTATTCTTATTGCTGAGGATTCGCCTCTTCTTAGCCGCCTTATTATTGATTCACTTCATAAGGCAGGTTATACAAATATTATTGCTAATAATAACGGCCAGGAAGCATATGATAAACTCTGTGCATTCAGAGATGCCGGCAATATTTATGACAAGGTTAAATGTGTAATTACCGATATCGAGATGCCTCAGATGGATGGTCATCGACTTACAAAGCTTATTAAAGATGATAAGGAGATGAAGGAACTTCCTGTTATTATTTTCTCATCTCTTGTTAATGATGAAATGAGACGTAAGGGTGAGTCATTAGGTGCCAATGCTCAGCTTTCAAAGCCTGAGATCGGTAATCTCGTAGGAGAGATTGATAAGCTTATTATGAAATAATATTGCTTTTGGAGTTTGTTTATGGCAATTTGCAGAAAGTGTCACAAGACTATTCCTGACGGAATGATCTTTTGTACAGATTGTGAGAATACTTTACAGAATCAAGCAGACGAGTCCTATTTGGACAGTCTGCTTAGTTCCGTTTCGGCTGATTTTTCTGCAAAGATGACTCCTAAAACTTCTGAATCATCTGATATTGAACCTAAGATTAGAAAAATCAATGTATCTGAACCTCAGATATCTGAGCCTGATATACCCGAAGTTCAGATTTTAGAATCCGATATATTCGTATCCGAAGAAGCAATTCCGGTAGAATCAATTCCGATAGAATCAATTCCTGAAGAATCAATTCCGGTAGAAGATTCTCCTGAAATATATATTGAAGATATTGTTTCTCAGACCTCTGCAGGTATCATTGATGATGTCAGCAGCATTTCTTCTGATGAGGCTATTATTGATGATTCTGAGATTATTAATGATTCAGATGCAATAGTCGATTCCGAAATAAATATAGATAATGTACCTGCCGAAAATGAATTATTCAGTGATATTTCGGATTCATCGTCAGATACAGTATCATTCGAAGAGGTGACAGCAGAAAACGAAGATTTAAATACCCTTGATTTTATGGATTCTGATTTAACTATGAATGATGATATAATTTCTGACATCGACGCAGTTTCTGAAGCAGATATTATATCTGATACAGATACAGGTTCCGAACCAGATATAAACTTCGAAGATACGTTTACTCATGACATTGAATCGGATTTTACTATTGAAGAAGATATTGTACCTCAAACCGATATTACTTCAGACGACATCTCTGTTCCCGATTTTGAACCTGAAATAAATGTTGAGGATAGTATCGCTGCTGAAGAAGCTATAAACGATAAAGATGATATTATTCCCGAAGATGTCGATATGCTTTTAGACAGCTTGCTTGCAGATATGGATGCTGCAGGTTCCTTCGACCAGCCCGCGCAGGAAGAAATGCTTGCTGCAGATGATTTATCGGATATTTTTTCTGCAGCCGAAGAGGAGCATACTTCGGTTGAAGAAAATTTGTCGGTTGAAGAAAATTTTACGGTTCCTGAAGAACTTACAATCATTGAAGATCCGATCAGTGAGGGAATTGAGCTTGAAGCACCTTCGGATGATATGTTCTCGGAAGCTCCTCCTGAAATAGAGGTTCCGGTTATTGATAACATAAGTATTGAGAATTCAATAGATTTTCTTTCCGAAGAGGATTTGGAAAAATCAAATAGCGAAATTGATTTGTTGCCTATTGGTGATTTCAATATTGATTCGGTATTAAATGATATTGATTCCGGAGATCTCGATAATCAGCTTGATACTTTGGACGAAGAAAAGTCGAAGAAAAAAATAAAAAAAACCAAAAAAGATTCTTCGAAAAAAAGTTTTTGGCAAAAAATCTTCGGAAATGTTGTTGAAGAGCTTACTCCGGAGCAAATAGAAGCCGAAAAGCAAAAAGCTATTGCTGCAGAAGAAAAGAAAAAAGCAGACGCTGAATTAAGGGCTAAGAGAGCGCAGGAGTCAAAAGAAGAAAAAGCTGCCCGAAAAGCCGAAGAAAAGATTGCTAAAGAAGAAGCTGCCAAGAAAAAAGCAGAAGAGAAAAAAAAGAAGGCAGAAGAAGCAAAAGAAAAAGCCAGACAGAAAAAGGAAGCTAAACTTGCGCTTGAAGAACTTGATGTTAATGAAGGTCGAATCAATCGAATCGGTTCAACCATTCTGTTCATAATCTTTGCTGTTCTGACTATATTTATTATTGTAGGTTCAAATATCTATTCATACAATTTAAGTATCAGGAATGCTCAGAAGGAATTCGACATTCACCATTATAATGATGCATATTATGAAGTATACGGTCTTGATATTCATGATGAAGATATTGAATTGTACGATCAGATTATGACAGTCATGTATGTTAATACTCAGTTAAATGCATATGAGTATTATATGACTTCAAACAATAAAGACAAAGCACTTGATTCACTGCTTCGAGGACTCCAGCGTTATGATAAATATCTGGAGCTTGCAACAAAACTTGACATTGAAGACGATTTAAATTATGTTAAGAATAACATTCTTGCTGAACTTGATTCTTCATTTAAGCTTAGCGAGACAGAAGCTTATAACATGATTGCACTCAGAGATGATGTAGATTACAGTGAGTATATTTATTCACTTCTGGGTGAGTATGAGGTAGATTTCAGTGGAAAGAATAGCAGTTATTGATTATGATGCAGGTAATACATTAAGTGTAGTTAAGGCTCTTGAATACTTGGGAATGAATGTTGAACTGACAAGAGATAAAAATCAATTGTTAAGTTGTGAACGTATCATTTTTCCTGGTGTCGGAGCCTATTTTGATGCCATGAAAAAACTTGAGGAATACAACCTGCTTGGCATTATAAAAGAAGCTGTTGACAAAGGAACTCCATTCCTTGGTATTTGTCTTGGAATGCAGTTATTATTCGACAGCAGTGAAGAAACCATCGGTGCAGGCAGGAATGTTGCTTTTGTCGACGGTTTGCATCTCTTGGAAGGCAATATTTGTAAGTTTAAAGATATTGCACCGCTTAAGATACCTCATATGGGTTGGAATTCAATCAATATTGAAAACAATAATTCACGGTTGTTTAAAAACCTTCCGAATAATCCTTATGTTTATTTTGTTCATTCTTATTATCTTAATGCAAAAAAACGAAGTGATGTTGCCGCAACTGCTGAATATGGAATAAAGTTTGATTGTGCGGTTGAAAGAAACAATATTTTCGGTTGTCAGTTTCATCCTGAGAAAAGCGGTGATACCGGTCTGCAAATATTAAAGAATTTCTGTACAATATAAATAATATCAGAATGGAGTTTTATGTTTACAAAAAGAATTATTCCTTGTTTGGATGTAAAAGACGGAAGGGTTGTAAAAGGTACTAATTTTATAAACCTTCGTGATGCGGGTGATCCTGTAGCTGTAGCACACGAGTATGGTTTGAATGGTGCAGATGAATTGGTATTTCTTGATATAACTGCATCTTCCGATCATCGAGATACCACAATCGATATGGTCAGGCGAGTTGCCGAACAGGTATTCATACCGTTTACCGTAGGCGGTGGAATTCGTACAGTAGATGATTTCAGATCCATTCTGCGTGCAGGTGCCGATAAATGCTCGATAAACTCATCAGCAATAGATAATCCTCAATTAATATATGATGCTGCTTCAAAATTCGGAAGCCAGTGTGTTGTTCTTGCAATAGATGCAAAACGCAGAATTAACGGTGCAGGTTGGACTATATATAAGCACGGCGGAAGACTTGACATGGGTATAGACGCTGTTGAATGGGCAATAAAAGCAGTGGAGCTCGGAGCAGGTGAAATTCTTCTTACAAGTATGGATTGTGACGGAACCAAAGGCGGATATGATATAGAACTTACAAGAGCAATTTCGAATGCAGTCAACGTCCCTGTCATTGCTTCGGGCGGAGCCGGTAATATGGAGCATTTTTATGAGGCATTGACTGCCGGAGGGGCTGAGGCTGCGCTTGCTGCCAGTCTTTTCCATTTTAAAGAAATAGAAATTAATGATTTAAAACAATATTTACGAAATAAGAATGTATCGGTCAGATTATAAAAGACTGATTTCGGAGTTATTATGTCAGAATTATTGAGAAGTGATTTTAATTATTATTTGCCGGAAGAATTAATTGCACAGGACCCTCTTGAAGATCGTTCTTCATCAAGATTACTTGTACTTGATAAAGAAACAGGTGAATATAAACATACTCATTTTACATCTATAATAGATTATCTTGAACCCGGAGACTGTCTTGTTATTAATAATACAAAGGTCATTCCTGCAAGACTTATCGGTGAAAGAATGGTTGATGATACTCCTTTGGCTCCGGGCTTTCAGAAACCTAAAGAAGGTGCTGTTATCGAAGTATTATTGCTTAAGAGATATCCTGATGATAACTGGGAAGCAATAGTCAGACCGGGTAAAAAACTTCGAGTCGGTGCAAAAGTCAAATTCGGTAACGGTGAACTCACCGGTGTTATTACCGAAGTAAAAGAAGACGGAAACAGAATTATTCATTTTGAGTACAGAGGAATATTTGAAGAGATTCTGGATAAACTCGGTCAGATGCCTCTGCCGCCTTATATTACACATGAGCTCAAAGATCGAAATAGATATCAGACTGTATATGCGAAAAATGAAGGCTCTGCGGCTGCACCCACGGCAGGTCTTCATTTTACACCTGATCTGCTAAAGGCTATCAAAGAAAAAGGTGTAGAGATAGCAGAGGTTACTTTACATGTCGGTCTCGGAACATTCAGACCGGTAAAAGAAGATAATGTGCTCAATCATCATATGCACAGTGAATATTATGAAGTGCTGCAGGAAGAAGCAGATAAGATTAATAATGCTCACAAAAACGGACACAATGTAATATGTGTAGGTACCACCAGTTGTCGTACGGTAGAGTCTTGTTCGGATGATGACGGTACTGTAAAAGCAGGTTGCGGCAATACCGAAATTTTTATCTATCCCGGATATAAATTTAAAGTTCTTGACAGACTTATCACTAATTTCCATTTACCTGAATCAACTCTGATAATGCTAGTAAGTGCACTTGCCGGAAGAGATCATACCCTTGCTGCTTATAAAGAAGCAGTAAAAGAGCGTTACAGATTTTTCTCATTCGGGGATGCAATGTTTATTAAATAAAGTTTATAATTATACAGTTGACAACTATTATTTACTATGATAGTATTGCTTTAAAGTATTAAAGGCAATGACGAAGACGGCAATAATAAGATCTTTCAGAGAGTCGGTGTTTGGTGTGAACCGGCAGATTAAGTTATAAATGCCCATCCCTTCCGAGCCGGAGGTCCGAAAGCTTATGCAAGTAGATATCTCCCGTGAAGCCTACGTAAGTGAGCGAGACTTGTTTGAGTCTATGAGTGGCATTCCATGAATGCAATTTGAGTGGTACCGCGGATTGGTTAATTCGTCTCAAAGGAAGTATTTTCCTTTGAGACTTTTTTAATTTTAGGAGGTAAAGAAATGGCAAACAATGTATTATCGGAAGTAGCGGCACGAGTTAAAGAAATGAGAGAACTTTCTTCAATATCTGTGCACGAAATGTCTGAAGCAACAGGTATGACTGTTGATCAGTATCTTGCACTTGAAAACGGAGATGTAGACTTTTCGTTCTCGTTTATTTACAAGTGTGCAGAAAAGTTCGGAGTTGATATCGCAGATATTCTTCAGGGATCAAGTCCTAAGCTTGTATCGTATTCGGTCGTTCGTAAGGCAAAAGGTGTTCCGATTGCGAGACGTGAAAACTGTGAATATCTCAATATGGCACCAAACTTTAAAAATAAAATCGGTGAACCTTTCTGCTGTAAGCTTCCTTTTGATGCAAGCAAGGTTAATGAGCCTATGCAGCTTCATGTTCATGACGGTCAGGAATGTACAATTATCACAAAGGGTATGATGAGACATCAGTTCGGAAACAGAATCGAGACCCTTTATCCCGGCGACGTTATTTATTTCGATTCAAACACTCCTCATGGAGAACTTGCTATCGGCGGACAGGATTGTGAGTTCTTCACTCTTATTATGAAACCCGAAGAAACAGGTACAATCCCTGTTAATACAAATACACATGATACCAACTGGGTACCTGATGATGTTCTTCTCGATGAGCCTAAAACCGGTGCCGTTTACGAAAAATTCATCAACTGTAAAATCGATGCAAACGGCTGCTTAAAGGAGATTAAGTTTAAACATGAGAACTCATTTAACTTCGGTTATGATGTAGTCGATGAGCTTGCAAAGAAGTGCCCCAAGAAGACAGCTATGGTTTGGGTAGACGACAACAAGAATGATAAGTATTTCACATTCGAAGATATCAGTAAGCAGAGCTCCAAGGCTGCCAATTATTTCAGAAGTCTCGGTATCCAGAAGGGTGACCGCGTAATGCTCGTTCTTAAGCGTCATTATCAGTTCTGGATTTCGATTATTGCTCTTCATAAGCTTGGTGCGATTGCTATTCCCGCAACCAGCCAGCTCGTAAAGCATGACTTCGAGTATCGTTTTAACTCAGCAGGTGTAACAGCAATCGTTGCGACTCCCGAGGATGATGTTCCCAACCAGGTTGAGCTTGCTTTACCCGAATCACCTACACTTACTACAAAGATTCTTGTAAATGAGGAACGAGAAGGATGGCTCAACTTCGATAAGGAAATCGAGAACTTCCCCGATACCTTCCCTCGTCCCGAAGGATTTGCGGCAGCTTGCGGCGATGACCTCATGCTTATGTTCTTTACATCAGG
>JAZLGZ010000068.1:0-41709 GCA_045616585.1 Lachnospiraceae bacterium
TATCATATTTTTGTTCCATAAGATAAATAAATCATCCTTTCATACAAGTGTAAACTGCATTTTACATAATTTTATCATTTCTACAACATTATGTGAGATTTTTTTCTATTTTTTACGAAAGCTTCCTGTAAAATCCTGTAAAATCAAAATCATCTGGAATTGTATCGGTGAATTTCAGACACCGACATCACATCAATAAAAACGGCATAGTCCAGTAATCGTAATCACTAAACTATGCCGATTTTCTTAAGAATTAAAAATCCCTAATTTGTACCGCCTAAAGGCAGTTCTTTTTTACGGATCAATCCAGATAACATCCTCAGAATCGGGATTTGCGGGACTAATCCAAATCACATCGTCGTCCGGAGTATCTATAGGTTCCTCTTCAATTTGTTCAATTTCTTCAAGCTCTACGGTTTCACTATTCTCCCCATCTTCAGCCTCAGATTCACCGTCTGCATTTCCTATCTCATCTTCATCGTCTGTGTTTCCTATCTCATCTTCATCGTCTGCGTTTCCTATCTCATCTTCATCATCTGTGTTTTCGTCCGGCAGGGGCTTCGGGCGATCATCGACATACGGTTCAAACGGCTTGTCCGGCAGTCCCTCGTGTATCTCCTGCATAAAGCTTTGCCAGATTCGTCCGGGATAAGTGCTTCCCATCAGTTCTTCGACCTTTTCCGGATAGTCGCAGCCGACCCAGATTCCCGTGGTGTAGTATCCCGTGTATCCGACAAACCAGCCATCCTTTTGATTTGTCGTGGTTCCTGTCTTTCCTGCACAGGATATTCCGGAAAGCGAGACTTTCCTTCCCGTACCCTCCTTCATGACGGTAGTCAGGGTATCGGTCATCATCAAAGAGGCATTCTTCTCGTATATTCGCCTTGGGTTCATGGTCGAAACCGCCGGGGTCGGATTCCCTGTATTGTTCACCAGCTCTTTTCCGTAGGTGTCGGTAATTCTGAGAATACAGGTAGGATTTCTGAATTCTCCTTTGTTTTCAAGCGCGGCAAAGGCGGAGGTCATCTCAACCGCGGTCGCACCGTAAGTCAGGCCTCCCAGTGACGCCGCAGGATAATAGTCCGTTTCAGCTATGCTCGCAAAATCCATATTCTTCAAGCGTCTGAGTCCCGAGTCTATGCCAAGCTCCTCAAACAACTTCCACGCGACCGTGTTCTTCGAAACTCTGATTGCATACCTTATATCGATTTCTCCCGAATATACACCACCGGAATTTCTTGGGCCACCCTCAAACTTTTCATCTACAACTGTAGTATCCGGATAATATCCCTGCTCGAACGCAGGTGTATAAACTATCAAAGGTTTAATCGAACTTCCAGGCTGTCTGGGACTTTGAAACGCTCTGTTGAGTGTATACCCCGCTGCTTTCTGACTTCGTCCTCCGACTATCGCCACTACCATTCCTGTATCATTGTCAATGCATACCCCGGCACCCTGAAGCTTATAAACACCGTTTTTACCGATATCGTTAAAATCCGACAGCCCGTCATCAACCGCCTTCTGCAGCAGCTCCTGCTTTGCGGGATTTATCGAAGTATAGATTCTGTATCCCTTAGAATAAAGGTTTCGCCAAATCTTGCTGTACTCCGCGTTGTAATACTCCTCGTAGAGAGTCTTGTCCTCATCGTCTGAAAAATTGTATCTGATTTCAAAGCCTTCAGACTCCATCAGAGCGTGAATCGCACATCTGTAAGTGTAGGTTTCTTCGTAATTGTTTCTGGAGGAGCTTCCGACCGCAAGGTTAATGTCCTCATCAACCGCCTGCAGATACTCTTCCTCGCTGATGACTCCCGTAATCTTCATCTGCTCGAGAACGCTGTTTCTTCGAAGCAGAGTGTTGTCAAATCGGGTTCTTGGATTGTAAGAGGACGGACTGTTCGGAATTCCGCACAAAAATGCAAGCTGCGAAAGACTCAGGTCTCCCGCCGCCTTTCCGAAATATCCTTCGGCGGCAGCCTGCAGCCCGTAATATCCGTTTGCGAAGTACATATTGTTCAGATAGAACTCCAAAATATCCTCTTTCGAATATTTACGTTCCAAAGCGGAAGCCAGAAAAATCTCCGTGACTTTTCGCTCTATTGTCTTCTCATTCGTAAGGTATATCATTCGTGCCAGCTGCTGGGTAATGGTACTTCCGCCCTGCTTTATCGCGCCGTCGTTTAAAATAAAGGCCTTCGCGGCACGTCCGATAGCATAAATATCATAGCCCTTGTGCGAATAAAACTTTCGGTCCTCGATTGCTATTACGGCATCCACGGCACTCTTCGGAATCGACTCAAACGGGAGATAATACACATTCTTCTCGCCCGACAAAATCTGCATAATGCTTCCGTCCGAATAATAGCAGATGGATGTCTGCGCATTTGCAAAATCCGCCCGCTTGGATGTCGCAGCTATTTCCAGAGCACGGTCGTGATACTGCAGCAGATCTTTGCCGTACTTTACGTAAAACCATATTCCAAAACCAAGCATTACCGTGAGAATGAGCACGAAAAACCAGAGGAGTATTCTGATTACAATACTCCCCGCAGTTCTTCTGTTCTGCTGTGACCTTCTTTTACTCATGGCACACTTTTCCTTTATTTCTTACGCTGCTCAATCCTTCGATACTATAAATATATAACGCTGCAGTCTTTTTGAAGCTCTTTCAAAAGCCTAAGTTCCCTGTCACTGCAGGTCAGCAGAATAGTCTGACGCCCATCCCGTTCCGCAATCGCAGAAAGAGCACTTCTGAGTCGCTCATCGTCCGTATAAGCAAAGCTCTCGTCCATAAGCACCGGAATATTCAGGCCCTCGAGCAAAAGCCTCTCTGATGCAAAACGCAAAGCTATGTTAAGCTGGTCCACTGTTCCGGCACTCAGCCTGTCCGCAGGAATATAATCGTCCCCGCACAAAACCTCTACGGTATAATCATCCGTTACTCTTCCTCCGGAATATTTACCATCCGTAACGAGACATATTTCTTCGGACAGAAGCTCGTTAAAGCCCGCGGAAAAATCTTCTTTTATATTGACGGAAAGCTCCGAAATTGCAGATATCGCAAGCTCAACCGCTTCAAGCTCAGCCGATAAGTTAATATTATTGGTTTCTGCCTCTGCAATATATCTTTCACATTCTTCTATTTCCGCCGAAAGCTCTCCGAAGCTTTCCAGCTGCCATTCAGCCTTCTCGATTGCATTTTCTGCTGCAGACAATTCATCCTTCAATTTTGCTTCGCGCATTCCAGCATCACCTGCGGCCGAAAGAACCCTGTTCAGCTCCAGTTCCGCCTCTTCCAGTCTTTTTCTCGAAGCATCATAGCGTTCCTCGAGAGTCCGAAGCTCTGTATTAAGGGAAGCCCCTACATCTCCGGAAGACTCATCACCTTTCGACAACTCTGAGGCTTTACCGGCAAGTTTCTTTTCCTTTGCGCCGATTACGGCCATAAGACATACTACCGCGCCGACGAGCATGAGAATTACTCCCGCTCCGACAAACAGCTTGTAGCGCCCATTTCCAATAATAGCAAGAATGGCACCTACAGCCAGAATAAGAAGTCCCGCATAGCCTTTGCTTCCTGAGGCTTTGCCTCTTGAGTCCTGACTTTGAGGCAGTTTATCCTGCCCTGCAGGATTCTGATTGTTCGACATCCCGTCCTTTTGCTCACGAAGCTTCTTAACTTCGTTTTCACGGTTTCGAAGGGCCTCCAGATCCTTATCCAAAGCTTCGCGGCAAACCTTCAGATTCTCCATGGCAGCTGCAGAATCCGGCTTTTGAGACTGTTCTTTTATAAGCTTTTCTCTTATGTCATCGAGTTTCTTTTCCGAATTCTTCTTCTCAAAAAGCAGCTCGTCCATATGTTTTTCCATTTCAAGAAGCTCCTCATGTTTGATTTGGGCTTGCGAGGTATCCGAAGCCTTTATGCCTTTTTCGAGCTCCTTCTTCCGCTTCTCAAGGTTCTCCAGCGCGCTCGTCACATCAACCCTGCTGCTCTTCGCGGTCGCAAGGTTCGCTATATGATTGTGCACTTCATCCCCAAACTGTGAAGTGCACGAAAGAGCCTTCTGACCCATAGCCATGGTGTTGTAAAAGGCCGAAGCAGTCAGTCCCGGAATCAGCGAGGTGATCGTATCTCCCGCCAGCTCCACAGGCCTTCCCGTCGCAAGGTCCGTAAGCTTGCAGGATTCTTCCTTGCGGTAGAATATCCTGCTTAATCTGTAGCTATGTCCGTCATGCTCGAAATCCATACTGCCCTGGTAAGCTCCCGGGGTATCCCAGGGCTTGTAACGGCTGTAAGAATCTGCTTTGCCCGCACGTCCGCGATTTCTGTCAAAGCCGAACAACATGGCCCCGATGAATGCAAACAGTGTGGTCTTTCCGGATTCATTCGCCCCCTGCACCAGATTGAGGCCATCCGAAAAGCTTATCTCTTTATTATGAAATTTTCCGAAATGACCTATTCTTACACATTTGATAATCATAAAAATTTATTTCCCCATCAGCGCCGCAATCCCGTATTCAAGCGCTTTGTCCTTTATCGAATCCGACACGTCCGACTTACATATCCGGTCTATGTATTTGCCGATAATATTGTTTCCGTTTTCAAGCTTCAGCTGCTCGTAATCATAGTCAGGCACGGTCAAATCCGAGATCTCGACTATATTGCCGGCTCTCGAAAGCACATAAGTATCAAACTCAATATCGGGATCTCTTCTTCCTTTAAGTATGAAGGTATAAATATTGCTGCGTCCGTTTTTATTGATCTCCTGCTCGATTCCACCGAGGAGTGACATCTGTGTGGTTTCTGAAGAAATCTCGAGTTCGGTTCTTATGTAGCTCGCCTTATTGACCGGAATGAATTCGGCGTCAAGTACATTCCTGCCGTAAGCATCCGCCTCAATCGAACCCTTAATATATCCTCTGGGTCCGAGGTCATTCTTATCGAGAGGTTCTATATCTCCGCTGTAACGAATACTTTCGGAGATGTTCCCCGGAATATGAATGTGTCCGCAAGCCACATAATCAAAGCCTGCCGCCTGAAGAGCTTTCCAGTCAACAGGCAGGCTGTCCTTTACGCCACCGTGCAGCATCAGAAGCTTGATTCCTTCTTCTCCTGCCTCAAGCCCCGAAAGAAGCGGCTCCTTAATCATTCTGTGGCAGAAGCTGAGCCCATAGACCGTGGTATCAATATCCTCAAAATATATTTTTTCAACATATTCATTTTTAAAAAAGGTCACATTACGTGACCATTCGAATCCGGTATAATTTGATGCACCGCCGATAAAATCGTGGTTGCCGGCTATAAGCATGACCCTTGTATCAGGGATGGAAGCAAAAAGGCTGTCAACCTCCTTTAAATCCCTGACAAGCGGCGCCGAGTGAAACAAATCTCCGCTGATAAGCAGCAGCTCCGGCTTTTCGCTTCTCACTTCCGCAATGATATCACGGAAGGTGTCCCAAATATCGGCTTCGCGCTTTTTCGACCATTCGAAACCTTTATCGGGCTTCATTCCAAGATGAACATCGGCTATATGAAAAAATTTCATATTATTCCCCTTTAAAGCTCTTTACAATTTCAGACCTCTATGCTATTCTATCTCTCGCACGTCAGTATCTGACGGCGGTGAGTTCGTAACCATCCTCACCAAAATAAAAACTAGGAGGACGCTGCACCCTTAGTGTAGCTATTTTTTTATGAACAAGAAAAACACAGCACTTTTTGTTGCCTACGCCGGAATCATCGGCGCAGTCTATGTAGCACTTTGTCTGCTTCTCGCACCCATCAGCTACGGTCCTATCCAGTTCCGTGTTGCTGAAGCTCTTTGCATCCTTCCCTATTTCACTCCTGCGGCTATCCCCGGAGTATCTGTCGGATGTCTTCTTGCAAACATTCTCGGCGGAGCAGATATTCTCGACATCATTTTCGGAACACTTGCAACCGTTATCGGTGCTTTCGGAAGCTATGCACTGCGCAAGCATAAGTTCCTGGTATGTCTTCCCCCCATCATTTCAAACACAGTAATCATCCCCTGGGTTCTTCGTTTCGCATATATGGAGACTACTCCCATTATCGTACTGATGGGAACCGTAGGTCTTGGTGAAGTGCTTGCCATCGGTGTATTGGGAACGGTACTTCTTCTTGCGCTCAACACACAGAAGGACCGCATATTCCGTCACGCATAATTATGCTTCAAAGTCTTGCATGCATGATTACTGTTCAAAATCATGCACGCTAGATTAATCGACTCTCTCCGCAATCTTAGAGGGAGATGAACCGAAACGTTTCTTAAACAACTTACTGAAATGATAGGCATCATCGTAGCCTACCATTTCCGCCACCTCGTGAACACTGAGCTCAGGATGTGTGGCAAGAAGTTCCTTCGCCTTATCAAGACGGACGTTTATCAGGTATCTGATAGGCGTGTCCCCGGTTACGGTCTTGAATATCTTTGAGATATAGAAGGGACTTACATACATATTTTCAGATATGATATCAAGCGAGATCTTCTCCGCATAATGCTCCTCGAAATAAAGCATTATCTGGCCGACGATCTCGTTTTTGTTTACAGACTCGAATGAGCAGCGGCTGCTGGGCTGACTGGTTTCCTGAACATCACGCAGAATATAAAGCACGTACTGAATGAGGTAGCTCTGCATCATGTAATAACGACCGGTATTGCCTGCATCACGCTCTGCCTCCATTGCAACGCAAAGACGGTTGAGACGCTGTTTGAGCTCCGGACTACACTTGTAGATTGGCATTGTGTCAAGCTCAATACAGTTCGGTCTCATGCCTTCGAGATTGAAATCCGAAAGTCCGATAAAGAACTCTGTTGCAGGATGCTCAGGGTCACTTACCAAACCCTGATGATAAACACCGGGGTTCAAAACCAGCAGGTCGCCCTCTTCTATTTTATAAATCCGATCATCAATTTTGTATTGTCCGTGTCCTGACATAACAAATGCCAGTTCAAGGTGTGAATTGTGCTGATGATACTTGTCCTCATCACGAGTACGCACACCCTTCCAGGTAAATAAAAATGTCGGATTGAATCCGTTCGTAAATAAATTCTCAGTAATCATTAACCATTTCTCTTTCTGTAAAAAACATTACACTTCCCTACTCATATCCTATTATACTATTTTTTGTCAATCAGGGATACAACAAAAAAACCTTTGTTTTTGGTCGAACAAAAATTATAATTAATATTCAGAGAGTACCATAATATGTTGCAAAGTCAAATCGGAGGAAATATATGAGCACATTAGAAAAGAAATATGCGGATTTCGCCGCACAGAAGGCAATTGAACTGTTAAATATCGACAGCCCTACAGGCTTTACCCGAATGGCTTCCGAATGGGTTGCAAAGGAATTTGCCGCACTCGGATGCAAAACCACCATCACCAGAAAAGGAGCTGTCCTGATTGATTTCGGCGGAAAAGACAGCGAAGAGGGCGGCGTGCTGTTCGAAGCACATACCGACACTCTCGGTGCCATGGTTGCCGAAATCAAGTCAAACGGAAGGCTCAGAATCACCAATTTGGGTGGCCTCAAGGCAGCCAACACAGAGACAGAGAACGTAAGAATTTATACAAGAGCAGGAAAGATTTATGAGGGTACCATCCAGCTCATAAATGCATCCGTTCATGTCAACAAGGATGCAGGAACAAAAGAGCGCGATTTCGATACCGTTGAGGTGGTTATAGACGAGAAAGTCGAAAATGCAGATGCGGTTAAGGCACTCGGAATCGCAAACGGCGACTATGTTTGTCCCGACCCCAGAGCCAAGATTACAGCATCCGGCTATATAAAGAGCCGTTTCCTGGATGATAAGCTTTCAGTCGCAATCCTCCTTGGCTTTGCAAAGTATGTTTTCGACAACAAGATCACTCTTCCCCGCAGAACTTACGGGCTTGTAACTGTTTACGAGGAAGTAGGCCACGGCGGCTCCGCTTCCATCCCCGAGGATGTTACCGAAGCTATCAGCGTTGATATGGGCTGTGTCGGCGACGGTCTCAGCTGCAAGGAGCACCAGGTTTCCATCTGTGCAAAGGATTCCGGCGGTCCCTATGATTACGATGTAACCGACAGGCTTGTAAAGGCTGCCATCGCTGAAGGCGCCGATTATGCAATTGACGTATACCCCTTCTACGGCTCAGACGTTGAAGCCACTCTTCGCGCCGGTCACGATCTTCGCCACGGCCTTATCGGCTCGGGCGTTTATGCAAGCCACGGCTACGAGCGAAGCCATATCGACGGAGTATATTCAACCCTGAAGGTAATTAAGGGATATCTGGGCGTATAAATACCGTCAATGGACATTCTGAAGAACTAATGATAAAATATATACTGACGGAGGTGATTTTTATGATGTATCCATTTATGACACTGCCTGACAATACCGAAATTGTGCATTCTGATATGCTTGATAATGGTGAAGTAAAAGTATACGTCGAAACGCCCGACGCCAAAGACGGCTTCCACAATATGACTTGCTATTTGCCTTCTTATCGCATTGAGGTGGATGGATATACCGAAGAACAGGTGAACTATTATCTGGATGTTATCAAATCTACTGCACACCTGATTATTGAATTTTCCAGAGAAGGAGGGTTCAGTAATGCCTCAGGTCTTTAAAATCGGACCGTATTGGATATTCTTTTGGTCGAATGAAGGCAAGCCCATCGAACCAATTCATGTTCACATTTCAGAAGGAAATCCGACGCCAAATGCCACCAAGGTATGGATAACTTCTTCGGGGAACTGCCTGCTTGCAAATAATGACTCAAATATTCCGCCAAAAGCACTCAGAAACGTTATTCGTATCATTGAAGCCAGAAGTTCGGAAATTATCTCAAAGTGGTACGGTTTCTTTGGTGAAACTACATTCTATTGTTAATCAGTAGCTTTTCCAGAAATTTTATATACAATGACAATTGTAAAAACCTCAATAAAATGTAAAAAAGACCTCAGCCAACTCAGACTTAGGTCTTTTTCATTCCACTCCTGCTATCCCTTCATCCCCCAAATATGTGCCATGGCAAAGGAAATCCTGATAGCGCTTATCAATAACTTGATATTTCGCAAAGTTAACAAATTTCTTACTTTTCGTAAAACCCCAAAAACTAAACTCAATAGTCTTTAGATTGTAAGCGCTTATGCTCAATTTGTTTTGTGATATGCTCAAAAGACTGTTTTAGCTGAACCTCGAACGCCCGTGTTATAACTTGTTATAATTATAACACGATAAGAATTGCACTACTCACCTGACATATAGTAGTCCGTCCATAAAAGATTATCCGCTGCTGCCCGATTAACATCATATTTAAATACAACATAACGAGCAGCTGCACCGTCCCGGATTAATCCTTTTATCTCAAAGCAGCTGTTATCCGTCCAATGTACAGATGACCATTCACGCACATCCTGTGCAGCAAAGCCTGACGGCACAAAGGAAACATTCTTTCCGTCTTTATCAGACAGGATAAAGAATTGAGCGGTCCTGCTTTCGCCGGAATTCTCATACATTGATACGCAGAAGGACAAATTATCATTATAAATCTTATGGGTAAGTGATTGTTCTTTGTACCTGTCTATTATCGACGAAAGATACGGTTTCATCGAATCGTCGGCCTTCCCGACCATATATACATCGGCATCATACTCGGGTGCACAGGCATAATCAATATAGTTGCTCAGATATACATTTCCGTCGTGTTCAATAATAAAGCTGTATATCTTCTCTTGTGCCCCGGAACTTCCGGCATTCGCTGAAACGGTAAAATAATCAAAACCACTCTTACTGCCTGAAGCCAAATACGAAAGACATACTTCTTCGCTGCTGTCTGCCACAGCACACTTGCAGCTGACTCTCGCACCATACGATACCTTCTCTATAAATTCCGCTAAAGATGAGCTGTCATTGTCAGCCGTAGGAGCAGTCACTATCTCAAACTCACAGGTATAAATTACAGGCTCTTCTTTTGACTTGTGAAGCGGAACCCGTACACTGTACAGGCCGGGCTGCAAATGATTGACATCCAAAACAACAGCCTTGGTGTTCCCCGAAAATACAGCAACACTTCTTCCGGGCGCAATAATATTTTCCGGTCTGTTCGTGTCAGGACTTGCCTTCCCACTCTTCTCCATAATTTCTATCGCACTATACTCCAGCAAATAATCATCTTCAGACATATTTTTGATGAACACGTTTACATAGTCTTCTGAAGCTGTATATGTTGTTTTTTCCGTGTAAACTGTCAGATTAGGAACTGTATTATTATCGCTTTTTTCATGCACCAACTTTTCATCGACAGTCAATATAACGGTGTTATCCCAAGTCGCCTCAGCCTCCTTAAACATAACAGTCGGGAAAAATAAAGCAAGGAAAGCAAAGGAACATATAAACATTTTTGCAATTTGTTTCTTTGAAGTAATGCGCTGTTCATCCGTACATATATTGCTTTCCGTATGCTTTTCCGAATTCCTGTGTTTATGTTCCTCTGAATCAATTAGCATTAAATAAATCATCTTATCTCCCCCCAGGCATTTATTCATTGCAGATGTTCAACTCATTTATTTAAGAATACTCCGCCTAAACCGAGAAAGCAAACAATCCTCTTTTCCCTAACAGCTAATGAAAAAGGCTTCCTCAGGATACAATCATGTATCCTAAGGAAGCCTTTTCTTCCCCAAAATAATATTTTTATCAAATAGCGCTCATTGCGTCCTGCTGATTATTCAAACATATCTGCTACCTTTCCGAGCAGTTCCGGAACAGGCAAGTGCTGAGGACAGATGCCTTCACACTGACCGCAGCCGATGCATGCACTGGCCTTGGCATTGTTGAGGGTCATATTGCCGTAGTAATTCATCTGAGGAGTCCAGCCCTTCCTGCCTTCGGGATCTTCTCTCTTCTGAGCATTGTAAAGAGCAAAATACTTCGGAATCGGAATCTCCATGGGACATCCGCCGGTACAGTACGAACAGCCTGTACAGGGAATCGCGGTCGAATCGCGAAGGAGCTCTGCCGCCTTTGCAACAACCTGCTGCTCTTCTTCGGTCAGAGGCTCAAAATCAGCCATGTATCCGGTATTGTCTTCGAGCTGCTCCATATTGCTCATACCCGAAAGAACAATTCTTACATTCTCGTGAGATGCCGCAAAACGAATTGCCCAGGAAGCAACCGAAGCCTCGGGATTCGCATCCTTGAAAAGCTTTGAAACTTCCTCCGGAAGATTCACCAAAGTGCCGCCCTTGATGGGCTCCATAACAAGCACCTGCTTGCCGAACTTCACTGCAGTCTCGTAATTGTTGCGGGACTGAATAACCGGATTATCATAGTCCAAATAATTCAGCTGAATCTGTACAAACTCGAGCTCAGGATGCTCTGTAAATACCTTCTCAAGAAGCTCGGGAGTATCGTGGAAGCTGAAACCGATATGCTTTGCCTTGCCCTCGGCCTTTTTCTTAACAATCCAGTCAAATACACCAAGTCTGTCGTAAGTTCTGATACTGTCGACATTTACGTCATGAACCAGGTAATAATCAAAGTATTCTACACCAGTCTTACAAAGCTGTGCATTGAATACTTTGTCAAGGTCCTCAACAGTATGAATATATGCCGAATGAAGCTTGTCGGTAAGGGTGAAGGAGTCTCTGGGATATCTGTCCACGAGTGCTTCCTTGATAGCAGATTCACTCGCCCCGCCGCAATACATAATAGCTGTGTCAAAATAGGTAAAGCCCTTCGACATAAACGAATCAACCATTCTCTTGAGTTCTTCCATATCGATGTCCGCGCCGTTCTTGGCGGGATTGTTCATCGGAAGACGCATGAGTCCGAATCCAAGCTTTTTTGAATTTCCGAAAACGTCCATTCGGTTACCTCCGGTTATTTTTATTTATGCAATATCCTCGAGCTGAGTGGTGTAAAGGTGGTAATATGCTCCGCCCTTGGCCATAAGCTCATCATGTGTTCCTGCTTCAACAATTCCGCCTTCGTCGATGTACATGATTACATCACAGTTGCGGATGGTTGAAAGACGGTGCGCAATAATGAACGATGTACGTCCCTTAAGCATTGTATTAAGTCCGGTCTGAAGATCGCGCTCGGTCTGAACGTCGATACTCGAAGTAGCCTCGTCGAGGATGAGAATCGAAGGCTTCGAAAGCAGGGTTCTTGCAAATGAAATCAGCTGCTTCTGTCCCTGACTTAAGAGTGAACCGCGTTCCTTAACCTCTGTATCGTAGCCGTCGGGCATCTTTGAAATAAACGAATCAGCACAAACCTTTTCGCTGGCAGCCTTGATTTCCTCATCGGTAGCATCGAGCTTTCCGTAAAGGATGTTGTCCCTGATGGTTCCCGAGAAGATGAAGCTGTCCTGCATCATAATTCCCATCTGTGAACGTAAAGACTTCAAAGTAACCTTCGAAATATCCTGTCCGTCAATCAGAACGCGTCCGCTGTCGACATTGTAGAAACGAGAAATAAGGTTTACAATCGTACTCTTTCCGGCTCCCGTAGGTCCTACAAGCGCGACGCTCATACCCGGCTCAACAGTAAAGGATACATTGTGAAGTACTTCCTTGCCTTCCTCGTAGGAGAAGCTGACATTTTCAAACTCAACCTTTCCTTCGATAGGTGCCATCTCAGCAGCATCCTCTGCATCATCAACATCAACCTTCTCGCCCATAGTCTCGAAAATTCTCTCGAGGTATGCCATGTTGTTGAGAATGTTGTTGAAGATATTTCCCATGTTCATAATGGGCTGCCAGAAACGTGCAGCATAACCGGTAATCGCAAAAAGAACACCGATCGACTTTGCACCCTGGGCAAATACGACGATACCGAACAGATAAATAGCTGCTCTGATAAGTACCGAAATAGTATCGATTCCGGGCCAGATAATGTTGTTGTAGCGAACCGCAGTCATCCAGGTCTTCTTGCAGTCCGCTGCAAGTCCCTCAAAAATCTGGGCATTCTCATTCTCTCGTGCAAAAATCTGAGTAATTCTTGCTCCGACAATGTTCTCCTGAAGGTAAGCATTCAGGTTCGAGTTCTTGTTTGAAACCTGCTGCCATGCGGTACGCTGCTTGCTCTTGATGTAGAGCATGAATACCGCGAGGATGGGAACGCCGCAAAGAACTACCAGCGCCATCTGCACATCAACCGCAAACATAAATCCGACGATAAACAGAAGGTTTACGGTCTCAAGCACGATATTTATAAGTCCGTTCGAAAGCATGTCCGAAACGGAGTTTACATAGTTTACAACTCGAATAAGAATCTTTCCGTGAGGACGGTCATCGTAGTACTGGAAGCTGAGCTTCTGAAGATGAGCAAACAAATCCTTACGGATATCGTAAATAATGCTCTGCGATACCTTTACCATTATCTTCGAACGAAGAGTAATGAAGATAACGCTGATTATATATACTCCGATGAGGATGATTACCAGCTTGTAGAGGTAACCGAGGTCCTTGTTGGGAATAGCCTCATCGAGAGCCTTCTGGGTAAGTATGGGAGCAAAGAGTCCGGAAACAGCCGCTATCGCACTGAACAGTATCGCAAGTCCCATTCTGCTTATGTACTTTTTAATGTAGGACGAAGCCAGAAGGAGATGTCTTATATCAAAAGGCTCTTCAAGACGTTCGTCTTTACGGTAAGTATTTTTCTCAGCCATCGATCTGACCTCCCTTCACGGTATTTGCCGTTGCTTCGGCAATATCACCGACCTGAAGCTTAACCAGATCGCTGTAGTAGCCGTTTTTCTTAACAAGCTCGTCGTGACTGCCTTCCTCGATGATGCAGCCGTCCTTGAGAACAAGGATTTTGTCCGCAAACTTTGTGGTCGAAATACGCTGTGCAATGATAATCTTTGTGCAGTTGAAATCAAGATCGCGCAGACTGTGCTGAATGTGCTTCTCGGTTTCCATATCAACTGCCGAAGTAGTATCGTCGAGAATAAGGATTGAAGGCTCAATAGCCAAAGCTCGCGCAAGTGAAATACGCTGCTTCTGTCCGCCCGAAAGACCTACGCCTCGCTCACCGACGATAGTATCGTAGCCCTCCGGCATCTTGGCGATGAACTCTTCCGCTGCCGAATAGCGGGCAAACTTTACTACCTCATGGGCAGTCATGTTCGGAACACCGTAAGCAATATTTCCTTCAATGGTATCCGAGTAAAGAAGAACGTCCTGAGTAGCAAGACCGATGTTCTTTCTCAGATCTTCAAGTTTGTATTTTCTTACATCGACACCGTCAACCTTAACCGTTCCCGAAATCGCCTCATAGAAACGGGGAATCATCTGGATAAGTGATGTCTTTCCGCATCCGGTCTCGCCTATAATGGCAACCGTCTCGCCGGGATGTGCGGTAAATGTAATATCTTTAAGGATGGGAAGATTGCCGTCCTCATATTTGAAGCTTACATGATCGAATTCAACCTCGCCCTTGAAGCGCTCGGGATGTGCAATAGCATCGGGAGCATCAACAATCTCAGGCTCAGAATAATAAATCTCCATAACCTTTGCCGAGGCTGCCGAGAAACGCTGGAACTCGTTCATGATGTTACCCATCATACGCATGGGGTTGCAGATAGCCCAGATAAGTCCCGAGAATGCAATATACTCACCCATGGTAAGCTCTGCGCCGAACTTCTCGCCTTCAATCAGGAACACACCGCCGACAAGCAGCAGGATTACGGGAAGGATGTTCGCAATCGACTCAACATAAGGATAGAACTTCAGCCAGATGTTCTGAGTGGTCACGTTGGTATTCATAAAGTCCGCATTTGCCTTGTCAAACTTGTCAATCTCGTAGTCCTCACGCGCAAAAGCCTTTACTACTCGGTTTCCCG
This sequence comes from Lachnospiraceae bacterium, assembly GCA_045616585.1. Taxonomy (GTDB): domain Bacteria; phylum Bacillota; class Clostridia; order Lachnospirales; family Lachnospiraceae; genus RUG11977. The sequence continues at coordinate 14,863 of JAZLGZ010000068.1, forward strand.
AAATATTCTCCTGTGCATAGGTGTTCATTCCGGCAAGCTTCTCACGAAGCGATGCATGGAACGGAGCAACCGTCTTCTTGAAGAATACGACAATCGCAAAAATAAGGGGTGACAGAATCAATACCGCAATCGCGAGCTTCCAGTTCATAATGAAGAAGTAAATCGCAGCGGCAAGATAAAGTGATATGGACTCAACAATTGCTCGGATAACCCATGCAATATTGTGACGTACCGCATCAAGGTCACCGGTAACACGTGTCATCAAATCACCTGTACGATATGTCGAATAGAACTTCATATCCTGGCGCTGAATCTTGTCATAAAGGAACTTTCTGATTCGCAGCAGTGCCGACTGTGAAACATGCTCGAAAGCCATACAGTCCAGATATACGACCGTAACTCTGAATATAGTGAGCAGAACCATTGCCACAATCAGATTTATAAACTGACGCTGGTACTCGGTGATGGGCTCACCGCTGTCCTGCACATAGTGGAAAAGATCGATGATCTTTCCCGAAAACATGGGAACGACGATTTGCATTGCGTTGTAGACCAGAGTGCCGAATATGGCTACCACGAACAGGGCTCGTTTTCCCTCCATATTTTCCCACAGCCAGGCAGTCCTGGATTTGGGAAACTTCTTTTCTTCGTTTTCCATTCTTATCTCTCCCGCGGTCGGAATTCACGACCGACTTTTTTCAATTCAACATGATTCTAACAAAAAGGGCATACCCCAAACAATGTACTATTTTGTTTTCGAATTGTCGAAAATTGTACATTGTTTCCGGTATGCCGAAATGCCTAATGCTTTTTTATGAACTTTATTAAATATTTATAAATTATCCGAATAATCTCGCTGCTTTTAAGATAAGAACCTGGGTCTTTGCGTCGGGAATCTCGTTGTCCATTACCATGCGAACCGCTTCCTCAAGCGGTATCTTCTCAACCTCGATAACTTCACCCTCGTCAAGATCGAGTTCACCGAGATCCTTTTCAACCTTACATGCCCAGAGTCGAATAATTTCGTTGCAGTATCCGGGGGTCGGATACATATTGCCGCAGAACTGCCAGTCGACGCCGGTACATCCTGTCTCCTCACGAAGCTCACGTTTGATGGCATCGAACGGATCCTCGCCGGGTTCAAGCTTACCTGCGGGAAGCTCCAGAACAACTTCCTTGTAAGGGTATCTGAACTGTCTTACAAAGAGCAGTTCCCTGTTTGCGGTAACAGCCGCAACACAAACTCCGCCCGGATGATCCACACATTCACGCTTGGCCTTGCGTCCGCTCGCCTGCTCAATCTCATCCACATGAACCTTTATTATCTTTCCGGAATAAATATCGTTTCTTGTAAGTGTCTTTTCATTCATTTCCATATCAGCAAACCTCCGTTTTTTTATCGGGCAAACCGATGCCCGCTCGATCAGATGTGAACGAGTCGTTCAACCATATCTTCGAACTGCTTTACGGCTTCTGCGTTATAGCCTTCATAGTCAACCTTCAAGGTCCTCTTAACCTTGCCTTCAAGACACTTCTTTATGCCTTCGGCAATGGCCTCGGTAGAGTCCTCCACGAGCATTCCTCCGTATTTTTCCATAAATGCGGTGGGACCCGTGATTCTGGGGGAAAAGCAGGGCTTTCCGAGAATGTCCGCCTCACACAAAACCAGTCCGAAGCCTTCGTAAATCGAGGACAGCACAAAATAGTCACAGGCCTTGAGCAAAGGGAAAGGATTGGACATAAATTTAATAATGGTAATTCGGTCGGCAAGCGGTGATTTTTTGGCACGCTCAACAACCTTTAAATAATCTACGCCGTAGGATCCGAGGATAATGAGTCTTGCCCTATCATTGCCCGCCGCAGCCTTTTCAAAAGCATCAATCAGTCTCAAATGACCTTTTTCAGGTGAGAATCGTCCGATATTTATCAGCTTAATGTCGTCTCCCGTAAGAATTGTCTTAAGCTCATCGATGGTGATATCGGTTTCGGTTGCCTCATCGAATTTCAGCTCGCCGTTCGCCCTGTCAAGTACCGAGTGGTAGTTGATGATGTTCAATACCGTTGTATATTTACGGGTATTTCTTCCGGCTGCCTTCTGGAACTCATCCATCCTGGGTTTCAGTTCTTCAGTAACAACCGCGACCTCATCATACTGCTCGTATGCATCTGCTAGCAGCTTTCTCGGAACCGCAAAGCTCTTCTTATTCTCTCCGTTCATATCGTTGTGAACGAATATTGCGCGGCCGCAGTCCATAACCTTAAACATCTCAATGACATCGGGGAAATAGCCGTTGAACTGCACAAGAGCATCGATTCTTGCCATTCCGAAAGATTTCACGGCCTCACGGCGTGCGATACTCTCGTAATCACGCTTCGCGGATCTGAAGGGAAGCCAGGGCATGAGCCTCTGAAGTCTCTTCCAGGTCTTTGTCCATACAAGTTCCTTCCAGGTTCCGCAATGGGGATTGGTAAGTCCAAGTGTCGCAATATCCTCCGGAATATCATCGAGCGCAGGCTCATGATAACCTTTCTGATTGTTGGTTCTGGGACTCAGCTTATATAAAACGAGATAGTTGTATTTGTCCGGATCTATGCTGTTCATCAGACTTCCCAGAGCCGTAGCTATACCGTTTCTGATGAAATCTCCGCCGTAAACGACCACGTTTTTCTTACCGTTGTCGGGCATCTTCGGATACATTCCGAGATCTTTTCTTATGAAATTGTGAAGCAGTTCTTTGGTGACTCCGGGTCTGTCCCATTTGCAGAAACGCTCGAGGAATTTCGTATCATCATAAGCCTTATCGGCAGCGATTTCATCAGCGAGTGCATTCGCATCATGAACTCTCGGGAACGGAACCTCATCCAGCGAAAAAGTCAGGCCTCTGTCACGAATATAGTCCTCTTCATCGTAAGTATATAAAATAATCTTCCTTCCGGTAGGCGCATAATCGAACATTATGCTGGAGAAATCGGTAATAAGTCCGTCCGTTGCCTGAAGAAAGTCATATGACGGAAGATTCTCCGGGAAGGTTTTGATGTGCTTGTAGCCGTCCAGCTTCATGCTTCCGCGAAGCATCGGATGGAGTTTTACAAACACTGCCGTATCATTATCAAGTTTTTTGTCCAGAACATCGAAAGTCTCACGAAGGGCACGGTCCTGTACCTCCTTATCAACCTTTCCCACGATTCCTCGCCAGGTCGGAAGATAAGCATAGACTTTGGTGTTTCCGAATCCGAATCTTTCCCGGACTTCCTCCCTGAGCTTGTCATCAAAAAAGACTTCATTTCTCGGGTATCCGGTCATGGCCATGCGTCCGGTTCCGAAATTGTCGATCATATAGTCCCGCTGTATGACATCTCTGGTGTGTTCGTTCGGATAAAGCATCAAATCCGCGGACAGGAAATTCCGCTGGGCGTTTCCTATCGCAAACCTCTCACCCTTTATTCCCTTTCCGAGGGTTTTTAACGGAGTTCCGTGCCAGGTATTTAAGTAGAGCTGCCCGGGCTTTTTCATAAACATGGGTGTAAAGGTGTTGTCGTTTATGAGATACCCCGCACTTGCAAGCACCTTAAAGTATTCCTTTGAGTCAAACACAAGCGGTCTGACCTTTGCGGAATTCTTAAATGCCTGCCACTGCGATGAGAGCTTTTCTTTCATGTCTTTTCGCACGGTCACATATATCCTGAGTTTAGAAAACTCCTCTTCCTCGCACAGCGTTTTGAGAATCGCGGCTATATTTCCGCCGAGACTCGTTCCGTGCTGAGATTCGAGCAGAATCATATTCTCGTCTATTTTAAGCCTGTCGTACATTCTGATATATGCACGATGCGAATAGAAATCCGCATGAAACATACGCTTAATAAACGTAAGCTTCTTGTCCAGTCCTCTGCCCATCAGGGTCCTCCTTCAAAAAGCACCCCCACTCAAGTTCGGCTTCATATAAACTGCCAAGACTAAAAGCAGGGGTGAAATAAAATCATTATTTACAGATCGCAGTTGCCTACTGTTCTGGGGAAGAGCTCAACATCACGGATGTTGCCCATTCCTGTCAGGTACATAACGCATCTCTCAAATCCGAGACCGAAGCCTGCATGACGTACCGAACCGTACTTACGAAGGTCAAGATAGAACTTGTAATCCTCTTCCTTAAGTCCGAGCTCGTTCATACGTGCACGGAGCTTGTCATAATCATCCTCACGCTGGCTGCCTCCGATGATCTCGCCGATTCCGGGAACCAGACAGTCAACAGCAGCAACCGTCTTTCCATCGGGATTCTGCTTCATATAGAAAGCCTTGATCTCCTTGGGATAATCGGTAACAAATACGGGTTTCTTGAAAATCTGCTCGGTAAGGTAACGCTCGTGCTCTGTCTGAAGATCGCAGCCCCAGAATACCTTGTAATCGAACTGATCGTTGTGCTCCTCAAGAAGCTTTACGGCGTCGGTATATGTAATACGTCCGAAATCGGATGTACGAACATTCTCAAGTCTTTCGAGAAGTCCTGTATCAATGAACTGGTTAAAGAATGCCATCTCCTCGGGTGCATGCTCAAGAACGTAGTTGATAATGTACTTAATCATGCTCTCTGCAAGAACCATATCATCCTCGAGGTCCGCAAATGCAATCTCGGGCTCAATCATCCAGAACTCGGCTGCATGACGGGTGGTGTTTGAATTCTCTGCACGGAAAGTAGGTCCGAAGGTGTAGATATTCTTGAATGCACATGCAAAAGTCTCACCGTTGAGCTGACCCGAAACGGTAAGGTTGGTGGGCTTTCCGAAGAAGTCCTGTGAAAAATCCACCTTGCCGTCCTCTGTTTTGGGAACATTGTTGAGGTCAAGTGTTGTAACCTGGAACATCTCGCCTGCACCCTCACAGTCACTGCCGGTAATAAGGGGAGTATGTACATACACGAAATCGCGCTCCTGGAAGAAGCAGTGAATTGCATGGGCAATAAGCGAACGTACTCTGAATACTGCCTGGAAAGTGTTTGTTCTGGGACGTAAATGTGTAATGGTACGAAGGAACTCAAGCGAATGTCTCTTCTTCTGAAGAGGATAATCGGGAGTTGAGGTTCCCTCGATGGTAATCTCATCTGCCTGAATCTCGAAAGGCTGCTTAGCCTCGGGAGTTGCAACAAGTGTTCCGCGAACGATAACAGATGAGCCTACATTAAGCTTGCAGATTGCATCGAAATTATTGAGCTTATCGGCAAAAACCACCTGAAGGGTCTCAAAGAAGGTTCCGTCGTTCACAACCATGAATCCGAAAGTCTTTGAATCACGGATTGAACGTACCCAACCGCCGATTGTTACTTCTTTTCCGAGGTACTGTTCTCTGTTTCGGAAAATGTCTCTGATGTCTGTAATCTTAATATCCATAATCTCTCCGTTCCGCGCCGGCAACACATTTATATATTTATCGGCACATATTAAATTCCTTTTCTTATAACCCAATATAATACCAACATTCTCCACATTTTGCAACATTTTCTTGCATATCTTGTGCGGATTATTGAGGCATGATAGAATGGAGAACATGGATACAGAATTAATCATTATACAGATTGTCGTAGTGCTGGTAGGTATTTACCTGGCATTTACGGAGAATAAGAAAAACATATATGTCGTTACGTTTTTGTTTAATCTGGCGACATTGATTATGTACGTTGTCAACAAAGATTTTGCGACAAGCGTCTCGTGCACGATACTTACAGCCAGGGCTTTCATTTATATAAATAAAGACAGACTCAAAGAACGCATGGGTTCGTTTTCAACTGTAATTCCTGTCTTCTTTATAGGACTGCACCTGGTAATGGGCGCTGTTACACTTGAAAATCCCTGGCAGCTGCTCAGTATGCTGGCACCGTCAATCACCACCGGTTATATGTGGTGGGGCAGAAATACACAGGAGCTTCGCGCCGGCAACTTCGTCACTTACTGTATGTGGGCGGTTTACGAGGCAGTCAGCGGACTGTACATCGTAATGGCCAGCGACATCATCAGCACTGTGGTTTTCGGCGGTGCTTTTATTTACAAGGCAGCGCACAAACAGACAGATCAATCATCAGCTATAAAACATCAGGAGGATAAAAATGGCAGATAAGAATAAGAAAGCAAATACCGAAAAAAGAAATCTTTCAAAGCAGAGCTGGAAGCCCGGCAACATGCTCTATCCGCTTCCCGCCGTCATGGTAAGCTGTGCACGCCCGGGTGAGAAGCCCAACATCATAACTCTTGCATGGACAGGCACCATCTGTTCAGATCCCGTTATGGCTTCGATTTCGGTTCGCCCCGAACGCTACTCGTACGATATCATAAAAGAAACCGGTGAATTCGTTATCAACCTTACCACCGAAGAACTGGCATACGCCACCGATTACTGCGGTGTCCGTTCCGGACGCGACCACGACAAGTTCGCCGAAATGAAGCTTACCGCCGCACCCGCCTCGAAGGTTTCCTGCCCTATCATCGCAGAAAGTCCGGTAAACATCGAGTGTAAGGTTCGTGAAATAATCAAGCTCGGTTCACACGATATGTTCATTGCGGATGTTGTCGGTGTTGACGTCAGCGAAGAATTCATGGACGAGAACGGTAAATTCGAACTCAACAACACAGGCCTCATGGTTTATTCACACGGTGAGTATTTCGCACTCGGAGAAAGCCTCGGCAAATTCGGCTGGTCTGTAAAGAAAAAATAAATCCGCAGATTTTTTATAAATCAAAAACCAAGAGAGCCCCGGCACGAATGCCGAGGCTCTCTTGGTTATAGTTCAACTTATTCCTCTACGATTTCTGCATCGGGTGCATTCTTCTTAACACTTGCAACACCGTCTGTGCAGCTCTTAATTGTCTTGTAGCCTTCGCTTGATGCGATAACCTGGCCGTTCTTTGCCTTAAGACGGAAGCGGAACTCGCCTGCCTTGTCTGTATAAATCTCGAACTTGGGATTCTTCTCTGTAGCGAAGCCCTCTACTGTCTGATCCTCAACATTAGCTGCAGGTGCATTGGTCTGAACACTTGCGATTCCCTTTGCGCATGCTTCCTTTGTTGTGTAAACCTCTGATGTTGCGATAACCTGGCCGTTGGTAGCCTTAAGATTGAAGGTGTAGCCGGTCTTTGTCTGCTTAAGTAAAAACTTTCCCATAGTAATATAATCTCCTTTTTTAATACTTTGTTATTATTATCGGTCTTTATTCCTTAAAGAATAACACCTGATAAGAATATCCCTGAAAAAATGTCAGTCCGCAAAGCTCACTCCGTCGAAGAACTCATAAGCCGGAGTACCGTTTACGTAGAAGCACCACTCGGTCTTCTCTTCGGTATGCAGTCTGTAAGTGCCGCCGCTGCCTGTAAAATCAATATAGAACTTGTTGTCCGATGCGTAAAGTTTAAGCTCTGTTCCGGCAGGAAGATTGACATATTCACCCGTTCCCGTATATCCGTCTTTGTCCAGCTTCTCAAACTGCACTTCCTCGAGCAAGGTCAGCGGATAGGTGTATGTTGAGTAATATTCTTTTGACAGTCTGACGGGTACGCTCGGATCGCTGCTTAAGTTGTACTCGGCATACTCAAATGTGGTTCCAAGAATATCCAGTCTCGATTCCAGCTTGATGTGTGCCGGTGAAAATACAGCGTCGTTCGAATAGTAAATATCTTCACCATAGTCCCTCCTGGTCGAATGGATATCGCAAACATAATCCAGTCTTCCGCAGGAGTAAACGAAATTGTAACCGATATTTACAACATAAAGTACGTTATCATCGCTTCCGCCCAAAACGCTGAGAACCAGATAATAATTATCCTTCGCGGTTTTCAGCAAATAAGCATCAATAAAATATCCCATATCAAGCCCGATAGTCGTCGAATCGCTTCCGGAATTGATCTCTACAGCAGTGAAATCTCCGTACTCGCCTACCACGGGAACGATTGTGTAATTCACGATGCCCTGATCTGCAGCGTCAAAGAATCTGTTGTTGTCATATAAAGGAACTCTTGACATATAGCAGGCAGGAATTTCGGTAATCTTTTCTGCAAACATTCCGGGCGCTTCGGCAAACAGAATTGCCTCTTGTAGAACACCGCTTGCATAAGGTGCAATCTCATAAGGTGAGAAGTAAACGGTAATATTGTCGTAGCCTACACTGAAGTTAAGGCTGTCATTCTTTATTGCTTCCGAAACATATCCTCTCAGATCAAAGCTGTCATAAATGTCGTCGCCCCAATCTTCCTCAATTCTTTCAACAAGCAGATTTTCAAATGCCTTCAAATCGGTTACCGCAGCCTTCAAAGGAAGCTTTTCTCCGGTCGCAGTATCAAGAGTATATCCTCCGACACCGTAGAAGGGATGCGCTCCGCCGCTGTAGTAGCTGCTTTCGCCGACAAAGCTGAATACATTGGAATCCGCACGTGTAATGGTATATGAGGAATCTGTCGAATAAGGTCCGTAGAAGTAACCATCTTCTTTATCGAGGACTGCCTGTCCTTTAAGTTCCTCGAGCTCATCTTTGTAGGCTTCCGCATTCTGCCTGCTGAAGCTTTCAAGAGCCGAATTGAGCTTTGAATACTTTTTACCGTCTTCCTCTGAAATCCAGACAACCGCATTGGTTGCGAAAACGAGGTCTTCGGAATCCTCCTCATCATATAAAAAGTCATGCACTCTGCCCGCATAGGCTTCGATTGCCGATACGGTACCAAAAGTCTTAAACGATGCCGAGTGTAAGATGTCGGCCGCATTCTCTGCACAAATACCGGCAAGTACCGGTCCGTTGTATTCTCCGTAGGGAGCAGCATAAGCATCCATGGCCGTATCCAGCTTCATGACATATACTCTGTCTATATTTTCGGAAACAGGATATACAAATACATAATTCTCGCCATAGATATGATAATACTGCACATGAAGTTCTTCACATGCGAATTTGGGGCTTACGCAATACTCGTTATTGTAATATATATTGGCATGGGTGGTATATGCATCGGAGTCATAGTCGTAATCCGAAACGATATAGCAGAAAAGTGATGTCAGCTCTCCGGTATAATTATCCCTTACCGAAATAATCGAGTCGTTTGAGAGCTCTGCACCATACTGTTCCGCCGTTCCGATATAATCCGCCTTGAAACTGCTCTCAAATTTATCGAAAGGAATATCGTAAATCAGACTTCGGGTAATCTCTCCGAAATCAAAATCAAGCCACATATTGAAATACAGTCTCAGACTGTCATAGCCGAGTCCGAAGCTGAAGCTTTCATCGCCTTCTCCGTTCAGACATTCCCAAATATATTCGGGAGTAACCCAGCTCTGTTCCTCATCCTGAAGACCCAGAACGTAGTCTACCATTTCATCCTTTTTCGCTCCCGAAGCGAAAATATCCGCAATGTTCAGCACCTTACCGGTCTGTGTATCAAATACCACAGCATCCCTGTGCTCATTTTCACCTTCATAAGTAAAAGATTTCTCGTATTTTTCAACGGTAACGACCGAAGTATCCGCTCTTAATGCATCGCTGACGGCATACTTTGAATTAAAGCCGTAATAAGCTCCTCCTCTGAGCATATCCTCGGCCCAGGCCTTCATACTGCTTTCATCCGCTGCCGCATCATTCTTAACCGAATTTACATATGAATCATAAGCTGCTGCCAATCCCGGATGTGCTTCGGCGGAGTCTTTCGAAATCACCGGGTAATTCACCTGCAAAATGGCCGTAAGAGTATCAAGGTCATACAGATCCTGAAGTTTTTCCGTTCTCTCAAGCACATCATTAATGTAATAATATGCAACACTAACCGCTTCACCCTGCTCGAAAACAGGCATCTGTCCGGGATTCTCCCTGCTCGGTTCAGGCGCAGCTGTAACCGTCGGAGTAATATCCTCCGGCGCATCGGTAACCTCAGGTGATGTCTTTTCCGGTGCCTCGGTAACCTTTTCTGTCGAATCGTGTTCATTCTTCTTTTCATCAGTTTTCTTCGAACAGGCCGAAAGAACCAAAACCATAATAAGAAGTATCGACAGACATTTCATCGTCATTCTTTTCATTTTTCGTATTCTCCTTTACTTACGGATTTTCGAAGAAAATCCATTTATTTTTCCATTAGGTCACGATGAACCAACGTGACCTAATTCGGATTTTCTTCGAAAATCCGTACCCTACTTTTTCTGTATTATATCAAATTTTCAGAGAACAATGCAATTTTATTACGCAATTTTAATCCCAAAGAATCCCGGCTCCTAATATCGGACAGGTCTTTCGTTATGCCTGTGTATATAGTATCATAGTATTTATGCCAAAAGAATATTTTGACATTAACCGATGCTTTTGATTTTTCGGAGGATTTACATATGGGAAACGAGTTTTTCTTCAACTGGGAGCCGCGTCTTATGTCTGCGCTCCAGACGGGTCTCGGAGATTTTCTTATAAAGTTTTTTGCCGCTGTTACCGAATTCGGCGATGAGATGGTAGTTGTTGCTGTTCTTTGCTTTTTATATTTCGTGTATGATAAAGAGTCCGCAAAATACATAGCCAGAAGAGTTCTCCCGGTCAATGTTATAAACCCGATGATTAAAAATGTCGCATGCCGGCTCAGACCATATTTTGTCCATGACCAAGTAGCCATTTTAAAGCCTGTTGACGCAAAAGCAGATATCTACGATGTTGCCGCCCAGGGCTATTCCTTCCCGAGCGGACACTCTTCAACAGCATCTGCACTTTATCTGAGTATGGCGGTTTATTTTAAGAAGTTTTGGATTACCGCAGCAGCAATCACTTTGGTATTCTTCGTCGGTGTTTCACGATTCTGCCTGGGTGCGCATTATCCCACCGATGTATTTGCCGGATGGCTGCTGGGTATAGTTGTCATCCTGGCTGCGGGACAACTCGAAAAACTTCTGAAACAGCAATGGAAAATCTATATTTTGTGGTCGGTCGTCGGACTCGCAGGAATGTTTTATTGTACTACAAACGACTTCTTCACAAGCTACGGCATCATGCTCGGTTTCTTTGCTGCCGATCTGTTCGAAACCGGGTATGTAAAGTTTGAAACCACCAAGAATCCGATTGCTCTTATTTTCAGATTTGCCGGCGGAATTGTAATTTATTTCGCACTGAATTTCCTGCTGAAGCTGCCGTTCAGTAAGGAGTTTCTCGAATCCGGTGTATTCCTTGCATACCTTACTAGGGTTTTACGATATGCGGTTATTCTCTTTGTGACGGTTGGTATTTATCCTATGCTGTTTAAAAAAGCACCTTTTAAATAATATATCTTCCAATACAAAAGCAGCTCCGGGCTTTCAACTCCGAAGCTGCTCTTTTAAGTCACATTATTTTATTCAAACGTAAGAAACGGATAGTCGAGATCGTACAGTCTGAAGTAGTACACGCTTCCGTCATCAAACTCCATATAAAGCGCATGACGTGCATCTGTAGGAGTCTCGGCAACATCTGCAATCACCAGCCAGATATCGCTGCCCTCAAGATCTGCAAAGTACATAAACGGACCGGGCTCCCAATATGAGTCTGAAGTCGAAGGATCGTAGCTTTCCGCAGGCTCATGAATTTCGAAAGAAATAGGTCTGTCGGTAGTATTCACGATAATGGTTCTGGTAGGACGCTCCATAGGCGTAATCCATTCATTATCCGTTTCATCGGATACTTCCCAGCCTGCTTCGATACAAGCATCCCAGATTTCATCCGAAGGATTGGTAAATATAGCTACGTTCTGCCCGGGCTGTGCATCGGACAACAGAATCGCAAGCTGCTCGGGAACAATCTTCGGAGTCACATCCCAAATCGATCCCGCAAAATCTACCGGTTCTTTGCCGTAATAGCGAACTCCTCCGGCAAATGTGGTATGCGAATCATAATATACGGTATAGTACTCGATAATATATCCTTCATCACTAAGCTCAAAGAATGAGTCACTCACATCATCCGCTTCGTAAATATCCGCCTCAAGAAGCCATGTACCGTCATAGTCCTTTACAGCCGCAAGCGGAATATTTTCCCTTATATCCTGTTCTTCGAAAGCATAGCCGCCGGCGTATGTTGCTGTAAGCTCATCGTCGTCAGTAATTTCGTTGAAAGTAATTGATGTGGATATACCTTCATCTATGGCATACCATTCATCTCCATCGATCTCCCCGCTCACCAGATACCATGTACCGACAAACAACGAATAATCGAACGCATCATCGCCGTATAAGTCGTCTTCCGGATTGTCCTCTTCAGGTGTCGCCTCGGGTGTTGCTTCGGGTGTCGCTTCAGGAGTAACCTCGGGAGTCGCTTCGGGAGTAACCTCGGGAGTCGCTTCGGGTGTGACCTCAGGCTCAGCTGTCTGCTCTTCCTTTGGCGGTGCCGGATTATCCTTAACTTCCTCCTTAGATTTACATGCCGAAAGAACAAATATCATCACAAGTACAAGAACAAGAGTCTTCGTGAACTTATTAATACTTCTCTTTTTCAATACTGTTTCCTTCCTTTCCCTTATCAAAATGCTTCATTTACAAAAACAGTTTGTTATCATGTTTTAACTTGTACTAAAGTATAATCAAATTTATAATATGATACAAGTGTCAAAAGCCCGGATACGGCTTTGCTATGATAACGAGGTGATATAAACAATGAACTTTCCCTGTGAAAAGAGCATGCAGCTTTACAAAAAACTGATCAAATGCGGTTACTCCGATGCACTCAGCTACGTCATCGTCACACGACAGATGAATACCGATTATACTGCCGGACGACTGCTCGGCTATCTGAACCAGCAGGTTGCTCCGCCTCCGGAAGAAGAGCTTATAGACGAAATGCTGGCAATCCTCAGTGACAGAGAACGCTTTATAAAAAAGCATATCACCGAAAACAGCCAGCAAATTATTAATGAGTATTACGAGTCTGCCAGGAATTCCTTTCCTCCTGACGAAGACGATCGCTGATTTTACCGAGAATCGTACTGATAACAACACAAACAACACTTATTCCAAGACCGAGTGCAAACTTCGGCCGAAGCAGCAGTGCATACGTGGTGGTATCGTACGAATAATCCTTGTACAAATAAAACGACCATCTCATCCAGTATACTGTGGCGGATATCGCACCCAGCCACAGTACTGCTCTGATAATCAGGAGAATCCTGATTTTCTTCTCATATGAATTCATACATATCCCCGCATTCAAAATCCGTTTCGATAAACTTGCAAACCACGCAGTAACCGTTTCGTCAAAACAGGCATTTATTTGATAACAATAGTGTAGATACGGCCCTTAACGTAAATTTCCTTAACGATTGTCTTGCCGTCGGTGATACGAAGGATATTCTCATCCTGCCATACCTTAGCCTTAACCGAAGCCTCTTCCTCTTCGCGGCCTACCTTAACGGTTGACTTAACCTTACCGTTAATCTGGATAGCAATCTCAATCTCATCCTCACGGGCAAGGTCCTCCGAATACTCGGGCCACTTCTCGTAAGCGATTGTATCATCGTGACCGAGAATCTGCCAGATTTCCTCTCCGATGTGAGGAGTGATGCATGAAAGCATCTTAATAAGACCTTCTGCGTACTCCTTGGGACAGGTTCCCTTCTTGTAAACAGCATTTACAAAAATCATCATCTGGCTGATAGCGGTGTTGAAACCAAGTGCCTCAAAGTCGCTTGTAACCTTCTTAACGGTCTGATGATAAATCTTTGTAAGCTCGCCATCATTGTCCGCAGTAAGATTCTCGGGAGTTGTAAAGAAGTTCCATACACGGTTGAGGAATCTTCTCGCACCTTCAACGCCCTGCTTGTTCCAAGGCTTCGAAACCTCAAGAGGTCCCATGAACATCTCGTAGAGACGAAGTGTATCTGCACCGTAATCACGAACGATGTCTGAAGGATTTACAACGAACTCAGGGAATCTCTTACCCATCTTGATACCGTTCTCACCAAGAATCATACCCTGATGGACCAGCTTCTTGAAGGGCTCCTTTGTAGGTGCAATGCCCTTATCGTAAAGGTATCTGTTCCAGATACGTGAATACATAAGATGTCCGACAGCATGCTCGGGTCCGCCGATATAAAGGTCTACGGGCATCCAGTGCTTTAAAAGCTCGGGATCCGCAAGCTGCTTGTCATTCTTGGGATCGATGTAACGGAGGAAGTACCAGCTTGAACCTGCCGAGCCGGGCATGGTCGAAGTCTCGCGTGTTCCCTTTACACCGTTCTTGTCGTACTGCTTCCACTCTGTGGCATTCTCAAGAGGTGCCTTTCCGTTCTTGCCCTTGTAATCCTCGAGCTCGGGAAGGATAAGCGGAAGCTCCTCATCATCAAGTACATGAATCTTTCCGTCTTCGGTGTGAACAACCGGAACGGGCTCTCCCCAGTAACGCTGACGGGCAAAAATCCACTCACGGAAATGATAATTTACGGTACGCTTTGCAACGCCCATCTTCTCGAGTTTCTGAGTAATGGCCTCTTTTGCTTCTTCGACGGTAAGTCCGGTAAACTCTTCGGAATTGATGAGCTTGTAGCCCTTTCCGAGATAATCATACTTCTCAAGCGCCTTCTCTTCTACGCTTACGTGTCCGTCCTTGTCATTGCCGTCTACAACCTGAATCATATCGATGTTGTGAGCGATTGCATACTCAAAGTCACGCTGGTCGTGAGAAGGAACAGCCATAACTGCGCCTGTTCCGTAATTTGCAAGAACAAAGTCACCGATAAAGAGTTCAGCTTCCTTGCCGTTTACGGGATTGATACACTTTACACCCTCAAGACGGCAGCCTGACTTACCCTTATTAAGTTCGGTACGGTCCATGTCGTTCTTTTTCTTGGTTTCTTCAATATATGCCTTTACCTCGTCCTGATTCTTGATACGGGGCATAAGATCCTGTACAAGCTGTCCGTCTGGAGCAAGTACCATGAATGTAATACCGTAAATGGCCTCAATACAGGTTGTGAAGATTGAGAACTCTCCGCCTCCGACAATTTGGAACTTAACTTCGACACCTTCGGACTTGCCGATCCAGTGGCGCTGCATATCCTTTGTCGACTCGGGCCAGTCAATTTCGTTAAGTCCTTCGAGAAGCTTCTCTGCGAATGCGGGCTGATTGATAACCCACTGCTTCATGTTCTTACGAACTACGGGGTATCCTCCACGCTCTGACTTTCCGTCGATAACTTCATCGTTTGAAAGAACCGTTCCGAGTTCCTCGCACCAGTTTACGGGCATATCGATATACTGTGCATAGCCGTCGAGATATAACTGCTTGAAAATCCACTGTGTCCAGTGATAGAAATCAGGATCGCTTGTTGCAACCATCTTGGTCCAATCGTAGTCAAAACCGAGTTCCTTGAGCTGCTTGGAGAAAGTCTTGATGTTTGCCTGTGTAAATCCGTTGGGATGATTTCCCGTATTAACCGCATACTGCTCTGCAGGAAGACCGAAACTGTCATATCCCATGGGATGAAGGACATTGTAGCCCTGCATTCTCTTCATACGTGAAGTAATATCGGTTGCCGTATAGCCCTCGGGATGTCCCGCATGAAGACCTACTCCCGAAGGATAGGGGAACATATCAAGTGCATAAAACTTGGGTTTTGAAAAATCCCATACGTCTGTTTTGAAGGTTTCGTGCTCTTCCCAGTATTTTTGCCACTTACCTTCTATGTCTTTAGGTGAATACTCGCTCATAAATTGCCTCCGAAATTTTGTAATTTTATCTCCCTTACAGAATTTCTGCGAAATTCTGTAAGTATCGTCGAAAAATAATCTTTCCGGGATTATTTTTCGACCCGTGTACTGATCTGAATCTGCTGATAAGGAATCTGGATGCCGTTCTTATCAAAGACAGTCTTGATGTTTTCCATCATATCAAAATATACATCCCAGTAATCCGCGCCGTTGCACCATACTCTGAAAGTATAGTCAAGTGAGCTTGCATTGTGATTTACAAGTCTTACCATGGGTGCGGGATCCTTTAAAATCTTCTCATGCGCACTACCTACCTCAAGAAGAACCTGCTTAACCTTCTCGATGTCGTTCGAATAATCTGCGCTCACGGTTATATCAACTCGTCTGCTGCCCATTGTCGAATAATTGGTAACATTTGAGTTGGTAAGTGTTCCGTTGGGAACGGTGATGACCTTGTTGTCGGGTGTAGTAACGATAGTGTAAATGATAGTAATGTCCGTAACCACACCGAGAACAGATCCGCTCTCGATAAAATCTCCGATCTTGAAGGGCTTAAAGAAAAGAATCATAAGTCCGCCGGCAAAATTGCTCAGTGCGCCCTGAAGAGCAAGACCGATGGCAACACCTGCAGAAGCGAAGATTGTCATGAATGAAGTTGAAGGAACACCCCAGGTGATACATGCGCTCGCAATAACAACCGCGTAAAGAACAACCTTCAAGAAGCTTCTGATAAAGCTCTGTGCGCTGGGCTCAACCTTCTGAAAAGCGCGTCCCTTTGAAACAATTTTAACCAGCCAGTTTGATAGCTTGATTCCGATAAACAGGATTAGCAATCCGAATAGCAGCTTTAAGCCAACCGTTGTTCCCAGCTCGGTAATAAACTGTAAAAATCTTTCCATACTTTTTCCTCTTTTCTATCCTATTCCGGAGCTATCCGGTTTATTACAACTTCATTGAGTTCCGTACATTCTCGCTTATTCGTCGGCCCCGTCTTCCTCATCTTCCTCGGGTTCGGGAATCTCACCCTCAAGCGCATCCTTTATTGCTGCCCAGGTATCCGAAGTTTCGTCGCCGCACTTCCATGCCGCGATTCCCGCAGCACCGTATTCTCTTGCGGCATAGGTCTTTGCCTGAAGACTCTTTATGTCCTCGAGCCAGATTTTAAACTTATTCTCGCCCGATGTCCACTCCGCATAATACTGACCTTCGTCATTCTTCCAGTTTTTTTCCGCTCCGATTGAATTAACCTTTTTCTCGGCTCCCGCCATCGAAAGGGTTTCTTCCACATAAAGGCTTCCGTTGTTGATCTTCCACAATCTTGTGTAGAAAGGAACACCCATGATAACCCTGCTCATATCAGCTTTAGCGGCGGTATTGCCGAGTGCGTTGCTGAACCAGTCAAGGGCAGATACCGAACCTGCTTCCTCAGAACCTGCGTAGTGCTGATCGTAACCCATGATAATAATGTAGTCAACAACCCTCGACTGCTCCGCAATATCATAATACGCATTATAATTCTCGGGAACATAATTGTCGACAGAAAGCACAAGTCCTCTTTCGCGGCATTTTACCGAAAGCTCGCGAAGGAACTGAATAAAGAATACTCCCGAGTCAACCTTCAGCATCTCGTAGTCGATATTTACACCGTCGAGGTCATATTCGACAGCTGTGCTGATGATATTGTTAATCAGATTTGTTCGCGCTGCCGTCGATGAAAGAACAGCGTGTGAATCCTCGGTACAGTTAAATTTGCCTTCGATGGTATCGTTCTTATAAAGTGCCCAGACCTTTACTCCTCTGCTGTGCGCCTCATCAACATATGCTTTTGAAGCATAATTGATCATGTTGCCGTCCGTATCGCTCATGAAGAACCATGTGGGAGAAATAACATTCATCTCCGGAGCTTTTGCAAGCTCATCCTTGAGCATTCCCACACTGTCCGTCGTATAAAGAAGCTGCCATCCGAGATATACCTTGTCCGAATACGTGGTATGAGGATATTCGGGCCATGTAAAATCAACGAACACAGGATCCTGATAATAGTTTTCGTTCAGGTCGGCCTCCATAATGTAGCCTCTGACACCCTTCGAATCCATGACCTTTACAAATCCGTTCTCGCGAATTCCGCCGCCGTCTATGAATCTGACGGTTTCTCCGACCTCAAGTTCAGTCAGAAGATCTGCTTTTATGTCCTGGCTGACACGAATCTGAGTTTTTTCCCTGACAGTAGCCGCAAGATATGCCTCCGAACTGTAAGTGATAAGTACTCTCGCAGGATCCGTATATACAGAATATGTTATTCCGCAGTTCTCAAGATATTTTACCGAAATATAAGGCATACCGTCACGAAGCTCCACAATAGGGGCCTCGGACTGCTGTGCAATTTCGTTTACCAGATACTCACGGTTTCCCGGAGTGAAACGGAATACTTCGCCCGGAGCAGAATAGAACATGGTATTCTCTTCGGGTACCCAGAAGAAACGATGAATATACATGGTCTTTACCGTATCAAGGTCGAGGTATGCGGTCTCGTTTCTCCAGAGAGCATTCTTCTCGTATACTTTCTCATCGATGATAACCATCGCCTCGCCGTCCGGTACTTTGTAATAGTCCTGCAAAGACATCACAACCTCGCTTCTTCTGTTCTTTTCCCTATAGTCATTTATAAAATTTAAAATCAGAATTCCGGCAGCTGCTATAACAATCACTGCCGCAATCAATACACCGATAATTTTTTTCTTCACGGGCAAACCTCCCCAAAAAGTAAGCGCAGTCCCAAAAAGACTGCGCTTATTTTATCATTTTCTAAGAGTGTTCGCAAGCATAATAGACCGACATATATGAGGAAATAAGAACAATTGTCTATGCCTGAAAACCGGCAGCATATTATCTGCCGAAGTTGCCTGCTGCATATGGTTTTATGCCTGCACGGGTGTTCATGTGAAGCATGGTGCTTTAATATGCTCCTTTGTAACATATTGTGAATGTATATATGCCGACAAATTCCGGTCGGCCGAAGAAAATCCTTCTGTGTTTCATTAATTGATATGCAGCTTTCAAAACTGCTGTATTATTTTGCCGCCGGTCATAAAAGCCCGAGCGGCCTGACATTTGCGGAAAGGATGCGGCAGTATGCCGTGTGATATATTATTTTCCGCCAAGGAGCATACTATCTGCCTCAGAAACGATCAATAATTTGACAGAATTACATAATCGCCTTCTCGAGTATTTTAACAGTTTGCTGTTTCAGATCGATAAATCCCCCATCAAAAGGATATGCAAGTACTCTGATTCCAAAGTCTCTAAATGCCTTTATCTGTTTTTCTTCCGCTTCGTTTATCAGAACAACCGTATCTTTTGCAAGGGTTTTAAGAACACCCGATGACATCTCTTTTTCAATTTTTTTCAGCCGCCATGGCGCGGCACCGGTCACAACAATGCACAGGTCGCATTCGGCTAGTTTACCTGCGGCCCTTTTCGCATTGCATCCGAAATCATATACGACGGAATCATACTCGGTTTTCTCCGATTCGCACTCCCCGATAAATCCCGAAGTCACATATCTGACTCCGCGGTAATTCGCAGGACCCTTTCTATCAAACGATTCTTTCGTATACAGCTCCAGCATATGCACAATGTCATTGTGATCGCTTTCTTCCACCAGACAGACATTCTGATAGCAATAGTCTGCCAGATAGTTTGCCAGTGCAATCGAAATATGAGTAACGCCGTCCCCCGGATTCATACCCAATACCCCTATGCGTCTGGTTTGTGATTGATTATTCAATCCTCTTTTTTGTAAATTTATCTTTTCAGTTTCCCGATCCCGCAGTTTTTCCAACATTTGAATCAGAATACCCACAGAAGAAATCCTTGACCTGTGTGAAATTTTTTCGCAAAGCATCGCAATCCGGCGGAGCTTCCTTCCTGTTTTGGCTGAAGTTTTCCCGTGCTCTAAAAGATATTCCAGCAGCTTCCCCAGGGAGTAAATATCCGTACTGCAGCCTACAGTACGCCCCTGAGTCTGCTCCGGCGCGGCATAACCGCGGCTGGCAGAATAAGCCGACTTTCTGTCTTTCAGGCGCAGTGCGCTTCCAAAATCAATAAGGTACGCATCACCCCCGGAAATAATAACATTTGAGGGTTTGATATCCAAATGAAGTATGATGCCTTCCGTTTTATGCAGGTATTCGATGACAGAACAAATCTGAAGAATATATCGGAATATTTCCTTCTCCGACAGAAGCCTGTGTGAACACACAGTACTTAGAGATTCACCCTCAATATACTGCTCGACAATATATGTATAAGATTCATCTTCAAAAACATCATATACTTCGGGAATAAAGGGATGACTTAGACTGCTTAAGAGAACAGCTTCCCCGGCAAGGTCTGATGCCTGCCCGCAGGGAATGCCTTTAATGATTCGTTTAACACCGAGAGAATTGTGCTTCGCAAGCCATACGCGGCTGTGTGAATGTTGGCTCAGTGTAGAAATAATTGTGTATCTTTCGATGTCCTGTATACGGTCCTCCTTTCCACATTATTGGCGGAACCGTTCGGAAACTGTCTATATTATACGGAATATTCTGACAATTTGCAAGTGCATTTTACTGTTTTCTCCCGATTCAGCGCAAAATTCTTTATCGGATTTAACCAAGTGTTAATAAAATGGGCTCCAAATCAGGTTGACTTGTATACCAAAAGTAGCTATACTTTACCTACATTTAATCTGTAGCTTATATAAGCTTTCGGACTTATGAAATTTTCAGAAGGGAGGATTTGCCATGAAAATTGAAAGAATCAACGAAAACCAGATAAGATGTACACTTAACCGTCAGGATCTCAGTGAGCGCGAGATTCATTTAAGCGAGCTTGCATACGGCAGCGACAAAGCAAATGCCCTCTTCCGTGATATGATGCAGCAGGCTTCCCGCGAATGTGATTTCAGTGCGGAAGACCAGCCGCTTATGATCGAAGCAATACCTGTTTCGCAGGATTGCCTGGTTCTTCTGGTCACCAAGTACCCCGATACCGATGAGCTCGACCCCAGATTTTCGAATTTCACTTCGATTCCAGAGAAGCCTCAGGAGGTCACTCCCGAGCCCGAAGAAAAGCAGTACGCAGACGAGATACTCAGCTGTTTCGAGCATCTTTCAAATATTCTCGGTGAGAAGCTTTCATCTCAGCTTCTCGGAGACAGCGACACCCCCGACAAGAGTCTCAGAACCAATGAAGATGTCCCCACAGAGGAAGCTCCCATGCTCAAGACCATCTTCAAGATATATCTTTTCACATCACTCGACGGTGTCATCAAAGCGGCAAAAACCATCAACAAGTGTTATCACGGAGAGAACACTTTATATAAGGATCCGGCCACATCTTTGTATTACCTTGTCATCAATCTTTCGGAGCATACCGCAGGAGAATTCAACAAGGTTTGCAACATCCTTTCGGAATACGGAAGTGTGTACAAAGTTACTCAGGCCGGTGTGCTTCATTTCGAAGAACATTATGAAGTCATCGTTCGAAACAAGGCCACACAGGTTCTTTCAAAAATGTAAAAAATACCCCTGAAGCAACGTGCATCCGATTTGGCTGCATACGCATCAGGGGTTCTTTTTGCCTTTTATGATTTAAATATCAAAAATTCCTTTTATCACTCAGACAATATAATTAAGCGTTAACCTCAAGGAAACGGTTGATCTGCTCAACAAGTGCATCTGCATCAATGCCATGTACTGCAGCAGCATCCTCAATGCTCTCAGCCTGTGCCGAAGGGCAGCCAAGGCAATGCATACCTGCGCTCATAAGAATGGGAGCAACTTCCGAATTTACTCTGAGTAACTCACCGATTGTGATATCTTTTGTAATCTGTTCCATAACTTACCTCCAAAATAGAATATATATTTTTATTATTGTGCATATCTTTCAAGCGAAGCAATTATACGAAATAATTTCTGCCTCGTCAAGGTTTTTAAACGTTTCCTGCCAATGATATATTTTTTCTCTTGTATTCCGCGGTTTTATATTATATTATTATTTTGCAAGTTGAATCATCTGACTTGCATTGCCGTTTTTTTGGCGATATACCAGTTATTTGAAAGGAGATTCGTTATGGCATACAAGATTACTGATGATTGTGTAAGCTGTGGAACATGTGCTGAGAACTGCCCCGCTAGTGCAATCGCTGAGGGTGCTGAGCATTTCGAGATCGACGCTGAGGCATGTCTTGAGTGTGGCGCTTGCCAGGCTAACTGCCCTGCAGATGCAATCGTAGAGGAATAATTGAATTATCAATTAAAAACCAAAAGCCCGGTCATATGACCGGGCCTTTTTCTTTTGTCAATCCGATGAACCGCTTTCCTTCATAAGGTTTGTAAAACGGGTATACTGAAGCTGACAGCCCAGATCGATCTTGCCGACCGATCCGTTACGCTGCTTAGCGATGATAACCTCTGCAGTTCCCTTCTTTTCGGAATCGTGATTGTAATACTCGTCACGATAAATAAACATAACAATATCGGCATCCTGCTCAATAGCTCCGGATTCACGAAGGTCCGAAAGCATAGGACGTTTGTCGGGTCGCTGCTCAACCGCACGCGAAAGCTGTGAAAGCGCAACAACGGGACAGTTAATCTCACGGGCTACAGCCTTGAGTGCTCGCGAAATGTCCGATATTTCCTGCTGTCTTGACTCATTGCCTTTTCCGTTTCCGGACATGAGCTGCAGGTAGTCGATAATAATGAGCTTCAAATCATGTTCGAGCTTCAGCTTTCTGCACTTTGCCCGAAGCTCTGAAATCGAAATCGAAGGTGTATCGTCGATATAAAGCGGAGACTCACTCAAAAGTCTCGCACTGTCCGTAAGAGCCGACCAGTCGTTTACGGTAAGATTACCTGTTCTGATAGACTGAGCCTCAACTCTCGAATTCATTGATAAAAGTCGGTTCACCAGCTGAACCTTCGACATTTCCAGACTGAATATGGCGGTGGGTACCTTGCTCTTCATGGCCGCATGCTCCGCAATATTAAGCGCAAGCGCGGTTTTTCCCATGGAAGGTCGCGCCGCGAGAAGAATAAGATCGGAATTCTGAAGTCCCGCGGTCATGTAGTCAAGCTCGTAGAAGCCTGTCGCAATACCGGTTACGCTTCCCGCATTCTTTGATGCCGCCTCGATATTGTCGAGAGCGGTAAGAACTACATCCCTGATATTTTCAAAATCGCTTGTTCGTCTGTTCTGAGAAAGATCGAAAATACTTTTCTCGCTTTTATCAAGAATCGCATCGATTTCCTCCTTGTCCTGGTAGCAGAGGTTTTCAATGCTTTCCGCATTCCTGATAAGCTGGCGGAGCACCGCTTTATCGTGCACTATATGCGCATAATGTCTTACATTTGCCGCAGTGGGCACGGATCTTGCGATTCCGCTGATGAAGGTAAGGCTGGTCATGTCCTGAGGAACATCCTTTGTTTTAAGACGTTCCTGGATGGTAACAATGTCAGCCGGCTTGCCCTCATTGTAAAGTTCCAGTATTACGTTAAAAAGTATTCCGAATCTTTGCTGGTAAAAATCATCTCCGGTAACAAGTTCTGACGCAGACAGAATCGCATCGCGGCTCATAATCATGGCTCCGATTACGGCCTGTTCGGCTTCCGCACTGTTGGGCAGAACTCTCCTGATCAATGCCTCGTCCATTTTTACCCTCTTTCCGCAAATGCTTATACAGTTTTAACTTCTACCTTCATGTTGGCGGTTACCTTGGGATGAAGCTTGATTCCCACCGTATAGCTGCCTGCATTCTTGATAGGATCGGCAAGAAGAATCTTTTTCTTGTCGATATCGTAACCGAGCTGATCCTTTATAGCTCCGGCAATTTCTTTTGTTGTAATCGAGCCGAAGGTTCTTCCGCCCTCGCCTGCCTTGATTTCAAGAGCTACAGAAGCTGCATCAAGCTTCTTTCCGAACTCGGTAGCCTCATCAAGAATTTCCTGCTGCTGTTTTGCTTCTTCAGCCTTGCGGATTTCAAGTTCCTTGATGTTCTTGTCGGTTGCCTCGACACCCATCTTCTTGGGAAGAATGAAGTTTCTTGCATAACCGTCGTTAACCTTTACAATGTCTCCTCTTTTTCCGAGACTCTTAACATCCTCAAGTAAAATAATTTTCATTATATTTCTCCTCCCTCCTGCATTCCGCGGAGTACTTCTTTCACTTTGTTCATAGCCTCATCAACCGTACAATCGTTAAACTGAACACCTGCCACGCTCATGTGACCGCCGCCGCCAAGCTTCTCCATGATAATCTGGACATTGACTTCATCAATCGAACGTGCGCTGACATAAATGGTTCCGTTGTAATCGGTAAATACGAAGCTCGCTTTTATGTTATTGATATCCATCAGCTCATTCGCAACCTGTGCGCCGATAACGGTCGGGCTGTCGACATCCTTCGCATCGCATTCCGCAAACGCAAAATGCTGCATATAAATACGGGCCTGTGAAACGGACCTTGCTCTTGCAATGTATTCGTTCATCTCTTCACGGAACATCTTGCGGATACGGGTAATATCCGCACCGTTTTTACGAAGGAACGCAGCCGACTCGAAGGTTCGCATACCGGTCTTGGTAAGGAAGTTGTTCGAGTCAACCATAATACCTGCCAGCATTGCATCGGCCTCAAGTGGCTTGAGCTTAAAATCATCCTTGATATACTGAATGATTTCGGATACAACCTCACAGGCTGAAGATGCCGAAGGCTCGATATACGAAAGCGCGGCATTGTCGATAGAGCCGTCCGACTGTCTGTGGTGATCGAGGACAACAATGGTCTTTGCTTTATCCAAAAGTTCGGGACATTCGGTATAGCTCGGTCTGTTTACATCAACAACGACAACCAGTGTCATGGGATCGATAATGCTCAAAGCCTGATCCGGGGAAATGATAACCTCGCTGTACTCGGCAACCTCGGTAAATTTATTGACCATGGCACGAATCGAGCTGGTAACCTCTCCCAGTACGATGTGAGTCTCTTTATTGAGACTCGATGCAATCTTATAGATACCTACGGCTGCGCCGAATGCATCGATATCGGGCATTGAGTGACCCATAACAAGAATCTTGTCCTTGGTTTCGATAAGCTCACGAAGCGCATGTGCCTTGATTCTTGATTTTACCTTTGAATTCTTCTCTACCGAACTGCTCTTGCCGCCGAAATACTTTACGCTGTCCTTGTCACGGATAACAACCTGGTCACCGCCACGTCCCAATGCAAGATCCATAGCCGCACGGGCAGACTCATATGAACGTGAAAAAGTCTCGGGTTCGGCACCGATACCGATACTGATGGTAAAGTTCATCTCATTACCGATATTGACGCCGCGTACTTCGTCGAGAATCTCAAACCTGGCAGCCTTGAGCTTATCAAGACTGAGATTCTGACATACCAGAATATATTTATCCTTCTCGAACTTGCGGATGATGGTATCGTAGTTCTGGAAGTATTTATTTATCTTTCTGTCAACAAGTGCCGCAAACAGCGAACGACGAACCTCGTCGATACTCTCCAGAGCCTCATCGTAATTGTCTATATACAGCAGACCGACTATGGTTTCGCGGTCACGCAGTTCCTTGCGCAAATGATTGATGACTGTCTCATCATACATAAAGACACATACAAGCGTATCCGCATACTCGGGAGCAGGTCTGAGCTTATCGGTTCCCCAGCGGGCATCGTTCTGTATACCCTCCACCGTAATACTTTGAAGACAGACTCTGTAATCGCTTTCGCTGAAGGAGAGCAGTATCTCGGTTTTCTCATTGTCCGGAGGATATACCGATGGCTCCAGTTCTTCAAAGAAATCGGTAACCTGCTGTCTTGCTTTAATCTTATCACCCACAAGAGATGTAAACTTCCTGTTGGCCCAAAGAATACTGCCGGTTCTGTCCAAAACCGCATAAGGAATCTCAAGGTCCGAGGACAAACGCCTTTGAACAAGACCGTAGCTTACTCCGAACCTTACAAGTTCTTCAACCAGAGTCTTGCGCTTGACAAGAATCAGTATTCCGACTGCCGCAACATAAAGAACCAGAACTACAGTTGATACAATTCCGGCCTTGGTGCTGATTGTGTATTCATAAACTGTCAGGACTGCCAAAAGCAGTGATAGATATAGAGGCCATCTGATTAGGCCTTTAATAAAAGGCATCAGTCTTTGCTTATTATCCATAATATTCTCCGCTATACTTTAGTAGTTTTCACAAATTCCCATAAAACCATACCAACTTATACTATATCACAAACCGCTCAAAAATTCCACAAAAAAAGACACATGCAAAAATGTTGCATGTGTCTTTGAGTTCGTAAGAATTATTCTACTGTGTAGGGCATTAAAGCTAAGTGACGAGCACGCTTTACAGCTACTGTAAGAGCTCTCTGATGCTTTGAGCAGTTTCCGGTAATTCTTCTGGGAAGAATCTTACCACGCTCTGATACGTATCTCTTAAGCTTGTTTACATCCTTATAATCAACACCTGTAGTTGTCTTATCAACACAGAAAGCACAAACCTTCTTCTTTCTGCGGGGTGCTCTCTTCTTCATAGGAGCATCCTTATCATTCTGTTCTCTTGTCTTATTGAACGGCATCACTGCTACCTCCTTATCCAATTCATGTCATTTTACTATCAAGTAAAAGGTAATTCGTCATCGATACCGGCGGGTATATCCATGAAACCATCGCCCGCACCTGAAGGAGCAGGAGCAGTTGTTCTGGACTGTGAATATCCACCGTCAACGTTTCCACCGGACTGAGCATTCTTGCTCTCAGCAAATTCAACCTCATCAACCATAATCTGAACGCTGTAATGTCTTACTCCGTCCTTCTCATAATTGTCGTTCTGAACGCTGCCTGAAATAACAACCTTTGTACCCTTCTGCAGATATCTCTCGATAAACTCAGCTGTCTTGCCGAAAGCACGACAGTTAAAGAAATCCGCATCAGGCTGTCCGTCACGCTTAAAGCGGCGGTCTACAGCGATTGAGAAACTGGCAACGGCTGTTGATGTTGCACCCTGAGAATATCTGACCTCAGGATCTCTTGTTAAACGTCCCATCAAAATGACTTTGTTCATTAGGCGACCTCCTTATTATTCTTCGTCTCGTCTAATGCATAAGAATCTGAGTACATTGTC
>JAZLGZ010000069.1:0-42252 GCA_045616585.1 Lachnospiraceae bacterium
AATCAGATTCTTCTTCTAACATCAAATAATCAAGGCGTCCGAATGAACCCAATATATGTCTGACATAATCTGCATCAAAACATCTGCAAAAGAAGCCTACATACATATTACGCTTGCGGCATGATACTGCAAACTCTGCTATTAATTCATCCGGAGTACTCTTTGCAAGTTCAAGAACACAATAATTTGCTCCTGCGCGATATGCCGCTTCAACCCATTTTGCACAATCAGAACTACTGACTGAATTCAAGTTCAACAGCACTCCAAAAAACCAGAAAGGAAATTTATTTGACGACATCAGCACTCCTTGTTCATTGTTTACATAGCTTAGCCCAACAGCACCTGAAGACCATTATACCATATAATAAACTTTCTTGCGCCGCATTACCCTGATATAGTATAATTTTCCTTGGTTCAAACAAAAAGAGAGGGGTTTTAAGTTATGAACAACACAAAAACATTGAAGCTGAATTACAAGCGCACGGCTCTTATCGGCTTCGCATTCTTCGGTATTCTGCTTCTATGGCAGGTATACGATTCCTGGTGTCCCACTTTCCTTACGGACATCTTCGCTAGGACCTGGTACAATACCACTTCCGACGCTCTTAAAAACGATCCTGACAAAATAATCGGCGTTCAGTGGCTCGTAGGTATTATCATGGCCTGCGACAATCTCGCCGCACTTATTCTGCTTCCGATTTTCGGAACACTTTCGGACAAAACCAAAACACCCATCGGAAAACGTATGCCTTATATCCTTACAGGTACTTTCGTTTCAGCTGTTGCTTTCCCGTTCATTCCTCTGTTCTTCCACAAGAACAATATCGTCGGAATGGTCATTATGATGGGTATTGTGCTTATGTTTATGATGATGTACCGCAATCCCGCGGTCGCGCTGATGCCTGATATTACTCCCAAGCCCTTACGTGCAAGAGCAAACGGAATTATCAACATCATGGGTTATTTCGGCGGCGCTTCTGCAACGGTTCTCGGTATTTTCCTCAAGCTTTCGGATTATATCAACTCATCGGATGCGACACGAAATATGTGGACCATCGAGATTCCTTTTATCGTAGCTTCTGTCCTCATGGTAATCTCGGCTCTGGTACTGTTCTTCACCATCAAAGAGAATGACCTCAGGGAAGAGCTTAAAGACGAGCTCGAAGAAGGTGAGCGTCAGGCTGCGGTCGAAACACCCGTAGATGACAATCTTCCCATGTCAGCAGCCAACAAACGCATGCTGCTTGCAATACTCGGTGCGGAATTCCTCTGGTTCATGTCGGATAACGCAATCGGAACCTTCTTAAACAACTATGTTATTTACTACCTCAAGTCCAAGTCCGATTCAACCATGATTCTTATAATTGTCGGCGGTCTGGCTTCGGTTATCGGTTTTGCGGTTGCCGGAAGTATTGCTGACAAAATCGGCCGTAAATGGACCGTTACCATCGGACTTATCCTTACTTTCCTCGCAACAGCACTTATGTGCTTTGCAAAGCCCACCGGAACTGTTGTCGGAGATAAAGGCGAATTTGCTTTCCCTGTCATCATGTTCGGCGTATGGGCAATCAAGGGCTTCGGTATGTCTTTGGTACACAACTGTTCATTCCCTATGATTGTAGAGCTTTGTTCTTCGGAGAAGATCGGACGCTTCACAGGTTACTATTATGCTTCAAGTATGTCTGCCCAGACCATCACTCCCGTTCTTTTGGGACTTATCTTCACAAAGACAGGCGCTTGGAAGGCACTTCCTATTTACTCAACCATTCTGGTTCTTTGCAGTTTGGCTGTGTTTGCTTCATTCGTTAAAAACATTAAGGCCAACAAGGTTGCTAATGCTAAGGGCCTTGAAGCCATCGACGGAGATTGATTATTATGAGAAAAGCATCCAGAGAGGTTCGCGATTTTTCGGTAATAACGGATATTATTTCCGAATGTAATACTTTACATCTCGGCATGATAAGCGAAGGGGAACCATACGTGGTTCCCTTAAGCTTCGGCTTTGATGCTGACCCCGAAAATGAAAAGCTTGTTATTTATCTGCACGGTGCACCGGAAGGAAAAAAGATTGATGCATTAAAGGCCAATCCCAAGGTTTCCTTCTCAATGGTTTCGAATTTCATCTACACCACGGACGGCCCTGCATGTACCAATCCGAGCTACTACAGAAGTGTTCTCGGAAAAGGAACCGTAAGCTTTATAGATTCACCTGAGGAAAAACTGCATGCCCTCAAAACGGTAATTAAGCAGGTTTCGGGGGATACCGCTCCGACCTTTGCTCCTCACGGCTTCGATAATGTATGCGTTTACCGTATCGATGTAACCGAGGTTACCGGCAAACAGAATCTTCCGAAGGAAAAATCGGATGCCGCCAAACCCGTAAGCATCCCTGAACATGTCACCGCATATGTGGACGGAAGCTACGACAGTGCCTCAAACCGCTTCTCCTACGGATGTGTAATTCTTGATGGTGACAATATTCTCGCCACCCTTTCAAAAGCCTTTAACGACCCTGAGCTTGCGACCATGCACAATGTCGCCGGTGAAATAAAAGGCGCTGAAGCAGCCATGCAGTACTGCCTCGACAACGGCATCAAAGCAGTAACCGTTTACCATGACTACGAGGGTATCGCAAAATGGCCTCTGAGACTCTGGAAGGCCAATAAAGAAGGAACCATTGCCTACAGAGACTTCTTCGATGCGGCAAGCAAAAGCGTCAGCATCGATTTTGTAAAAGTAAAAGGCCACTCCGGTGTAAAATACAACGAAATGTCCGATAAACTTGCGGGCTCCGCACTTATCTGATTATTTAATACTGTTGAACAAATCCCAAAGCGACTTAACCGTTACAGCTTTGGGATTTCCTTTTCTGTAACTGATAATGTGCTTTGCACCGAGATCGTCGGTGTATTCATCCAGTCTGTAAATCTTTATTTCTTTTTCCGACGGAATAATGTGGTTCACCAAAGGAGTCATCTTGCAGCTCGAAATGGTTACTTTTCCGTCCCACATTTTAATCTTTACCTCTGCCATAGCTTCCAGATCACAGTCCTTGCTCCACATGTTGGCACAGAAATTGCCGAGTGAATAGTAGCAGGGAACGGTTCTTCCGTCAGCGGATGTAATCATTTTGAGAGGCTCTACAACATGAGGATGCGTTCCGATAATAAGATCTGCTCCCCAGTCTGCCAGCTTTTGCCCCATCTGGAGCTGATAGTCGCAGGGCTCATGCATATACTCTTCGCCCCAATGAGGAAGAACAATAACAAAGTCCGCCTTTTTCTTCGCTCTTTCTATATCACTTTTCATAGTGGATTCTCTCATCAGCTTTACGAGATACTGCTTGTCCGAAGGAAGCAACAAACCGTTGAGCATCTGAGTATAGTTCAGAAAAGCAATCTTGATTCCGTTATATTCCTTGATGCAGATTTTATCGTAATCGGCCTGGTTATCATACATACCGACCATCGTTACACCGTCTTTTTCTCTCGATTTCCAGTACTTGGTTGCGCTCAATATTCCGGGAACGCGCTTATCGAAAGTATGGTTTGTAGCGCAGGTAATAACATTAAAACCTGCTCTTACAACCGCATCGCCTGCCTCCAGAGGTGCCGCAAAAGAAGGATATCCCGACCATAAACTGCTGTCGGGAGTCAAAATAACTTCCTGATTTATAATCTTTACATCTCTGTCCTTTATGTACTCGGCAATGTTGGTATAAATATTGTCAAAATAATACTCGCCGTTCTTTCCGATGTAGCTGTTAAGCGTGTTCTGGTGATACATATTGTCGCCAACCGCTATAATCGAAACTGTTTTTACCGCCTCGACCTTAACCTTGCATCGAAGCTTCATTCCGTCAAACTTTGCAACAATATCGGTCTTTCCTTCGGAAACGGCGGTCACGCGGCCTTTGCTGCTGACAATCGCAACTTCAGGGTTCTTGGAAACCCATTCGACCTTTCCGACATTTCCCTCAACCTTCAGATAAACTTTCTTTCCGGGCTTTACGGTAACCTTCGCCATATTAATCGACGGTTCTTCTACTTGTGTAGTCTCAACCTGATCATTATGTTTTTCCTTCGCTTCCGCAGACGACGACGGAAATACGGCAATCACACTCATGATCAGCAACATCAGTACCGCAGCATATTTTTTCATAAAAATCCCCCAAACCCGGTTTTTTCAAAGTTCTCAGCTTATATTTCCTGCCGTATTATATTAGACGTATTATTCGGCACACATTTTCGTCCGCATTTTACCGGACTTACTGTTTTCTGAAATACCCTTCCACGGTCACGTAAAGCATAGTAAGCGCTCCGGCAAGAAGAATGCCTCCGATTATATCGGTAAACCAGTGAACGCCCGCAAGAAGTCTTCCAAGAACCGCTGCCAATGCTATCAGACTGAGCACTGCACAAACAGGACCTCTTAATATGCTGTCCTTTAATCGACGTGACATCTGAAGCACGGCGGTAAGCATTATTCCGACAATCAGAACAGTATGCGACGAAGGATACGATGCCGCAAGTTCTCCGTCTTCAAGCACAGGTCTGTAATTGATGATTACTTTCTCAAAAAATACATATGCGATTCCAAGCGCGGCATAGAAGCCCGCAAGTACATATAAGTCGACATCGACAGCCTTCAGGGATTTGCCTTTTACGAGCTCGTACAAGCCCAGAAGACCGAAACACAATCCCACGAGAATTGCAAAAACTCCGAGCGCCTGAGTAAGCTTGTAGCAGAAGCTGCTCTCACCGAGTGCCTCAAAAACTTCAAGATTTATATCCGACAGCCCCACCACGGATCCTTCCGGACCGATTGGTGCGGTATTAACTGTTTTTACTGTTACCGTAAAGATAATAAATGTCAGAAACAATACTCCCGTAACTATTAAATTCGCAAACGTATTCTTTGTTATTTTTTTCATCCGGGTCTCCCTGTCCGATATACACATATTTTGCCGAAAGGCCGATCAAGCCTCACTTTTCATATCATTAACTATATTATTTACCCAAACACCCTTTTTTACAAGGATAAAGCCTATTGTGGCCTTAATAAAATCCATAAGATTTACGCAGATATACATCGGCACTATCGCCATCAGCGTAAATCGTGAAAGACAAAACGCAACCGGCACGGCCGCTACCCACATAAAGCAGCTGTCAAAAAGGAACGTAATAATCGTTTTTCCGCCTGCACGAAGCGTAAAATAGGTTGCGTGCTCAAAGCTGAATATCGGCATGAAGCAGGCCCCGACTCTGATGACGCTGGTCGCTATTGCACGTACATCGTCTCCTGTGTTGTACATTTTGGGGAACAAAGGTGCAAGAATGAACAGTACCAGTCCGATTCCGAGACAGCTCACCACCGAAAATGCAATCATCTTCGACGCTGTGTCCTTCGCATCCTCCATTTCGTTCGCACCGAGCAAAGGTCCGACAACTATTCCTACGGAAGATCCGAGCGCAATATAAACAACATTGAAAAGATTGGTGATGGTCTGCGCGATGTTCATAGCCGCAACTACCTCAAGACCTCGCTCCGAGTAGCACTGAGTAAGCATTGCAATTCCGCTCGACCAAAGTGCTTCATTTATCATAAGGGGAGTACCCTTGATGGCAACCTGCTTAACCAGCGACATAGGCACACGAAGGCTCTTATATGCACCCTGAATAAACTGATAAACCTTGCTGTGGCAATGAGTCCACACAACGATAATAAGAACTTCTATGTAACGTGACACCACGGTTGCTATAGCCGCACCGACTACACCAAGCTTAGGACAGCCGAGATTTCCGAATATCAGCAGCCAGTTAAGAGCAA
This sequence comes from Lachnospiraceae bacterium, assembly GCA_045616585.1. Classification (GTDB taxonomy): domain Bacteria; phylum Bacillota; class Clostridia; order Lachnospirales; family Lachnospiraceae; genus RUG11977. The sequence continues at coordinate 5,830 of JAZLGZ010000069.1, forward strand.
GATTTGTAAGTACCGCTACTATTCCCGCTATCATCGGAACCTTTGTCTCGCCCATCTCTCGAAGCGTACTCGCGTATATCTGTGAAAAAGTAAACGCAATGAGTCCTGCCAGCATCACATAAAGATACTTCATACCTTCGGCAAGTGTCAGCTGCAGATCGCCCTCGCCTTCCGTACCTTTAAGGTAAAGACTTACAAGGGCTTCTCCTTTTAAAACAAAGAGAAGTGTTGCCATAGCGCAGATGAATACGCACACCATAATCTTGAGCCTGAAGGCATGTCTCATACCCTCCCAGTCACGTTTTCCGTAATACTGGGCACTGAATATGCTGACTCCCGATACGGCACCGAAAACGCAAAGATTGAATACAAACATCAGCTGGTTTGCGATTGCAACTCCCGACATCTGCTCCGTACCCATCTGACCAACCATGATGTTGTCAAGCAGACTGACAAAATTTGTAATACCGTTCTGAATCATTACCGGTACCGCGATTCCCAGTACCATCATGTAAAATTTCTTATCTCCGATAAGACGTTTGATAGATTTCATTTCTCTCTCCGATTAGTTCACTGCGGCAAACTGTGCCATATAGAGTTTGTAGTACTCACCCTTCTTAGCCATAAGCTCCTCGGGAGTACCTTCCTCCTTTATTCCGCCGTCATCGATTACGAGGATGCGGTCCGCAGTTTTTATTGTTGAGAGACGATGTGCAATAACGAACGATGTTCTGCCTCGCAGAATTGTCTCGATACCCTTCTGAACCATGAGCTCGGTATGAGTATCGATACTTGAAGTTGCTTCATCGAGAATAAGAATTCTGGGATCTGAAATCATTGTTCTTGCAAATGCTATCAGCTGTCTTTCGCCGGCACTTAATCCGGCACCGCGTTCGGCAAGCTCTGTATCGTAGCCTTTCTCCATCTTCATGATGAACTCGTGAGCATTAACGGCCTTTGCGGCAGCCTCAATCTCTTCATCGGTGGCATCCAGCCTGCCGTAGCGGATATTGTCCCTTACGGTTCCGGTAAACAGGAAATTCTCCTGAGTCATAACACCGAGCTGATTTCTCAGACTCTCGATGGTTACCTCACGGACATCGTAGCCGTCGATGAAAATATGTCCCTCCTGTATATCATAAAATCTCGATACAAGATTTACAATAGTTGATTTTCCCGCACCTGTAGGTCCTACGAGCGCTATCATCTGACCGGGCTCAACATGGAAGCTCACGTCGTGAAGTACATCGGGATCGTCATCATAGTGAAAGCTTACGTGCTCAAAATCAACCGCTCCCTGAACATCGGGCAGGTCGCAGGTTGCCTCTGAGTCTGTAATCTCAGGTTCGGTATCAAGTATTTCAAAAATACGCTCAGCTCCGGTAATATTGGTTACGAGCTGATTGTAAAGATTGCTGAGGTTCATAACGGGCATCCAGAACATACCTACATAAGAAGCAAAAGCAACCAGTGTTCCGACCGGAACATCCACTCCGATGGCTTTTACACCTACATAATACATTGCGATAAGTCCTACCGCCCAGCAGATATCAGTAACGGGTCCGAATAAATCCGCCCATACAACCGCATCCACAAAGCTCCTGTAATGTTCGTTTACAAGTCCGTTAAAGGTTTCCTGTGTTTCATCCTCGGCTCCGAAGCTCTGGACGATTTTAATTCCTGCAATATCCTCATGGATAAATGCATTCATGTTCGAATTTTTCTTTCTGAAGTTCTGCCAACCCCTGTGCGATCTTGACTGAACGATCCATACTCCCACAAACATGATCGGAAGGCTCCAAAGTGAAGCAAGTCCGAGCTTCCAGTTCTTCGACATCATAATAATGACGACCGCAATTAAAGTTACGGCATCGGGAATAAGCGTTGTTACACAGTTCGACAAAACATCCTTCATTGAAGTAACATCACCCATTACTCGCGAAAGAATCTTACCTGTGGGACGGCTGTCAAAAAAGCCGAAGCCAAGTGTCTGTATATGCTCGTAAAGCTGCTGTCTGACGGTTACAAGAACGTCGTTTGACATTTTTGCCATCAAATACATTCTGAGCTTTACAAGGAAAATCAGAACAAAATTCAATGCGAGTCCGAAGATGCAAAGATAAACAAGCTTGGTTATATCTCTGGTTTCTTCGTTGGCGATGTAAACATTTATCGCCCTCTCTATAATAAGAGGATTCACAATGGCGATTGTTGTGGTGATTGCCATAATAAGCATTACGATTGCAATCGTTCCACGATAATTAAGAAGATATTTGAACAGACGCGCAAGCGTTTTGGCTTTGCTGACGCTTTTTAACTGTTCGTCTTCCTTCGTAGCATTTCTGGCCATGTTTTTCTATCCTTTCCTAACTGTTTATGTTGTGGCAGACTTTTTCGGTCCGCCGCCTATTTTTTATTTTCTTTTATCTTTTCTGTAATCATCCGACCATCGCGCCGTACTGGGCATTGAAGGTTTCATGATAATATCCGTTTTGCTTCATAAGCGTATCGTGTGTTCCGCGTTCGATTACACTTCCGTTTTCAAGGATGATGATTTCATCCGCATGTCTTACGGCAGAGATTCGGTGAGCCACGATAATCTTTGCCATAGAGCCCATTTCACGTAAGTTTGCCTGAACCTGATGTTCGGTCTCCATATCAAGCGCTGAGGTCGAATCATCGAGAATCAGCAGGGGCGCATGCTTTGCAAATGCCCGTGCCATACTGATTCGCTGTTTCTGACCTCCCGAAAGACCTACGCCTCGTTCACCGATTACGGTGTCGCTGCCGTCCTCGAGTTCATCCACAAATTCACTTGCACACGAAGCCGCAAGAGCCTCGTTTATATCCTCTTCGGTAATACTTTTCTTTAGGCCGAGGCGGATATTCTCAGCAATGGTATCCGAGAACAGAAATACATCCTGCATAACGGTTGCCGCAGCCTTTCTGACCTCGGAAATAGCCATATCTTTTACGTCGGTTCCGTTGATTCGTACAACACCTTCGGTAGGATCGTAGAATCTTAATACCATATTGATAATCGTACTTTTTCCCGAACCCGTAGCGCCCATAATTCCAAGAGTTTTTCCCGCTTCAAGCTTAAAAGAAATATCCGAAAGTATCTTCTTGTCGTCGATTACGAGACTTACATGATCAAACTCAAGAGATTCGAACTTGAAGTCTTTTGATGCTTCGGCTTCTTCGGTCTGAGAAATCATCGGAATCTCGTTGTAAACCTTATCGATCTTCTTCTTTGAAGCAAATGCCGAAGCGATTTCGTTCGACAGCCATCCGAGCATTTCCATAGGCCATACAGCATTCTCGCAATAAGCCACAAAAGCGGTAAGCTCTCCCAATGACAGCTCATTGTTCATAACCATGATTCCGCCGAACAATATAGCCAAAAGCGGAAGCGATCTGTATACCGACTGGAAAATAGGATTGTACTTAATCCAAACCATCGACTGCTTCATGTTCAAATCGTAGAAGGTCTTGTTGTGCTTGAGGAACTTGCTTATTTCATATTTCTCACGCGCAAAGGCCTTTACTACTCTGACACCTGCGAGATTCTCCTCCGCAACGGTATTCATGGTTGCGTTCTCCTCACTGATATCCTCATAAACCTTATCGAGCTTCTTCTCCATAACGATTGCAAGGATACCGCAGACAGGAAGTGCCACAACAGGGAACAGGGCAAGCTTCCAACTGATTCTGAACATAAAGAACAGAATCATCGCCGTGTGAAGAATTACCTGAATTGCAAGCATTCCGATGTATCCGAAGGCCGACTGAAGATGGTCTATATCTTCCTTAACTCGTGCCATTATTTCACCGGTATTTGTCTTTTCAAAGTAATTAACACCCAGCTTCTGAATATGCTTCAAAAGGTCCTTTCTCATCTCCGAACCCGCTCTGAAGCTGACCTTATCAAAGGTGAACTCTCTTCCGTAGCCTGCCACAACTCTTCCGACACCGACAATAAGGAGTGTCAGCAAAAGCATTCCGAGCAGCTCGAATTTTCCGCCCATAATAACATCATCTATCAGACGCTGTGCCACCTGAGGTGCCACCATGTCAAGTGCCTCATACAGAAAAACGCATATCAGCGCAAATATGTATGCGGGCAAATTTTTTATCAAATACTTTTTTAACTTCATTATTTCACTCTCCCATTCTATCTGTTCGCTCACGGGAAGATTTACTCCTTCTCGCTGTTCGCGCATAAAAATACCGCGATGCACAGCTGCACCGCGGTATGAAAAAATCTATTCTGCTCAATGCAAAATCAAATATTGTCATTCGAGGTAAAATCTGCACACACTTCTGCGATATTCGTATTTTCAAAGTTCTTTCCTGTTCTTTTAACTGAATAGCCCATAATTGTCATCGATTTTAACCTCCCTTTCTTTAATATTTGACTCTATGATTGCTTGTTTCGGCTCACTGATTACGGATTATATCCATCTTCAAATGTGGTGTCAATACTCTTTTTCCATTTTTGTGAATTTTGGTAGCGCTTCAACGCGCCAAACTCCATACCCCTTCACTCCCTCCTTCGCCGCATCTTTCTATTTATCCGGCACGCTCCCAGCCTTCTCGATTCCCTTCTTCAAAGAAGAAAAATGCAAGGGGCTATGAAAAATTCACAGCCCCTTGCACGTGGATTGTTTTTATGGATCAAATAATAAGTAATTGTCAGGCATTGATATCAATATCACCGCTGGTGCTTACGGCAGAGATTTTAACTTCACCGTTTCCGAGAGTGTACTCACCGGCTCTTACGGATGAAATCTCCTGTGAACCGTACGCAAGATTCACATTGCCGCTTGCTGTTTTTACATCGGCTGAGAAACCACCGACATCTTCAAGAGAAATATCGGTATCTCCTGAAATTGTATTTGTGGTAACAACAGAGGTCGACATTGCATTCAAATCAATGTCACCGCTAACACTCTGAAGATTGATGTTCTGGGTTGTTCCGCCGTCAACATCGATGTCGCCGCTTACGGTATTTACCTTGGCACTGATGGTGCTGCAGCCTTCAATGTTTACATCACCGCTGATGGTGGTCACTTCATAATTTTTTGTAAGAACATTGTCAAGCTCGATATCGCCGCTCATGGAATTAATCTTAAGCTGCTCAACCGAGATGTCCTCGGCACTTACATTGCCGCTCATGACACGTACCGAAAGGCTCTTAAGGCCTTCGGGAAGCTCTACACGAAGCTCGATGTCCGGAGCCTGAAGTCTCTTGAAGAACCCGCTGCTGCCGGGTCTTTTAACTACCTCGGCATGCACTGTGCTGCCCTCCTGGTAGAAGTTAAACTTGTATGCGAGCTGCTGATTAACGGTTCCGTCATTCTTGTAATCACAATGAACAAGTCCGTCCTCGCTGGCAACAACCACTACCTCGCCGCAATCGGCTTCCACAACAACCGAATCGATTTCACTTCCGCAGGCTTCCGAAGCTACAACATTTGTATCTTCCTCATCGTTTGTCTCGCCGTCAAACATATCGGAATCATTCAGATTTTCCGCAGCATCCTCGCTGCAGGTAAACTCAGCATCAACAGCCTCTTCGGTATTTGTCGCTGCCTCTGCGGCATCCTTGTTCATGGTCTTGCGGTAATTGTCCGAAACCTCTTTTGCAAATTCGGTTGACTTGTTTACCACTGCCTCAAATGCGGTTCCGACTCCGCTTGCTATTGTCTTTGCATATTCCTCGGCCTTGCTCGCAAACTCACCGGAAGATTCGTTGATTCCGTTTGCAACCTTGCCGGTTCCCTTCGTAACATTTGCAGCCATACTTCCGAGGAAGCCCGCAAAACTCATAAACGCAGTATTGAGTCCGTTTGCAATACTTTCCGCGGTCTTCTTTAACTGCTCTTCATCAAGCTTAAAGCCTCCGGGCTGAGCCTCCGACTCGCCGCCTTCGGCCGCATTTGAAGCACCGTCCGCACCTTCGGCCTCTGCTGCCTTATCTGCTGAGAAAGCTCCGAGCTCCTTAACAAGCTCATCGATGCTTCCGAGTTCCTCGCAAATCTGCTCCTCACTCTTTCCGTTCATGTCTCCCATGCGGAAATGCTCCTCGTAATCACTTACAATCTCATTCCTGATATCCTCGGGAAATGCTGCCAGCTTCTCCTGAAGTTCATTCATATAATCCTGCTTATTCATTTTTCCTCCATTCTTCCCATACATTACGGAAATAAAACAATAATATTAATTCTGCGAATCATTTCGCAAAAATCATCCAACTATTTCATCGACTACGGCAACAAAGGACTTCCATTCATTCTTTAACTCTTCCTGATATGCTCTTCCGGCCTCGGTAAGATGATAATACTTTCTTGCGGGTCCGTTCTCCGATTCCTGAAGATAAGTATCCACAAGCTTGTCGTCCTTAAGTCGCTTAAGTACAAGATAAAGTGTTCCGGTCGCAATGACCATCTTCTGTGATATCTCGTCAGTTAGTTCGTAACCGTAGCGGTCACTGTCTATAAGTTTTGAAAGTACACAAAGCTCCAAGGCTCCTTTTTTAAACTGTGCGTTCATTTGTACCTCGCTTTCTGCAAAGATTATTTTGCCTTCAATGATTGCATTGTATCACATGCTATTCTACATTGCAATATAGTAATTATAAAAAAATACTAAACAATCCTTCTTAGGCTGTTCAGTTATACTTACCCGATCATTTATGTATTTTCGACAGAATAACAGATGATATATTACCAATTCTTTATAATTCTGCATCTTGTACGCAACCTGCAACTACATTATAATGAGTGTATTTTGAGCCCCATCGTTTTACGGATTCACAAATCGCCGTAAAATCACGCTGCGGTTACTGTTTAGGAGATATACGAATCGAGAGAGATATGAATAAGATATTCAAAGAAAATAAAACAAGAATGGGTATTGTTTCAAACGCCTTCATTGCCGCAGTCAGTTTATTTATCAACGGTCTGGGCGTATTTCTTACCATACACGCAAATATCGGAGCTGCTCCGTGGGATGTTCTTAACCTCGGACTCTCACACACCTTCAATATTATTTACGGAAACGCATCAATCGCCGTTTCACTGCTGATTCTGACCATAGATATCCTAATGCGCGAGCCCATCGGCATCGCCATGTTCATAGATGCCTTTGTAGTCGGTAAAGCGGTAGATTTCTTCGCCTGGACAGAATGGTTTCCTACCCCGGAAACATTATTCGGCAGTATCGTCATGATGCTCACCGGACTGGTTATAATCGGATACACCCAGTTCTCCTACATGCGCTCTTCCCTTGGCTGCGGTCCGCGTGATACGCTGCTTGTAGGTCTTTCCAAGCGAATAAAGCGCGTACCGATCGGTGTGGTCAGTATCGCATTGTTAAGTACTGCAACACTTATCGGTTATCTGCTCGGCGGCCAGGTGGGTGTCGGTACCCTGATTTGTGCGTTCTGCGCCGGACCTATCATGCAGTTCTCTTTTAAAACCGTTCGCTTCGATGCCACCGGTCTCAAACATCAGACGCTTGGCGAGTCGGTAAAGGTATTCCTCGGTCGAAAACAGTCTCCCTGATGCAGATCATTCTGCATCATGTATTTCACGATTCCGTTTAGCGACAATCTTTTATTTGCGCTCCATTTCGGAAACAGAAGCTTGTCGTGCGGTGCGTCTCCCGTCAGGCGGTGAATTACTGTATTCTGGGGTAATAAGCATACTGCCTTTGCAAGTATTTCGATATACTCATCAACCGTCGTTATATACAAACGTCTTCCCTTCTCACTGCAGACAAATTCTTCTTCGACATGTCCTTCTGCTGTGGTGTTCATTTCTCCCTCGACATGTCCTTCTGCTGTGGTATTCATTTCTCCCTCGGCATGTCCTTTTACCTTTGCATACACTTCCCCGCATTCAAACTGCTTTCCAAGCTCTGTTCCCTTCAATACATGCAGCAGCTGAAGCTTTATTCCCTGAATATCAAGTTCCGAGACAAAGCGTACCGTCTCAAGCATCTGCGCCGGGGTTTCTCCGGGAAGTCCCAGGATTACATGTACTATCACTTCAATGCCCGCCGCGGATAATTTATTCACCGCGGCCTCAAATACACCCAGTCTGTAACCTCTTCGGATATATTCCGCAGAATCTTCATGCACCGTCTGAAGTCCAAGTTCCACCCATACCGGCTTTATCTTATTGAGCTCCGTAAGCAATTCCGTCACTTCTTCGCCCAGACAGTCAGGCCTTGTTGCTATCGAAAGCACGCAAACCGAAGGATCGTTTATAGCCTCGAAAAACATTGAACGCAGCCTTTCAATCGGAGCGTATGTGCTTGTATAGCTTTGAAAATATGCAATGAATCCCGCGGTATCATATTCTTTTGCGAGTTTAGTCCTGAGTCGTTCCTTGGCCCAGCTGAGCTGGTCGGCCACCTTCATTGAAACCGGCGCCGCGAAATCTCCCGAACCGCCTTCACTGCAGAATATACATCCGCCCGTTCCGCAGGTACCGTCTCTGTTCGGACAGCCCGAAGACGAAGAAAGAGCAAGCTTATAGACCTTGCGCCCGAATCTGTTCCTCAGATACGTATTCAAATCATTGTAGCGCTTAGTTTCGCCCATAGCCTGCTCCTCGCATCAAAAATTCAGTTAAAAAATCTTGTACTCCCGCAGTAGGAATAATCAAAAACCAATCAAAAAATCTTATACTCCCGCAACCGGGATATCGTCCATGCATACGGCCATCGGTCCTTCAAAGCCCATCTGATTCTGCTTTTCGCATGATAAAGTCAGACGACCCTGAACATCCAGCCAGCTTCCGTTTACCGATCCGCCCGTAACGGGTATAACCTTTTCCCCGTTATAAAGGAAACCGAGTCTTATCTCACCGCCGAAATGTCCCGTGAAATCATCCATCTGAAAATCGGAGAAGTTCACTACATGAAGATAAGGCTTTTTCTTCATTTCTTCTACACTCGTAGAACCACACTCGACCTTAATACTTCCGTACTGTCCGGTCGGCTCCGTGTCGAGATATGAAGCAAATCTGTTGCTGCCGGTAATGGTTCTTAACTCACCCTTATCCATCAGTACTCTGTCCTTCATACGAATTCCTTCGCCGTCAAAAGGAGTATCTTCTTTCAAGATAACGGTCAGCTTGTCTCCGGTTATTTCATCCTTGCCTTCGCTGAGCTGAACATTCTTTCCGACCTCATAGTTTGAATAGCCTGCATAAAGGTACGATGCATCAGCCTTTGAAGTATAGAAAGTGAATAAAGTATTGACATAATCATCCGAAAGAATGAGACGATAATTGCCGGTAGCCGGTGCTTCCTCAGCCTGTGCTCTTGCACGGGTATACTCGAGAGTTTTTCCTACTCTTGCCTTCAATGCCTCGACATCGAGCGAGTCATACGAAAAATCCTTGTAGGTTTCAACATCCTGAGGTGTTTTGCACTGTGCAACAAACTCTCCCCAAACCTTAAACTTTCTGTAGCCTGCATCGACGCCCTTAGAATTGATAATCTTTACGGTTCTGTCGTAAACAAAAAGCTCTGCGGAATTGATAAATACATCCTCCGCGGTATCCTCGGCAAAGAGGGCCTCTGCCATTATTCTGCAGTTTTCCTCGAGACTGTTCTTAGATAAATCGGATTCCATCTCGATAAAACGGTTATCCGAAGGCTCTATCAGTTCGAAGGTAGGATTCGCAACATACGATGCCGCAAGCTTAGCGGTCGCGATTGCATCCTCGATTTCTTTCTGCTCCATGCCCGGAAAAATATGAACCAGGGACTGGCCCTTAAATTTCTTATCCTCGCGCGTAAATTCCGTGTATACGTTTACGCTGTAGGTAGTATTCTCTTTTGCACGCTTCATATCAAGCGTCTTCTTTATGAAAAACAGCTCGGCGCTCTTCTCGGTGGTTTCGTTTATCAGATACTCACCGACCTGCTGCGCCTTCAATGCCGCAAGTATTTTTTCTCTCATTATTATCTCCGTTTCTGTAAAAATCAGCCAAGACGAATCTTTGCCTTAATGTAAGGGCCGCCGTCGGAAACCTTGACCCATTCCTTATAGCCCTTGCCGCAGAAACCGGTTCCGCATGCTTCAAGCTTGTCGGAAATCATTGAAATTGACTTAAGCAGATCGGGAACATAGCCGGTCATGACAATAGGTGAGAATATTCTTCCGGTAAACTTTCCGTCCTTTATCTCGCGTGCATAATTAACCATAAGCTGAATTCCCCAGTTCTTGGGATCTTCCATGCCGCTTGATGCCTCGCAGAGCATTACACCGTCTTTTATGGATGCTATCATTTCCTCAACGGTGCTGCTGCCGGGTTCAAAAATAGTATTGGTCATTCGGGTGTAGGCCTTACGCTCGGAACTCTGACGTCGTCCGTTTCCGGTAGGCTCGGCATTCAGATGCATGCCTGCCTGTGAGTCACAGATACCTGTCTTTAAAATACCCTTTTCGATAACAACGGTATCATGTGCGAGCACACCTTCGTCATCAAAGAAGAAGGTAGCCACTTCGGGAATAGCCAAAGCACCGTCATGCATTGTGATAAGCTCCGATGCCACCTGCTTGCCGACATACTCACGTGCAAGAGCACGGTCTTTTACGAACATATCCATTTCAACACCATGTCCGAAGGCTTCGTGCACAATCATGCCTGTTACATCGGGCATACAGATGCAATCGTATTCACCGGGCGTAATGGGCTCCGAATCCAGAAGTTCTATTGCTGTCTTGCAGGCTTCATCGAGTTTCGCCTCAAGATTCCTTAAGATCTCACTTCCGCCAAGCTTTGACATCGGCTGATAGCTGTCCTTGAGCTCCTCACCCTTCGAAGCCATGACAACGAGCCAGCCGGCACTCCACATAACATTCTGGGTAAGGTCCTTGTTTCTCGACAGAAAAAGCTTTGAATAACGCTGATATGCAAAGCTTGCTGAGCAGTTTACGATTCTTTCGTCGTACGCACGGCCCTTATCGGAAATGCGTTTAAGCAAAGCGATTATCTTCTCGTGTCCGAGCTCCTCGGGATCCTCCTCGTACTCGGTGCTCTTGTTGAAAGTGATTTTCTCATCCTCGACATTATCGAACTTAAACGGTGAAACACCCTCCGGAATCACTTCTCCCAGAGGCATGAGATTCTCCTCAACTGCCTTTAAAATCGCTGGAATCTTATCCTCGCTGATTTCGTTGAAGCTGTACTCCGCAGCCTCTCCTTTATTGTAAATTTTAATACAGAAACCCTTCTCGGTAAGGAAATCATCCTCCTTCAAAGCGGTTCCGCTTCTTGAAACCGAATAGTTCATACTCTTTGAATCGGTTGCAAGAATCGATGCATAATCGTATTTTGCAAGAAGTTCATTAAGAAGCTTCTTCAATACAGGCTTCTTTTCCTGCAAAAATACACTTTCTTTTACTTGTGCCATATTTCCTCCTAATGAAACAAATCTTTGAAGCGGGGATCATCCATCAGCGAATAGCCGGTTCCCACTCCGTTCTTCTTCGCCTCTTCGCGAGCCTCATGCTTAAGCTGCTTCTTGGTCTTTCCCAAAGACAAATTCTTGTTTATTCTCTCCCTGCGAAGCTTTTCCTCCTCCTGCGAAGGTGCCTTCTCTTTGATTTCTCCCGACATCATCTTGCCGAAGTAATCGCTCTCCGAAATAAAACAGCTGCACTCGCTTCCCACGCAGTTGTTATCGCAGTTCGGCGACATGGTGCAGGTACAGACAGAAAAGTCCTCGTAATAACATTTTTCTTTTTTCATTATTATTCCTCTTCACAATTCATAATACAACCGGTGCCCTTGTTCTATTCTACACTTTTTTTCATTTTTGAAAAGAGGACCGCCTTTCATTTTCCCCCGCAGTGAAATGCTAAGGGGAAGGCGACTGAAAAAGGGGCTGCGTTTTTTTACACAGCCCCCGGTATGTTGCTTTTTATTTTACTTCACCGGTTTTGTAAATGAACTTCACAGTTCCGTCTTCAGCTCCGTTTAAGCCGTTGAGACTCTTGTATTCCGATGAGACTTCGGCAATGGCATTTATTCTGTCTGCTGCGTCGCTGAGGTTATTGTTGATGAAAGCGATAAGCTTTGAAACAACCTCGTCGTTCACGGTCGCAAGTCCGTTATGAAGGGTATCCGCACCCTCCGCAAGTTTCTTTGAACCGTCGCGGAGTTCAACAAGCCCATTGTAGAGAGTTCCGTTGCCCTCGGCAAGATCCTTAAGGCCTCCGTCAAGTGTTGCGGCGCCTTCGGAAAGATCCTTTAGTCCGCCCTCGAGTGTTGCTGCACCTGTTGAAAGTTCCTTTAATCCTCCGGCCAAAGCAGTCGAACCGTTCTTGAGTTGGTCTGCACCTGCTGCTGCGGAAGCAACTCCCTTTGTATAAGTAATGATTCCCTGATAGAAGGTGTTGTAGCTGTCAAGTGAACCCTTAAGTCCCTGAAGCTTTTCTACGCTTTCCTTAATGGTCTTTTCTCCGTCCTTGATCTGATTCTTTACATCCTCAGAAGCCATATACTGCTTTACAAGAACTTCGCACTGCTCGTCCGTATTCTTCTTAATAAGTCCCTTGATCTGCTCACTCTTCATCTGAGCATCGAGAGTTCCGTTGATCTGTGCCTGCGTTTCTGAGGGAATCTTACCTGCAGCAAGAGCTGCCTTGTAGGTTTCGTCGTTCATGCCGGCTGCAGTAAGGATCTGCTCAAGTACCTGCTGCTTAACTGCCTCTGTAACCGCTGACTCGACTGCTGAGCGGTTTTCGTTTACCTTTGCCTCTACGCTTGCTTTCGCAATCTGCTCTGCATCTGTGGCGCTGATTTTAGCAACCACTCCGTCTATTACTGTAGAATAATTCTCGATTGTAAGTGCGGGAACCTCAAGCCCTGCTTTTGCAAGCTCTGCATCCGCGGTTGAAAGGAGAGTCGCGAATACCTGCTTTGCACCTGAAGTAAGTGCCTCGCTGTTTGAATCAAGAGTATCAAGGCCTTCCTTCAAAGTTCCGATTCCGCCGTCAAGAGTTGTTGAACCGGTGTATGCTGTACCTGCTCCTGCCGCAAGCGCGGAAGATCCTTCATATGCCGTCTTTGCTCCCGCTGCAAGTGCTGCAGCGCCGTCGTGTGCGGCATTTACTCCGTCAACAAGCTTCTTGGAACCGTCAGCCGCGGTCACAAGGCCGTCACTTAATTTGTTTGCGCCTTCCGCAAGCTCAAGAGAACCGTCGAGCAACTGATTCATAATATCCGTTACCTGATTAAGTCCGCCGCTCAGTAAATCAGCAGAACCTTCACCGTCGATGCTTAAGCCAGAAATATCGAAATTGGAGACAAAGCTGTATACCGAGCCTAAAGAGAAGTCTGTAACATCCGCTTCGACTACAAGCTGTGAAGGGATATCTATATCTGCAAATTTCTCATCCGACTCAGATAAGCCAAGGTTTTCCTTAAGCCCCGGAAGTGCAAGTCCCAGAACTGCCTTTCTGCTTCCGTCATCAATCAGCTTTCCGCCCGTTACTTCAACCTTCGAGAACTTCTCGTTATCAAGAAGCATTCCGGTTATTACGGAGAAAGGAATATACATGGTCTCTTCCTTGTCTCCTACCATTACCTTAGAAGTAATATTGTTTTTGTAGTCATATGTGATTACAACATGTCCGCTCTTTCCTGCAATCTCGGAAGCGCTGACTTCTTTGCCGTCGAGTTCATACTTAACATTTATGGTCACGGGAGCCTCTGCGTTTACATTCTGCATTGAATAACTCTCTGTTCCGTTTGTATTGTCCTTCATGGTATCGCTTACGATAACCTTCTGTGTTGCCCCGTTATTATCCGAGATAACGTATACTGTCTCGGTCTGATAACGCTGCGACATTGTCTCATCCTTCTTTAAGTTGTCCAGAACCGATACAATCTTGCTGTCTGTATCCTCTGCCTTGTCGGCAAGAACTCCGCAGGTTACCGAGCCTGCCACGATTGAGCAGCTGAGAACAGCTGCAAGAACCTTCTTTGCTGTCTTATTCATATTTATCTCCATTCCGTGCATCCGCACAAATCTTTATTATTCATTTAATTTATTGAGCTTAATTCTTTACTCTCTTGCCCATATCAAAGGTAGTTACTTTGATTACCTTGTCGAAAAGAACAAGAAGAGCAGGTAAGAAGAAGATTACCGCTGCCATACTGATTACGGCTCCGCGGGCCATCAGCATACACATCGAGCTGATGATATCTATATTCGAATAAATTGCTACGCCTACCGTTGCCGTAAACAGACCCATACCGCTGACAATGATAGAAGGTGTGGAAGTCTTTACCGCAATCTCAACAGCTTCTTTTTTCGCAATTCCGGCAAGTCTTTCCTGCTTGTATCGGGTTGTCAGAAGAATCGCATAGTCGACTGTTGCTCCCAGCTGAATCGTGCTGATACAAATCGGTGCAATGAAAGGAAGCGTCGCTCCGGTGTAGTGCGACAGGCCGAGGTTGATGAATATTGCAAGCTCGATTACCGAAATAAGAATAACGGGAAGTGTAACACTCTTTTCAACCAGCGCAATAATAATGAAAATTGCTACGATCGATACAATGTTTACTACCGCAAAGTCATGATCGGTTGTCTCAATCATGTCCTTCATACAAGGTGCCTCACCGATAAGGAGTCCGCCCTTGTCGTACTTTTTAAGTATTGTGTATAATTCGTCCAGCTGCTGATTTACCTCGTCTGTTGCGTTGGTATACTCGGAGCTTACAATCAGAAGCTCCCAGTTCTCGCTTCGAACCATTGATACTACCTTTTCGGGCAGAATATCAATCGGTATCTGTGAGCCGAGCACGGATTCGAGTCCGAGTACGTACTGTACTCCGTCAACCTTTTCCATTTCCTTTGTCATGCTGCGGATGTCCTCTGCGGGAGTGTCCGCTTCGACAAGAATCATATGTGTTGAAGATACTCCGAAGGTATCCTTGAGCTTTTCGGTTGATTCTACAATCTCCATTCCCTCGGGAAGACATTTTCCGAGGTCATAATATACTTCTGCATTTGTCTGCCTGTAGCCGTAATAACCGGGAACCACAAGAAGAGCAAAGATGATAACAAATACCGGGAATATCTTTACGATTCCCTTTGAGAACTTACCCATGGGAGGCAGTATCGATTTGTGCTTTGTGGCATTTAAAGGCTTATCGAGCACAAGAATCATTGCGGGAAGTGTTGTTACGCATCCGATAACACCGAATACAACACCCTTTGCCATTACGATTCCAAGATCCTTACCCATTGTAAAGCTCATGAAGCAAAGTGCAATGAAGCCTGCAACGGTGGTAACAGAGCTTCCGATTACCGAAGTAAGAGTTGACTGGATTGCCGAAGCCATCGCTTCTTTGTGGTCGTCGAATTTGTCTCGCTTCTCGTTGTAGCTGTTCCAAAGGAAGATTGAATAGTCCATTGTTACGGCCAGCTGAAGCACTGCCGAAATAGCCTTTGTGATATACGATATTTCTCCGAAGAAATAATTCGTTCCCATATTGTACAGAATTGCAATTCCGATACTTGTGAGGAATACGAGGGGAACAAGCCAGCCGTCCAAAAGAATCATCATCGCAGCAAGTGCACATACAACCGCAAGTCCCACATAAATCGGCTCCTCCTTCTCGCACAGATCCTTCAGGTCTGTGACAAGAGCGGACATTCCCGTTACGAAGCACTGCTTTCCACAGATTTTTCTGATCTCGCGAATCGCATCCATTGTTACGTCATCCGATGTTGCGCTGTCAAAGAAGATTGCCAGCATAGTCGAATCGCCGTTATTGAAAGCTTCGTAAATCCTGTCGGGAAGTATCTCCATCGGTACATTTACATCCATTACTGTGTCGTACCAAAGAACCGTGGCTACATGATCAACCTTGCGAATCTCATCATTCATTTTTGCCACATCCTGCGGCGTCATGTTTTCCACAACTACCAGCGAGAAGGCTCCTTTTCCGAAGTCCTCCATTAAAATATCCTGTCCTACAACTGTTTCCATATCCTTGGGAAGATATGTAAGCATATCGTAATTGATTCTTGTCATCGCCATTCCGATTACCGAGGGTATCATCAAAAGCAATGAAATCACCAGAATCAAAACTCGGTTTTTAGCAACCATCCTACCAAATTTCATCAGTAATCTCCTTCCTCTTTACTTCCTTATTTCTTTCGACTCCAGGCAAACTATCACGTCCGGTTTCTGATGTCTGACTATTTTAACGGTTGATAGAACCGTCGTCAGATTCATCAGTCCTTCGAGCAGAAGTGTCACACCGAGAAGCCGCATCAGAATCACCGCAGTCTCAACCGGTCTGAAAATAAGTACCAGACCGATCAGTCCCGTAAGAACCGCAGTTAGCAGAATCATCCACCATTTTCCGATTCCGAACACCTTGGAATCGACCGCAATCTGTATCTTAAACAGACCGTCGGCAAGGACCACAATTCCGATTGCCACACATAAATGTGCAAGCGCTTTTTCTTTCGATATCAGAACCACGATTCCCAAAATAAACAGCAATATCCCGAATGCCAGATCGTATTGAAACGCAAGTCTGAACAAGTCCTTCGAAAAGTAACCCACAAGCTTGATTACCGCAAATACAATCATTGATATTCCGATCACGGTCTCAAGTACCTTCAGTGATATCTCCGGGATAAATATCAGAAGTATTCCGAAAATGCCGAGCAGTGCGGATATTGCAACATATCCTATCTTCGCAGTTCTCATCGGTGTAATCGAACGCATAACCCAAAGCCTCCTTCGTTTTGATGAGCTCATATTATCATCGTGATTGTCCCGGTTAAACGGACAATATTTCCGCCGTGCCACAAAATCAGACACATTGGCCAAAATGCCTAAATTTTTTCGGAAATACAGTTTTTTTGCATTAAAAAAAGCGTATAAAAAACGATTACTCATTTTTCATACGCTCTGAATGGTTAAATATTATTGATTGCCCGGAACTTTTCCAGAAGCAGCGGAAGCAGCTGCCTGAATCTTTGATGATCGGCCTTCAGGTCGGTCTTCATGCCGCCATCCATCCAATTGATGATGATTCCGAAAAACTCGCATTTCAGCATTCCGATAGCAAGTCTTCTGTCTTCTTCCGAAAGTTCCGATTGAGGAAATGCATTATTAATATATTTTGTAATTACATCGTCGCAAATTCTTAAAAGTCCCCGCTCGATAACCGCACGGTCACCCGAATTAAACAAATGCATGGCTGCGGCCTTATTCTTTATCGCAAAGTCAACCGCAACATTGATTGCACTGTCTATGGTTTCTATGGAAGGATACGCCGCAATCATTGCATCCACATCATCTTCAATGATGCTTTTGATCAGATCCGGAACATCCTGGTAATGATAGTAGAAAGAATTGCGGTTGATGCCGCAATCCTCTACTATATCCTTTACGGTTATTTTATTGATAGGTCTGTCATTGAGCAGCTTTACGAAGGACTCTTTTATTGCACGCTCCGTAAAATTCGCCATGATTTACAGTACGCTCTTTACCTTTGCTGCAACGTTCTCTGCGGTAAATCCGAACTTCTCGAAAAGAAGGTTCTGAGGTGCTGATGCACCGAAGCCTGTCATGGTAAGTGTTGCGCCGTCAAGGCCGACATACTTGCCCCAACCGAAGTCTGTAAGAGCCTCTACTGCAACTCTTGCGCGAACATTCTTGGGAAGTACCTTCTCCTTGTACTCTGCGCTCTGCTCCTCGAAGATATCCATACAAGGCATAGATACAACTCTTACGTCGATACCTTCTGCTGCAAGCATTTCCTTAGCCTTAACCGAAATGTTAACCTCTGAACCTGATGCAATAATGATTGCGTCGGGAGTTTCCTTCTTTGAATCCTCAAGGATGTATCCACCCTTAAGAGCTTCCTTTGAAGAACCTGCAAGCTGAGGAAGATTCTGGCGGGTAGTGACGATACCTGTAGGAGTCTCCTTTGATGTTACGGCACTGTACCAAGCGGCAAGTGTCTCTGTAGCATCAGCAGGTCTGAACATATGGAAGTTAGGAAGCGAACGAAGCATAGCTGTCTGCTCGATAGGCTCATGTGTAGGTCCATCCTCACCAACACCGATACTGTCATGTGAGAAGATCATGGTGGTAGGAATTCTCATGATTGATGAAAGTCTGAGCATAGGCTTTGTGTAATCACTGAATACGAAGAATGTAGCTGCGTAGCCACGGAGACCGTAAAGAGTGATACCGTTTGCGATGGCTGTCATACCCTGCTCACGAACACCGTAATGAATGTTGCGTCCGGTGCCGTCTTCTGCAGAGAAGTAAGCAACGTCCTTCATGTCTGACTTGTTTGAAGGTGAAAGGTCTGCTGAACCGCCGAATAAACCGGGAACAGCATTCTTAAGCTTGTTAAGAGCAATTCCCGAAAGGTTACGTGTTGCATCAGCCTTCTCGTCATAGCTCCAGTACTGCTCATCATCGATAAGCTTCTCAGCGATATCAAGATTGAAATCATCCTCGATAGCCTTTGCAAGCTCAGGATACTTTGCACAGTACTCAGCGAACATCTTGTTCCACTCTTCCTCTGCTGAAGCACCTGCTGCCGCAAGCTCCTTGTAATTGGCATAAACCTCATCGGGAACGAAGAAGGGCTCTGTTGAAGGCCATCCGATGTTCTCCTTGAGTGCAAGTACGTTCTCATCGCCCAGAGGCTCGCCGTGTGCCTTAGCTGAACCTTCCTTGGCGGGACATCCCTTACCGATCTTTGTCTTGCAAAGAATCATTGAAGGCTTGGTCTTATCTGCCTTAGCTGCCTGAAGTGCTGCCTGAACCTCAGCCATATCATGTCCGTTCTCAACAACGATTGTCTGGAATCCGTAAGCATCGAAACGCTTTACAACATCCTCTGTGAACGCGATATCTGTAGATCCCTCGATAGAAATCTTGTTTGAATCGTAGATAACAATAAGGTTTCCGAGCTTAAGTGTTCCTGCAAGAGAGAAGCACTCATGAGCAATACCTTCCATCATACATCCGTCGCCGCCGAGAACATAGGTGTAATGATCGAATACGGGGTAGCCTTCCTTATTGTACTTAGCTGCCATATGAGCCTCAGCCATAGCCATACCTACTGCCATAGCCATACCCTGTCCGAGAGGTCCTGTTGTAGCCTCAACACCTGTGGTGTGACGATACTCGGGATGTCCGGGAGTAAGTGAACCCATCTGTCTGAACTGCATAAGGTCTTCCTTAGTAAGACCATATCCGAATAAATGAAGAAGTGAATATAACAATGTTGATCCGTGTCCGCCCGAAAGAATGAAACGATCTCTGTTTCTCCAGTTAGGATTCTTGGGATTGTGCTTCATCTCCTTGCCCCAAAGAACATATGCGATATCCGCACAGCCAAGGGGAAGTCCGGGATGACCTGATTTTGCCTTCTGAATTGCATCTGCAGCAAGAACGCGGATAGCGTTAGCTGACATTACATCGATGTTGCTCATAATTGTCTCTCCTTTTTTATTTTTGTATACCACTTTATTGCCATGTGGCATAGTATTACATTTTCGTAATCATTTTAGCATACGGCAAATTCTATTTCTACCATAAAAACTACCAAAGAATTCTTAATTGTTGCCTTCCGCATTCGTCTCTTCGGATAAATCGGGCATATCGAAGCCTTCTCCCGTGAATCCTTCTGGCATCTCAAATCCCTCTCCGGTAAATCCCTCAGGCATTTCAAATCCGCCGGGCATAGCCGCCATCATCTGCGAATAGGCTTCGATAAGCGCTTTGTAAGTCATGGGCATATGCTGCATAAAAATGGACATTCCAAACTGTCCGTCGCGTCCGATAATCTTGGAAACCTGATTGAGAATCGGATTGAGACTGCTGTTTTCGGAGCCTGCGGTTTCGGCCATTTTCGCATAAATATCTGTCAGGTTAAGTTCGCCGTTTACCTTGCTTCGGATTCCGGTCATCGAAGAAGCCAGAGCTTGCATTACCTCATAAGGAGTATATCCGTCCTCTCCCTCTCCGCTCTTGCTGATGGAGTATCTGACATTATAATAATCCGAAATTGTCTGAGAAACCGAATAAAGATCGTTCATGGCAACCGCAACCTTCTGAATAGTTTCGGAATCTGCAGGAAGCACAATATCGGTACCGATGTGGTGGAAATTCATTGCCTTAAGCGGAACCTCCGTAACAACATCCGCAGGGTTTATAAAGTTGTAAATATTGTTGTAGCCGGTATTTCTTGCTTCGGCACGATAAGTATTCGGGGTAGCGAAGGTATAAATATATTTACCCTCACTTCCGTAAATGTCGTCCAAGGTCATTCCGAGAAGATTTGCCGCAGCTGCTCCTCGGCTGTGTCCGCATACAAGCATAAGTGCATCCGGATTCTCTTTAATAATGGGAATCAGCTGAATGTTGATTACCTGAGCGGCCTCAAGGAAGTTCTCGGCAAACTCCGACTCATCGGAATGAGAATCCATATAATTGAAATTCGAGAACCACTCCGCACCGCTGGTACCTCTTATGGCAACAAGAAGCAGTGTTCTTGGCTCACCGTAGAAATCAACCGTTTTTCTTCCCACCGAAAACGCACAGGTATGTGAAATATCCTTTTCCGCCTTGTCAAAGCCATACTGAAGCAGAAGCTCGAAGCCCGATTCAAGCATCAGCTTTGCCTGATTTGTTTTGTTTCCGCCCGAACACAAAGTAAGTGCCTGCAGGGCAAGCTCGAGAGAAAGTTCATTCTCGCTTCGGGGCAGGGCCAAATCAGTCACAGGATCAATATTTGCCGCAGCGGACATCATCGCCATCATAGCCGCCATCTCATCGCTTCCGGGCTTTCCCTCGGTATCCGAAGCTTCCTGCGAATCGCTGCTGTCGGACTTCGTCTGCGAAGAAGCATTATCTGACGACGTCTGAGTATTTACAGCCTCGTTCTGCTCGGTTTTTTCATCCTCCTTATCACCACCGAAGGGCAACAAGTCGAACTGATATGCAAACAGTAGGGCTACTGCTGCAATAAGCACGACAATTACGCATACTATAGGCCATTTTTTTCTCTTCTTTTTCTCCATTTTCAGTACCTCTTCCTTTTCTTTATAATATTCCTTTATCTTTATTTTCCGTTCAAAACTACAATCTTGAAAATACTTCTCCGAGCCCCATATGCAGAACCAAATCCGCATCCGAATCATACGAGGTCTCGGACTTATTTATCAGAACCAGCTTATTTCCTTTATAATATCGAATAAGCCCCGCTGCGGGATAAACCACCAGCGAAGTACCTCCGACAATAAGCATGTCCGCCTCAGTGATATATCTTACCGCTCCTGCCCACGTATCCTCATCCAGGCCTTCTTCATACAAAACGACATCGGGCTTTATTATTCCGCCGCATTTTTCGCAGCACGGAATACCGTATCTTCGCCCCGAAGTCCTAAAATCAAGGTCCTCGCATTTCAGTCCGAGCTTCGCTTCGTCTTCGATAATAAGACGCTTCACGTCATTTTCATCATAAAAGGCACCGCACCTGACGCAATGATTTTTCATTACCGTACCGTGCACTTCATATACTCTTTTGCTTCCGGCTTTCTGGTGCAGACCGTCAATATTCTGAGTTATGACCGCCTTGAGCTTTCCCGAAGCCTCAAGTTCCGCCAGTTTCTTGTGTGTAATGTTCGGTTCAACGCCTTCAACAAGTATTTTGTCTTTATAAAAACGATAAAATTCATCGGGCCTGTGAACAAAGAAGGTGTGGCTTAAAATAGTCTCGGGCGGATAATCATATTGCTGATTGTACAATCCATCCGTGCTTCGAAAATCGGGAATGCCGCTTTCTGTCGACACACCTGCTCCCCCGAAGAAGACTATGTTATCGCTGTTCTTAACCATATCGACAAATTTTTCAACATCTTCACCCATATCGGTCTCCCTCCGCCGTCTTAAGATACTGCCGGTTTATTTTTTGTCTCAGAATTCAGATTCATAATACTGACTAAGCGTATATATTGTCAAGTTTGGCCGTTCCGTCCGGCACAATGAATCTTTTTCGCACGACAAGCGGAAGCTTTACCCGTTCATGCTATAGACAATTCGACATTAATGCAATGTTTTATTAATTATAATTTTGAGAACAATTAATAAAGTTGAAACGATATTATTTCAAAAATAATATTTCTCAAACATACTTGACAAATAATAATAACGTGATAATATGATATTGCTGATATTACTTCCGGAATAATATCGGCACATATTTCATCAATAATCTTAATATAATACAGGAGGTAACTTATGGGTTCAAAAGATCATCATTCTATAGTAAATGACGCACTGAATTTCCCTGTTGGAGATCAGTTTGAGAAGGACTTGACCGTCCTTATGAATGCCGTAGATGCAGAGAGCAGCAATCCGATTGTTATTGCGCTCATAGACGTCGACGAATTTCTTCACATAAACACCGATTTCGGCTTCGATGTAGGTGACAACGTTCTCATCAGCGTAGGACGTCATATTGCCGACAACCTTCCCGAGGGAGCGACCGCATATCGTATCAGCGGCGATGAATTCGGTGTTATTTTTAACAGCGAAATGGAAAAAGAGGATGTTTTCCTTTGTATGGAAAACATCAGAAAAACCCTCGATGTAAAGGCTCCCAACGGTGAAGCCATCACCATCTCCATAGGTATTTCGACTGCCTTCGAGGATGCCAACCGGGTTCCCGAACTTATGCGCAAGGCCGACAGCGCCATGTTCCGCGCGAAGTTTTCCGGCCGCAACAAGGTTGCACTCGCCAAGGAAGAGAAGATGGTTCCCAAAACCAGTCATTATACCGCAGACCAGCTCAAGAATCTTACCAAGCTTTCAAAGCGTGAGGGAGTCGGCGAAGCAATTCTGTTAAGAGAAGCTCTCGACATGCTTCTTAAGAAATACGACGTATAGGCTGTGCCTGTCTTAAAAGCATGATATATAAACCATGTCGCCTTTAAAATTTGGTACAAGTATCATGTATATAGGCAAAACAAGGGGCTGTGAAAAAGACACCAATGTCATTAGGTTATGACGTTGGCTTTTTCACGACCCCTTTCATTTATCTATTTTATTTAATCTGAATCGGCTTTGAATACTCGCTGTAGTATTTCTTTCCGCTCACGGTAACGTAGGTTCTTACTTTAATATACATACCTTTTTTGAGAGTGTCGGAGGAAGTACTTGTTTTTGTTGTTGCTGCCAGCTTCTTGTAGCCGCTTGACTTCTTCTTTGAATAGCTGAGCTCATAGCCGCAATTCTTGATATAAGAAGACCAGCTGACGGTATATTTCTTACCTGATTTGCTTATATTGCTGATAACCGTTGTCTGGGGAACTATCTTGAAAGAAGTGCTTATTTTTCCGGTATAGTCACCCTTGCCTTCAAGAGTAATCGTTGCGGTTCCGATTTCTTTGTTGTCTTTGTGGGAAACGGTATAGTCAACATCACGTGTGAGAAGCTCACCCTCATATGTTACTTCCGTATAAGGTTCCAGCTCATATCCGTTGTAGGTAAAGCTTGAAACAGGAAGAACACATACAGCATCAGAAAGATTCTTCTTTGCATTCCGGTCTCCCACGAAAACTCTGAACTCAAAAGGAATAATATTATGTTCGCTTCTGATAACTGCCTGTCCGTTTCCGTTCATGGAACTTACAGATCCGCCGTAATCCATTTCCTGACCCTTAGAGGTGCTTGATAATCCTGTCAGCTTTACCAGATCGGGGTTTGAAGATACCAGGGCCGCATACAAACCAAAATCAAATCTTTTTTTTGCAGGCTCATTAAAATATACATTTACGGCCTCAAACCGGGGACAATTTTCAAACGGCGTAAAATAAGCATAATTTAAACCGGTACCTACGTTGCACTTTTCGGCATTATAAATATTAACCGTTTTAAGCTTTGGCATATCTTTCCATGTCTGCATGGAAAGATTGCAGCTTGCATTCGCCGTTGAAATATCGATGTTGATGGTTTCAAGTTCCGTACATCCGTTAAACATTTTATCTATGTGAGTCCAGCCATCGTATTTAATCAATACGGATTTTAATCCCGAACCGGCAAATATTTCTTTGGGCTCCGCATAGGTATTTAAGAATATACCTTCGAAGTATTCAAGTGAAGTACATCCGTTAAACGCTTCC
Source organism: Lachnospiraceae bacterium (assembly GCA_045616585.1). Lineage (GTDB taxonomy): Bacteria > Bacillota > Clostridia > Lachnospirales > Lachnospiraceae > RUG11977. The sequence goes on from JAZLGZ010000069.1 coordinate 30,034, forward strand.
TCACGAATGCTGACAGGCTCGGCTGTCTTGTTCTTGTTCACCTTGCTCCACTGGCGATGGTCACCTTCCAAGATAACCGTTTTCAAATTGGGACAGTTCTTAAAAGCTTTTTTCTCTATAAGGCGTACGGATTCCGGGATTGAAACGGATTCAATTACTTTATTGCCTTCAAAGGCAGATCTGTAAATAGTCGTTACCCAATGACCGTCTACCTTTTCGGGAATAACAACATCGCCCAAAGATCCCTGATAACCGACAATGCTCACTTCCGGATCCGCGGAATTTTTCATGTACTCGGCTACCAGCCCGTTATCAAGAACTACCCTGATATCTTCCGCACTGACCGAAACCGGGCGTCCGGCAAAGCCTATTGTGCAAAAAAAGACAAACATCAGAAAACCCAAAAGATATTTTGCTGTTTTTTTCATTTAATTGCTCCTAAATCAAACTAAATTATTCCGAATAGTTTCTTCTTTCCCTTAATTCTGTTTTACTCTTGTCATATCAAAGCTGTGACTTACGACTGAGTCGGGTGTAAAGGACTCATGATTCTTAAGAGTAATCCGGACATCATCGAACCCGTCAACCACATAGTAATATTTGGTTACGGTTGCAACATCACCGGAGAAATCGGCTGCATATACCAATACATAATCATTGTCGTATGAATAACCGTTCGAATATACCATCGACTTAACGGTTTTTCCTTCATAAAGATTCTGTGCTTTGGTATCCAAGCTGAATGACATATCACCGGCATAAACCGAATAGGTAAATTCACCTGCGTAAGTATAGAATGAAGTATACAACTCTCCATCGGGATCATCGGTACTTCTGTGGGTTCCGGTTAAAAGGCTGATAAATTCTTTTGCGGTTTCGAAATCAAGCCCGTTCGATCTCTTAATAGGATTTACAAAATATCTGTATATCTCAACGCTGTCGGGATCACCGTAATAAGTTACATCATAATATGCATAATGTGTTCCGTTATATGCATTATAGTTATATGAGATTAAGCCCTCTTTTGAACTTAACGGAGCATAATCACCATCGTAATTGATTCGATTTCCCTCACGGGTATAGCCGTTCGGATTCCATCTTGTCATCTGCGCATACAAAGCATCTGCATCCGAAGAGCTGCTTGCAAAATATGATTGCTTGTATCTTACACATATTCCGTTCACATCAAATTCGTGAAGCTCCATCGAAGCATAGGGAATCGACTTGTTTTCATCGATATAATATGTATTGTTTCCGTTATAGGATAATACAAAGTCGTCTGCTGTTGAAGCAAGGAAATTGTTCGGATTGCTGAGCTCGTCGGAGATATATCCGTATTTGTCGACATCCTTATAATCTGCGGGAGCATCATTCCTTGATGACACATATCTGTAGAGTGACATATTCAAATCTTCGTTGTGGTCCGTATAATCGGAATAATTGAAATAATATGAATCGCTTCCCGAAGCATTTCCTGAATAAGAGAGACTTCCGTTCCTGTTGTTCTGTGCGGGCAATTCTGCTCTTGCCTCGAGAACAGTTCCGTAATCGTATGTTGCCTCATCGAAGTTGATCTCCTCGAACACATAGCATTTATCCGCCCCATCCATATGAACATTAAGTGCGAGCGCACCGTTCTCGGTCAGATCGATTGTACAGTATCCGTTACGGTATTTGTAGCCGTCATCCGTATATACCTCTGATGAGCACAAATAATCGCCCACCCAGAATTCGTTTGCAGTTCTTGAAGGAACATAGTGCACAGCTTCGGTGCCCACCACTGCGTTCATTTCTTCCTCAGCAATTTTATAAACATTGGTAAGCTTGCCATGTCCGTATACGTTCCTGTCGCTGAAATCGTAATCGCCGTCATGAATGTAGATTAAATATTCGGCATCTTTGGGAATAACCTTCTCAATTCCCGAACCGGTAAGTGTGATGCCTATATAATTATCATATACCGAGAATTGACCCGAATATGAATCCGCATAAAAGCTGACCCATTCTCCCGAGGCATCTCTTGCACCAATCGATGCGTAGTTTCTTGAAATACTAATCTGAGACTCTTCATCATTCGAGAAACGCATAAACATCTCGGTATTCTCTTTTTGAAGCCTGGCACAGCTCTCACCTTCTACCACAATGTGAAGAATGTCTGTATCCGTTACATAAACCGACAAATCCAGTTCATTTCTTAACGCTGTGGTATTCTCGGAACTGCTGCCGCCTTCAGAACCGCCGAAAACAGATCCGCCCTGATTGCCCTCATCATTATAATCATCCTCGGAGTTGTCTGCAGTGTCACTATCCGTATCAATATTCTTTTTGTCGTTATTCTTTGAATCGGATTTATCCTGCTTGGTATTGCGGTCGGTCCTGTCGTTATCCTCTTTCTTGCTGCATGCAGTAAGAGAGACCAAAAGCAATACCATAGCCATAGCAAATATTCTGATTGCTCTTCTCTTCATATACCAAATGCTCCTTAATTGTTTACTTTAGCCGTAAGCTTGGGTGACGCTGTTCCGTCAAGAGTCTGCCAAACAGTTACCTTATTGCCCTTCTTCAATGCTGAGCTTAACTTAATAATGTACAGTCCGTTTTCGTTTGCCTTCGCAGAGAATGTCTTCTTGCCGAAAGTGCACTTTACGGTTGCCCCGGGAATAGCTTCACCTGCCACAACCTTTGTTCCCGCAAATAAGCATGCAGGTGTGCTGAGCTTACCTACGTCAATCGAACCGCAGTCTACGGTAACGGAATATCTGTCATCATCCTCTTCGCCGTGATCGAAGTTAGATCCTGAGCTTAAGCATACATAATACTTTTCACCCTTAACGGTATTGATTGTATAAGAATCAGAATAGCCCGAACCCAGAGTCTCGACTTTAATCCTGGTACCGTTTTTGTCGTATACACCATAGGTCAATCCCCAGTTCTTATCGTTTTTGCTGATCTGAACGGTTGCTTTATCGGCCTTTGCCTTAAAGAAAAACCAGTCTTCTTCATATGAGGTAACTATTTTTCCTTCATACGCCTTTTTTGATTTAAGCTCGATGGAAACATTACCCATCGAGTCGGTCTCGGGATCGTCAATAGGATTTATAATAAACGAATACTGATTTCCGTCACCTGTCTTTACGCTGCTCGAGGAATAAACCTCAACATAATATTTTGTAGCAGGCTCAAGTCTTACTTCTTTCTCGGAGCTGCCTTTATTTACAGTCACTACAGACTTGCCGCTTTCTGTTTTTACGTTCACTTGCAGTGAACCGACCGAGTAGTTTGTATTGTAAGTAATGCAATAGTAATAATCATCTGACTTGTTGGTAGTAAAACTGTACCAATGAGACTTATAACCTGCATCAGGGTCCAGTGAACCCTTATACTCTTTACCCAAAGAAAGTGTTCCCGCTGATTCAAAATCAGCACCGTAAGCTGCTGCCATAACCGTTCTGTCAGACGAAATAACGCCGATTACGAGCAATGCAATTGCCGCTGCCGCAAAAAGCTTTGATATAATCTTCTTCATCTTTTCCTCCTCAAATATAAAAAAATAAGTGGGTACACAAGTATCCACTTATACTATATCAATTCTAATTCAGTATCGACATTAACTATCTTACGATTAACATTGCATATCTTCACATTCTTTTCCTGTTACTTTTTTAAGACAGATTTCCGCGATTGTACCTTCTCCCTTAACAGAATTAAGGCTGATGCCATAGCCCTGCCCACAGGTAATCTCGATTCGTTTTCGGATATTGGTGAGTGCAATGCCTTTTATTCCTTTACGGCCCAACCCGATATCATTCATTATCTTGCTGTTTATCTCTTCCAGCTTCTCCGAACTCATTCCGCATCCGTTATCTTCTATACGGATAATCAGCTTTTCATCAAGCACTGCATTTAATCTTATGCGGATTTTCTCTTTTCCGCTCATTCCGTGCACAATGGCATTTTCTATTACCGGCTGCAAAATCATTCTCGGAATATAAACTTCCTCAAAAAAGTCCTCGATATCCGCAATATATTCGATTCTTCCCGGATATCTGACATTCATGATTCCGATATACTGCTCCAAAACATGACACTCGTCCATAAGGGTTATCAGCTCATCCGGAGCATTTGAATACCTCAGCAGCCATGAAAGCTCATCGCACATATGGGCTGCTTCCTGCTTCTCTCCTTTGTTTATCAGAGACCTTACGACTGTCAGTGTATTTACCGTAAAGTGAGCACTTATCTGCTTCTTTAACAGACCTGTCAGATTTCGTTCATTTTCGAGCTGAACCTCCTGGACCTTCATCTTACTCTCCATCAGTTTTCGTTCCTGCGGACCGAGAGTGGTTTTGTTCCAGTAAACGGTATAAATGATAATGATGACAACCAGAACCATTATCATCACGGGCAGCGCTATATAAAAATATGCATTGAGCTCCTGAGATATGGTGTTCTCACAATATACCAGAAGAGTCAGACCGGTAAGGTCGATATGCTGTTCCTTATAAAGAACGCTTGTATTTTTTATTTCACTGATATCCCGGTCCCGTATGGTTCTGTTTGCACACAAAACCTGGTCCCCCGAAAGCAGCGCAATTCCCATATAATCTATATCCGAATAATCCGAGAAGATATATTCCAGTTTTGTCTTATCAAGCAGCAAAGCAACGTAACCGACTTCCTTTTCGCCGTCAACAATCTTTCTTGCGGTACCTATATAAGCTGCACCGCTTCCCGCAATAAAGAAATTGTTCTGGTAACCTTTGTTCAATATGCTCTGAACTCTTGTCAGTACGGTATTGGAACATCTTCCTTTTAATCTGTAATATAAATTGTTTTGTCCGATTACAATAATATCGCTGACCGAATGATCTGCCCCGATTCTTTTTTCAACACTTTCCGAAACCATACTACCGTAGTCGTAAAAATCAATTGTTTCGGTTGTTTTCACCCAATCAATCACACCGGCATCGTGTGCGATATAATAACTTATTTCTTCGATCGATTGAAGTTCATCCTCAATCCTGGAGATAATAGCTTCGGATTGAGCTTCTGCCTGAATCCCGGCATTTTTCTTAACATTTTGAATGGTAAGAAAGTAGAAGGCGCACCAAATAAGCACCAAAACCGTTCCTAATGATGCCATTGCCGCTATGAACTTTTTTATAGTTCTGCTTTCTCTCATCCGCTGCCTTAATCTCCGAATTATTTTTTAATTATTTTTTCAAAAAACGCTTCATTCTGCTGTCTTTTCTCGCTGAGTGAAATCTGATTTGGAATAAGAAGCCTGCTGTTATCTACTTCCGTTTCATCCGGATTCTCAACATCCGCTCTTGCAGACCAGGTTCCCTTGGTTAAAAACGGTTTATAGCCTTCTCCCGCACCGTCCGCTTCTCCCAGCAGGTACCTGATGAACAGCTTTGCCGTGCTTACATTCTTCGATCCTGCCGCAATCATAACCGCAAAAGAAGTTTTACATCCGTAAAATGGTTCGATGTTCGCAGGCTCAAAGGAATAACCGTAATTTTGCATCCTAAGCTTACTCGAAACCATTATACCGAAATCGGCTTTTCCGCCAGTCGTTCCCAACGCTTCGTAAACTTCATCACTGCTGTTGGTAAATACCGCATTTTTACTCAGCATGCTCAAAAACAATTCCGCAACGGAGCTGCTGTCACCTAAATCGGGTTTGTGCCCGTAGAGCTTGATATATGCTTTTTCAAGCGCTTCAGACTGTTCAAGAATACTTCCGAAAAGCGCATATGTCGAGAAAGACCTTATCGGATTCGGAATATATATCTTTTCATAATACTGTTCCAGGGTCAGTTCCCATATATTCTCAATCGGGCATGAATCATATTTTTCGGTATTGTAAAAAAGCAGTTCGGCTTCATTAATAAATGTCACCATCTCACCGACACACTCCGGCATCATGTGCTCTTTTATATCGCTCGGAAGATACGGCACTACCGCACCGGTTTTTACAAGCTTCTCATAAAAGCTTCCGCTGTTGTCGTTGCATATTACCACGTCACAGTCACTGCCGTTGTTTTTATAATTGGCCCATACCGCATCTACAAGATCGGGACTTCTAAGGTCGCGTACCTCAATGCTGAGCCCGGGGTAATCTTTTTCAAAAGATTCTTTAACCTTTGTGATTCTGGTTGATACCGTATATACAATCAGTGTATCTTCTTTAAGTGCCGACTCATATAATTCTTCAACGCTTTCATTTGCTTCTGTATTTGCTTCGAGAAGCCACTGATTCTCATCCGCGCTTTTACTTTTGCAACCCGTTTGAAGAAGAATCAGCATCGCAAGCACTGTGCAAATGATTCCACGATAACATTTCTTCATCCAGTTCTTTCTCTCCTTTAATAATTCTTTCCCATTCTTTTTCAAATGAACCTACGATTCTTTCATCATACGGATACCCGGAAACTTCTTTGGGAAGATACTGCTGATAACTCATCTCCGCACGGGCATCAATGTATTCCATATCGGAATTGACTCCGTTCCAGGTTACTCCCGCCAAATAATCATCAGGTACCTTTATCGGCCCGATACCGTGAAGATTTTTATTCTGCGGAACATTCCCCAGATAATTGATGGTTGTAATAATAGCTTTTTCACCATACAGGCTGACATCAAGTCCGTCCGAATAATCCCAATCGACTCCCTGCTCACCAAACCTCGCTATCAGTGAACCCTCTGGAGTCATCATCAAATCCAGCAGTTCCTTGCATGCAGCCTCTTTACCGGTTCCCGCAATAATTATTGCACCTGGTTTCGCCTGCTTTTTTACATATAAAGCATTCCGATTCCCATAAGGTCCTTCAATAGGTAAAATACATATGTATTTGGCCATTATTTCAGGATTCCCGGAATATATGACATCCCCTATCGACTCCGAGGTGAATGCACCCACCAGATCGTTTGGATTATTGATTATTTCCGCCAACTGAGCAGATGAATACGTAAACAGCCTCTTGTCTATAACACCTTCTTCAAACAGTTTTCTGCAGTACTGCGTCCCTGCCCGGAAGCGGTCCGTTTCCGGAACAAAGGCCTCCGTCCCGTTCTCGATTTGATGCATGGTATGATATGGATCGCAGTAAGTGAATGCATTCATCAAAAAATACAAAGGATTCAGGGCATACGACTGCGAACTTCCTATAAGAGGTATCTCGTCATTAATACCGTTTTGGTTCGGATCCATGTGCTTAAATGCCAAAAGAACTTTTTCCAGTTCTTCGGTACTGTTTGGAATTTCAAGACCCAATGCATTCAGCCAATCGACATTTATCCACATAACCTGTCCGCATCCTTCCGACTTGGAAGTTCCGTTATTCATATATGTCAGACTACCGTCCGGCAGGGGAAAGACATGCCCCTCCGCAGCGTATTGCTTGATATACGCCTCTGTCGGTATAAAATCGTTTCCGAATAATACCATATCAATTTCCGCATTCGAAGAAGCAAGACTCTCCAGATACTCATCACACCTTGTTTGACGTATCTCTATGGGAATAATATTTATTCCTGTCTGATTCTCGAGCCAGTTTAAATAATAATTTGATTCCAGATCCTGAACATAATCGGAATGCGGAATCCCTACACGCACGGAAATAGGTGCACTTTCCTTAGTACACCCCGATAACAAACATACAGATATTAATGCCATAACTAATAATATTTTTCTGTGCCTGTTCATCAGATTTCCGCCTCTTTTTTATCATCATTTCGGAAACACTCAGTTTGCTGCTGTTCCATCATTTCTTTCGGAGCAATTTTGTAATATTCCCTGAACACTTTATAAAACTGAACGTATTCGTTATAGCCGCACTCAATCGCAATATCTTTGAGAAGCTTCGTTTTATCCCTCAGCAGTTCCTTCGCATGCAGCATTCTTTTTTCGGTCAGATAGCAGGTCAAGGATGTACCGTAATATTTTGAGAACATATTACATATATAGTTCTTACTGAAACCAAATTGCCTGGACAAAAGATCAAGCGATATTCTGGAAGCAAAATTTTCATTTATATATGCAATCATGGCATCGAAATAGGAGTGTTCAGAGGATTCCGATTCTTCTTTTTCTTTGGGATTTTTCTCCTTCAGTCTTAATACCAGTTTCTCGAGAACCATTTGAATATCATCCTGCTGAACAGGTTTTAATATATAATCGAACCCCGATTGCTGGAAAAAAGTTCTGACATTCTCGAACTGATCGAATGCGCTGATCATTACACATTCACAGCCGACATTTTGCTCCCGCAGCAATTTAATCAGCTCATTTCCGTCCATGCCTATCATTTTTAAATCACAAAATACCACGTCCGGCTTTAAGGACACAATTTCAACAAGTGCTTTTTTAGGATTTGTATTGCTGCCGATTACTTCAAAGCCATTATCCATCCAGGGAATTGTCCGTATAAATTCATCGAGGATTAATTCTTCATCATCAACCAAATATGCCGTAAACATTATATCCTCCATTCTCTGCCGAAACTAAAATACGGCTTCGGTTCAGCCCATAGGCAGAATCAAAGCCTGTAGTAATTGGTCTTATCTCTTGCTTCCGTATCCTGAATCAATAATATCAGCTTTTGGGCTTTAATTCGGCCTTGCACATAATACAGGTTCTATCGGAACGATATGTCGATTCTCCGCAATTGGTACAGAATTTTGGTTTTCCTTCCCAGGGAAACAAATCCTGCTTGCCACTTTGACTGCTGCCGCCCTCCGACGCTGAAGGAGCCTGATAGTTACTATCAGGCATCATATTAGGCATCAAATTTCGACCTGCATCATTCATGGACGTTATTTTAGACATATCAAAAAAAGCCAAAGGACCGGTACTCTTTTGATCTCCGTTCATCATAGGATTTACCATACTGCTTTCGGATGAAATATTAATCTCAACATCAGCATCCGGCATTGTAAACGAATAGTAGGCAAATCCGCCCGGCGTCACCTGATCCAAACTGATGCAAACACAATCGGATTCAACAAAATAGCGGGTGTCCGTAGCCTTGATCAAAAAGAATACGACCTCTTCACCTGCTTTAAAATATTGCTTTTTTATACCGTGAAATTTCAGCAAATCCTCTTCCGACCGAATACCGTCAATCGTCACCTTATGAAGTGTCCTGCTTTCGTTATTCATAGCATCCCTCCTCCGACACATCCTGCTTCGTCTCGTATAAAATATCCGCCCGCATATCATTAATAATGCTTTTCCCTGCGCAGCCCGATTAACCGACTAAAATGCAGCTTTTATATAAATGAACAGTGCGACATGACAAATCAAGATAAACGGCATTCCTATAACAAAATACCAATGCTTGGTCTTGTGTCTGAATAAATACATTCCTGCAAGCGTACCTATACTTCCGCCGATTACGCTTACAAGAAACAACGTCGATTCTTTGATTCTCCACTTATGCTTTATCGCTTTGACTTTGTCAACCTTCATAATAATCAGCCCGACAATATTTATAATGAGCAGATAAATCAATACAAAAATCGTTAATGTCTTGTCCATACTATTCCAAACCGGCGTAATAGTCAGCTACACGTGAATACTCGTCCATGTCTTCGATCTTCTTAATGATAATATCGTCGCCGACACGTGTGGAACGGTATACAAAAAGGCCTTCCTCACTAATTTCGTCACCTTCTACAAGAGCTGCAACCACATAGTTCTTCTCTTCAAAAACAAATCTGTCAACAATGGCAAGCTCAATCTCCTCACCATCTTTTGTTACATCATCAAATACTTCATAATCCATATACTCTTCTGACATTTCGAATTCCTCCTAAATCTTTTCAATAAGTTTAAAATATACGATTACACAAAAGACTTATAATCAAACGAAATTATAATTACAATTCAAAATCAAGACAGCTTCTGCTTGCGGTATAAGGACGAACCTTACCGTCAGCCACAGCAACATGTGCGGGATGTACCGCATAGCCCTTTAAAGAAGCTTCATCCTCGAAAGTAGAATCCAGCATCATATCAGCGTTTGAGCTTGCGAGTCCGTTAATATATACTTTAATATCAACAAGTCCCGGAATCTGACCCTTAAGGCCTTCAAGACCTTCCTTTACGCCTTTCTTAATCTCAAGCTTCTGCTCTTCTGTAAAATCTTCTTTGATCTTCCATAAAATTACATGCTTTACCATAATGTTTTCCTTCTCCTTGTCATATTCTCGTCTTTCAAAATATATAACTCTCGTTACAGTTGCTTTACTTTGTAACTGTTAATGAACAGGAATAAGTTTTTCCGTTACTGCATTTTGCCTTTATGGTAACCTTACCTGCTTTAAGCGCAGTTACCTTTCCATCCTTGGAAACCTTTGCGATTGATGCATCGGATGTTTTCCAGCTCTTAACCTCTGTACCATACACCTTAAGTTTCAGGGACTTTTTCACCTTTAATTCGGCCTTGGTTTTACTGATATAAGGAGCCGCTACCGTAACAGCGCAAGTAAATGAAACGCCTTCACACCTTCCGGTAATAGTAGCTTCTCCTTTTTTCTTTGCGGTAACAACGCCATTCTCATCAACAGATGCAATCTTGGGATTGGAACTCTCCCAAGAAACTTTATAGGAACCGTCTTCCTTGTTATATTCCGGTACATTTACAAGAGAAAGTTGAAAATTCTTCTGTCCGGTATAAAGTTTCTTCTTTGATGAACTGATTCCCGCTGAAGTTGCGTCAATTGAAAGAACATAATAAGGAAAAGACCACTCACTGCCCTCACTGTAGAGATATGTATCATATTTACCGTAGCAGTCAATTTCGGCCTTAATCCAGTAACAATTCTGAGCCGCCGCATAAATTGTTGAACGAACCTGTTCGTCAGAAGCACCGTCAGGCATGCAGCACATAAATCCTATACCACTATCAAGATAAACCTCATTCGGAACCACTACAGTCTCAAAACCGTAGCTGGACCAAGTGTATCCAGGATAAACCGCAAAGTAGTCTACAGTATAATTAGCCTGAAAAATTTTTCCTTCATTATGGTCCCAACCCCTATCTTCGCTTCCGGGAATCGGATGTTCGCACCAATAAGAAGGAGTCTTAAGATCCTTTAGATCTGCAATTCCGGGTTTCATATGTTTCTCATAAAACTCGACAAAAGTTAAATCCGTATCTACATTATCTATTGTAACTTCCTTTTGAATTGTATTGCCGGCTTCGTTCAGATAATAATAAGCAGCTCTTATTGAAATTTTCTCAGAAGCTTCCACTGCATGTTTTGAAAAAACTGTACAGCAAATAACAACAGCACAAATAACTAAAAGCTTTGAAATGACTTTTTTCATTTCATACCTCCATAATATAAATCAAAATATACTAACCAAATATAATAGGTATTTAGTATTTTTTATTGTTTGATTATATCTTTCAGTGCAAACCTTGTCAAATAAACCGATCTTAACCTTATCGACAGAAGCGCAGCTAAACTTGTTGAAGAAAAGCATAAAAGCATAAAGTCCAAAGACCAAATATATAAAAAGTTGTCCGAAATAATATAAAAATCTAGACTAAGATATCTATCGGGCAATCGCAGCAATATAAAAAAGCAAAACCCAAAAACAAACTAATGCTTTTGGGTAAAAAAATAGTGCCCAGAACCGGAATCGAACCAGTGACACAGGGATTTTCAGTCCCTTGCTCTACCAACTGAGCTATCTGGGCATTTGGTGAAAAATAATTATATTCTCCACTGAGTTGCGGGAGAAGGATTTGAACCTACGACCTCCGGGTTATGAGCCCGACGAGCTTCCAGACTGCTCTATCCCGCGATGTCAATATTAAAGAAAAATGTTCTCAAAAAGAGAACATAATGGGCGGAGAAGGATTCGAACCTTCGAAAGCATCGCTAACAGATTTACAGTCTGCCCCCTTTGGCCGCTCGGGAATCCACCCATAAGCCGATGATCGGATTCGAACCGATAACCTGCTGATTACAAATCAGCTGCTCTGCCGTTGAGCCACATCGGCAAGCTTGTATAAACAAACTTACGTTTCAAATGAAACAATGGGACCTACAGGGCTCGAACCTGTGACCCTCTGCTTGTAAGGCAGATGCTCTCCCAGCTGAGCTAAGATCCCAAAAAACTAAAATTATATGGTTCTGAATAATCCAACGATTCAATGGATTATTCACATATAATTTTACTCGGAATGCAAATTTTTCGAA
>JAZLGZ010000070.1:0-52722 GCA_045616585.1 Lachnospiraceae bacterium
TCGTGACCTCATTAGGATTTGTTTCACAAATCCTTACCTTCCATATTCGGTCACGTTGGTTCTTCGTGACCTCATTAGGATTTGTTTCACAAATCCTTACTTTCGCTTTTTACTCTGTTATGATACAATAACCGAAGTGTATTTTAAAGAGGGAGATTTCTATGAGAACGTTTTTTACATTCTTCTCACTTATTCTGTTTCTGATAGTTTCAATACCCTTCATTTTCATATTGAAATTTATCGGAATATTCAATAAACGCTTCTGTGCCTCGGTATCGCAGAAGATTGTAAATGCGGCATTTAGGCTGGTTATGTTCTGTGCGGGTATTCATATAAAGGTTGTCGGCCTTGAGAATGTTCCCGACTGTCCCTGCCTGTTTACAGCCAATCACCGCAGCTATGCTGATGTTCCGATCGGATATACGACAGTACCTCATCTTACCGGCTTCATTGCCAAAAAGCAGATAAAGAAGGTTCCGTCCCTCAGCTGGTGGATGACCAACATGAACTGCCTGTTCCTCGACCGCGATGATATGCGTCAGGGACTCAAGACTATACTATCCGCTATAGACAATATAAAGGCCGGATATTCGGTTTTCGTTATGCCGGAAGGCACCAGAAACCATGAACCCGATATGCTGCCCTTCAAGGAAGGCACATATAAGATTGCCCTTAAATCAGGCTGTCCCGTCATTCCCGTAGCCATGACCAATACTGACCATGTTTACGAGCTTCATGCTCCGTGGGTTAAGGCAACCGATGTCGTTATCCATTACGGAAAGCCTATCTATCCCAAGGACCTCACTCCCGAAGAGGCAAAAGTTATCGGCGCAAAGGTACGGGGAATCATAGCAGATATGCTCGTTGAAGATGCAAAATATTTTAACGAAAAAGGCAAATTTATTGCTTCTTGAATTTCCGCAATTATAATGATACAATGAACACCGAGTTTTAAAGTAATTTAGGAGGAATATATGTCAACAGGCTGGATTATTCTTATTATTGTTACAGTACTTCTTATTGGAATTCTTGTAGCACTTACAATCGTAGGAAGAAGGCTTCAGAAGAAGCAGGAAGAGTCTGAAACAACAATGCGTACAGGCGCTCAGCTTGTTTCAATCTTCGTTATAGATAAGTCACGTAAAAAACTTACCGAATCGGGCCTTCCCCAGATTATCATCGACCAGACTCCCAAGTACCTTCGCCGTTCAAAGGTTCCGGTAGTAAGAGCCAAGGTTGGCCCCAAGGTTGCAATGCTTATGTGCGACGAGAAAGCTTTCGGTCTCATTCCCGAGAAGAAGGAAGTTAAGGTTTTACTTAACGGTATCTACATTGTAGAAGCCAAGAGCGCCCGCGGCGGTCTCGAGGCTCCTCCCGTAAAGAAGACCTTCCGTCAGAAGCTTCAGGACAAGTACTCCAAGCTTCGCAAAGAAGAAAAAGCCGAGGCTGCAAAGGCCGAAGCTGCAAAGGCTGCAAAAGCTGCCAGGAAAGCAAAGAAAAACTGATATGGAATATTAAAAGAACGGGCTGCGAATGCAGCCCGTTCTTTAATATTCCATGATAAGTTTTGTAATGATTTCGGTCGCGTCGGCCTGAGCAGCAGACTTCATTGCCGCAATGTATTGGGCCTTGGCTGCATCAACGTCGTTGATGGCTTTGAGAAGTGTTCCGTTTGTAACATCTTCTTCCTGAAGAACATAGCTGTATCCCTGACGTTCGAAGGACTCGGCATTTTTAATCTGGTCACCGCGGCTGGCTGCTGCGGAGAGCGGAATAAGGATGTTGGGTTTTGCGAGTGCCAGAAGTTCGCACACGGCATTGGCACCGGCACGGGAAATAACAATATCCGAAGCAGCGAATAAATCTTTAAGTTCGGCACTGATATACTCAAACTGGCGGTAGCCTTCAACAGAATTGAGTTCCTCGCTGCACTTACCCTTGCCGCAAAGATGAATAACATCGTAAGTCTTTAAAAGTGTAGGCAAGAGATTGCGAACCGCCTCATTTATTGCTGCGGATCCTGTACTTCCGCCAACGATAAGAATTACGGGCTTGGTTCCGTCAAAGCCGCAGAATTCGAGTCCTTTATTCTTGTCACCGGTAAAAAGCTCCTTGCGAAGAGGCGTTCCGGTATGAACGGCCTTGTCTTTCGGAAGATAATCAAGAGTTTCCGCGAAGTTGCAGCAGACCTTTGTAGCCTTCGGAATGCAAAGTTTGTTGGCAAGCCCCGGAGTCATATCCGACTCATGAATAAGTGTAGGAACCTTGTACTTCTTTGCGGCAAAAACTACAGGTACGGCAACATAGCCTCCCTTTGAAAAAACAACATCCGGCTTGAGCTTTTTGATGAGCTTCTTAGCCTCTCTCATACCTTTAAGAACCCTGAAAGGATCCGAAAGGTTCTTCAAATCAAAATAACGTCTCAGCTTACCGGTTGAAATTCCGTAATAAGGAATTCCCATTCCCTCAATAAGTCCTTTTTCAATTCCTTCATAAGATCCGATATAGCTGATATCATAGCCCTCCTCGCGAAGACGCTCGATAAGAGCCATATTCGGTGTAACGTGACCTGCGGTTCCGCCTCCGGTCAAAACTATTTTTTTCATAACCGAAATCTCTTTCCTTCTGTCGTATTAAGCTCCGATTGCACCCTTAAGTGCCTTTGCGAGCTGATCGGGACATGAAGTTCCCTTGAAGCCGCACATGATGCCTTCCATACGTGAAATAGCCTCATTAACTTCCATACCCTCTACAAGCTTTGCAACACCCTGTGTGTTTCCGTTGCAGCCTCCTGTAAATGATACATTTGAAACTACCTGCTTTCCGTCCTTCTCAACGATATCAAAATTAATTTTTTTTGCGCATACGCCCTGTGTAATATACTCGCTCATAATTCTCCGTTCCGTATCCGTCAGGCGCTGCCCTCCCAAAAACACGAGCCCAAATGATACTTTCTTAATTATTCAATCCTACGCAGTTTAACCTATTTATACACATTTGTAAAACGATTTTTCCGAATTACCATAAAAAATATGCTTCATCCTGCAGAAATCCGATAATGTCTCAAACATCAAAAGTTTGTACTCCTGATCTATTTTCTGCTCAAATTTTTTAAAGCAGAATTGTAAAAGGTCCGTCGTTTAACAGTTCAACCTTCATATCGGCACCGAATTCTCCGTGTTCAACTACCGCAACCCGTTCCGCACAGTACTCTACAAAATATTCATATATCTCATTAGCCATATCCGGAGGAGCAGCATTTGTAAACCCTGGTCTGTTTGAACTTGTATCCGCATACAGGGTAAACTGCGAAACAATGAGCAGCTCACCGTTTACCTGTGCCAGATTAAGATTGGTTTTGCCGTTCTCATCCTCAAAAATTCTGAGCTTCAGCAGTTTGTCTGCATATTTGGCAGCAACCTCTTTGGTATCCTCTTTGCCGACTCCGAGAAGTACCAGATATCCTTTGCCGATCTTGCCGATGATTTCATCATCAACTTTTACTGATGCGTGTGTGACACGCTGAATTACAAGCTTCACTCAACAACCTCCGATAAGAACGATTCACCTGCAATACCCGAATTGATTCCGAAATAGTCGAGAACAGTTGCTCCGATATCCGAGAATCCTGTTCTGGTTCCGAGATTTACACCCTTCTTAAGCTTCTTTCCGTAAACAAGAATCGGGATATACTCTCTTGAGTGGTCTGTAGAAGGAGTAACCGGATCGCAGCCGTGATCCGCAGTAATCATAAGAATATCATCATCCTTTAACTGCTCCAGTATTTCGGGAATTCTTGAATCCAGGTAGCTGAGTGCCTTTGCATAGCCGGGTGCATCATTTCTGTGTCCGTAAACCATATCAAAATCTACCAGGTTTGTAAAGCAAAGACCGTTGAAATCCTTCTTCATATATTCAAGAGTCTTGTTGATTCCGTCTTCGTTATTTACTGTTCTTACATATTCGGTGATACCCTTTTCCGCAAAAATATCGATGATTTTGCCTACCGAAAGCACATCAAAGCCTTCCTCCTTGAGTCTGTCAAGCATGGTAGTCTTGGGCGGAACGAGTGAAAAATCGTGACGTCTTGAGGTACGTGTAAAAGGCCACTCGCCTTCGAAAGGTCTTGCAATAACACGGCCTACGCCAAGCTCACCCACGAGCATCTCTCTTGCAATGCGGCAGTATTCATAAAGCTGCTCAACAGGCACAAGTGATTCATGCGCTGCAATCTGGAAAACGCTGTCCGCAGAGGTATAGCAGATGAGAGCTCCGGTCTCAAGATGCTCCTTACCGTAATCACGGATAACATCAGTTCCGGAATAGGGCTTGTTGCATAAAAGTTTGCGTCCGACACGCTTTGAATATGCTTCCATAAATTCCTCGGGGAAGCCATCGGGGAAGGTAGGCATGGGCTGCTCGGAAATAAGTCCGGCAATCTCCCAATGACCTGTTGTGGTATCCTTACCCTTTGATTTTTCAGCTATTCTTCCTGCTGCGTTGTAAGGTGCCTCAGGAATATCCTCATACATATCATCTATACCCTTAATATTGAAGAAACCGAGCTTCTTCATATTGGGCATATCAAGCAAACCGCTGCTTGCGGCAGCCTTTACTGTATTGCTTCCTGCATCTCCGTAGTCTGCCGAATCAGGCATTTCTCCTACTCCTACACTGTCCATAACAATCAAAAATACTCTTTTATTCATAATTCTCTCCTTCCATTCTCCATTCCATTCCGCAGATATACTTAATCAACATAAGATACAAACATATTTCCCGCATTCTCAAACATAGTCACCGCATCCTTAAGCGCATACTTGACTGACTTTTTCTTTGCAGGTTCGAAAACAGTAACCGAAGACGCATCATATCCTGTAATAACACAGGCGCTTCCTCCGGGAAGAATAGCAATTACAGGGCGTGATTTATATACATAGTACAGTACTTCATCAAGAGTTGCCCCGCTTAAATCAAGAGCCTTAAACTTGGCCACATTGGTGAGCCAACGGGCAATTCCCGTATTTCGGGCCGAGAAACTTCTTGTATCATTCTCGTAATTCTTGTTAATAAGCAGCATCTTCATGGCTGCCTGCAGTGAAGTATGCTCTTCATCCGCATTCACGGTCCTGAGTCCGGCAATTTCGGCCCTGGGCGACTTGACGCCGCGCTCCCATATTACATGTCCCGACGAATCAATAACGGTACCGATGGAGGCATCTGCCGTTTTTACAGCTTCCGCAGCAAAAGGTGTATTAAGAACTATACTTCCGAAAGAATAAGTATAGAATCTTTCCTGCTTTCCTTCAGGCTGTGATACTCTCGTGGTGGTATCGTAATTAATAATCGTATTAAGTGCATTGACAACAACCGGCTGCTCCTCGATGTCAACCGAAGAAGGAAGTGCAACATAGTATTCCGTAAGCACTCGCTCGGTAACTCGCTTGTTGATATAAACCGGCTTAACAATATCCACATGGCGATTCATGATGGAATCTTCAGAAGCTGCCTCATACAATACATCATCTCCGAGTCTTCTCTTAACTCTCTGCAGCATCAGAATGTTATCGCCGATTGAAATATCCGAAATATAAAAACCGCTCTCGCTGTATTCTTTCAAAACATTGCCGTATCCGTCTTCAATGCAAAGCTTGTAAGCAGGAAGCGTCCTGCTGCCGTCGGCCAGAATCGAAACATCCGTATCACGCGCAAATCCGTAAATAATATTGTCATTTATTCCGCCGTAGAGGCGAACCGTTTCTCCGTAAGGTGCGGTCACGGCATGTGCTTCGCCGGTCGATAAATTCAAAATATGAACCGCCTTCGACGCTGTATCGTCAGCATTTTCCTGCCATGCTATATAATGCTCACTCTCGCAGTACACCAACTTCTCCGCAGGAACCCCTTCCGCGATTACCGAAAGCTTCTTTGTCGTCAGGTCATAAGAATAAATGGCCTCATACAGCGAGAAATAGAAAACATCCTTTTCACCCAGATAAGTGAAATCCGTAACATCAGCTGCCAGCAGCTGGTAGCTTGCATTAATCGGAATATACAGTTTTTCCTCAATACGGTTCTCCTCGTGAATGTAACGGTAAAGAACGATTCCTACTCTTCCCTCATACTCACCCCTGTTCATGTAACCGTATACCATGAAATCGGCATTGCCGTTGTCGTGAACATATATCAGCTTTACATCGTGCTGATCGTAATAGTCTCTGGTGTAATCACCGTTGCCTGTTTTGAAGCCGAACACCTTATGAAGCTCATTTTTCTCAACGTCATAAAGCATAAGCTCACGACCGTAAACAAACGAAAGATATTTTCCGGACGCGCTCGAGCCGGTCTGCGCATCCTTGTCATTTGTAATACCGAGCTTAAATTCATTCTTTGTAAGTGAAGTATTGGACGGGTCAAACACCTCATCCATGGTTCTCTCATAGTTATAAAGATAAACCCTTCGGGTGGTATAGTTAAATCTGAAGTGCTCTTTAACTATGTAATACTCCTTGCCGCCGTCATTTTTTACACTTACAAGATATTTCAGCTCAATCGAAGCCATACTGTCGTAAAACTCAGTAACCGTAGGCAATTCACTCCATACAACTTCAGGTTCGAGGTCTCCCCAGGTGACCATGTCAAAGCTTGATTTAATGTTTACTTTGGCAAAAGTTGTATTGTCGGAAGACTTTGTGGACTCAAGATATTTCTTCAGTTCTTCCTGTTCGGTTCTTTTGCCGCCGAGCATGGTCTTGCTGAAATGGTCAACAAACTCAAGTTTTTCAAAAAGATGTCCGTCATCGTACATCTTCAATCGGGTATAATAATAAATTCGCTTACTCTTGTTGGTGATAAGAGTAATTTTGCAAATATATTCCTGCCCGGATTTCATCGTTTCTTTAAGAGCGATATCAACCTTCTTCGGACCGTCCTCAACATCAAGTACGGTAAAGCTGTCCTCTTCAACAGCCCTTCCGTCAGTATTGAAAATCTCGTATTTCAGTTTCTTAACATTGCTTTCGTTCTCTTCGATCAGCACCGTAAAATTACGAGCGGAAGTAAGCGGTGTAATCGATTCACGCATAAGCATTTCGTTAAGATTCGAAACATATCCGTGGAGACGGTTCACAACATTGCCGTCCACATCAAAACTTATGGTCGGAAGTGTCGCTTCACTCATCAAAGTGGTGGTCGCCGATGAGCTGAAAATCGTCTCATTTATCTTCTCGCCGAAGAAAATCAGTGCTGCGATGAATACCGCAAGCACAATCAACAATTTGTATCTGAATTTCATGTAAATCCTAAAACGTATTCGCTTATATTAGCCGCAGGCGGCTGCAAATACGGAAATCATTTTTTAGTGTTCAGGAGTCTGTTCAGAGTAAGCTCCGCACCAAGCTCCTCTAAAAGTTCCTTGTAATCCGGACCCTTTCGGTCGGATGAGTTCTTTGCACTCTTCGGAAGCATCTGCTTTCCCGTTTTGGTTGCACGTATAAGAATATTCTTCGGAGTATGCTCCATATCAATAAACTCAAGAATCTGAGTTTTGTAGCCCTGCTCCTCAAGAATATTCGCTCTGACGGCATCGGTATAAAGAGCCGCGATTCTTTCCTTAATAAGGCCGTATTTCATTATTGAAGCACGGGCATCGTCCTTAATCTGTTTGTTCAGCTCATGCTGGCAGCAGGGAACGCAGAAGATAACGCGAGCATTCCACGAGATTGCTTTGAACAAAGCATAATCGGTAGCGGTATCGCAGGCATGCAAAGTCACAACCATATCGACACTGTCCGTACCGGTGTAATCCGCAATATCTCCGTGAAGAAATTCCAGTTTCTCGTATCCGAAACGTTTTGCAAGTGCGTTGCAGTTTGCAATAACATCTGACTTCAAATCAAGTCCGGTAATCTTTACGTCAAAGCCCTTCTTCTCATGAAGGTAATAGTACAATGCAAAAGTCAGATAAGACTTGCCGCAGCCGAAATCTATAATCGAAATCTCGCGTCCTGCGGGAAGCGAAGGAATGATGTCTTCCACAAACTCCAGATAACGATTAATCTGCCTGAATTTATCGTAACGGGCTTTAACCACTTTTCCGTCCTTTGTCATAACTCCGAGCTCAACCAGAAAAGGAACCGGAGTTCCTTCTTCAAGCACATACTGCTTCTTCCGGTTGTTTGACAGTCTTGACGCATCGCTCTCATTTCCACATTCGCTGCCGGATGCCTTTTCCTCTGCATCGGACACAGTCTTAATCTTATGCTCTTTAACCGTCAGTTTCCCTTTTTTACTGACCATTGTTACTACTTGTGCAGAACCATTTTTAATTTCAATCTGTCTGAAATGCTGCAGGACGGTTTCATCCGCTATATCGGCACACGCCGCCAAAAACTCTGCGGCAGACTCGGCCGTAAGATTGTCGTGTATTTCCTTTGTTCCCACCGTTTTGGTAGCCTGAAACATCAGCTCGCCTCGAATCATGACAGGCTTGATTCTGACTTTTGAAGGAAGTCCCTCTCCGGACTTGACGGGATTGCCCGCAACGGCAAGCACCAGCTCCTTCGTCATCATACCCAGATATTTTGAATAAAGCTCGTTCACTTATCAGTACCTCACTTCGGGCTCATAAAGCTCGAAAATAATAATGTCGTTTTTCTTCTTCAGTATTTCGATATCGTTCGCGGGTCTGACCGTCCAGACTGCCCTTGTTGCGCCCAGCGCATCCGCAAGCTTCACCCAAATCGAACGCTTCTCAACGTGATATGCGATAAAATGAGGTCTGGCCAGAACATTTGTAAAGCAATGTGCCAGAATACGCATCTGCCAATCGGGTCCTCCGCCCTTCAGCTCCTCAAAAGAAGCCGAAAGCTGTCCCCGCAGAATATCGGGAGCATTCTTTTTGAACCATCTGACTATAAACGGACTGAAGCTCTCAATGCAAAACTCACCTTTATAGTCACGCAGCAGCGGAAGGGTTTTCTCACAAAGAAGATTGTCCTTGGGTCCGTGTTTGAATTCCACCAGCAGCGGAACCCTGGCATCAACAGCCTCAAGTACTTCGCGAAACAGCGGAATACGCTCCTGTGTCCCGCACAGTCTGAAATTGCAGAGTTCCTCATATGTATAGTCATCCACTCTTCCGTCGACTCCGCACACTCTTTTAAGTGTATCGTCATGGAAAACCACTATCTGTTCGTCTTTCGAAAACTGCAGATCAAGTTCGATTCCGTATCCCGCTTCGGCTGCTCGTCTGAATGCCGCAAGCGAATTTTCCGGAACACTTTTATCGGCAGTATGAAGTCCTCGATGCGCAAGATTTCTGTGATAAAAAATCTTCTTCTGTTCCTTGCATCCGTATCCCGGCAGAACAAGAAAAACAAGCAGTAAAAAGAGTACTGCAGCCACTATCAAAATTATCAGTAAAACGGTATTCATAAAGCCTCCGAACATATTCGTACAGTTGGTTTTATTATAGCACAAAAGGGTGTCAAAGGCAATTTACTTCATTTTACTCAAAATCAGCTATTTTATTGCTTTATTTTACACTTTGTGATATAGTTAACTTGTGTTTTTGTATAATAGGTGTAGAAGTATGCTTTTTTATGAACAGGACAGATACAATGAGTTCAATAAATGACAAAAAGAGAAAAGAACTGTCAAAAACCTTACGTTTACTGACATTTGTCACCCAGTTCGGACTCTCTCTCATCATGCCTCTCCTTATTTGCATTTTGGTATGTGTACTCCTCACAAACAAGCTCGGTGTCGGCGGATGGGTTTACATCCCCGGTTTTATATTCGGACTCGGCTCGTCGTTCATGACCGCCTACAAATTTTATCTGCTTGAATCGGCCAAAAGCAAAAAGGATAAGGACAAGCAAAAAATCAATTACAACAGACATCTTTGATGTCACGGAGGGAAATATGTTACAACCCGCAGTAAAGAAAGAAACGGTAAATGTTGCTTTAGCGACCATCATCAGTACAGCTGTCATGTTTGCCGTATTTTTTGTATTAAATCTTATATTCCCCGATACGGTTCCATTTGACTACACGGTTATTCTCGGAGGTGCCTGCGGAGCCGCTGTCGCGATTTTCAATTTCTTTTTAATGGCCCTTACCGTTCAAAAGGTTGCATCCATGGAGGACCGCGACAATGCGGGCAAGCTTTTGAAGACCAGCTATTCAAGAAGACTTTTCCTTCAGTGCCTTTGGATTATCGCAGCGATTTTTGCTCCCTGTTTCCAGAGCATTGCCGGAATTCTTCCCGTCATCTTCCCCGGAATAGGTATCAGAATTTATGGTATCTTCCGCAAGGATCTTAAAAATTCAAAGTCGTAATTAATTAGTTTTTACTATTAATTAAATAAATTTCCACTCTATAAGAATAGGAGGTGAAGAACCGGTAAATGAACATTTCTGTTACAGGCCCCAAAATCATCTATGAAATTCCGATCGATTTCCCCCTGCTCGGCAGAATATCCATCACCGAAACCCTTGTAGTGAGTTGGGTAGTAATGCTGATCATCACGCTTTTATGTATTTTCCTTACACGAAAGCTAAAGGTCGAGAACATTTCAAAGCGTCAGGCTTTGGCCGAGATGCTGGTAGAGACGGCGGACAAGTTTGTAATTGGCAACATGGGTGAAAAGTTCAAAGGAATGATTCCCTTCATTGCCGCACTTTTTGCAACCAGTTTGGTATCCAACCTGATCAGTCTTGTGGGCGTATGGAGCCCTACCGCTGATTTGAATACCGAAGCAGCCTGGGCGGTTATCGTTTTCATCATGATTACCGCACAAAAAATCAAGACAGGCGGTTTCGGCGGATACTTAAAGGGTTATACCCAGCCGATTGCCGTTATGACACCGTTTAACGTTCTTTCCGAGTTGGCAACGCCCATCAGTTTGGCATGTCGTCACTTCGGCAATATTTTGTCCGGTGTTGTTATCAACGGCCTGATCTACGCAGCCCTTGCTTTAGCAAGTTCAAAGCTTTTAGGACTGTTGCCCGGTTTACTCGGACAGGCGCTTAGCCAGGTTCCCATTTTCGCAGTGGGACTTCCGGCTATATTATCATTTTATTTTGACTGGTTCACGGGTGTTATGCAGGCATTCATTTTCTGTATGCTGACGACCATGTACATCGCGAACGCAGCCGAGGAATAAGAAATCATTATTTTATATTTATTTTTTAGGAGGATTTAATTATGGAAGTACTCGCAAAAGGTATTGCACTTGCAGGATGTGGAATCGGTGCAGGTCTTGCACTTATCGCAGGTATCGGACCCGGTATCGGAGAAGGAAACGCAGTTGCTAAGGCTCTTGAAGCTATCGGACGTCAGCCCGAGTGTAAGGGTGATGTAACCTCAACCATGCTTCTTGGTTGTGCGGTTGCTGAGACAACAGGTATTTACGGTTTCGTTACCGGCCTTCTTCTGATTTTCGTAGCTCCCGGACAGTTCATCAGCAAGCTTTGATTTGTGAGCAATTAAGTCGAATATAATCAGGAGGTTATAGAACGTGTTATTTAATTTACCGTTTTTGGCAGAAGCTGCCCAAACACAGGATCTGGTAACCGTCGTTCCGTGGACCTTCATAGCACAGATTTGCAACCTTTTCATTCAGGTTCTTCTTATCAAGAAGTTCTTGTTCAAGCCCATCCGCGAAGTGCTCGCACAGCGCCAGGAGAAGGCTGATGCCGAGATTCGCAAGGCTCTTGCCGACAAGGCAGAGGCAGCCGAGATCAAGGCTTTATATGAAAAGAACATGGAAGAATCCAGAGAAAAGGCAAATGAGCTCATTGCTACCGCTCAGAAAAACGCAACCGCCAAGAGTGACGAAATCATTCGTGAGGCTAACGAGCAGGCAATCGCAATTAAGACCAAGGCTGAGGCCGATATCGCTCAGGAACGCCGCAAGGCCGTAAATGAGATTAAAGATGAAATCGGAAGCATGGCTATGGAAATCGCCGGCAAGGTGATTGAGCGCGAAATCAGTGAAAAGGATCACGAGAAACTGATCGACGAGTTTATAGAAAATGTAGGAAAAGTATGAATAGCTTAGTGCAGTGGAAGGAGCAAATATTATGACAGAGCGTGCAGGAGTGTACGGTGGCAGTCTGTATGACCTTGCTGCCGAAGAGAATCTCACTGAACCTATCATGAAGGATTTGCTTGAGGTCCGTCAGATATTCAGAGACAATCAGGATTACTTACGTCTCTTAAGCGAACCCTCCATAAAGAGAGAGGAACGCCTCGACATGATCGAGAAAGCGTTCGGCACGGCTTGTGAGAGATATTTGGTCAACTTTATTAAGCTTTTATGTGAGCGCAACATGCTCGGTGAATTCGAGGGATGCTGCGAAACCTACAAAAAACGCTATAATTCAGATCACAATATCGCAGAAGCAGTTGTTACCAGCGCCGTTGCATTAAGCAGCGAGCAGCTGAAGACCCTTGAAAACAAGCTTTCGGGAATGACCGGCAAAACCGTTATTCTTTCGCAGAAGCTCGATTCAAAGGTACTGGCAGGTATTAAGGTAGAGCTTGAAGGCAAGCAGCTCGACGGAACCGTAAGCGGACGTCTTGACAGCATGCAGAAGAAGCTCAATGAAATCATTATGTAAGGATGGAATGGAATTATGCAATTAAAACCCGAAGAAATATCCAAAGTCATCCGTAGCCAGATAAAGTATTATGAGAACTCGATCCAGCAGAACGAAACCGGTACCGTACTTAACGTAGGTGACGGTATTGCAAGAGCCAGCGGCCTTGTTAACGCAATGGCAGGCGAGCTTCTTGAGTTCGAGGACGGAAGCTTCGGTATGGCTCAGAACCTCGAAGAGAACAGCGTTTCCATAGTATTATTTGGTTCAGGTGAAAGTATTGCTGAAGGTCAGACCGTAAAGCGTACCGGTAAAGTCGTTTCTGTTCCCGTAGGCGAGGCCCTTATCGGCCGAGTTGTAAACGCCCTCGGACAGCCTATCGATGGCAACGGCCCCATCGCAACCACCGAATTCCGTGCTATTGAGAGCCCGGCACCCGGTATCTGCGAAAGACAGTCGGTTTTTGAACCTTTGCAGACAGGAATCAAGGCTATCGACTCCATGATTCCCATCGGACGCGGACAGCGTGAGCTTATTATCGGTGACCGTCAGACAGGTAAGACTACCATTGCTACGGACACTATTATCAACCAGAAGGGCAAGGACGTTATCTGTATTTACGTTGCTATCGGACAGAAGCGTTCAACCATCGCTACTCTGGTAGAGAATCTCCAGAAAAACGGCGCTATGGACTACACAGTTGTAGTTGCAGCGAGCGCATCAGAGGCTGCTCCTCTTCAGTACATTGCACCTTATTCAGGTTGTGCAATGGGTGAGTACTTCATGTACAACGGAAAGCATGTCCTCGTTATATATGATGACCTCAGTAAGCATGCGGTTGCATATCGTGCACTTTCATTGCTTATCCGTCGTCCCCCCGGACGTGAGGCTTATCCCGGCGATGTATTCTATCTCCACTCGAGACTTCTTGAGCGTGCTGCAAAGCTTGATGCGGCTCACGGCAGCGGTTCTCTTACCGCCCTTCCCGTTATCGAGACTCAGGCAGGTGACGTTTCGGCATACATCCCCACAAACGTTATTTCGATTACAGATGGTCAGATCTTCCTTGAGACCGAGCTTTTCCATTCAGGCGTTATGCCTGCGGTTAACCCCGGTATCTCCGTATCACGAGTTGGTGGTAACGCACAGATCAAGGCCATGAAGAAGGTTGCAGGTACCTTAAAGCTTATCTACTCACAGTACCGCGAGCTCCAGAGCTTCGCTCAGTTCGGTTCTGACCTCGATGCGGATACCAAGTCTCGTCTTGAGCAGGGTGCTCGTATCGTTGAGGTACTTAAGCAGAACCAGAACTCTCCCGTACCGGTTGAGAAGCAGGTTGCAATCATTTACGCCGTAACAAAGAACTATCTTACCAAGATCGCCGTTGAAGACGTTCATGAGTATGAGGCAGGCCTCTACGCATTCCTCGATAAGGATGCGGAAGGAACAGCATTCATGGAGGCAGTTCGCACTACAGGCAAGCTCGAGGCAGACACCGAAGAGCATCTCAAGAAGGCTCTCGAAACCTTCACAGAGCAGTTTTTAAGTTTAAAGAGTGCAAAATAATATATAGGAGGAATATAAATGGCTGCAAACATGAAAGCGGTTAAGCTGCGTATCAAGAGTGTGCAGAACACCATGCAGATAACCAAAGCAATGGAACTTGTAGCATCCTCCAAGCTGCGTAAAGCAAAAGAACGTTCAGACAACTGCCGCCCCTATTTCAAGGAGCTTTTCAATACACTTAAAACCATCGCGGACGGTAATACCGATTTCACATCGGTTTACTCTTCCATCCCTGCCAGTGACAAGGTCTGCTACATTGTCATTGCCGGAGACAGAGGTCTTGCAGGAGGCTACAACGGCAACCTGTTCAAGTGTATCGAGGCAGAAGCCGCAGGACGAAGCTATACTGTTCTTCCCATAGGTAAAAAATCGGTTGATTTCTTCCGTCGCCGCAAGGCCGAGATAATCACCGAAAACTTTGCGGAAGTTGCTTCTATAGGTATTGCGGATTGTTTCGAAATCGCAAATCTTCTCTGTAAGGAATACAAGAGCGGTTCCTTCGGCAGCATCAAGCTTGTTTATACCGAGTTTGTTTCGATGCTGTCACAGCAGCCCCACTGTGTTCCCGTCCTCCCGATCTCAGATCTTGACGACGGTTCAGAGAGCGAGAAAGCGCCGGTTCGCGATCTTATCCTTTATGAGCCCAACAGTATCGAAGTATTCGATGCCATCGTACCCGAGTACGTTGCCGGAGTCCTTTACGGTGCGGTTTGCGACTCACTCGCAAGTGAGCAGGCAGCCCGTCGTACAGCGATGGAGTCCGCAACAAGCAATGCAGAAGAGATGATTTCAACCCTCAACCTGCATTACAACCGTGCTCGTCAGGCAAGCATTACGCAGGAAATCACCGAGATTGTCGGAGGTGCGGAAGGCCTTTAAGCCTTCTACGGGCAGCATATTGCCGAGTTTACAGGCTCAGATGCCTGTAGACCTTTAACACATAATAAAAGTAAGGAGAGTATACTTATGGACAAACACATTGGCCATGTAGTGCAGGTTACCGGACCCGTTCTTGATATCAAGTTCAAGCCCGATGAGCTTCCTGCCCTCTTAAATGCCATTGAGATTACACTTAACGGTGTTAAAATTGTTGCCGAAGTTGCTCAGCAGATTGGAGATAATACAGTTCGTTGTATCGCTATGAATTCCACCGACGGTATGGTTCGTGGAATCGAAGCTGTTGATACCGGAGAGCCTATCAAGGTTCCCGTAGGTGAGGCTTGCCTCGGACGTGTATTCAACCTGCTCGGTGACCCCGTTGACAACGAGCCCGCTCCCGAAGCCAGCGAACGTTGGTCTATCCATCGTGCAGCTCCTTCATATGAAGAGCAGGCATCGGCAACAGAGATTCTCGAGACCGGTATCAAGGTCGTAGATCTTATCTGCCCCTATGCAAAGGGTGGTAAGGTAGGTCTTTTCGGCGGTGCCGGAGTTGGTAAAACAGTTCTTATTCAGGAGCTTATCCACAACGTTGCCACAGAGCACGGCGGATACTCCATTTTCACCGGTGTTGGTGAGCGTACCCGTGAGGGTAACGATATGTACAACGAAATGAAGGAGTCAGGCGTTATTGACAAGACTGCCTTAGTCTATGGTCAGATGAACGAGCCCCCCGGAGCACGTATGCGTGTAGCCCTTTCAGGACTTACAATGGCTGAGTATTTCCGTGATGTTAAGAATCAGGACGTTCTTCTCTTCGTAGATAACATCTTCCGTTTCACACAGGCAGGTTCAGAGGTTTCAACACTTCTCGGACGTATGCCTTCAGCGGTAGGTTATCAGCCTACACTTGCTACTGATATGGGTACACTTCAGGAGCGTATTACTTCTACACGTAAGGGTTCAATTACCTCTATTCAGGCCGTTTACGTACCTGCGGATGACTTAACTGACCCCGCTCCCGCTACAACCTTCACTCACCTTGATGCTACCACCGTTCTTTCGCGTGATATCGCAAGTATGGGTATTTATCCCGCTGTTGATCCTCTTGATTCAACAAGCCGTATCCTTGCTCCCGATATCGTTGGACAGGAGCATTACGAAGTAGCACGTGCCGTACAGCGAGTTCTTCAGCGTTATAAGGAACTTCAGGACATCATCGCCATCATGGGTATGGACGAGTTATCCGAAGAGGATAAGCTCACCGTTAGCCGTGCGCGTAAGGTTCAGCGTTTCCTTTCACAGAGCTTCTCTGTAGCCGAGCAGTTCACCGGTATCCCCGGCAAGTACGTACCTCTTAAGGAAACCATCAGAGGCTTCAAGATGATTCTTGACGGACAGTGCGACGATATTCCCGAGAGCTGCTTCCTCCTTGTAGGAACAATTGACGACGTATTTGAAAAAGCCAAGAATCTGTAAGGAGGTGTCTTATGCAGACTTTTCCTTTACATATTGGTACACCCGACGGATTGCTGTTCGAAGGCGATGTAGAACGCATCAAGTGCCGAAGCATCACCGGAGACCTTGCCATCCTCGCAAAGCACTGCAATTACTGCACCGCCCTCGGAATGGGTGCCGCTTATATCCGCCTCGAAGACGGAACCGAGCGTCATGCAGCCTGCATCGGCGGAATGCTTTCGGTTATGAACGGTTCCTGCCACCTCCTGGCAACCACCTGGGAGTGGAAGGAAAACATCGACGTTGAACGTGCAAAGGCTGCCAAAGCAAAGGCTGAAGCTATCCTTGCCACACCCGACCTCGATGAAAAGACAAAGCATCTGGCTGAAGCCAAGCTCATGCGAGCAATGGTCAGACTGAGCGTAGCCGAGTAAAATTCAAGATGGGATAAAACGAATTCTATTGTTTTGAAATAGAATTATGTATCGGCTTTTGATCAGAAAGGCGATTATGTATCAGCTTAGTGATTAGAAAGGCGATTATGTATCAGCTTTTTGGCTGGAATCCCATCAATTCTACTTCTGTAGTATCTATTTCAACATCTTGGTGTCTCTTTTATGTGAAGAGACACCAAGGAGTTGATTATTCTTCATCTTTTCTTTGTATTCCTACACTTAATAATTTGAGCTATACATATTAAAATTTTGTTTCTACATATAATTTCACTTATTTATCAGGTTTTCTTTGTATGCTGGCTTATGAGTGGCCGGTAGCTACAAAGAATTGCTCTTATTTACTTGCTTTCTTTGTATTCTGGCTTCCGGAATGCAAGTAGCTACAAAGATTTGCTCTTCTTTACTTGCTTTCTTTGTATTCCGGCTTCCGGAATGCAAGTAGCTACAAAGATTTGCTCTCATTTACTTGCTTTCTTTGTATTCTGGCTTCCGGGAGATGGGGAACTACAAAGATTTTCTCTTCTTTACTTGCTTTCTTTGTATTCCGGCTTCCGGAATGCAAGTAGCTACAAAGATTTGCTCTTCTCTACTTGCTTTCTTTGTAGATTGACTTCCGGGGATAGTGATTATACAAAGAAATTCTCCTCTTCACCAATATTCTATGTATTTCATACAAAATAGCTTCTCTTCCACAAGATACGGGTAAGCAAACACAATCCATCCTTGACAAGTTGCAGCAACCTATAACAGGCAACTGACAAAGCGCCGAACATTACACTAACCCGCTTTCCGTCAGCCGGCGCAAAAACGATCATAACCAGCCGGCGCAGAAACAATCAGAACCAACCGGCGCAGAGACAATCAGAATCAACCGGCGCAGAGACAATCAGAACCAACCGGCGCAGAAACAATCAGAGCCAGTCGATGCACTGTAACCGACACAACAGCAATCATGGCACAAACAATGCATCTATCAACGCATTTATATTTATACTCACAACACATTCTAAGGAGGTTTTATGAAAGCCAAAAAACATTTATCACAATCAAATCTTTACAACTGCGCACAATCCAGACTCGCTGAACTAAACATAATCAAATCGCAAATAGAAAATGAACTGTCAAAATACCCGCCGGGAATAATACAGGTCTGCAGTTCCAAGAGGAACGGCAATCAATTCTATTTACGTGCGAGCGCGCAGGATAAAAACGGAAAATACATGTCAAAAAAGAATCCGGCTAAAATATCAACCTATCTCCAAAAAGCTTATGACGAAAGAATACTTAAGCTGGCAGAACAAGAAGCAAGATTTATCAAAGAATTCATAGATAACTCTGCAGAGTTCCCGCAGTTAATTAAATCTTCATATTCCGCCAAATGCAGGGAAATTAAATCATATTTGGACCCGGTGGATCAAAGCGATGAAGATTTCGCAGAACAATGGCTGTCCGAAGCGTATAACATAAAACCAATTTCCGAAAACGCTCCGATATATATAACCGAAAATAACGAACAAGTACGATCAAAATCCGAACTTAATATTGCCAACATGCTCAAAAAATACGGAGTCCCCTACAAATACGAATGCCCGCTTCGTTTAAAAAGCGGGCAGACTATATATCCTGATTTTACTGTTCTGAATGTTTCACAGCGAAAGATTATGTATTGGGAACATCGTGGAATGATGGATGACCGCGACTATGCCAAGCATGCCATCACCAGATGCTATGAGTACACCCAAAGCGGAATAATGCTCGGGCGTAATCTGATTATTACAGAAGAAACTTCTGCGCAGCCACTCGGTACGGATGTAATAAAAGCTGTTATTAAAGCTTATTTTTTACAGTACCATCACAAGTGTTCCGGCCCCGATTAAAATGCAGCCGATCAGTGACTTGGGCGTAAACTTTTCGTGCAGGAAAACAAAAGCCAGAATTAAGGTTATAACCACACTCAGTTTATCAATAGGTACAACCTTTGAAGCTTCCCCGATTTGCAGCGCTTTGTAATAGCAAAGCCACGATGCGCCGGTCGCCAGTCCCGACAATATCAGAAACAGCCAACTCTTTTTACTTATTTCCAAAATCCCGCTTTGGGTATTCGTGATGAAAACCATTCCCCAGGCCATTACCACAACCACCATAGTCCTTATAGCAGTCGCAAGATTCGAATTCACTCCCTCGATTCCGATTTTAGCCAAAATAGATGTAAGCGCAGCGAAAACTGCTGACAGCAAAGCCAAGACAAACCACATAACATTGCCTCCGATTAATCAATATTCAGAGAATATTATACAAGATTTTTCAGACAATTTGTGATATAATTCTTATTACACTGAAATTTATTTAGGGAGGTTACTTATAAAAATGACTAAGTTCTTACAAAAGTTTCTTGTACTGTTACTTACCGTTCTGTTATTCCTGCCTGCCGCAAATTCACATGCAGCCACAAAGATTACCAAGACTGCAACCAAGAAAATCACCAAAGTAACCATCGAAGTCACATCCGTAACCCACAGTGCCAAAGGCAATACCGTAAAATGGAAGCCTTCGTCCAAAAAGTATATCAGCGGATACCACGTTTACAGACGCAATACTGCTACTTCAAGGTGGTTTGAATTCGACCTGATTGCAACGACCGAAAAAACAACATTCCTTGATACCGCAGATCTTGAATTTGGAACATATCAGTACTGTGTCACACCTTATTGTATATACAAAAACAAAGAATATCCGGGAGTCCAGTCAAAGGCCAAAGCCGTTACAGTTCCCCACAGTGAAACATATTATAACAAACTCAATGAAATCAACCTCGAAACGCTGAAACAGTATGGAGTGGGCCTGATAAACGATCAGGAAAGCTTTGGAATCAGCGACATTTCCTGGAAACCGGTTATGCGCACCAAAGAAGATACATATAATAACCTTCTCTATTGTTTCTTAATCGGAAACTACGACCTTGATCTTGCAGTTCCGAACGAAGATGTCAATACAATAGTCCAGTATATGGACGAAATCATTTCCGGCAAAGAGATGTCCGCGGTATACACAAGCTTGTGCGGAGTAGTACTGAATGCGCACTGCGTATTCAAAATTACATCAAAAGATGATTACAGTATAATCAGTGCTTACTACACCGCAAACGGCGGAACACCTATTGATACCAAAGCGGCGTATTCACAGCTTAAAGATTCCTTTACCAAAGCCCGTGATATTTACAGCCGCATACATCAATCATTTGTAACTTCTTCGATGTCCGAATATGATATTGCTCTGTGCTACTACAACAATCTTCCGAATTACATCACAATGCATAATTCGTCGAGTCGTGAAACTGATTACAGAACTGATGCAATCATCGGAGCCACTCAATCCTGCGGCATCTGCTGCGGAGGAGCATCTGCTATATACACACTGATGCTGAACATGGAGGGTATACAAGCTTCCTCTGCTCCTGCAGAAACATATGAAAACAACGTGCGCGTCGGCGGACATATTCTTTCTGTTGTTAAATGCGGCAATCAGAAGTATCTCTGCGACTTCGGAAACCGAATTCCTCTGACTGCCGGTACGAATGGTGTACTAAGCAGCTCAAACTGTGAATTCCGCATCAGGAATTCGACCTATACAGATAAAGCTTTTAAATAATTCTTTTATTCTGCTTCTTTTATAATAATTTTTTACAATATAACTTATGTACGAATATACCTTTGGAGCAAATTCCATATAACTTTGAACAGGAAGTGCGATTATGACTAAAGACAATCTCAAAATTTACAGAAGACGTTATATTCCGGATGAAACCAAGTTATTAAAGGATGATGAAGTACTGCGCCTCGACAAAGAAGCGCTCATTACACGTTGGAAATCAATTAAACCCCGCAATGATTTCGCGGGCGGCATTTCTGCTTTCTTTATACCGAATGGCTGGAAGATCAGCAAAATTCTGGACTCCGACGGCAATCTCCTGTATTGGTACTGCGATATTATAGAGGTCATAATGAACGAGGAGGAAAACAGCTTCCTTTACAACGATCTTCTGTTCGATATAGTCGTTTACCCCGACGAGAGCTACAAGGTACTCGATTGCGATGAGGCCGCAATGGCTTTCGAAAAGGGACTCATTACACAGACACAGCTAATTAACGCACTTCACTCAATGCATGAATTGCTGGAAGTCATATACCACTCGAGGTTCGACAGACTACAGGCTGTAATTGACGAATTCGATAAAGAAGATTAATCAGAAAGAAACCCCATGAGCAAGCGAAACTTTTTTCGCTTATGCAGAATACTAAGGGCAACGCTTCGGCGATGCAGAATACTAAGGGCAACGCTTCGGCGATGCAGGCCGTTTATGCAGGTCCTATCGCCTATAAAGATAAAAATGCTCCGGTAAATATGGTTTACGCCGGAGGGTGCCGCTCCTATATTACTTTGCACACAAAAAGCTGTACGAATCACCGTGCTGCACTCAATTGAAGTCATGAAAAATAGAACTTTATCGCATACAGAAAACCTTCCGATCAAAGAATTTGCTCCCGGCAGGAAGATAATAATTATTGGTTGTCCCGGTTCCGGGAAAAGCTATTTTGCCGGGCAATTGGCCGTTCTGATGAATATTCCTCTGACTCACCTTGATAAAATATATTGGCGAGCCGACAAAACTCATATCTCGCACGAAGAACTGTCCGAAAAGCTTGATGCAATAATGTCGGGCGATTCATGGATTATCGACGGGAACTATAACAGAACCATGGAACAGCGTATTGCAAAGGCAGACACGGTTTTCCTTTTGGATTATCCTACCGAAGTGTGCCTTGAAGGAATAGCAGCAAGAGTAGGCAAAGAGCGCAGCGACATCGCATGGAAGGAAGAATCCGTCGATTCCGAATTTGCTAAATTCGTAGAAGATTTTAAAACTGTTTCTCTGTCAAAAATTCACGAAATCCTCGCCAAATACAATTTTAAGGACATTACTATATCAAATAATCCTGCGAAGAAATTGATTGTTTTCCGGGAACGTTCTATGTCTGTAGAATACATTGGGAGTCTGTTCCCGAGCGACATTCGGTGTCTTCGCTTTTGCTGCAAGATATACAACAAACAGACAAAGCTATACACAGGACAAAGCAACAAAGTAAGTTACTTTTTATCATTTAATATTTCCCCCAAATACGCCCTATTTTACAAAAATCAATTCATTCTGCGGTATGCACTGCTTTTATGACATCTTTCCGATTCTTCTTACGTGGTTTGCACCGTTTGAGAAATCTGTGCTGAAGAATGCATCAACGATTTCAAGTGCAAGACCTTCACCCACTACTCTTGCACCCATTGCAAGAATGTTCGCATCATTATGCTCACGTGTAGCCTTGGCTGAGAAAACATCTCCGCAAAGAGCTGCTCTGATTTCCTTGTGACGGTTTGCTGCGATAGAAATTCCAATACCGGTTCCGCAGATAAGAATTCCTTTCTCTGCCTCTCCTCCGATAATTGCCTGCGAAACTGCTTCCGCAAAATCAGGATAATCGCAGGAAGCTTCGGTATATGTGCCGTAGTCCTTGTACTCGATTCCTTTCTCATCAAGATGTTTCATAACAACCTGCTTAAGTCCGAATCCTGCGTGATCGCTTCCGATTGCTACCATTTTCATTTCCTCCTTCAATATTATTATTCAGTGAGATAATATAATTTATTCAATAACTTAATCTAATATATTAAATGCCTTCAAACTTGCACGATATGATATCCGGCAGCTTTTAAAAGACGATTCATAATAGCTGTACCCAAATCTCCGTCGTAGAAGCACTCACCGAAAATGAAAGGTGTTCCTGCCGTATCAAAGTCTCTGAGCTTGTCGAAAAGATTTGTGGCCACAGTTTCTTCATTGTCGCGCGAGCCGACAACCTCGATGACTAAATCACTGCCGTTCGAGCTGTCAAACTCAATTTTGTGATATTCCTTCGCGTACTCTTCGCTGGCGAGAATACCTACCTTAAACCCGGCATCGAGCTTTTCTTTGGCAGCTCGACTGACAGCGCTTATTACATTCAGGGGCTCACCCTCAAAAACTGTCAGCTCTCCCTTCGGTGCATAGTGACGGTATTTCATTCCGGGAGCACGTGCGACAATGTTTTCTCCGGAAGATTTACGAAGAACCGCTTTGTCGTAAACTATATCAGGAATAACCTCGGTAAGCATCTCGATGGTAATAAATCCCGGACGAAGAATCTGTACCGGAGAGCAGGTCAAGTCTACAATTGTAGACTCAAGTCCGATATCAGATGATCCACCATCTATAATCATATCGATTCTTCCGTCCAAATCCTCTATAACATGCTCTGCCTTGGTAGTACTGGGTCTTCCTGAAGCATTCGCAGACGGTGCCGCAATCGGCAGACCTGCCTCCTCAATAAGTCGCTTCGCAATAGGATGTGACGGCATTCTGATCGCCACTGTATCAAGCCCGCCGGTAGTTTCCTTCGGGATGCAGTCGGCTTTTTTCATTATCATCGTAAGCGGTCCCGGCCAGAACTTGTCCGCAAGTCTGTACGCTGCCTCGGGAACCTCGCTGCAGAGCCTTTTAAGCTCATTTATATCTGCTATATGTACAATCAGAGGATTGTCGGACGGACGGCCCTTTGCGGCGTAAATACGTGCAGAAGCGGTGGGGTCAAATGCATCTCCTCCCAGTCCGTAAACTGTCTCCGTCGGAAATGCCACCAGCCTGCCGCTGCGTAACAGCTCAACCGCTTCCCTGAAATCTTCCGCGGTCATCTTCGCCGCATCTATCTTTTTTACAAGTGTTTGCATCTTGCATTGGGGACGTTGCATTTGGCTCGCGAAGCGTCCCATGGCTCCAAGTCCGTCCCATTGTCCTCTCTGTATATTTTTACAAAATTACAATCCTTTTGTTTCTTCACAATATTACCACAGCGAGCATTAAAACTCAACAATCCACACTTTACTAATATCTATATAATACACCGAGCCATTTGCTACGTCCCCATTGACAATATACCTGTATCATTGTATTATTGTATACAATCTTGGAAGAGGAGGCATATTTTATGATTCAGAGTTCAATCACATTAAATAATAATACTCACCTGTTGGAGCAGGATCCTTACCTTTATACACTGCAGGACGTTCCGATTCCGGAGTTGTTCCGCGACATCTATCCCTATACTGAGGTTCCCAAGATTGCGTTCAACTATCGTAAGGTTCCTATGGATATGCCTGAGGATATATTTATTACAGATACCTCGTTCCGTGACGGTCAGCAGTCCCGTACCCCTTACACTACCGAGCAAATGGTTGACATTTTTAAGATGCTCCATCGCCTCAGCGGTCCTAACGGTATGATTCGTCAGACAGAGTTCTTTGTATATTCAAAGAAGGATCGAAGTGCTCTTGAAAAGTGTATGGAATTAGGCTATGAGTTCCCCGAGATTACCACCTGGATTCGTGCTTCTAAGGCAGACTTCGAGCTTGCCAAGGACCTTGGAATCAAGGAAACCGGTATCCTCACCTCATGCTCGGATTATCATATTTTCAATAAAATGGGCCTCACCCGTCGTCAGGCTCTCGATAAATACCTCGGAATCGTTAAGGAATGTCTCTCACACGGCCTTCGTCCCCGTTGTCATTTTGAGGATATCACCCGTGCAGATTTCTACGGTTTCGTAATACCTTTCGCTTCGGAGCTCAGAAGGCTGTCCGAGGAAACAGGTGTACCGATTAAGATTCGTGCCTGCGACACCATGGGCTACGGTATCCCTTATTCGGGAGTATCTCTGCCCAGATCCGTATCGGGTATCATTTACGGACTTAAGCATTACGCAGGCTTCCCCAGCGACATGCTCGAGTGGCACGGACATAACGACTTCTACAAGGGTGTCGTTAATGCCACTACCGCATGGATGTACGGCTGTGGTGGTGTAAACTGTTCACTTCTTGGTATCGGTGAGCGTACCGGTAATGTTCCCGTAGAGGCTATGGCGATGGAGTACGCTTCACTTCGCGGAACCTTCAACGGAATGGATCCCAAGGTTATCACCGAGATCGCAAACTATATCGTTCATGAGACCAACTATGACCTTCCTCCCATGACACCTTTCGTAGGAAGAAGTTTCAACCTTACCCGTGCCGGAATCCACGCCGACGGAATGCTCAAGGACGAGGAGATTTACAATATCTTCGATACAGAAAATATTCTCGGCCGTCCGGCTTCCGTATCCGTAACCAATACTTCAGGCCTTGCAGGTATTGCAGTCTGGATCAATCGCCGCTTTGGCTTCGATCCCGATCATGCAGTCAGCAAGAAGCATCCTGTATGTATGAAGATTAAGGAATGGGTTGATAAAGAATACGAAGAAGGCCGTGTAACACTCATTTCGGATGATGAGATGATGGCTCAGGTTCACCTTTACAAGGATGAGCTTATTGCAGACGGTTTCATGGTAGGTTGACAAAAAAATAAAACAATCGGTAATTACACACATTACAGAATGGAGACCCCATGACCGCTTTATTACAAAATAAAGAAACCGGTTCTCTCCGCTCCCGAGTTTTTGCTGCGCTCGAGCAGGCAATCATCAACGGGGAATATAAAGAAGGCGACACCTTAAACGAGCTGAAGCTATGCACAATTCTCGGTGTCAGCCGTACTCCCATTCGTGAAGCCCTGACACAGCTCGAACGAGAAGGACTGGTTGAAACCATACCAAACAAAGGTGCTGTCGTAGTCGGTATATCTGCCAAGGATGTTGAAGATATATACACTATCAGATTGAGGCTCGAGGGCTTCGCCGCGGAACTTGCCGCAAAAAACATGACCCCTGAACAGAAAAACAATCTTGAGCAGATTATCGAATTGCAGGAATTTTACAGCGCACGTTCCGATATGGATCATATTCGTCAGCTTGACGCAGATTTCCATAATTCCATATACGAAGCCACCGACAATCGCTCGCTGTGTGCGATTCTCACCAGTTTTCACAACCAGATACAGCGCGGCAGAAGCCTTTCACTGGGAGTTTCAGGCCGCTCGGTTAAATCTATAAGCGAACACAGAAAAATAATGGAGGCAATCAAGGCTTCCGAGAGTGAGCTTGCCGGTCAACTCATGACCGCTCATATCAAAAATGCTTTTAATAACTTCAAGGATGAAGTCGAAGGCAAACAGGGTATGAATCTGTAAACCATATAAGACTCTTACAACCGCAAAGGACCCGCATGAGGTTTGTATTACACTTTTTGTGTATTATTGACCCCTTGCAGGCCCTTTTTCTATTGTCACACAAACCCAAAAATGATATTATTATTTTGGTATATAAGTATTTGTGTTGTTTTGCAAATTTTATACTACATATGTAGACTCATCGGGCTCATATCAATATTAACTAAGCATAGCAAATGAGATTACCTAAAATACAGAACTGACCATATGATTATCGGTCCATAAACAGTATATTTCAGTTATCGTATAAAAAGGGGTATTTTAAATGGAGATCAAACGAATCGGAATCAGCGCTGCGGCACCCGGAATGCTCGTTGCAGAGAATGTTTTTAATACTGCAAACCAGCTCATTGTGCCCAAGGATGCTATATTAACGGACAAAGCTATTGCCAGAATGCGCTTCCATTCTGTAATGAGCCTGCGTATATATGAAGGCGATGAAGTGCCCGCACCTATTATCGAGCCCAAGAGCGTAGAACGTTCATACTTCGATAAGCTTCGTGAAACCGAAGAATTCACCGCATATAATAAAAACTTCAAAAGCTCCGTATCAACTTTTGAAAATCAGCTCAAAGAGTTTGTTAAATCGGGCAGCAATGACAATCGTTCACTTATCGATTCCGTTCAGAGCCTCAAAGGTTCTTGTCGAAACGGAATCCAGGTATTCGATTTGCTTCATTGCATGAGAAATTACGACGATCTTACTTTCGCACACTCTCTTAACGTTGCGCTGATTTGTGCGGTTGAGGGAACATGGCTTGGCATGAGCGATGCCGACATCGAACTTCTCATCCAGTGCGGAATCTACCACGACATAGGAAAGCTTCTGATTCCCAAGGAAATCCTTGAAAAGAAAGAAGACCTTACTCCCGAAGAGCGCAAGCTGCTGAACAGTCACGTAATGCAGGGTTACAATCTCATCCGAGATAAAGCCCTCGATACAAGAGTAAAGCTTTGTACTATGATGCA
Source organism: Lachnospiraceae bacterium (assembly GCA_045616585.1). Lineage (GTDB taxonomy): Bacteria > Bacillota > Clostridia > Lachnospirales > Lachnospiraceae > RUG11977. Next base: position 27,178 of record JAZLGZ010000070.1, read on the forward strand.
TCACGAACGCTGCGACGGAAGCGGTTATCCTTTAAAGATGAAGGCTGAACAGATAGACGATTTCGCAAAGATTCTTGCCATTGCCGATGTCTATGAAGCTATGACAAGCCCCCGTCCTTATCGTCCCGCCAAGTGCCCCTTCGAAGTTATCAGAATGTTTGAGAGCGATGGCCTCAAGCTTTTCGATCCCAAGTTCCTCATGACCTTCATCGAAAATATCGTGAACAGCTACATCGGAACCAAAGTTCGCTTAAATACAGGTGACATCGGAACCATTATTTATATCAACAAGCTCAGCTACTCACGTCCGATTATCCAGATCGACGAAGAAAAGTACATTGACCTGTCGAAGGTTACCGGCGCATATATCGTAGCAATGCTGTAATAAAAAGGCATTCATCAACGATTATCCCGCTGATGAATGCCTTATTTTTCTTATTATATTATTTAACCTTCTGCCGCTTTCACCGCAGCCTCTTAGCTTATCGATCATTTACCCTATTCTGAGTCTGAATTTCTGAATGGCCTTTGTATCGTTCTCATCTACCTTCTCGATAGCTGCACCAAGCTGCTTGAGTTTAAGCTCGAAATGCTCATAGCCACGCTCAATGTACTCAATCTGCTCCACCGTCGAATAGCCTTCCGCTACAAGACCTGCAATAACAAGCGCTGCACCGGCACGAAGGTCGGGAGTACATACAGATGCGCCTGTAAGCTTCTCTACACCGTTAATAATGGCTGTATTGCCTTCAACCTTGATGCTTGCACCCATTCTTGAAAGCTCATCGACATATTTAAAACGGTTCTCAAAAATACTCTCCGTAACAATACTTGTGCCTTCGCTCAGAGCGAGTACGGTTGTCATCTGCGGCTGCATATCCGTAGGGAATCCGGGATATGCCAAAGTCTTCAAATGAGTTGAACCAAGCCGCTTTGAAGCGATTACGCGAACGGAATCATCATCCTCCGCAACGTCCGCACCGATCTCAATGAGCTTGGCGGTAATAGCCTCGAGATGCTTGGGAATAACATTCTTAATCAGAACATCGCCGCGTGTAGCCGCTGCAGCCAGCATAAATGTTCCGGCCTCAATCTGGTCGGGAATAATTGAGTATGTGCTTCCGTGAAGCTTTTCTACACCCTTGATTCGAATAACATCGGTTCCTGCACCCTTGATGTTTGCGCCCATGCTGTTAAGGAAGTTCGCAACATCAACAATATGAGGCTCCTTTGCGCAGTTCTCGAGAATCGTCTGGCCCTCCGCAAGTGCAGCTGCCAGCATAACATTAATAGTAGCTCCGACCGATACAAGGTCGAAGAAAATATGAGTTCCTTCAAGCTTATCTGCCTTGGCATTGACCATACCGAAGCTGATATCCACATCGGCGCCGAGAGCTCTGAAGCCCTTGATATGCTGCTCTATAGGTCTGCTGCCGATATTGCATCCGCCGGGAAGCGGAACCTGTGCACTTCTGCACTTTCCGAGCAAAGCACCGATAAGGTAATATGAACCGCGCATCTTACGCATGCTCTCATTATCGACCTCAACCGTATTAACACAACCAACCAGCTTTACTGTATGACGATCAACTCTGTCAACAATAACACCGATTTCCTGAATAGCATCAAGCAAAACATTTATATCATGAACGTCGGGAAGATTCTCGATTGTTACCTGCTCATCCGTCATGATGGCGGCAGCAATAATACCGAGCGCAGCGTTCTTCGCACCGTTGATAATAACTTCACCGGTAAGCGGTCTGCCTCCCTTAATAACGTACTGTTCCATAAGCACCTCTATGTAAAAATATCGTCCGACAGATACCAAAATCGGCACCTGTGTCAAAAATTGGGCATAATTGTCAAAATTATGGTTATAGTCATTATAACACACATGTAGAATTTGTAAACCCGCACATTCGTTTGGATTCTGAAAGAATCCGTTTCCTTGCCAAAATGCAGTACAGGCACCCAGCCCGGTAGATTTTGTTTGGTTTTTGTCCGGATTCCGACTTTTAAAATAGATTGTTTAGTGTTAAGTTCCGTGCTATAATATGGGTGCAGTTTTTCCGAAACAACTGCTAAAACACTCAGAAAGGATTGAACAGAATGCCGAGTTATTTAAACATTAAGTCTGTTACAGGCGGCGATACTCGCCTCGTCAGACAGGACCTTAAGTTCAGAACCGGAAAGTTCATTTGGCGTATTATTTTCAACATTCCGCTCAATCCGGCATCAGTCAACAACCAGAATCTGATGGTCTACAACAGTCAGAATTCACTCGTTGATACCAAAATCACCTACAATCCAGAGCTTCGTGCTATCGAGGTTGAGCCCAAAGAAGCCTATGCTTCCGGTGAAACCTATATGCTCCATATCACGACCAGGGTTGAGTCGAAAGGCGGCCAGAAGCTTAAGTCCGACCTCGACATGGAATTTGTCGTGTGATGTGTTCCCTATTCATACAAACCGTTACCGATTCTAAATCAAACTTAAAAGGCACGCCGACGTGAATTGTTCAAATTATTCAATCTCGTCTGCATGCCTTTATTTTTTATTTATTGACTTCTGTATTATAACTAACTTATTGCCCTATAAAGTATAATCGGCAATCCTTTATGCTATAGTCGTCCGTCCTGTATGTTATAAATTACTTTCCCTTATATTTTAAAACAAAGTCTGCCTGCTGTCTCAGATGTTGAATACTGAAACCGCATCAATGAGCTGATCCTTGGTCTGGCTCATCTCAACTGCCATGTTCTTTGTAGCGCTGCAGTCTGCTGCAACCTGTGAACAGGTAGCGGTAACATCTTCTGCCGATGCACCAAGCTCCTCTGAAATAGCCGAAAGAGTAGAAGTAGAATCCGAAAGTTCATTCTTTACTACCTCGAGACCCTTTGCCATGCTCTCGATAGAATTGATTCCCTGCATATTCTTCTCAACAGCTACCGTAAGCTCTGCGAACTTGTTCTGAGTATATCTTAAGTCTTCCTGCTGCTTGTCAATAACCTCAGATACATGCTTTGCCGATGCAACGGTCTTTCCTGAAATTGCGGTTACGGCATTAACGATATCTCTGATTTCCTCAGCTGACTTAGCACAGCTGTCTGCAAGTGTACGAATCTCTTCGGCAACAACCGCGAAACCACGTCCTGCATCTCCGGCTCTCGCTGCCTCGATTGAAGCATTGAGTGAAAGGAGGTTGGTCTGTGATGAAATATCCGTAATAACCTGAATACATTCAACGATACGGCTGACAGCCTCATTTGTATCACGAATCTGAGAAGTAATGTCATTAACAGCCTCAACACTGAGTTCGCTTGACTTCATAACCTCTGCCATACTTGAGGTAGCTTCCTTGTTTACGCTGTCGATCTGAGCAGATGCGTCGTGAAGTTCACCGATACTCTTGGTAATTGATGCGATGTTCTCGCTCATCTCAATTGACTTCTCATTAAGAAGAATAGCTGAGTTTGCAACCTGCTGTGAAGTTGTCGATACTTCATTGATAGCATAATCGATAGTCTCGATACCCTCGCTTGAGCGAACACTTCCGTCCGATACGGTAGCGATATTGGCTGCAAGAACCTCGGCCGCGCTGTTTACACTGCTGATTGCAACAGCAAGTGACTCCTGAACCGCAACAATGCCGCGTGACATTTCTGCGAGCTCATCCTTACCTTCCAACTTGGCAGGCTCGAATGCAAGGTTGTTGTTTGAAAGCTCGATAAGAGATTCATTAACCTTACCGATACCTCTGACAATGTAAAGAACAACGTAAACCATAAGTGCCGCAACTACAAGTCCGACAATAATAACAACAGCAATAATCGCTGTAAGCTGGCTGTTGAGCTCCTCATCAATCTCCTTCAACTCAACAGTTGCGTGCTCATCAAGGATATCCTCCATGACATTCAGTCTCGCACGCGCTTCATCAAAGTTCATGATTCCTTCTGCCTGATCGATTGCTACATTCCAGGCCTCGAGAAATTTCACAAACTCTTTGTACAAAGTTTCAACGGTTTTGCCGGAATTTGCACTCTTCTCCGGGGTCTTTCCGTTCATAGCAAGGAGCGCATCAAGTGTATATTCTTTATAAAGACTATCATCTGTTTTAATACTTTCAACAGCTGCGGCAACTCTGTCGTATGTCTGCTGATAGTTCTCATCCTTATCAGCCTGCAATTCAACGGGATCACCTGCATTAAAAGCACTGAGAATCATGCTCACATATGCCTGATAAAAATCTCTGTCGGCATTGATAAGGTTCGAACTTGCAGTATAGAGCTGATCATACAGAACCTCTTCAGTTGAATTCTTTATGCCCTTTGCTGTTGAATTAATCAAAATTGAAAGAGCAACAACCAATATCAATACAGGTACAACAATAAGTACAAACTTAACTCTGAGTTTCAGATTTTTCATATTGTATATCTCCTTTCATGAAGTAACGCGACTATTTTCACTAATTGTACAACTCGGTACGCATTTTGTCAATACGATATGCCTCTCCACAAAAAATAAAGTGTCCAAAAAAGCCTATAAAATAGCTTTCGGACACTTTATCATCAGTATTAAGTTTCCTTCCGGATCACTGCTCCTCAACCTTAGCCGATTTTACATCAGACAAGGTAATCGTCTTCTCAGCTTCGGCTGCAGCTGCAATGCCTCCGCTCATCAATATTTTAGCATTACGGGTCTCAACTGAATCGATAACCGCAGAAATAAAAGTATCTGCTTCCGAGAGGATTCCTTCATTGCCCTCGCGAATCAGGCGGCGAAGTTCCTTCTGAATTTCCTCAAAAGCGGATTTTTCGATTCTGCAGTCACTTTCCTTCGCTTTGAAGAAAACCAGATCCTCCAGATCATCTTTATCAAACTCGGGGATGTGAATTCTAAGCGGGAATACGCTGTTGAGTTCACGATTGTCCCGGAACAGACGATTGAGTTCACTGCGGTAATCCGTAAGCACAACAACGACCTTGCCGCTCATTATTTCTTTTATCTCAGGCAACTGAGCTGCCGCCTCGGGAGTCAGCGAGCCTGCGTTGTTAATCACCATGCAGAATCCCATAAGTCTGTCGAGCTTGTCGGATAGACGGATAGAATTAACTTTCTCGGCCTCCGTATTTGCCACATGATAGTCCTTCAGGAATCCGGCCTGATGAAGCATTTTGGCAGTGCAGCGAATCAATTTCTTGATTCCGCTGTTACGTCCGCCCGAAATGACCAGACACTTATTCCTTACCTGAGGATTCAGCTGAATCTCAAGTGCTTTTATGAGCTGAGCTCTGACTTCCTTCTGATAAGCGTAAAATCCGAAAATTTCTTCAAATGAAATATTGTATTTTTTCAAATATTCATCAAGCACACTGCCTTCGGCAATAGGAGCTGCCTTAAGCGCTTTGAACTCATGTCCGACATATTCCGCAGGCTTTTGCGCCTCCGGCTCGATATCTGTAACGGATTCTTCGGGTGCTTTCATTTCCTCTGCAACAGTCTTTTCCGGTTCGAATTCCTCGCCTATTTCTGCAATGACCGCTGCTGCAAGCGAGAGCTCTATTTCATCTTCAAGTGTCGCGGAATATCTGTCGCTGTAATCTTCTTTGAGTGAGTCCGTAATGTCCTTCTCTATTCTCTCAACCGTATTTGCACCGTAGGCCGCAGCGCCCTCGTTTATTTCTTCATCCGAATAATCTTCTTCCGCAACCGTTCCGGAAGCTTCGCCTTCCGTCTGCACTTCGGGAATTATTTCGGAGGCCGCGTCTTCATGCTGTTCCTCGGAAATTATTTCGGGAACCACGTCCTCATGCTGTTCCTCGGGAACCGATTCTACGGTCTCGTCCTCTGTTATATTCTTGGTTGTCTCCTCAGAAATATCGCCGGGAAGCTCCTCATCGACGGTCACTTCGTCGGATATTTTTTCTTCAGTTTTCACTTCGAAGACTTCCTCACCAAGGTTTTCTTCCTCGGCAGCTTCCTCCGCAAGAGATTCTTCCTCGGTGGTTCCCTCCGCAAGAGATTCTTCTTCGGTGGTTTCATCCGGAACAAGATCATCGCCGTCTTCCGAAAGTTCATCTTTTCCCGACGAATGCTCATCATCATCTTCCGAACCACCTGCAAACTCGCGAACTTCCGAAGCAAATTCCTCTTCAAGTTCGGATTTCTTTACCGCATCCTCAAGCGTATCATCAAGTTTGATTTCGAGCTCGCCTTTATAATATGCAAGCAGAGCCTTCGCACGGTCGACATAATCGCCGTAGCCGAACCAGGCAATAATCTCTTCGCACTCGCGGATACATTCAGCCTTGCGGCCTTCTTTATGATAGAGCTTTGCAAGCTGATATGCCCAGGGCTCTATATACTCCGCATTCTTCAAATTCTCGAGACTCTTGATAAGTACCTCATTGGGCTTACCCTCAACCTTATCAAGATTGTATCGGAAAATATAGTTGTAATAGTCGTTGGGATTCATCGCCCTGAACTCATGGAAATAATTCTCCGCATCCTTTATGTTCTTGATACGAATCGACAGATTGATAAGCTGCATCAGAATGCCGCGGGTCTTTTTGCGGCCGTAAAGTTCGGTCAGACAAGCCTGAGCCCTCTCATAATTGCCTTTTTCGATATACAGATCGGCAATAATGTGAAGATCCGAGTTGTTGCGTATGCGCGAAGGCTCGAGCGAATCGGCCATTTCCAGCGCCTCATCCGCCTTTCCCGATCTGATATTCTCCTTTATCTGTTCCACACGAACGAAATACCTGTATCTTAACACTTAATCAACCTACTTTCCGTAAAAATCAGAAACCCCATTATATAAAGCTGCCAAAGAAATCCTTCCCTCGGGAGTTTCGAGCAGTTCATCTATCGCACCGAACCTGCGGCACTTTCCGTTCTCAAGAATACATACATGAGTCGAAATACGCTCGACCTCTTCCATGTAATGACCAACGTAAATAACGGCCGTTCCCTGCCTGCGAAGGTTCTCTATTGAATTTAGAATCTGATCGGCAGACTGAATATCGATTCCGGTTGTCGGCTCGTCGAGAATAACCAGCGAAGGTCTGTGAAGCAGCGCAACACCGATATTCAGACGTCTCTTCATACCTCCCGAATACTCACTGACACGTTTCGCAAGCATGTCCGAATCAAAACCGATAATCTCACAAACGCTGCGGATTCTTGCAGCCAGATCCGCCTTCTTCACACCGTAGGTTTTGCCCCAGAAACGAAGGTTATCTAAACCGGTAAGTGTCTCGTACAGAGCGATGTCCTGCGGAACCAGACCCATCTTGCTGCGAATGGCGGCCGGATTCTTCACGATATCTTCCCCATCGAACAGAATTGCTCCCGAATCAGGCTTCAAAATCGTCGAAATCATCGAGATACAGGTCGATTTACCGGCACCGTTATGTCCGATAATTCCGAGTATCTGTCCGCTCTCGACGCTGAAAGAAACCCCGTCGACAACTTTATTATTATGAAAACTTTTGGTAATATCTTTAACTTCAAGCATGAAAACATCTCCTCTTAAAGGGCCTCGCAGCCTTAAGATCCGTTCGTCGGTAAATCAAAATCAGAAATCCCTCACCGCCAAGTCGGAAATTCCGCACCGCTTAATCAGAAATCCCTGTAATACCTGAGTGTATAGTCCATTTCATCCGATATTGAAATATTTTTGGACTCATAGGATTTGAAACGAAGCTCCAGCTCATGTACCTTCTTTGCACGGTCTCTGGTGCTTCTTGCAAATGCTTCATCGAAAATCGGTGTGCGAACAAGCTTCTCTCTGAACTGAGCCGAAACCGGACAATAGGTGGCCAGAATCTCTCGCGCAACTTTATTTAACTTAACCGCGCCGGTCGCCTCGAACTTAATCCATGCCTCGTAGTCCATGGTAAATACTTCACGAAGATTGTTTCTTCCCCTCTGAATCTGAAGCTTAATCTTTTCCTTACGCTCATCGGACAAATCGTGATTCTTTCTGTAGAACTGGATATAGTCGGCGTATTCGGAAGTAAGCGACTTGATTGATACATTATTCCAGTTCGTTCCCTGAATAATCTTGCACAGCGACCACCTGAACTGTCCGAAAGCCTTGATCATCATATCCTGCATTCTCGAAGCGGTAAAGGCTCCGACGAAGAAGCGGCCTTCACTGTCTCGCTTCCTTCCGGTAATCTCCTGCCACATGATAACGTTGTCTCCGACGGTCGGATATGCAACAAACACGGGCGGAACATTTTTTACGATGAATTCCTTCTCGATACCGCGCTCACGGTCCACAAACAAAGTCTCGCGGCAGAAAACGGAATAATCTATTTCGAGTATCCTTTTTACGGTATCATTGATTTTTTCGGAAGTGACAAGCATGTCCTCCAGGCGTCCTGTAATAACATCGCTATGGAGAACAGGCACATACATCAGCAGCTGGCCGTTTACTACACGGCTCGCATGCGGCATGACATTCTTTATCTCGTGTTCCACCTTGCTGATCGGATTGTCCAGAAGCATTTTCTCTTCCGTTTCGCTGATGGCTCCCCTCTTCTTCATGTCGCGGACACACTCGGTGTAATCCATTCCCATGTCGTTTCTGGAAGGCTCCTTATCACCTCTGTAAACGGCCTTCAGCCATTCACTCATGGAATATACTCTGCAGAAATCATTGCTTCCCGCGTCTCTACCGCGCTTTGATTTTGCATTGAGACTTAAAGAAACAAGTTCCAGCATCTGCTCATTGGTCAAAAGCTTTTCCGAAACAAAACCGTAATCAAGCATCAGTTCCGCAGCCTTCGGAACATGGTCCGTTTCCACAGTCTTTTTAAACACGCGAAGATACAGCTCGTAAAAATGCTCTGCCAATTCCTTTCGGAGCTTTCTGACATTGTCGTCGCCGGCATCCTTGTTGGGAAGAGCCGCGAACTCTTCGATAATAACCGCAAGCTTATTGGCACGTTCCTCTTCGTAACCCGAGAAATCGACAAGCTGGTTGTAAGCATTCTGAAGCGAATTAACGATATTGGCGAGCTTGCTCTCAACCGCAGCACCCGAAACATCATCTTCACCACGGAAATCATTACCCTCACGGTAAGTATCATACAGGCCGATAAGAGCTTCATCATCTATATCCCAATTCCTGCCGACACAGCTGCCGAGCAGTGCCCTTGCGTCTATTATAAATTCACAGCAGGACTTCAGCATGGGCTCCACCTTTGTACAGTCCACACCTTTTCTTTTCATATCTATCGCAAGCCCCAGGAGATTGCGGTATAGACTCTTGTCCGCAGTTCCTACCATAGGCATAAATATCGAAACAAAATAATCGGAGATGCGGGCGCAGGCTTCCATCAAAGCACGCTCTGTAGAAGTCATCTCGAACAGACGCAGCGTTGTCAGCGAAACAGTCGGTGCATAGAAGCTCCTCATCGCATCGTACGGAATTTTGGCGTACTCAAGGAATATCTCCAAATCCTGAATATCCTCCGCCCCACTGCCAAGCTGAGGGAGCTGAAGGATTTCGGGCATCAGCACCGTTTTGATATCGTTCTCCTCAGCATATACGAAGTACTCTTTGTAAAAAGCCTGTATATCCCTGTAAATGCGCTCTGAACAGCTCTTTAAAGCTCTGACCTGTCTGAACAGCTCAGCAATAATTTTGGCATGATTATAAACGGCAATACCGTTGTAATCCTTGTTGCCGGACAACAGTCCCGCAAGACCCCGTCCGTTCTCGGTGCTCATAACATAAACCACGGAGTTCTCCAACGCACTGCACGAATACAGGGACTGAGTATCCCCCGTCTGGTCGAGTCCAAGAATACTTCCCGGTCCGCACACGAGTCGGAAACCACGGTTTCCGAGTGCAAGCTTGCCCTTCAGAACCATGTATATGCAATTAGTCCTATCGCCCTCTCTAAACAGTACCTGTCCTGCTCTAATCTGATTGCTGGCATTTACATTCATAAACGGTCAACTCCAATTTAAACCCACATAATACAAAACCAAAAATCCACAACTGCATACCTATACAATTTATATTATACTGTATTAACCGGGAAAATAAAAGAACTGCCGATATGAAAAACAAAATTCCAACACCTACCCATTACACAAGTAAAAGGTAAATGTTGGAATCCTTTATAAATGCTCACAGAATAATTCCGAGTGGCAGTAATATTATCAAACTGTCCGATTGATTCAAAATAAAAAAAGCGCGCGTCCTTCGTCGAATAGAAACCATCACCGTTACCCACACAGTTAACTCGGTCCAGGCAACCTCACAACACACAAAAGGCACCGCTTAGTGCTGCTGCATTCCTGCCCTGACACGGTTCACGGGTTTTTGTTGTGTGAGACCCAAACGTCAACATCACTTATGCAGGGCTGCATAATGCCCCCTACCCTCGGTCGGACATCACCCTTGCTATAGCGGATTGCAAGTACAGGGCACCGCTAACTCCCCGGTTGCGCGACAAGTGATAGTATATCATATTTTATAAAGATGTCAAGAAAACCGGACTTAACCCATCATTTTGCCGCAGCAATACCCGGCATTACGCACCCGTGCAATTTTTTATTCCATCAACTCCGGATGCTCGAGATATTTCTTCAGGAGTCTGAGACTCTTCGCATAGTAGAATCCATCCGCGATTCGCTCATCAATCGTAAACGAAAGCTTCATAATACGACGCCTGGTTGTATTCCCGTTTTCATCGACACGGTTAACCACCAGCTTTTTTCCGACTACCACAAACAACGAAGTGGTACCCCAGTTGGTCAGATGATGATAACCGATATTCATTCCGATTGAACCGAGATTCGTGAGCACAACCGAACACTGATAAGGGTCGGTCGCAATAACAGACTTCGGCATCCATCCATGACGGTCCGCAAATCTCGCAAGCCATCCGATCAGCCTCTTGAAGGGAAGCTTCTTGATAAAATTCATACTCTGGGTAGACTCATCCTCCTGAGTCTTACACAGACGAATCTGCTCATCTACCTTCTTCTGAATCGCATCCAGCCCTTCCTTCTCATCTGCATCTATCCTGGCCAGCGTTTCCTCTCCGTCATCATTCCAGTCCTTTTTTACGACAAACGCAATCGAAGCCTTATCTCGCTGATAAAGGTTCTTATTCGCATAAAAACGGTTCATCTTCGGACGCTTGTAAAGAACCTTTATTATACCCGCAATAATGACTCCGAAAGCCGTGTAAGGATCCCCGGTCCTTTCGCGGTTCCTGTCCTTTATAAAGCCCTCCAGCAAGTCAAGGTCTATATCCATAGTCATGTGCGCTTCATTGTCACATCTGTTCGGATACATAAGAGGCATGATATAGTGCATGGCATCTACATCCCTGACCTTTCTTGCATCCCTTCTGTCTCCCCATCTACGCATAATTGATTCCTTTCCCTAGTTCCTATAAGTCGAGCAGCACTCTGAAAAATTCTGCAAGCTCCTGTTGCTGAACTTCCACAGGAAGCCCAAGCAACGATTTATATTCAAAATCTGCCGCCTTTTCTGGTGAGCCCGGAATAAAATTCTTTGTATATCTGTAATAAGTTGAAAATCTGTCGTTATCCGTATTGCCGACTGTGATGCTGTATGCATTCTCAGCTTTTCCCATGTTCAGATTATACGGAGAAACAGAAAGGATATAGCTGTGAGTACCATCTTTTGCAGTATATGTTTGGGTCAGATACAAATTTCCGTCAGTTGAACACTCAGCTTTAACCGAGCCCTCTTCTATTTGTACACCATCCCCTCCAAGGATTACAGGATTGCCCGAATCCGACGAGTTAAAAGGATAAACATATGTGATATTGCCCTTACCGTCATCAGTTCCGTTCTTAAGTACATATTCCATAACAGCAGTAAATCTCTGCTCTGTCTCGTCCGGACACGTGCGTGCATTGATCTTCACACTATACGAAATGCCATGCTTTCCGACCACAGAAATATAACCAACCTCGCATACATCAGAGATATTTTTAATTGTATCACTGCCTTTTATCTCAATTCCCGTAAGGCTGGGGCCATAAGGATAATAGCCGGTTTCACTGATTTTGATATGATCAATGACATCATCATACATTACGAATTTGAATGACTCGCCTTTATATAAAACCATATCACTGCAATTTAATCCGGATGTAATCTTACCGGGCTCATGAACGCTTACTGTCAGGGTTTTACGCTGGTGTTCTGCCGTCACGAACTCTATCTTTGCTTTACCTTTTCCGACTGCAGAAATAATGCCGTCCGATGAAACAACTGCCACCTCTCTGTCGCTGCTGAAACCTAAAATTACTTTCCCTCCGTCAACCTTAATCTTTGATTTTTCACCGACTGCCAGAGAAATATCATCGGCATGAATCTTCTCGTGATCTATGCTTACAACGCATTTATAGGATTTGTTCTTATACTTGGCATAGACATTTACGACTCCGCCGCCTTCGGCTTTAATCTTTCCGTTTGAAAAAACGGTAACGGCCGAATTCGTTCCGCTCCATTCGACCAGGTCAGCCTTAGCATTTTTAAGCTTCAGCTGAAAAGTCTGTCCGACATACATACTGAGCTTGGTCTTGTTAAGCTTGGGAGAAGCCGCCTGAACCTCAGAGAAAGGCAAGGCCAGAATAATAATCAACAGGCATGTCAAAAATCCCGTAAAGCGGTGTAATTCTAATTTCTTCTTTCTTATGTCAGTGAATTTGAAATGTCTGTTTGCTGAATTGAAATTTGTCATAAGAATCTATACTCTTTCTCATCTAAGATTAGCCTTAATAACTCTTAAAACCGATATCCTTAAGTTTTAATCCTGCCTTGGGCAAAAGTGAGCTGTTAAGATTACTCAACAAGGTCTTTCCCATACTTTCCATAGTGCTTATTTTACCCTTAACAAAATCAGCCGTGTATCCGTTTCTTCCGGTAACCGCAAAACCAAAGTTTGAACCCTTCTTATATTTCAAAGGGATTAATGTTGCTCGGGCAGTATAACCCGTGTTGGTTTCAAGACCGTAGGAGTTCAAATGGATATAGTAATAATTATAGTCTACCGAATAATTGTCGCTCTCGCGCACTTCACTCATGTTTACTGAGAAGCGAACTGCGTTCTCTCTGTTGCTTTCAGCACCATTGTAATAGGTGAAATAAAAACGTTCATTTTCAGGCTCATATTCGATTGAAGTCACAGCCTTTCCGTCTCCGGACAAGACATACGTATCATAAGTTTTACCTGACCTCTCACCATTTTTCTCAAGCCACTTTGCAAGCTTGTCATAGCTCTTTTCAACCTCAGTCTTTGGATTTCTGACTTCTATAACAACATCCTGCTTATATCCTACTGCTGAATAAACGGTCAGATTCACCTTTCCGACCCCCACAGCCTTTACCAGCCCGTTGTCATCAATGGTCATAATCTTATTGGCATTAATTTTTCCGCTGACCCATTCCTTTTTAGAAGGAGTATAAGAAGAAAGAATCTCTGCACCTTCCCAAGTTCCGCCTTCAAATCCAAGCCGGAATGTGTCGCCGACAAGCATTGCTTCCTTGGGAACCTTTGCCTTTACAGCAGGAGAAACCACTTCGCATTTATAATCTTTCCCCTTATAGGATGCAATAACAGTAACCTTCTTTTCCGATTCATAGCTTCCGGGCCAAGCAAATACGGTTCCGTTATCATCAACCAGAAAATATCCCGAATCACTCAAATTCCAGGTGACTTTATCTGATTTCGCGCCCTCAAGCTTTAGTTGAAACGTCTCCCCGCGATTCAAGGTGATTTTCTTTTTATTAAGCTTGACGCTCGCTGCCGAAACCGATGATATCGGCGTCGTAACGGCAGCCAGACACAATAACGTAAGTAAAATACCAAGTAAACGTCTCATGCAATTACTCCTGTTGTTTATATTCCGAACCAAATTCATCATACCAGACTCAGCAGGTATTGTCCGTATTCCGTATTCCTCAGTTCTTCACCGAGGCACCTCAGCTGCTCTTTATCGATAAAGCCTCGTCTCCACGCAATCTCTTCGATACATGAAACGTACAGTCCCTGGCGGTCCTGAATCGCCTCGACAAACTCTGAAGCCTTCAGCATACCCTCCGGTGTGCCTGTATCAAGCCAGGCCATACCGCGGCCCATCAGCATCACGCTCAGCTCTCCCATTTTGCGATAAGCCTCATGAACCTCGGTAATCTCGAGTTCCCCACGTGTGGAAGGTTTGATATTTTTTGCAATCTCAATAACCTTGTTGTCATAGAAATAAATACCGGGAATCGCATAATTCGACTTGGGATTCTTCGGTTTTTCTTCTATGGAAATAACCTTATTGTTCTCATCGAACTCCAGCACTCCGAAAGCCGCAGGATCCTTCACCTGATAGCCGAAGATAACGGCTCCCGTCTCCAGCTTCTTTGCGCGATTAAGCAGGGATGTCAGCTCCTGTCCCTGGAAAACATTGTCTCCGAGCACCAGACAGACACTATCGTCGCCTATAAACTCCTCGCCCAAAATAAATGCTTCCGCCAAACCTCTTGGCTCACTCTGCTCCACGTAAGAAAGCTTTATACCAAGCTTCGAACCATCTCCCAGAAGCTCTCTGTACATAGGCAGTGCCTCCGGCGTAGAGATAATAAGTATGTCACCGATACCCGCCAGCAAAAGAGTGGATAAAGGATAATAAATCATGGGTTTGTCATATATCGGAAGCAGCTGCTTCGAGATAACCTTCGTCATCGGATAAAGTCGGGTTCCTTTGCCCCCGGCAAGAATAATGCCTTTCATGTTTCTTTCTCCTTCTGCATTATGTCACGGTGCTTCATCATGACCCAATCAGTATTTGCTTCTCAAATCCTTCTATGCTCTCGACTCCTGCAGCGATTTTAATCCATCTGTTCAGCGTCGTCTCATCATACTGATTGCTTATTCTCTCACGAAGTGAATCAGGAACAACTCCGATATCCTCCAGCAAATCAATAATTGCCTGTGACCTGCCTTCTGCTCTGCCTTTTGTGAGACCTTCCGCCAAGCCTTCTGCGCGACCTTCTGCACGACCTTCTGCACGACCTTCTGCACGACCTTCTGCAATTCCCTGCTCCCGGCCTTCCATGCGGGCCTCGTCACGTTCCAGCTCCAATTGCCTGTCAAATGTATAATCCAGCTGTGTCACTTTGATCACCTCAGATCTGTTCTCCGTAAAAAACTCAACCAAAACGCCTTCTTTAATGCAGCGGTCAATGGCACGACCTATAGCCGCTTTTAAGCCATCAAACCCCTGTTCCCTGTGGAACATCCTGACATATTCTACAAATGTCATATAGTCCTTTAATATCTTACACGACTCAAGAAGTTTTTCATTCTTGCCGAAATTGATATTATACACTTTGCATACCAATTCCAACTCGGGCTCATCGGTTCTTCTCTCAAAGGCGTCCGATAACTTCATCGAATATTCTTCAGGCTGGTCCGCATCGCCATTATAAAAAACTGCAAACTTAGGCAAAGGAATTCTCACCAGTGTTTTGCCGTAAATATTACGGTTCTTCACAAACTTCTGAATAATTGTTGTGTAATAAATCAGATTGCGAACCGGCATATTGGGACAAACCGTTGATTGATGCTCATAAATACTGAGTGCCGCATCTACAACAAAGGCACAGTCATTTCTGACACTCAGCGAAACCCCCTTTTCAAGGGTCTCAATCTCTACTGCATTCGCATCGGTATAATGCGACCCGTTAAGCGCATTGTATACCGACAGCGCATTCTCCTTGTCCTCCATGAGCATGCTGAACACATCACTCTTGTACTCTCTGTTTCCGTTATTCACTTGTAACCTCCTCACTGCAGGAGATTACGCTTCGCCTGAAATCTCCTGCTCAAAAATAGAATAGTAATAAAGCAAGCATTTCAGGGATAATGTGACTATAAAAATAAAGAAAATGAGAACACTCGACACGAATTAGGACACTCTGCGCATCCGATTGAAGACTCAACTCCGAGCCGGCTTGAAAATAGAAATATTGCTTTGGAGATATTGTACACCCGAGGCGAAATTTATTCAAGCAAAAGCAATCCATGTGCCGCCACGCGCTCCGGAAAGCGGCATAAAAAACGTGCGGCTGATCCCGGTGATATCCTTAGCTCAGTCGCGCGTCATTATCAAAATAGTTATTCAAAAATTATTTATCGAGCCCATCAATCCGGCAATTCAAACGATATTCTTTCGATATCATCCTTGCCGATTTCGCCCATCAGCACTTCGACGTACTTAAGCTTCGTCGTTGCCTTTATCGCATGCAAAGCACCCCTGTTAATCGTAAATGAAGTACCCGGACTCAACATAATCTTTGTCCCGTTCAGAATAATATACCCTTCACCCGAAACGACGGTAATAATCTCATCGTGCAGCATATGCCTGTGATAGGTAGTGTACTGGCCCTCCTTCACACGAACCATGTTCGTACATACTCCGCATCCATCCTCAACCGAACGCTCGATGGTTTTTACCGTACCCCAGCGGCGTTCCTCATAGCGGGGAGTGGCATCTATCCGGGATAACGACTGCTTCAGGAAAGAACTCTGTTCTTTGTCAGCAACCAGAATACCGTCGCTGGTAGCGGCCACAACCAGGTTTTGACCGCCCATCAGTATCACGGGAACATCAAGCGTGTTAATAACGTTGCAGCCCTTCGTGGTTTCATCAATAACAACCTTACCGAGACTGTCCTCGCTCATCTCTTCAGTAAGTGTATTCCAGGTACCGATATCCTTCCACATGCCCTTGTAAGCAAGCGCTATGATATTGTCAGCATGTTCGAGAACCTCATAGTCGAAGCTCTTTTTCGGAAGCTTTTGATAGTTGCTCTCCTTTGAAATCACATCGTAATCAAAGGGCAGCTCATACTTGTCCGCCCATGTTTTTGCAGTACTGAGTTTGAAGCAGAACACACCGCAGTTCCACAACGCTCCTGCTGCTAGGAGTTCCTTTGCACGCTCAAGATCAGGCTTCTCCGCAAAGCCTGCAACACGAATGACATTTGAGAAATCCCCGTCAGTACTGTCACTCGCAGCCCGGTTTGTATTTTCAGAGTTAATATCACCAACCGCAGTTGAATTCGTTTTTTCATCCGCAATAATATATCCGTACTTCTCAGAAGGATATGTGGGTGCCGCACCCATCAGACCGATTACATCATCTTTATGCCCGGCAACCTCTTCACCAAGCTTCACCAGAGTTCTGAAATAATCCAAATTTACATAAGGATCTACCGGAATAAAAGCAACTACTTCATCAAGCTCGGTACCAAGCTTCGAATGAACAAAAGCCGATGCCAGAAGCACCGCAGGAAAGGTGTCCCTTCGAAGCGGCTCAGAAGAGAATACCGCATCCGAACCAAGCTGCGATTCCACTAGCTCGCGCTGAGCTTCACTGGCTGCAACCACTACATTGCCGCCCATTCCGACCGCAAGCAGCTGCTCGTACACACGCTGAAGCATGGAACATTTGCCGGGAACCACTGAAATGTCAACTTTATGTACAGCCGCCGGGCTCACACCAACATTTGCCCCATTTACTCCGTCCTGCTCACACATACTGCTCTCACGAAGCATTGCCAAGGCCTCGCTGTCATGATTTATAAAACTGATATACTGCTTCGAACAAGCATCATTCGATAAGGGCCAGAGACGCTGACCCGAACCGCCGGAAAGTAAAACTATCTTCATAAAAAACCGCCTTATATTTATCCGAAAACTGATAATAGAAAAAAGTGAACCGGTCTATCAGCTGATAAAGTATACCTATTTCCGTCCCACTCAGCTCAACAGTTTTTCTTTCTTCGCAAGCTCCCTGTCGTGCTCAGCCATTATGCGAACCAGTTCCTCATAAGTAGTCTTCTGAGGATTCCAGCCGAGAACCGTCTTCGCCTTTGTAGGATCTCCCCAAAGGTTGTCTACATCTGTAGGACGGAACCACTGAGGATTAACCGATACGAGAAGCTTGCCTGTAGCAGCATCATATCCCTTCTCGTCAATTCCGGTACCCTCCCAGCGAATCGTCATACCGTTAGCCGCAAAAGCCTTCTCGGTAAAATCGCGAACCGTATGCTGCTCACCTGTCGCAATAACGAAGTCATCAGGCTCGTCCTGCTGCATAATAAGCCACATACACTCAACATAGTCCTTCGCATAACCCCAGTCACGAAGCGAATCCATATTACCCAGCTCCAGATGGTCCTGAAGGCCTTCGGCAATACGTCCTGCTGCCAGGGTAATCTTACGTGTAACGAAATTCTCACCACGGCGCTCAGACTCGTGATTAAACAAAATACCGTTTACGCAGAACATTCCGTATGCCTCACGGTACTCCTTCATCATCCAGAAACCATACTGCTTCGCAATGGCATAGGGTGAATAAGGATGGAAGGGTGTTGTCTCGCGCTGAGGAACCTCCTCAACCTTGCCGTAAAGCTCTGAGGTCGAAGCCTGATAAATCCTGGTCTTCTTGGAAAGTCCAAGCATACGAACCGCCTCGAGAATACGAAGCACACCTATAGCATCCACATCTCCGGAATACTCGGGTACATCAAACGAAACCTGCACATGCGACTGCGCAGCCAGGTTATAAATCTCGTCGGGCTGAACCTCATTGATAATACGAATAAGCGATGCCGAATCCGACAAATCGCCATCGTGGGTCTTTATCAATCCCTTTGCCAGCAGGTGATCGATGCGAGCTGTATTTGAAATAGAGGCACGACGGGTAATACCGTGAACCTCATATCCTTTATCTAATAAAAACTCGGCCAAATATGAGCCGTCCTGACCGGTGATACCGGTAATAAGTGCGATTTTTGACATACCAAAACCTTCCTCTATCTATAATAATATTTTTAACCAAACAACTAGTAACGCTTCAAGCAGAATAAAAAACATCATTCGAACTTTTTTGTTCATTCACAGAAATACAACTGTTTCGGGCTCTTCGGCTTATCCGGGATACTCATTTTTATGAGGCCCTTATCCACCAAAGGCATTACTTTTGACTGAATTGCATAAGTTACGGAACTCATTCCTAAATACTCACACAATTCCTTACGAGTTCTGGGAGTTTTACAATATTGCAATAGTGCCTCTGTTTCTGCTGAAAAATTCTCCGTCACAAGCGGTTTGGCTCCATATTTAAAAAGCCTCACTACAAATGTGCCTCTCTCCTCTGCAAATTCAGGTTCAGGCAATTCATACTCTTTCATAGTTCTGCGAATAGTAGGTATTCCTGAATAGCGATTTTCTGTTACCTTCAACACCTCAAGCTCCGCAGCTATAACCGGATTACGAGTATCAGGCTGTACTTTACCCAACTGATCAATTCTGATTCTCCCGTAAAGTCCGCCCGGATTCCTTATTTCAACTCTATCCTCAAACATAATAAGTTGGATAGGCATCCCTTCCGTATGGATGCTGTAGTCACGATGCACTAAAGCATTCAAAATAGCTTCTCGAATTGCAGTAACAGGATAATCTGTTCGGTCTTCACGCCTGCCGGTAATAGGACTAATAATTGTCTTTGTACGCATATTGCGACTCACAAATTGTATTGCCCCCTCAAGCATTTCCTGAATATTGCCTTCAATACGCTGATTATCCAAAAACCTTTCGCCCTGCTCGCCAACCACGCCCGTTTCCTTACCCGGAACTACGGTTGCAACAATACACATTTGCGGAAAATATGCTTGAGGATACAGACAAAAATTCATCACTGCACTCAATGTAGCTTTGTTATCTCTCTTTATGCTCATCAGCTCGTATATTTCTTCTTCCGAAATAAAAGCCAATTTAGGTTTTCCTTTTTTCAATTGTAC
Organism: Lachnospiraceae bacterium; assembly: GCA_045616585.1. Lineage (GTDB taxonomy): Bacteria > Bacillota > Clostridia > Lachnospirales > Lachnospiraceae > RUG11977. The sequence continues at coordinate 47,045 of JAZLGZ010000070.1, forward strand.
TAAATAATCTGCCAAAAGAGTCTGATCTAAAGAAGCTGCTGAAGCCCTTTCAATAACTCGAATATCATCTTGATACTTTCTCCTGTAAGCTTCATAACTGTAAACCTCATATTCTGTCATCGGTTCGTCACTATCGCCCACACGAATATATGAACCTTTCATTCTTCCTTTTCCCTGATAAAAAACCGGTCGATCTGTAATATCCGCTCCGGGAATCTCCGCTGACACAAAATATTTATTGTCCTTTTCTGCAACCGTAATCAAAGGTCTCACAACAGGTTCCATCTGAAGGCACTGCTCATTAATCTTTTTCTGTATATCCTGAGGATCATAAACGCCTGTTTCTTTATAGTTCTGCGCTTCATCTATACCAAATATAATAACCCCGCCATCGTCCTGATTCGAAAAACTTGATAAAGTATCATACAAATGTTTCGGGCATCCCTGTTCTGCACTTTTAAGTTCTAATGTTGAGGTTTCACATTTAATTCTCTGAATCAACGCTAATTTTTCAATCAATTCTTCAGTTGTCATTTTAGTTCCTCCCTCATCTTTTAATATTCTATCATGCTTTTTGAGTTGATTCAAGAACTTAAAGAAGAATCGATAAAAAACAAAGAAGAAACTTAAATATTTTTAGTTCCTTCTTCGTTTTGATTTTCACTTCTTGTGTGGTACATTACCTCTCCGCCCTCATCGGGTTGCTTAAGAAATCCTGATAAGCAAGTGCAATACCATCTCTGAGCTCTGTTTTATAAGTCCAACCGAGCTTAGTCGCCTTGCTGACATCAAGCAGCTTCCTGGGTGTTCCGTTTGGCTTGGTAGTATCCCACTTGATTTCACCCTCAAAACCTATAACCTCAGCAACAAGTTCGGTAAGTTCCTTTATTGAGAGCTCTTTGCCCGTACCGGCATTGACTGTCTCATTACCGCTGTAATTGTTCATCAGGAACACGCAAAGATTTGCCAGGTCATCAACATATAAGAACTCTCGAAGAGGAGAACCATCTCCCCAACAAGTCACACTCTCTGCCCCGCTCACCTTCGCCTCGTGGAAACGACGAATAAGTGCAGGAAGTACATGTGAGTGAGTCGGATGATAATTGTCATTTGGTCCGTAAAGATTGGTCGGCATAACACTAATGTAATCAGTTCCGTACTGCCTGTTCAGGAACTCGCAGTACTTCAAACCGCTGATCTTCGCAAGAGCATACGCCTCGTTGGTCTTCTCCAGCTCCGAAGTCAGCAAACAAGACTCCGGCATAGGCTGAGGTGCCATGCGCGGATAAATGCACGAAGACCCGAGAAACTCCAGCTTCTTGCAGCCGTTCTGCCAAGCCGCATGAATGACATTCATCTCGAGAGTCATATTGTAATACATAAAGTCGGCAAGCGCCTCAGAATTAGCCTGAATGCCGCCCACTTTGGCTGCTGCCAGGAACACGTACTCCGGTTTTTCCTCAGCAAAAAAAGCCTCCACATCTGCCTGACGGCAAAGGTCGAGCTCCGCATGAGTACGAGTAATAATATTTGTGTAGCCCTGAGCCTGTAGCTCACGAACTATAGCTGAGCCAACCATACCACGATGGCCGGCAACATAAATTTTTGATGATTTTTCCATGATACATACACTCCGTCAAACTCGATATATTAGTACTAAATGATTCAACTAGGAAAATTAAAAGCTTTATCAAATCCATTTCCGATAATAAGTGTGGTCAATTTATACCTTTACTCCTTGCATAACTAATCAGATTTAACCTTTTAAATTCGTTCCAGCAAATTCATTCGAACATCTTCAAAATTATCCAATGCATTCATTGCCTTTTCAAGAAATTCACTATATCGATCTCCCAATCCTAATAATTCTAATATTATTGTCCTATACATCAAACTAAATTTCCAAAAATACAACATCGATTCTTTTCCATCCAAAAAAGGAAGTCTCTTATTACGTTTTATGTGCATAATATTTACTCTGGTATTCACCAAGCAGTTAATAAACATATCGTTCCGAATTTCTTCTCTAAATATTACTAAGCCATATTTCTCAATTACGAATTTTAACTTATCTGCTAAGTGGTCCGACTTGACTTTCTCGCCTAGATTTGATGCAATCAAATCTGCAAACGATTCAGACATTTCAATTAAAAATGCACAATTCACATCTACGGTCATCCTATTATCACTGGTGGTATAAAGAAAAATCTGAAGTAAGACATCCATTTCATTTACAAGATCAATCCATCTCTCGAATATAGTTTTATTGATATTGCCGCTAAAATGCAACAGCCTACCAACTGATATCGATAGACTCTTTGATGAAACATAATAGCTGAGCCTCGAAGCCTCGTCATTATGCGCATAACTGTCTAAATATTGGCTATCTTCACTCTCTGAAAAATAGCTTAACTTCTTTAAACCAAGAAAGGCCCCTTCCATGACGTAAAGGAGCTTTTCAATATACCCCCTGATATTGCGAAAATAATAGTATTCTACTTCGTTTTCAGAAGTTATTTCAATTTTCCGTATTACCCAATCATATATCTGAAGGTTAAACTCTATTCCTTTATACTCAAAAGAAAACTGCTCATTATAAGGACCACCTAATGCACCATTAGGAAGCATATATTCTGCAATCATCTTTGTACAGACTGGTACATGCTCCATACTTGTCTTCTCCCATCATTTTCATCTATTACGGCGTCCGATTTTTTCATTGCCTATTCATTCTGACCTTTGCAGCTAATACGTTTCAAATGCATGGTGTGAAACCACTAAAATATGCTACAATGCTACTTCCGCAACAATTATCCTCCCGATAACTCCTGCATAAATTCGTTCCATCACTCAATCAAACGAAAATAGCTTAACCAAAAACTTTTTTCAACATAAAATAGGTCTTATTGCCTTGAGTGTTACTAACCAATTCATAAAACTCATCTTGAGCTAACATAAGGCCTGATGGATTTCTTCCAATAATGATGTACTGGTTATTACTATCAAACGCTATATAGTTTCTCATATCATCGTCCAACAACACATCAGCATTATCAATGACAAACAATTTCTTTATAGATCGTTTGATTATAGATTTGTAGTTTTTTTTAATGTCAAGATAATTGAAGCATCTCATTTGCTTTTTTTCTGTTGCAAGTTCTTGTAAAAAAGAAAAAACCGCAGACTTCCCGGTTCCTGAGTCTCCACAAATGAATGTCACATTTGATTCTAAATAGAAGTCAACAACATAAGACGTATGAACAGTATTAATCCGGTTTTCCAGAATCGGCTTTATTTTCATCACTCCACCACCTCTTCAATTCCTCATAATCACAGATTACACGTTTCTCTTTTTTATCAGCCACATACACTTCTTGCATTTCAAATGAAATGAGCGGGTACTCACAAAATACATTCCCGTGCTCAAGAGCATATAATTCATCCAATGCATTTTCGCCACATTCTCTTATATCAAATACTTTATTCTCATTGTAAAGAACATTAAGAACTGTTTTGCAACCACTTGAGAGCTTATCAATATTCAGCATTGCCCCATCAAACTTTGATATAATATTGTACGGTAAAATCGCATCGGACTCGTCAATATGGGCAATAATATCTTTCGCTCGCTCGTCTAATAACTCAACGGTGTACTTATTAAAATATACATCGTTTATTGTTATTAGTTCCATATCCTTGGGTATATACTTCTTCTTATATACAGTTATCATCCTACAAGTCCTCCCTCGAGGAAAGCTTTCCAAAGAACCGATTCCATCACTATTGTTTTTGCTTTATTATATGCCGATAGTCTCGTTGCATCAAGTCCACATAAATCATCCTCTTGACGACTTTCCCAATCACAGCAATCTACAATAAAGCATTCACCAAGTTTTTTCTTCGTAGTTTCAAAACCTGTGTTAAGAGTAATCTCAGCAAGTAATTTTGCCGCAATTTGTTCTGAATTATGTGCTGCATTGTAGTTAAGGGCATTTTTTAATTCTATTAATCGATCCGCCTCTCCTCCATTCAACACAATCTCAACAAAAATGTCCTTCGCATCCAGCTGAGTCCTTCTTGATTTTTTTAAATCATCGATTTCAGCAAATACCCACTGCTCAAGCCTATTAAATGATAAGAGAGCAAATTCGAACGAATGTATCGATATTTCATGAACATTATGCTTATTTCCGATACTATCTTTTAGTTTTTTTACCTCTCTAAGGACATCCGGATTGTCTATCGCATGGTCAATAAATATATAATAATCGTTGCCATCGTCTGCTAACCTTTCAACTGCTTTTCTTAACGATGAATTATTGCCCTTGGATTCTACTATCACTTCCGGACAGAGATGGCTTAATATATAGCACCAAAAAGTATATCCTGAGCCTATATCTTCACACCAAACGTATTTACTCATATTGCTTTCCCTCACCTACATTAAAACATAATATGACAACAAATCCACTCCAAATATATCCTCATATTTGTCGCATTACACATTCAGTTGCGCTATTAGCCACAATCATTTCATTTGATATATAGTTCTCATTGCTTATTGCCGAATTCGTCAAATTATCATTGAATTAATCCCCCATACCAGCCTCAATCCGCCGAGTTCAAAACTTTCATTTTAATGGGTTAGCGATTATTTGTTTATCCACCTATAATCTCTATAGAAAGGAGGTGATAATAATGATATATTTCTATATTAAAAGCAGAGCAGATATAAAAATTAAAGGTCGCCAAACACCTACTGACTTTGATCTTCAAGCCTTAAATAGCTATAAAGAAAGTCCTATATTTACCGTTAAAAACCTTGGCGACTTACATGTTAGTGCCAAAGTGGCTGCCTACATAGACGAAGTAGAAAAAGAACTATTCAGGCCTAGTCATGAATACATATACATCTATGCTCAAACGGCAAATGCTATCTGACAATAAAATAAGTTAAAATGTTTACAACGGGTCCGCGATCAGCCTGAAACAAGGCTGATCAGCCCGTTGCAACTTTCTTCTAAAAGGGCTTGCCAAAACAACATATTAAAAAGTATTCCCAAAATATCTTATTGTGGGTTAGTGAAAATCCTCGTTTCCATATATACTTCCTATAGAAAGGATGCGAAATTATCTTGACCTGATTACTTGCGACAACAGCCACAGGTCAAGTGGTCAAGTCAACTCTTGTCACTATGTAATTCACTGATTTATCCACCCCATCTATGACCAATTCAACACAGATAAAAACCGGCAGCCCCTCTATATTGTCTATACTAACGTACCGTTTTTACGACACGATTTATTCTTTCAATTTTATCCCAAATACTCCGCGGTAAGTTCATCTATCATACTAAACGGGAAGCATTCTGCACATCCGTCCGGTATATCCTCCAGCAACCTTACAAAATCACGAACCAGCTTTACTGCTGCACTGCTATGCTTCTGCTCCGGTTCTTCCAGAGCACAGCGTACATAACAGACCTGATCATATATTTCAATTTGCGAAACGAGCTTGTGCACATCCTGACTAAAATCAGATTCATTACTCTCGTTTGCCTCACCATACTTGTTAATAATATGGTTTTGTCTCCTGAGAATCACTTCCCTTTTCAAATTAAGTGGAATACAAATCCTGACATTATCGGCAGAACCACTCGGAAGCTCAGCAGCTTTCC